>NZ_JAKUHC010000001.1:0-997672 GCF_022664295.1 Bacillus cereus group sp. BfR-BA-01311
ATACAGAAAGGTTCCAAGAAAAACTTCACGGCCTTTCCCCGATAGAATATCGGGAAAAGGCCGTGGCATAATACTCTTTTTATTACTGTCTACTTGACAGGGAGATGACCACCACTCATGTAGAGTGGTTTTCTTTTCATTATGATCGTATTTTTAAAAATACATATATAAGAAGTTCAATTGCAAAAATAACTAAAACAGATAGTCCAAATAAAGGCATGACAGCGCCTAGTATCACCATGATGATAAAGAAAACGAATATACTTTTCTTATCTCTTTGTTTTGGAGGTGCTGCTAATTTTCCTTTCGGCTTTCTTGCTAACCACATTTTTATTCCGTAATAAATGAGAAGTAGTAGAGATAATGTCGTTAGTAAGCATAATATTTTATTTGGCCATCCGAATAAATGTCCTTCATGAAGCGGGATACCGTAAGTGAACCATTGTGCAAGTAATCCATAATCACGATAGTCCGTTTTTGAAATGAGCTCCCCGCTATATTGGTCAAAGTAAGCTGTTATCTCTTCATTTGGTGCAACATGCATACCTGTAATACCAGAACCGCTCGATTTCGAAACAGTGAATACACCTTTCGGATCAGCTGGTAGTGAAATAACATATGGCTTCTTTATTTCAATTCCTTTTTGTAATTCATCGACAGAAATTGCTTTCGGTTCATTTGAATTTGATTCAGGCGGAGCTTCTTTTCTTGTTGCCCACGGCAATTCTTTTACCTTTGATTCAGGCGGAGCCATGTACAATTTTGGATATCCGAGTGATTCATTTGACGATGCGATTTTATAAATTTGGTTCCCCATAAATCCTGACCATGGCAATCCAGATGCGACTAGCAGAAAGAGAGGAATTGTAAATATAATACCGATAATAGAATGACGTCTTTTTGCTTTTTCTCGCTTATTGGATGATGGTGTGTTTTTGAATTGTCGTATACTCATGTACAATCCGGTTACGATTAAAAAGATTGTCCAGCATGCTGCAAGTTCTACAGTATAGTTAACGATAGTGCCACCAACTAAAAGAGAACTATGTAATTCCCTCATTATATTGGCAAACGTTTCACTTGCATTTTGATCCCCAATAATTTGATTATTGCTGTCTAAATACACATATTTTTGTTGCCCAGTATACTCATTTGCAATGGTAAGTCTCGTATTATAATCCCCATTAAACTCACTAATTTTCGCCACGCTATAATGTGGATATTTTTTCTCTGTTAAGGAAATAGAATCAGACATCGAAATAGATTCTGTTTGAGCACTCTTCCCAAAATATAAATCTTTATAGATGAAATCTTCAACTTCCTCCCGAAATAAATACCCAATTCCGCTCAGTGACAACGTAATAAGAAGCGGCGTAATAAAAAGCCCAGCATAAAAATGCCAACGCCAAAAAATGTAATGAAGCGAACGATTTACTTTCATACTTTCAGTTCCCCTAACCTTCCCTATATGAATAACTACTTATTTAATATAGCGAGATTAAGTGTGATTACTTTGAAAGAATTGTGAAGAAAGTTAAAAGTTTGTGGGGTTTTTATTAAACATAAAACACATTTTAGAAGGAGTGTTTTCTATGTTTATGAAGATCTCTTTATATTTGATAAGTACATCCGAACAACCGCTTTCGCAAGACATTGAGAAGAATCAACAAAATTCTCGCTAGCCACAACATTCAAATCAGTACATGCGATAATTGCGGTATCTACTTCATCCTTCAACTGCCCAACGAGCGCGCTCCATAATTTGCGAGCTTTTTCAACTTCCCCGCTTTTAATATACGTAATAATTTGATTAATCATCGTTTGCCATTTTTCATAATGAATGTATTCTATATTCCGTTTTGCAATCCCGTCTTGATAAATACCAGCTTGAACAGTTGCTTCTGTTGCGAGAAGAGCGACTCTTTTTGTATTTTCAGGAATTGCTTGTAATGTTTCATCGACTATATTTAAAATCGGGATAGAAAGCGAACGCTGTAATTCTTCAAAATAAAGATGCGCCGTATTGCACGGCATAGCGATAAAGCTTGCGCCAGTACTTTCAAGTTTTTGTGCTCCTTCAATAATTGCTTTTTTCATCGCTTCGTGATCAATAGGGCGATCCATGTAAAACGGTGTTGGACACGAATAGATCATCATATGAGGAAAGTCCATATCATACTTTGCTCCGTATATTGTTTGGCACCTTGCTACAACTGTATCGACGAATGGCCCAGTTGATTTTGGTCCCATTCCTGCTAGTATTCCGATCATTGTTTCGTCTCCTTTAATATGTAATTAAAAACGTTTTTTGCGAACGATAAAAAGAAATAAGGTAAATAATAAAAATGAATATACGATAGCCCAAGTTGTGAGCCATAGTGTGTGAGTCAGTATATTATATTTGTATTGGCCAAGCATTAGAAAGCTTTCGACAGGTGGTAAAAACCATAATAACTCTTTTTTAAACCGGATAGATGCGATCGTTATAAGCAATATAAAGGTAAGGCTAAGCCAAGCAGTGCCTGCTTTTTGAATCATATTTCTAGTAAATAATGTTGCGATTGAAATTCCTAGTATAGAGAAAGACATGTGAGAGAGAAATCCGACTAGAAATAAAGAAACTGTCATTTTTTCATTAAACATTTGCAAAATAATTGGATAGATTACGGATATAAAAGATAATACAGTACAAATGAGAAGAGCTGTAATATATTTACCAACGTATAATGCGGAAATATTATTTGTATGAGAAATAGTAATTTGTTCTTGTACAGGGTCTTCAGTATGAAAGATTGTGACCGTAATCCAGGCAGATAATAAATAAAGCGCGAGAGCTGTTTCTAAATATGTCGGTACAATAGGAGTCGGTTTATATGTATATACAAAAAGCAAGCTCACAAAGTACATCGCAATAGGAGGGATGTACTTATACGATTTTGTATAGTCGAGAAAATGGTAACGAATAAGCGCGAACATAATAAACCTTCTTTCGATTTAAAAGTTAGGTTGTAGCAGTGTGATAGATGCTTTTTTATGTAATAAAAACTGAAGCATTTCGTTTGTATATTCTTTTTCGATTTGTAATTGAATAAGGTTTTGATTTGATTTGTGTGTAACGTGTATAAAACCGGATTGCTTTTGTAGTTCTAGCGCTGAAAATGTGTCGTGAACGATTGCTTCAATATAGACTTGTTCTGCCCCTTTTTGTATAAAGGTATCTGCTGTGATTGTATGGTTTGCTAACGTCACAATTCTATCGGCGAAGTTTTCTAATAGTTGTTTTTCATGACATGTGAAGAGTATAGATATACCTTGTTGTTTTAATGAGAGTAAAATATGTTCTAATTCTTGCTGAGAGTGAGGATCGAGCCCAGAAAGCGGTTCATCTAAAATTAATAAATGGACGTCCGTAAGTAATGCTTGCATAATACCTGTTTTTTGTTTCATACCTTTTGAAAAGTTTCGTACAACGGAATGTCTTGCATGATGTAAGTGAAAAGTCTCAAGGAGCATCGGAATTTTATTTCTTAAATATGTTGTTGATAAGCCGTGAATGCAGCCGAGATGAAATAAATAATCCGCTAATGTAAAACGAATTCCTTCAGGAAAATGTTCAGGTACATAACCAATTTGTATATGTTCTTTTCTTTTGAGCGTCCCTGCCGTAGGTGAAATAAATCCTGCAATTATTTTTAGCAGAGTACTTTTTCCAGTCCCGTTCCCGCCAATAATAGCGAGCGCTTCTCCTTCTGGAATGGATAAATCAATGTTGTCTAGTATAAGTGATTTGCTATACTTCTTTTGAATTCCCCTTAGTTCTACTAGCAAAGTTCTATCCTTCTTTCTTTAAATAGTGTATATATCCATTATATAGGAGAATAACAAAAAGACGTGCAATGAGTGCACGTCTTTTTTTGTTATGTTTTGTCGAACAATCGATATATCCGAGAAATCGTTGATATATAGTAAGTTATGATAGATATATCGAAAAAATCGTTGATATATCCCGAGTTACGATAGATATAATTGAAAAATCGTTGATATATTACTCCGCATTAACGGGCAGTAAAACTTCCACCTTAAAATTCGGCTGGAGCAAAGAAGTTAGTTGGGAGATAAACTGCCCATAACTGCCCGATTGGTTCAACTAATAATCAGTGGGGATTCCCCCACTGATTAAAGTTTCACTTTATCGCTTCTCAATCGCCACAATAAATGGCGGGTTATTTTGTTGATTAATGAAGCCGTATCGCAGTACGTGTGCTTGTTTTTGGTCTAGTTCTTCGGCAAATGTAAGTACAGCGTCGCGTTCTACTTGTCCTTCTGGGTGTCCGTGGTAAATAACAAGGACGATGATACCTTCAGGTGCCATTACTTCTAATAATTGTTCGATCGCTGAGATTGTTGAGTTCGGTTTTGTAACGATATGCTTGTCTCCGCCTGGAAGGTAACCTAAGTTGAAAATTGCGCCTGTTACTTTTCCTTTTGCATCTTCTGGTAATACGGATAGAAGTGTATCGTGACTATCGTGAACTAAAACAGTACGTTCGAAAAGTTCTTTTTCTTTTAGACGAGTTGTTGAGCTTTCAATTGCCTCTTTTTGAATATCAAATCCAAATACTTTTCCGTTATCTCCAACGATTTCAGCTAGGAAGCAAGTGTCATGCCCATTGCCGAGTGTTGCATCTACAGCGTAATCGCCTTCTTTTACTGCTGTTTGCAAGAGAGTGCGAGCAAACGGTAATACACGTTCTAATTTCATTTTTGTTTCTCCTCATTTGCATATTTTCCTTGCCAGCTTCCGCGGCGTACAAATTCTGCATCGATGGAATTTAATACTTCCCATTTATTTAAGCTCCACATTGGGCCAATCATTAAATCAGGTGGACCGTCACCTGTGATACGGTGCACAATTACGTCTTCTGGAATCATTTCAAGTTGGTCAACAACGAGACTTACGTAATCCTCAAGAGAAAGGAACTCGAGTTGTCCTTTTTCATATTGCTTCACCATTGGCGTTCCTTTTAATAAGTGAAGTAAGTGGATTTTAATTCCTTGTACGTCAAGCTTCGCTACTTCACGAGCTGTTTCCATCATCATGTCGTAATCTTCAAGTGGAAGGCCGTTAATAATATGAGAACAAACTCGAATGCCGTGCTTACGTAATTTATTTACACCTTCCACATAAGACGGATAATCGTGAGCGCGATTAATAAGATTTGCAGTACGTTCATGAACAGTCTGTAGTCCGAGTTCAACCCAAAGGTAAGTGCGTTTATTTAAGTCCGCTAAATATTCAACAACATCGTCCGGTAAACAATCTGGACGAGTCGCAATAGAAAGACCGACAACGTCTTTTTCTACTAGAAGCGGTTCGAATTTTTCTTTTAACACTTCAAGTGGTGCATGTGTATTTGTGTACGCCTGGAAATAAGCGATACATTTTCCGTCTTTCCACTTTGAGCGCATTTTTTCTTTCATTTCATGATATTGCGTTATAACATCATCGCGGCGATCGCCAGCGAAGTCACCAGATCCAGCAGCACTGCAAAATGTACAACCGCCATAAGCAACTGTACCGTCACGGTTCGGGCAATCGAAGCCAGCATCTAATGAAACTTTAAAGATTTTTTCACCAAATTCATTTCGTAAATGATAATTCCATGTATGATAACGTTTATTGTCGTTTGTATATGGAAAAGGGTTTTGAACCTTCATTACTTTCCCTCCTAAGCCGAGTCAAAATAACACAAAATCCATTATAACATACTCATAAGGTTCATAAGGAAGGGACACACTAAAGGGGAATTGAAGCAAGGAGGGACAATTATGGCAGAGCGTCAATCACTTGAATCGTATATTACACAAGCGGAACAAGCGGTGGAATATGCGAAAGAACAATTAGACCAAGGTATGAGACAAGAGCATTATAATACGATGGAGTATTCGGATGCGCAGTTGCAATTAGAACAAGCATATAACGATTTACAAACGATGCAACAACATGCGAATGATGAGCAACGTGAGCAATTAAATAGAGCACGTATGGCAATTCGCCAATTGCAACATCAAATGATTATTACACCGCACTAATAAGGAGTGAATGTAATGGCGAAACGTTCAGATCAAAATAACCCAGAACAAAAAACACAAAATGGACATAACGCTGAGTTTTCGAATGAACTTGATCCGATTGTTCAAGTAAAACAGCGTAATAGTAAAAAAGGACAACCTCAAAAATCGAAACAATCAGAGTAGACCAGGTCGCAATATGACCTGGTTTTATTTTGCTATATGACAATAATGTAAGATTTATGTAAGGTTTGTCGATAGTTGCGAGCAGCTTTCTCCAGTAGAGTAAGGAAGGATTAAGTTTTATACAAGGAGTTGCTTTATGGGGAACAATATTACAAACAAGCGAATTGATGAGTTAGATTACATTCGTGGCTTTGCATTACTGGGGATTATTTTAGTAAATATTCTTGCACTACTTCATATTAAAATCCCAGATCCTAATACAGTGGATGCTAGCTATCAAAGATTTTTATACTTATTTGTAGAAGGTCGTTTCTTCTCAATCTTCTCATTCTTATTTGGAGTAGGATTTTATATCTTTATTTCAAGAGCGATTGCGAAAGGGAAAAATGGCTATGTTTTATTTTTACGTCGCTTAGTAGCATTATTTATTTTTGGTTTAATTCATCAAATGTTTCAGCCTGGAGAAGCACTAGCGTTATACGCAATTTGCGGGTTAATCGTTTTACCGTTTTATAAAGCGAAAAAAGAAGTGAACCTAGTACTAGGACTTATTTTGACAATTTCCTTCAGTGTAATGGGAGTTAAAGAACTATTACCACTTGGCTTAATTTTATTAGGGCTTGCTGCAGGACAATATCGTGTATTTGAAAACCTTGCGCAAAATATAAAGAAAGTCGCTATTTTTACAGGTATTATGTTTGTTTTAAGTGTCATAGCTGTATGGTATCAATATGGGTACGTTCCTGCTAATCCATTTGTGAACATGATACTTATGAATGAGGATGGGACAATGGATGCCGCAAGTCAATTTTTAAAAATTGGCGTTACAGTTGGACCAATTATTTCAGCTTTCTATGTTGGAGCATTAATTTTACTACTTCAATTAAAACCAGTTCAAACATTGTTAGCACCACTGAAATATTATGGCCGCATGGCTTTAACGAATTATATTGGACAAACTGCAATGATTTTAATCGCAGGAAGTGTATTTAACTTTGCAGAAAACTTAACGTACATGCAGACTTTATATGTGTGTATTGCAATTTATGCAATTCAAATTGTATTTAGCGTAATTTGGATGAAAATCTTTAAAATGGGTCCATTAGAATGGATTTGGCGAGTTGTTACGTATTGGACGGTAACACCTTTAAAGAAATAAAGAGAGAAGTGGGCTGTTCCTTTTATGGAACAGCTCATTTTTATTGTCAGCTTTTGTCGATAAGTCGATATATTTTGAAAATCGCCGATAAAAGTGGGAGAATCTTCGATATATTTGAAAAATCGCCGATATAATTTCATTTACCGATTCAGTATGTCACTAGTATGAAAAGCAAAGCTTACAATCACGCCTTTTTATCTTACAAAAGTGTAAGGTAAATGTAATGTTAACAAATAGCAGTTCACTTCCAAAAGGCGCAAAATAGGTAATGGAAAAACAAGCGTAGGAGGATATATATGACGAAACCAGTTGTAGACGTGAAAAACGTTCAAAAAGTGTACGGTAAAAAAGGTGAGAACCAATCACATGCGTTAAAAGGTGTTTCATTCTCAATTCAAGAGGGTGAGTTTGTAGGGATTATGGGACCATCTGGTTCTGGTAAAACGACATTATTAAATGTAATTTCAACGCTTGATAAAGCAACGGGCGGCGTTGTTGAAATTGCGGGTACGGATATTACAAAAATGAAGCAAGGTGAGCTTTCTGATTTCCGTTCACAAAAGTTAGGATTTATCTTCCAAGATTTTAATTTGTTAGAAAACTTATCTATTTATGAAAACATTGCACTTCCACTTTCCTTGCAAGGTGTTCCATCACGTAACATTGGACCAAAAGTCGAGAAAGTAGCGGATATGTTAGGAATTACAGAAATACTTCAAAAGTACCCATCTGAAGTATCTGGTGGGCAAAAGCAACGTTCGGCAGCAGCGCGTGCTTTAGTGCATGAGCCTGCAATTATTTTAGGGGACGAGCCAACAGGAGCGCTTGATTCTAAAAATGCAACGAGTTTACTTGATGCGATGACAAACTTAAATAAAGATCAAGGCGTATCTATTATGATGGTTACACATGATCCATACAGTGCAAGTTACTGTCAGCGTATTTTATTCATTCAAGATGGTGAGCTATATAAAGAAATTCACCGCGGCGGTACACGTGAAGAGTTTTATAAAGAGATTTTAGATGTGCTTGCGGACTTAGGCACACAAAAAGCGTAAGAAAGGAGGTTCTAGAGCATGTTATTCAAACTTTCCATGTCAGGGCTAAAAAGTAAGCTGAAAGATTATATCGTCTTACTTGTTGGTCTTGTCATGTCCATTTCAATTTTTTATATGTTCCAAACATTAGCGTTAAACGAGGCCTTCCTTAAGGAAAATTCTACTATTGGTCAAATTGGATTTGTATTCCAAGCAGGTTCATTTTTACTAGCTATTATAACGTTCTTCTATATTTTGTATGCGAACTCTTTCTTACTATCTCTTCGTCAAAAAGAGTTTGGTATGTATATGATGTTAGGAGCAAAAAAGCATAAAGTTACATTACTTATGTTTATTGAGACAATTGTATTAGGCGCCGCGTCTCTTGCAATTGGAATTGCAGTTGGTGTAGGACTTGCAGAAGGTATCGGTCAATTATTAATGAAACAATTAGAATTTGCTGGTGAAGGCTATAAAGCATTTTACCTGCCATCTATGACTGTTACGTGCATCTTCTTCTTTGCACTATTTGTATTATCGGCAATTATGAACAGTATTAAATTATCACGTATTTCTGTCCTGCAACTTGTACATGCAGACGCACAAACAGAACGTGTTGCAGTAAAAGGAAAAATGACAGGTGTAGTTGCATTCCTTGCGGTTATTTTATTAGGAATGGGCTATGCATCAATGATTTACATGGAAAAACTAAGAGAAATGGGAATCATTATTGCATTAATTACAACGACAGCTGGTACTTACATGCTGTTTGGATCACTTCTCCCGGTCTTTATTAAAAAGTTAAAGAGTAATAAAAAGCGTAGTGAAAAAGGACTTAACGCTTTTACATTTGCACAATTAAACTTCCGTATTAATAGTTTAACAAAGGTTCTTGCTACAGTAGCGATGTTAGTTGCTCTTGGAGCTGGTGCGATTTCAGGTGGTATGGCGTTTAAAAATAACGTTATAAAAATGGTTGATGGTTTAGTAATCTATGATTCAGTAGTTCATAATCCGACAGCTGAAGAAAAGAAAATTTTAGACGGTATTACATTTAAAGAGAAAAGCGAATATCGTTACAAAGTAGATGATAAATACGTTTACTATGTAAAAGAAGATTTAGAGAAAAATCGTCCTTTAGTAAAAGATATGGAAAATATGAAGTCGATGAAGGATTTAGTAAATACGAAGAAGGCTTCACAGGAATTACCAGTAGGCGCAGTTTCTAGAGAAATGAATGAAAAAGATGCGAACGCTAAAGAACTTCCAGAAGAATGGGTCGATGCTTTTAGCACAATTCATCCATATTATATATATGAAGATCATGCAATTAAAATTGTAGATCAAAAAATGTACGATGGGATAAGTGGTAAAGAAGGTATAGCATTTATCGGAAAAGCAGATGATTTCTTAACATATACAAAAGAATGGAAAAAACTTGACGAGTTGCAATTAGATAAATATAAAAATGTAACAGCTGAAAGAATGAACAGTAAATATCAATCTTACGACATGTTCTATGGTGTTGCGAGCGGAACAGTATTTATGGGCTTCTTCCTTGGAATTGCTTTCTTAGCAATGATGGCAAGTTGTTTAATGTTCAAAATTCTTTCTGGTGCCTCAAAAGATATTACGCGTTATCAAATGCTTCGTAAAATCGGGGTACGCCGTGAATTATTAACAAAATCAATTTATAAAGAGTTATTCTTAGTATTCTTATTCCCAGCAATTGTAGGTATTGCTCACGTATTAGTTGGTATGAATATTTTCGGATTTATTTTACTTGATCCGTACTTCCGTATTTGGGTACCAATCGTAATTTTCGTAGTTATTTACACGATTTATTACCTTATTACAGTTCAATTGTATAAAGGAATTGTTCTTCCGAAAGAAGATTAATAATAAAAACCGAGCAAAAACGCTCGGTTTTTATTATTTTCAGAAAAAACACTTTAATGTTACTGAAATGTATAATATAATGCAAGTAAGTAACGTAATATAAAAGTAGAAGTAGCTGTATAAGGAAAGGAGGAATCCAATCTGTAGAAAGAAGCTAAGCTTTTATCCCCACATTTTTTACCGCAACGTATTTATACAATCGTAAGTTTCCACATTGAAAGTTTTCAGAACCACCTGAGTATATTGTGAAAATAATGGATAACACATGGAAATCTCATAGCATGATAAGGTAAAATGGACAACATAATGAGAAAATTACCGTTCATAAGATGAGGAGAATACATGTATGGAAGTTGTAGAGGCATTAAAAGATATAAGCCAAATTGAGGCTATGAAAAAATATTTAAAAGAGCACTCCCAGCGAGATTATCTTTTATTTGTTATTGGAATTAACACAGGATTAAAAATTACAGAACTACTTAGTATGAAATTTGAAGATGTATTAAATGAAGACGGGACTGTTAAAGAGTTTTATACTCTTCCTGTGAAAGATGAAAAATTTAAACAAGATATTTATTTAAATACAAAAGTAAAAGAAGCGCTTTTAGATTACGTACAATCTATTGGCGTTAAAAGAGAAAATTACGTATTTCAATCTAATAAAACGCCAAATTCAATTACGCGCCAACAAGCGTATCGTGTAATTCATAATGCTGCAGAAGCAGTTGGAGTTGTTGGTAAGATCGGAACAAATTCAATGCGGAAAACGTTTGGATTTCATGCGTACAAAAGAGGAATAGCGATTGCGTTATTGCAAAAACATTTCCATCACGCGACTCCATCAGAGACGCTAAAGTATTTAGGCATCTCAAAGGATGAGACCTTTAAAACGGAGATTGATGTCGATTTATAAAAGCCGTAACTAAAAAATTAGGAGGCGGAAAATATGAATATTAGAGAGAGCGAACTGCCGGGTATTGGATGTAAGTTTGAAGTGATTACAAAAGGTAATGAAAAGATGGTTATCGTTATTCATGATGATGGCCGAAGAGAAATGTACCATTTTGATACTGATCATGAGGAGAGTATTTCAAGCGTCTCTCTTCGTGATTCCGAAGCGAGACAAATTGCAGCTATATTGGGCGGAATGGTATATAGACCACAAGCTTTAGATACGATTGAAATGGCCTTTGAAGGATTATCAATTGAGTGGTTTAAGGTGGAAAATAATGCACCAGTCGTACAAAAAACAATTGGTAGTTTACATGTCCGAAACACATATAACGTAACGATTATTGCCATTTTGAAAAAGAATATGAAGAAGTTCTTTAATCCAGGCCCAGATTCTATCATTGAAGCTGGCGATATGCTCGTACTATCAGGTGAAAGACATGAAGTAAAAAGAATTATTAATGAGTTGCTTTCAGTAGGAGGGGATTCATAATCGATGGATACTTTAATCTTTGAAGTTGGGACTGCGTTAGTATTAGTCGCTTTTGCAGCTATTCTCGCTGCAAAGTTAAAGTTCTCGATTATTCCGTTTCTCATTATACTCGGTATGCTAGTGGGGCCCCATGCCCCAGATTTAGGGCTTATCGATTTAAGATTTATTGAAAGCGGAGAAGTTATTTCCTTCCTCGGCCGTGTTGGCGTTATATTCCTCTTATTCTATTTAGGCTTAGAATTCTCAATTAAAAAATTAATAAAATCAGGAAAGTCAATTGCTTTTGGGGGAACTGTTCATATATCGCTTAATTTTATATTAGGTTTACTTTACGGATATATAATGGGTTTCCCCTTATTAGAAACATTAATTATTGCTGGGATCATAACAATTTCATCGAGTGCAATTGTTGCGAAAGTAATTGTTGATTTAAGAAGATCTGGTAATAAAGAGACGGAGCTAATTTTAGGAATCATTATGTTTGATGATATCTTTTTAGCCGTATATTTATCGGTCGTTTCAGGATTAGTACTCGGAGGGGCAACGTCATTTGTAGGTGCTCTTACATCTATTTTAATCGCAGTAGGGTATATGCTACTATTCTTTGTAGTTGCTAGAAAAGCTACACGATTTTTAAATAAAATGTTAGATATTTCGTCCAATGAAATTTTTATTATCGTAATATTCGCTATTTTATTCTTTGTAGCAGGATTTTCAGAAACGATTCATGTCGCGGAGGCAATTGGAGCATTATTATTAGGGCTCGTCTTTTCTGAAACAGAGCATAGTGATCGAATTGAACAGCTCGTTGTTCCGTTTCGTGATTTCTTTGGAGCTATATTCTTTTTCAGCTTCGGTTTAAGTATAGACCCATTTTCACTTGGAGGAGCAGTGTGGTTGGCATTAGGAGCAGTTTTCATTACTCTTATCGGTAATTTTACTGCTGGAATGGTTGCGGGGCGTAAAGCTGGGTTATCGCATAAGGCTTCTACGAATATCGGTTTAACACTTGTATCACGCGGAGAATTTTCCATTATCGTCGCGAATATTGGAATCGCGGGCGGCTTAATGGCAGCGATTAAACCGTTCTCTGCTTTATATGTTTTAATATTGGCATCGTTAGGACCATTATTAACGAAAGAGTCTGGGAGAATATACTCGCTACTAGATAAGGTGTTTAAATGGAGTGCTAAAGAACGTGCGAAGCGAGAAAAGGAAGTTGGATAGTATAAAGAGGCTGCATGAAGTTCATGCAGCCTCTTTATACATTGTTACTGTTGTCATTTTTTGTCGGTAAGTCGATATATTTTAATAATCGCTGATATAATCCAAGAAGCAATCAGTATAATTTCATTTACCGTCGAACCATTATCTGAATTTCATCAACTATTAATCAGTTGCCTTCCTATTTAAAAACGACTACAATTTTACTGTTATATATATGAACGAAAAAAATAGAATAGGAGGGGAAACTATGCCAAGGAAAGTATGGCTATTAGTAGCTGGGATGATTATTAATGTCACGGGTGCTTCTTTTTTATGGCCTTTTAATACAATTTATTTGCATGATCACCTAGGAAAATCTTTATCTGTGGCCGGAATGGTATTAATGATCAATTCGCTTACTGGTGTAATCGGAAACTTGCTCGGCGGTGTTTTATTTGATAAATGGGGCGGTTATAAATCAACTTTAGTAGGGATTGTGATTACACTTGTATCGATTTTAGGTCTTGTGTTCTTCCACGGTTGGCCGTTATATGTTGTATGGCTAGCGTTAATCGGCTTCGGTTCTGGAATGGTCTTCCCATCGATGTATGCGATGGTTGGTACGGTTTGGCCAGAAGGCGGAAGACGGGCATTTAATGCGATGTACGTTGGACAAAATGTTGGTATTGCGATCGGAACAGCATGTGGTGGATTAGTTGCATCGTATCGTTTTGATTATATTTTCTTAGCGAATTTTATTTTATACTTTGTTTTCTTTTTAATTGCTTTTATTGGATTCCGCGGTATGGAAGACAAGAAAGAGCCAGGAGTGCAAAAAGAAGTCGAAACGAAAAAAGGGTGGTCACTTACACCTGGATTTAAAGCACTTCTTATCGTGTGTGTAGCATATGCTTTATGCTGGGTTACATACGTACAGTGGCAAGGAGCGATTGCAACACATATGCAAGAATTGAATATTAGCCTTCGTCACTATAGTTTACTATGGACGATAAACGGAGCGATGATTGTTTGTGCGCAACCACTTGTTAGTATGCTAATTCGTTGGATGAAGCGTTCTTTAAAACAACAAATTATGATTGGAATCTTCATTTTTGCGGCGTCATTCATTGTGTTAAGTCAAGCGCAGCAATTTACGATGTTCCTCGTTGCGATGGTAACATTAACAATTGGTGAGTTATTTGTATGGCCTGCGGTTCCAACGATTGCAAATATACTTGCACCAAAAGATAAATTAGGATTTTATCAAGGTGTCGTAAATAGTGCGGCGACTGTAGGGAAAATGTTCGGACCGGTCGTTGGCGGAGCAATTGTGGATTTATACAATATGGAAGTATTGTTTATAGCAATCATGGTAATGCTTGTAGTAGCGCTTATAGCAACGAGCATTTATGATAAACGAGTAAAAGTAGAAGAAACAGTTGAAGAAAAAATTGCAGTTTAGTTTGACGGAACATGTAACATGTTTTAGAATATATTTAAATAAAACAACCTTTAGAACAAGGGAGATAGCTCGGCTGTCTTAAGATGAATTCGTTAGTTATTAAGAGTAACGATTAACCGAGAAGTCCTCGCTTTAAGTAAGCTCTTAAGAGATACTAGGTGAAGGATAGTTCACTTAACTTATATGTGTAATAACAGTGAGAAGGAGTAGTAGTAATAGAAGCTGGTTTAGAGAGTTGACGGTCGGTGCAAGTCAATCCACGTTTCGTTATGAACTCGCCTTTGAGTTGCAGTTGTGAAACTAATAGTAGCAATTGCCGTTAATCCACGTTACGGATCTAAGCGAATGTATATTTGTACATTAATTTAGGGTGGTACCGCGGGAATCTATAACCTCTCGTCCCTTTCTAGGGATGAGAGGTTTTTTGTATTTTGGGCGGTGAAAATAAATAGAATTTCAAGGAGGGTATCTCATGAGCTTTAATCATCAAGAAATTGAGAAGAAGTGGCAAGGGTACTGGGAAGAGAATAAAACATTCCGTACGCCAGATGAGACAGAAAAACCAAAATTTTATGCACTAGATATGTTCCCATATCCATCAGGTGCAGGCTTACACGTAGGACATCCAGAAGGTTATACAGCGACAGATATTTTATCTCGTATGAAGCGTATGCAAGGATATAACGTTCTGCATCCAATGGGATGGGATGCATTTGGTCTTCCAGCAGAGCAATATGCACTTGATACTGGAAACAGCCCAGCTGAATTTACAGAGCATAATATTAATACGTTCCGTAACCAAATTAAATCATTAGGTTTCTCTTACGATTGGGACCGTGAAGTAAATACAACAGATCCAAACTACTATAAGTGGACGCAATGGATCTTCCTAAAACTATTTGAAAAAGGCTTAGCTTACGTTGATGAAGTACCTGTAAACTGGTGCCCAGCACTTGGTACAGTACTTGCAAACGAAGAAATCATTGACGGTAAGAGTGAGCGTGGTGGACATCCAGTTGAGCGTCGTCCGATGAGACAGTGGATGTTAAAAATTACAGCTTACGGAGATCGTCTATTAGAAGATCTAGATGAGCTTGATTGGCCTGAAAGCTTAAAAGATATGCAACGTAACTGGATCGGTCGTTCTGAAGGTGCAGAAGTACACTTCAACATCGATGGTACAGACGAGAAATTCACAGTTTTCACAACGCGCCCTGATACATTATTTGGTGCAACATACTGTGTACTAGCTCCAGAACATGCACTTGTTGCAGAAATTACAACAGCAGAACAAAAAGAAGCGGTAGAAGCTTACATTAACGCTGTAAAAATGAAGAGTGACCTAGAGCGTACAGAACTTGCGAAAGAGAAAACTGGTGTATTCACTGGTGCTTACGCAGTTAACCCAGTAAACGGTGAGAAATTACCAATCTGGATCGCTGACTATGTTCTTGCAACTTACGGAACAGGTGCTGTAATGGCAGTTCCAGCTCACGATGAGCGTGACTATGAATTCGCATCAGTATTTAATCTTCCAATGAAGGAAGTTGTAAAAGGTGGAGATATTACGAAAGAAGTGTACACAGGTGATGGTGCACACGTAAACTCAGCATTCCTTGATGGATTAAATAAAGAAGAAGCAATCGCAAAAATGATTGAATGGCTTGAAGCAACGAGCGCAGGAAATCAAAAAGTAACGTACCGTCTACGTGACTGGTTATTCAGCCGTCAACGTTACTGGGGTGAACCAATTCCAGTAATTCACTGGGAAGATGGTACAATGACAGCTGTGAAAGAAGAGGAATTACCATTAGTTCTTCCGAAAACAGAAAACATCCGTCCTTCAGGTACAGGTGAATCACCACTTGCTAACATTGACGAGTGGGTAAATGTTGTTGATCCTGAGACTGGTAAAAAAGGTCGTCGTGAAACGAACACAATGCCGCAATGGGCTGGTAGCTGCTGGTACTACCTACGTTACATCGATCCAAACAATAGCGAAGCACTTGTAGATCCTGAAAAAGTAAAACAATGGCTTCCAGTTGATATTTATATCGGTGGTGCAGAACATGCTGTACTTCACTTACTATATGCTCGTTTCTGGCATAAAGTATTATACGATATCGGTGTAGTTCCAACGAAAGAGCCATTCCAACAATTATTCAACCAAGGTATGATTCTAGGTGAAAACAACGAGAAAATGAGTAAATCAAAAGGTAACGTTGTAAATCCTGATGATATCGTAGCAAGCCACGGTGCAGATACACTTCGTCTATACGAAATGTTCATGGGACCATTAGATGCTTCAATTGCTTGGTCTGAAAATGGTCTTGACGGAGCTCGTCGTTTCCTAGACCGCGTATGGCGTCTATTCGTTCAAGATAACGGTGAATTAAGTGAGAAAATTACTGACGCACCAAATAAAGAGCTTGAAAAAGCTTACCATCAAACAGTGAAGAAAGTAACAGAAGACTATGCAGAGCTTCGCTTCAACACAGCGATTTCTCAAATGATGGTATTCATCAACGATGCATACAAAGCTGAAACACTTCCAAGAGAATATGTAGAAGGTTTCGTAAAAATGATTGCACCAGTTGCACCTCATATCGGGGAAGAGCTATGGAGCAAACTTGGATACAATGAAACAATCACATATGCAAGCTGGCCAACATTTGATGAGTCTAAACTTGTAGAAGATGAAGTTGAAATTGTTGTTCAAGTTATGGGTAAAGTTCGCGCAAAACTAACAATGAGTAAAGACGCATCAAAAGAAGAAATGGAACAACTTGCACTTGAAGCAATTCAAGACCAAATTGAAGGGAAAACAGTTCGTAAAGTAATTGTTGTTCCTGGAAAACTTGTTAATGTTGTTGCAAATTAATTTATTCTAAATAAAAGCTCAGAGTATGTATACTCTGAGCTTTTTTGTGTAGAAAATAATCTCTGGATCACCCTAGCCTAAGTTTTCAATTATTCCAATACGTACAAATAAAAGAGCGGAATTCCAATACAGACAAACACCTATTTTTCTATAGGAAATATGATAAAAAAGGTAGGCTAAATTGAGTAGAAGAGGTGAAAGGAATGAAAGGGATGGACAATAATGCACCACATGGCTTTTTCGGAGGTGGATCGGATAGTTATGAACAAATGATGTTAATGGGAGGCGGACAACAAGGATATGGCGGAATTCCGAGCTGGATGGGTGGAACACCTGGAGGATTTTCCACATCAGTAGCTGGAGCACAAACTGGAATTCCAACATTAACAGGAGGATTTCCATCATCAGTAGCTGGAGTGCAAACAGGAATCCCAACATTTGTAGGCGGAGCAGCGGGAGGAGTACCAGTAGGCGTACCAACTACATTCCCATCTTTCGTTGGAGGAGTAGGTGGTTATCCACAAGGTTTTTACGGTCACCATGGCCACCACGACGGTCATCATGGACACCATCATCAAGGTCACCATGGCCATCATGGACATCATCACCACCAAGGTCACCAAGGTCACCATGGCCATCATGGACACCATCACCACCAAGGACACCATGGCCATCATGGACACCATCACCACCAAGGTCACCACGGTCATCATGGACATCATCAACAACAAGTACATCACCACGGCCACCATCATATACATCCGCAGGCTGTTCTTTATCAAATTCATCAAGATCACCATGGTCACCATGGCCACCACGGCCACCAAGGTCAACATGGTCATCATGGCCACCATCACCACCAAGGTCACCACGGTCATCATGGACATCATCAACAACAAGTACATCACCACGGCCACCACGGCCACCACGGTCACCAAGGTCAACAACACCAACAACACCAACAACACCAACAACACCAACAATACCAACAATACCAACAGTATCAACAACAACAATCTTCTCCTTGGACAGGTGGAATTGGAGCAGGAGGAGCGGGGGCAGCAGCAGGAGCGGCTAGCATTAGTGGAGCTGCAGGACATGCGGGACACGTGGGTCATTAATGATTGCCAGAAAAAAAGACATAATAAAAAACTGCTAGGAAATCCTAGCAGTTTTTTTCAGCTTCTTGGCGTTGACGTTCGATTTCAGCACGAAGTTGTGGTTCTGGTGCTTGCCAGCCTTCAGGTTTTAGAATTTTACCGTCACCTTCGCGGAATCGAGGTTTCCCGTCAGGGAATAGTTTTGCCATGTTTGCGTTATTTACAATTTCGAATCCTTTATCAGGACGTACGCCCATTTCGGCAAACGTGCCGAATGCAAAGTAAATAAGGTCAATCAGTGCATCATATTGATCTTCAACAGTCGTTGCTTCTAGAAATTCTTCTAGCTCTTCTTGCATAAAACTCGCACGGATTTTTGCACGTTCTTCTGTTAATTTTGTTGGAGTATTTGTCACAGGATGTCCGAATACTTCATGCATTTTCGCAACAAGTTCGTACCCTTTATCTAAACCTTTTTCGTTTGTCATGTTGTTTCATCCTTTCTTACGTTATGCCGAAGTTTATTGTAACATAAGGTGATTATGAAATGAAAAGAACATCTTATCGAAATAAGATGTTCGCTCGTTATTCTTCTTTTTTTATTAAAAGGGATGAAATAAGATCGATGCCAAAAATACCGACCAGTAACATTGGTATAACGACAAGCAAGTAACGTGTGAAGGAAACATTTTTTAAGTATGTATGAGCAAATAAAAAGACACCGAGAAATAAAATACCATTTAAAATAGGCTTTACTAATTTTTTAGACATAAGCTCCCCCATAAATATCTTCTCTCTCTATTTGATAATAAAAAAACTCCTCTCTCCGTTGTATCATGCTAGAGAGAGGAGTTCAATCATTTCTCATTCAATGACACCAGAATTTGTAATATTTACGGTGTATTTTATATGAACCGGAACATCCTTATACATTTGTCTCCATTCTTCTAATTTGAATGGGCGATAATGTTGTTTATACTTTGCACCTAGCCCGAGAGGGTCGACGCCTAAAGATTTAAGTTGCTTAATTAACTTAGCAGCTTGTTTATCTAATTGTTTTTGGACATCTTTTTCAATGTTTTTTGTGTTCTTGTTATTTTCTAAGTTAATTTGTTTTGATAGTTCTTGAATACGTGCATCAAGACGAACGTGAATGAAAAAAGAAGGCTTTCCGTTTTTAATTTTTATATCGTAAGTTGGAACAGAACGAATATTATTAATCATTACGTACGCAGAATCTGTTTTAAATTCATGTGAATCTAATTTATGTTTCTCTAATAGTCCTTTAAATATGAACATATCTTTTTCCGCAATTTTACCGATATATTTATCTTTTTTAAAAAGGCCAATTCCGGTAATTTTTATTTTATCACCATGCTTCTTTAGAATGGGAATATAGTAGTCTTTTCCTTCTTGATAATAGCGAAATGCTCCTATATGTAGATTATCCGCTGGTAAAGGTCCGGTCTCCATGTTATGTTCTAGCAATTTTTTTATATAAATTGCAACGTTGTATGAAGTCGAATATTTGCCTTTTAAAAGTTCAGTACCATTCCCATCTAATAAAGCAGCATATAAAGCGTTCCCTATATTCACATCTCGAAGTAATGTATCGAATGAAGTAGACATTCCTGTTTTGGCAAGTCTTATTGTATATAGAGCGACACGCATTTGTCCGCTAGCAAATGGTTGAGAAGACTCTAAAGATGTGTCTGCTTTTACTTGTTTTACCGCATTTGCACTGCCTTCAAAAACTTGAACTTTATTTCCTTTTTTCTGAATGGGACAAACGAATGTCACTTTTACTTTATTATCTTTTGCGACATCAAAAACGCTTCCTTGAATAAGTTGTACATCATCGATAATATTTTTTTGTAAACATCCAGTTAGACTGAATAATGTTATACAAGAAATAAGTATTAATTTGCTTGTGCTTTTGATTTTTTCCATTTTCTTTTCACCCACACAATAATAAATAGAATTGGGATGTATACATAAATGAGCCAAAAACTAACTTTTGATACATTACTAATAAAGTTATTAATATCGTGTCTGTTTGTTAAAAGTTGCGAAACAATGAGAGTGATAAAGATAAAAGCAATTAAAACACCCCTTTGTTTTACACGGAATATTTCATGAGTTCCTCTCATTGACGCCCATAAAGGGAGGATAAAACTTGAAATAATAACGAGTGCATAAGCGGAAATTGCAAGATATTCGAGTCTTTCTATGAATGGCAATTGAATGACTTGGGTCATAGAAAGTTGGGGCCATATCGTTTTTAACAATTGTTTTTCACTAAAAAATGCAAAGGCTAAAAGGGTGCTAAATAAATATAGAAGATTTGAAAATAGTGCCCCGTATTGAGCAAATTTATGAGATTGCATAGGTTTTTTCACAAATGGATACACCATGAGGTAAATCTCAAAACCGGTCATACTGTAGATTGACAGTTGAGCGGATTTTAAAATGTCTGAAAAAGAATGTGTGAATATAGGTAGTAAATTATCCCAATGTGAATATTTCAAAACGAATAAGCTTAGAAATAAATATCCTAATGTACCACCAACAGAGATGACGCAAATACCGGTAATTACACGAAATCCAGAAGAAATAATGTAATAACTAACTAAGCATAAAAAGAGTGTTAACATAAAGGTGGAAGCGGTAGGAAACATCCATACTTGAATAATTTCAACGTATGTTCGAATGACCGAAATACTGACGATTAAAAAATAAGCCATAAAGATGATGCTAATGCCATTTCCTAGCCATTTTCCAAATGTTTGCCGATGTAAATCAACTAAATTCCCATTTGTTTCTTTTAATAAGACATACATCATCCATATAAGAATATGGATGAAAATTCCTGTGATTATAACCCCCATCCAGCCGTCGTATCCAGCAGCTTTTGCGATAATTCGAGCGAATCCAAGAACTCCAGCACCAAACTGTGCACCGTGAATTAAGAAGAAAACAAAGATAGGAGATATTTGATATTTTTCTTGAACTTTACTCATCAATGCACCTCGTTTCTTAATCATCAAAATCCGATCTATGTTTTGTTGAAATTCCTTTCGCAGCTTTTTTTACATGTTGTGGTCTTGCTTGCACATCTCTTGTATCAATCATTGTTAATGGAAAACGGATCCAAGAATCTTTAACTGATTGTTGCCTTGTCGGGTAAAACAAAGCGTACGGCTTACGTAAGGAAGTAAGTCTAAATAGATGAGTAAATAAAAAGATAAATCCAAGAGAAATACCGAACAATCCACCTATTTCTGCAAATATGAGAAACGGGAAGCGTAGTAATCGAACGGCATTACCCATTTTATAAATAGGTGTAATAAAGGAAGCGAGTGCTGATAGTGCAACGATAATTAATAAAATGTTACTCGTTAACCCAGCTTGTACAGATGCTTGCCCGATTACGATACCGCCTACAATACCGAGTGTTTGCCCGACTTTCATCGGTAACCTTGCGCCGGCTTCTCTTAATAAATCAATTGCAAGTTCTAAAAAGAGCGCTTCAATTAAAGGTGGGAATGGTACTTGTGCCCTTGATAAAATTAAAGTTTCAAGTAAATCACTTGGAATAAGTTCATAATGATAATTTAAAACTGCAACGTATAACGGTGTAGCGCAAATTGAAAATAGAACGGCAATTAATCTTAAAATCCTTGAAAATGTAGCGTACATCCAGGAGACGTTATAGTCTTCTGGTGAAATGAAAAAATCGAAATAGGATACAGGTGTTAGTAAAACACTTGGAGAACCATCAACGAAAATAGCGATTTTTCCATCAATTAGTGCTTTTGTAACTCTATCAGTGCGTTCTGTATTGATATAGAGAGGGAAAATCGATTTTTCACCCATCAATTCTTGTATATAAGCACTATCATTAATTTGATCATATTCAAGAGCGCGTAATGATTCCTCGAGAAAATCTACATTATCTTTTTCAGCGAGGTTGTCTAAATACATCATGACAACTTTTGTTTTGGAAAACTCGCCGATAATCATTTCTTTTGTTTGTAAATCTAAAACAGGAAGACGTTTTCGAACTAAATTAATGTTTGTATCAATATCTTCTACGAAACCTTCTTGCGGACCAATAACAGTTGATTCGTTTAAAGGAGGGGTTGGTGCACGATAATTATCAATTGCAATGTTTGCAAGCATACATTTTTGATCTTGCTGATTCAATTGAATAATCGCATGCCCCTTTAAAACCATATCCTCAATTTTTTGTAAGTCGTTCGTAATTGTAATGCCGCTCATTGGAATATGTTCTTTCAGCTCTTCTAGTGAAGCATTAGGTCGTTCCAAAAGAGTAGGCATTAAATATTTTTGTAATTTCTCTCCATCAAGCGAAGGACGATAGTAAGAAATCCAATAAGGCATCGTTTCATCGTCGGATGTATGATAATTCACAAAATCACTAGATTTTTTCAGCTTCTCTATTAAATTTTGTAAAGAATGGATACGGTCTTTTTCTGGTTTTGTAAAATCATAAATACTATTACCTTTAGAGTGTTGTTGCTTACTTTGAGAAGGTTCATCTTGCTTAGCGTTTTGTTGTTTATCTTGAGAGGAATCCTCTTGTTTAGTACTTTGTTGCTTATCTTGAGAGGAATCCTCCTGTTTAGAGTGTTGTTGCTTATCCTGAGAAGAGTCATCTTGTTTAGAGTGTTGTTGCTTATCCTGAGAGGAATCCTCTTGTTTAGCACTTTGTTGCTTATCTTGAGAGGAATCCTCCTGTTTAGCGTTTTGTTGCTTATCCTGAGAAGAGTCATCTTGTTTAGCACTTTGCTGCTTATCCTGAGAAGAGTCATCTTGTTTAGCACTTTGCTGCTTATCTTGAGAGGAATCCTCCTGTTTAGAGTGTTGTTGCTTATCCTGAGAAGGTTCATCTTGTTTAGCGCTTTGTTGCTTATCCTGAGAGGAATCCTCTTGTTTAGTACTTTGTTGCTTATCCTGAGAAGAATCTTTTTGTTCGTGATTTTTACCTTTATTATGTTTCATACTTCTAGTCTGTTCTTTGTTATCATCCTCTTCATTGTTAGAATGCTGCTCCTGATTATCTGTTTCGTTTGCTTCTGGTTTATTTGATTTTTTTTTCTTACGTAACCAATTCCAAATCATGTGTATACCCTCTTTAATCTTGTAATATAGTGCTATTTTGTGGCTAATTTTGTATATTATTCATTTATTTATGAAAAGAAGAAGGAGATTAGTTTGCATGGAAAAAAATCTTTAGTAAGCAGTTCATACTATAACGGGAAGAGGGAGAATCTGTGCAAATTGTAAAAAAGGAGAAGTTTGTTTTAAAAGGGTTTACGTTTGAAAATGGCAGGGAAATTCCTGTTCAAATGGGATACGAGACATATGGTACGTTAAATAGAGAAAGGTCAAATGTGATTTTGGTTTGTCATTATTTTAGTGCAACAAGTCATGCGGCAGGAAAATATACAGTGCATGATGAGGAGTCTGGTTGGTGGGATGGGCTCATTGGACCTGGAAAAGCAATTGATACAAATAAGTATTTTGTTATATGTACAGATAATCTTTGTAATGTGCAGGTGAGAAATCCATATGTGATTACAACAGGACCGAAATCGATTAATCCAGAAACTGGAGAAGAATATGCTATGGATTTTCCGGTTTTTACATTTCTTGATGTAGCTCGTATGCAATATGAGTTAATAAAAGGTATGGGAATTTCAAGGTTACACGCTGTAATTGGACCGTCGGCAGGGGGAATGATTGCACAACAATGGGCGGTTCACTATCCACATATGGTAGAGCGGATGATTGGCGTTATTACGAACCCACAAAATCCAATTATTACGTCAGTAAACGTAGCGCAAAATGCGATTGAAGCAATTCAACTGGATCCAAGTTGGAAAGGTGGAAAATATGGAGAAGAGCAGCCGATAAAGGGGCTTCATTTAGCAAATAGAATGATGTTTATGAACGCGTTTGATGAGCATTTTTATGAAATGGCATTTCCTCGTAATAGTATAGAGATAGAACCTTATGAAAAGTTTTCTACACTAACATCATTTGAAAAAGAGATAAATAAAGCGACATATAGAAGTATAGAGTTAGTAGATGCAAATTCATGGATGTATACTGCAAAGGCAGTTTTATTGCATGATATTGCACATGGTTTTTCTTCATTAGAAGAATCTCTTTCTAACATAGAAGCGAATGTACTTATGATTCCATGTAAACAAGATTTGCTTCAGCCGTCTCGTTACAACTATAAAATGGTAGATATTTTGCAAAAACAAGGGAAGTATGCGGAAGTGTATGAGATAGAAAGTATAAATGGGCATATGGCGGGAGCATTTGATATTCATTTATTTGAAAAGAAAGTTTATGAATTTTTAAATCGGAAAGTATCTAGTTTTGTTTAGAAGACAAATGATGGGGAAAAGGTGCAATGTTTGTAGTAGGCACCTTTTTTTACATGATTTGTAGACGGAAAATATATGTGGCAATTGCTATACCGAAGAATGCGATACTAAGCAATAGAAATAAGAATGACATTTCTTGGGGTGATTTTATTTTTTTAGTATTTTTCATACTAAGAGTAATAATTGCAGCGATTAAGAAAATGATGCCCATTATGAAAAGGGAAAGTGTCATTTTCATTGGCTCCTTTCATAAGACAAGTATATTGAGGATACAATGCAAGAGTTATGTTTGTAAAGAATAAGTTTTGCGAGAAAATTGAGAAATAGTTTTTCGATTCTTTGCGTTCTTTCTTTTGCGTGCTAAAATTGGTAGAGAATGTTTGTGAAAAAGAAACTAAAGGTTTTATTGTATATAAGGAGGAACTACATATGACAGAAGTTAAAACAATTACTACAGAAGAGGTACAAGAGCGTTTAGAAAATGGAGAAACGTTATTTTTAGTAGACGTAAGAGAAGATGAAGAAGTAGCGGCAGGAAAGATTCCAGAAGCTGTACATATTAAAATGGGCGATATCCCACATAAAGTAGATTTCTTTAATAAAGAGAATGAATATATCTTTATTTGTCGTTCAGGAATGCGCAGTGAAAATGTATGTCATTATTTAAATGAGCAAGGATTTAAAACAGTGAATATGGTTGGCGGTATGCTTCAATATGAAGGTGAAACAAAATAGTTAATAGTTAAAAACTTGAAACGAGTCTGTTTCAAGTTTTTTTCTTTTGCATACAGTATAAAAAGGAGGAGGGGTAAATGGGGATTAATTTGCGTAAAGTAAAAATTATGAATAATACAGGAGCTGTTAATGTCGGCGACTGTTATGATATCTCGCCTTTAGCTGTAGCAAAAGTATATGCAGGTGCTGGAGGGTCGAGTGCGGCTATTTTTTTAAATGGGAAAAGACAGCCAGAAGCAGTCATTAGAACATCAGTGTTTCTTCCGCCGTTAGCAACAAGTACACGTACATTAGGTTCATAGAGGAAAGGTAGAGTGTAATTATGCCTGCTCATATAAAAGAATTTGTTATTGTGAATAACACTGGGAATATATTTACCGGTGATAATTTGAGTGATACTTCATTTACTGCTTCGAAATCATATAGTGGTTCAATGGGGTGCACTTGGATTGATGTTGTTACAGTAATAGGGACGGAGACGAAGCTTTGTTTACAGCCAGGTGATTCGGTGACGACAACATATACAAGAGGCACTCCTGCTGGTACTGTAACAGGAACAAATATGGGGCAAAGTGTAAATACATCGGGTATAGCACAAGCTGTCCCTAATACAGATAATATGGATTCAATTGCAGGACTCCCTTAAGGAATTAAGGGAGTTTTTATTATTTAAAATAAAAATAGTCTTGGAAATTATTTTTGTAAATAGATTAAGAAGAGGCTTATTTATTATGAAAAAGACGGTTTGTAGGTGGTGAAAGTGTGAAGAATCGTGATAATAATCGGAAGCAAAATTCGTTAAGCTCTAATTTTAGAATTCCACCAGAACTTATTGGGCCTACTTTCCCACCTGTTCCAACTGGATTTACAGGTATAGGGATTACTGGTCCAACCGGTCCACAAGGCCCAACAGGACCTCAAGGACCAAGAGGATTACAAGGTCCGATGGGGGAGATGGGCCCGACAGGACTTCAAGGTGTGCAAGGGATACAAGGATCAGTTGGTCCAATAGGTGCAACTGGACCAGAAGGACAGCAGGGGCCACAAGGATTGAGAGGACCACAAGGAGAAACTGGAGCGACAGGACCGGGGGGTGTGCAAGGGCTACAAGGTCCGATTGGTCCAACGGGAGCGACTGGGGCACAAGGTATACAAGGGATACAGGGATTACAGGGGCCAATTGGAGCGACGGGACCTGAGGGATCTCAAGGAATTCAAGGCGTCCAAGGGTTACCGGGTGCAACTGGTCCACAAGGAATACAAGGAGCACAAGGGATACAAGGAACACCAGGACCGAGTGGAAATACAGGTGCAACCGGAGCGACTGGAGCAACTGGTCAGGGGATAACAGGCCCGACTGGAATAACAGGTCCAACTGGAATAACTGGACCATCTGGAGGACCTCCTGGTCCGACGGGGCCGACTGGTGCGACAGGTCCAGGTGGTGGACCGAGTGGAAGTACAGGTGCGACTGGAGCAACGGGGAATACTGGGGCTACAGGAAGTACAGGGGGAACAGGACCGAGTGGAAGTACAGGTCCGACTGGAAGTACGGGAGCACAGGGCTTGCAAGGAATCCAAGGGATTCAAGGACCAATTGGGCCAACAGGTCCAGAAGGTTCGCAGGGTATTCAAGGTATTCCTGGTCCGACGGGAGTAACTGGTGAACAAGGAATACAAGGAGTTCAAGGTATTCAAGGGGCAACGGGAGCAACAGGAGATCAAGGTCCACAAGGTATACAGGGGGTTATAGGGCCACAAGGGGTAACAGGGGCCACAGGAGATCAAGGTCCACAAGGTATACAAGGAGTACCAGGGCCATCAGGAGAAACAGGGCCACAGGGAGTTCAAGGGATACAAGGTCCGATGGGTGATATAGGACCAACAGGTCCAGAAGGCCCAGAGGGACTGCAGGGCCCGCAAGGAATACAAGGTGTGCCAGGGCCAGTTGGAGCGACGGGTCCAGAGGGTCCACAGGGGATACAAGGCATTCAAGGACCGGTAGGAGCAACAGGCCCACAAGGCCCACAAGGAATTCAGGGAATACAAGGTGTGCAAGGGATAACGGGAGCAACAGGAGTACAAGGAGCAACTGGAATTCAAGGGATACAAGGGGAAATAGGAGCAACGGGTCCAGAGGGGCCACAAGGAGTGCAAGGTGCTCAAGGGGCGATTGGTCCAACCGGTCCGATGGGGCCACAAGGAGTGCAAGGAGTACAAGGAATTCAAGGAGCGACGGGTGCACAAGGAGTGCAAGGTCCACAAGGAATTCAAGGAATCCAAGGTCCGACGGGGGCAACAGGAGATATGGGAGCAACTGGGGCGACAGGGGAAGGCACTACAGGCCCAACAGGAGTAACTGGTCCAACAGGGGTAACAGGCCCGTCTGGAGGACCAGCAGGACCGACCGGCCCAACGGGGCCATCAGGTCCGGCGGGAGTAACTGGTCCATCTGGTGGACCACCTGGCCCGACAGGAGCAACCGGGGCGACAGGAGTAACAGGAGATACTGGGGCGACAGGCTCAACTGGAGTGACAGGAGCGACAGGAGAAACGGGAGCAACCGGAGTGACGGGTTTACAGGGTCCGCAAGGAATCCAAGGTGTGCAGGGAGAGATAGGTCCAACAGGGCCACAAGGTGTTCAAGGTCCCCAAGGAATTCAAGGAGTAACGGGGGCCACAGGAGATCAAGGTCCGCAAGGGATTCAAGGCCCACAAGGCGACATAGGTCCAACTGGCCCACAAGGAATTCAAGGCCCACAAGGTTCTCAAGGAATCCAAGGAGCGACAGGGGGAACAGGAGCACAAGGCCCACAGGGAATCCAAGGTCCGCAAGGTGACATAGGTCCGACTGGGTCACAAGGTCCAACTGGAATCCAAGGGATACAAGGAGAGATAGGTCCAACCGGCCCAGAAGGCCCAGAGGGACTGCAGGGCCCGCAAGGAATACAAGGTGTTCAAGGGCCAGTTGGAGCAACGGGTCCAGAGGGTCCTCAGGGAATACAAGGTATTCAAGGGGTGCAAGGAGCAACCGGCCCACAAGGTCCACAAGGAATACAGGGAATACAAGGTGTGCAAGGGATAACGGGAGCAACTGGAGCACAAGGAGCAACTGGAATTCAAGGGATACAAGGGGAAATAGGAGCAACCGGTCCAGAGGGGCCCCAAGGAGTGCAAGGAATACAAGGGGCGATTGGTCCAACAGGTCCGATGGGCGCACAAGGAGTGCAGGGAATACAAGGGATTCAAGGAGCAACAGGTGCACAAGGAGTGCAAGGACCACAAGGAATTCAAGGAGTGCAAGGTCCGACGGGAGCAACAGGAGATACGGGGGCAACCGGAGCGACGGGAGAAGGAACTACCGGTCCAACAGGAGTAACCGGTCCAACAGGGGTGACTGGCCCGTCAGGAGGACCAGCAGGACCGACCGGCCCAACGGGGCCATCAGGTCCGGCAGGAGTGACAGGTCCATCAGGTGGACCACCTGGCCCGACAGGAGCAACAGGTGCGACAGGAGTAACAGGAGATACCGGGGCGACAGGCTCAACTGGAGTGACAGGAGCAACAGGAGCAACCGGAGTGACGGGTTTACAGGGCCCGCAAGGAATCCAAGGTGTTCAAGGAGAGATAGGTCCAACCGGTCCACAGGGTATTCAAGGTCCCCAAGGAATCCAAGGAGTAACGGGGGCAACCGGAGCGCAAGGTCCCCAAGGAATTCAAGGTCCACAAGGCGACATAGGTCCAACCGGCTCCCAAGGAATTCAAGGTCCACAAGGTCCTCAAGGAATCCAAGGAGCGACAGGGGCAACCGGGGCACAAGGCCCACAGGGAATCCAAGGTCCGCAAGGAGAGATAGGTCCGACCGGCCCACAAGGCCCACAAGGAATTCAAGGCCCGCAAGGAATTCAAGGTCCAACGGGAGCTACAGGAGCAACTGGAGCGACAGGTCCACAAGGGATTCAAGGTCCCCAAGGAATTCAAGGCCCGCAAGGAATCCAAGGTCCAACGGGGGCTACAGGAGCAACCGGTTCACAAGGAATCCAAGGTCCAACTGGTCCAACCGGAGCTGGAGCAACCGGAGCCACAGGAGCGACCGGGGTGACCGGAGTCAGTACAACTGCAACGTATGCGTTTGCGAATAATACATCAGGAAGTGTTATTTCTGTTTTGTTAGGTGGCACGAATATTCCGTTACCAAACAATCAAAATATTGGACCAGGAATAACCGTTAGTGGTGGAAATACTGTATTTACAGTTGCGAATGCAGGAAACTATTATATAGCCTATACAATTAATTTAACGGCAGGATTACTTGTAAGTTCTCGTATAACTGTAAATGGCAGTCCGCTTGCGGGAACGATAAATGCCCCGACAGTGGCTACTGGTTCATTTAGTGCAACAATAATCGCTAACTTGCCTGCTGGAGCCGCTGTTAGCTTACAGTTATTTGGAGTAGTTGCAGTAGCTACATTATCTACAGCAACGCCAGGGGCTACCCTAACTATTATTAGATTAAGTTAATAAGCAGAAAACCTTGAAACTTTTATGTTTCAAGGTTTTTTTATCTTTGTATTTGTAAGTAAACCTCGTTAACCAGGGGAGTGGATCCCCTCTAATTATTTAAAGTTTCACATTATTCTCTTGAGCAAAAACATCGCAGTTCGAAAATATATTATAATAGAATGAAAAGAAAGAAATTTGGCAGAAAGGGAGGGTGGCGATGCAGGAGATGGTTAAAGATTTTTTTGGACGCCCACTTCAAGATTTACGTATATCTGTCATTGATCGTTGCAATTTTAGATGTACATATTGTATGCCAGCGGAAATATTTGGGTCAGATTATGCTTTTTTGAAAGATGAGTTTTTACTAACTTTTGATGAAATTGAGCGTTTGGCAAAATTATTTGTTAACATTGGTGTACGAAAAATTAGAATTACTGGCGGTGAGCCACTACTTCGTAAAGATTTAACAAAACTTATTGCACGTCTTGTGAAAATTGATGGGCTAATAGATATAGGGTTAACGACAAATGCCGTACATTTAACGAAACAAGCGAAGGCATTAAAAGAAGCTGGATTACATAGAGTGAATGTTAGTTTAGATGCAATAGATGACGACATATTTAAGAATATTAATGGTCGAAATATTAATACGAAACCGGTAATTAAGGGAATTATAGCAGCTAAAGAGGCGGGGCTGGAAGTAAAGGTAAATATGGTTGTGAAAAAAGGGATGAACGATCATCAAGTACTTCCGATGGCTGCGTATTTTAAAGAGCAAGGAATCACGCTTCGGTTTATTGAGTTTATGGATGTTGGTATTACAAATGGGTGGAATTTTGATCAAGTCGTTACAAAACGAGAATTGATTGAGATGATTCATAAGATGGATCCAATTGAGCCAGCTGAAGCGCATTACTTTGGTGAAGTTGCGAAGCGATATCGGTACGTTGGAACAAATGTTGAAGTTGGTTTTATTACATCTGTTTCTGAGTCATTTTGTGTCTCTTGTACGAGGGCGAGAATTTCGGCAGATGGAAAGTTTTATACGTGCTTATTTGCGACAGAGGGTTTGGATGTAAGAGAACTTCTTAGAGGAAATCTTTCTGATGAGGAGTTATTAAGTGTTATACAAGATGTATGGATGAATAGAAAAGATAGGTATTCGGATGAACGAACAGAAGAAAGTGCAAAAAATCGTCCGAAAATCGAAATGTCTTATATAGGAGGATAAGAAAGGGGGCTATCGCATGCAGGAGCGATATTCAAGACAAATATTATTTTCTGGTGTTGGAGAAGAAGGACAGAGAAAAATAAGAGAGAAGCATGTGCTTATTATTGGTGCTGGTGCTCTCGGTGCGGCAAATGCAGAAGCGATTGTTAGAGCAGGTGTTGGAAAAGTAACGATTGCTGACCGTGATTATGTAGAATGGAGTAATTTACAAAGACAACAACTATATACAGAAGAAGATGCAAAGCAGTATAAACCGAAGGCGATAGCGGCTGCAGAACATTTAAAAGCGATTAATTCTGAGGTGGAAATAAATCCGGTTGTGACGGATGTAACGGTGCAAGAAATGGAAGAATTAGTGAATGATGTAGATTTAATATTAGATGCGACAGATAATTTTGAAACGCGTCTTCTGATTAATGATATTTCACAAAAGTATAATATTCCGTGGATATATGGTGGGTGTGTCGGAAGCTACGGAGTAACGTATACAATTTTACCAGGGAAAACACCGTGTTTTCGCTGTTTAATGGAGCATCCAGCGAGCGGTGCAACATGTGACACAGCTGGTATTATACAACCGGCAGTACAATTAGTAGTTGCGCATCAAATTACGGAAGCGCTGAAAATATTAGTAGAAGACTTTGGTGCGCTTCGTGAAACGATGTTATCGTTTGATCTTTGGAATAATCAACAGATGGCATTTAAAGTGAATAGGCAGAAAAAAGATACTTGTTTATCTTGCGGAAGGTTACGTACATATCCGAGTTTAACATTTGAAGGACAAACGAAAACAGAAGTGTTATGTGGGCGGAATACAGTACAAATTCGCCCGGGTGTGCGGAAGAATTTTAATTTAGAAGAAATTAAAAAACGCTTACAAAGAAGCGTAGAGATAAAGGCGACACCTTATTTATTATCATTTCCGGTAGAAGAATATCGTTTTGTTTTATTTACAGATGGCAGGGCGTTCATTCATGGGACGAATGATATGAATGTAGCGAAAAGTTTATATGCAAGATATATAGGTTGAACCTAAAGGAAACCCTTTAGGCTCAACGGAGAGAGGATTATGAGTTTCTCGTATAATCTCCACTTTTTCCACCTGTTTTTTCAAGTAAGTACGTTTCACCGATAATCATACCTTTATCGACAGCTTTACACATATCATACACAGTAAGAGCGGTAGCGGAAGCAGCTGTTAAAGCTTCCATTTCAACACCGGTGCTACCTTCTGTTTTAACTTTTACTTCAATGAGTAAACGATATTGTTCTTCTGATTGTTTCCAATCGAAAGAAACGTCAACACCTTTTAATAATAAAGGGTGGCACATTGGGATAATATCAGAAGTACGTTTCGCGGCCATAATGCCTGCGATTTGCGCAACTGCTAATACGTCACCTTTCCCAATTTCATTGTGAGAGATTTTATCGTAAATTTCTTTCGTAACGACAATGCTAGAGCACGCAATTGCTGTTCGAACGGTTGCTTTTTTGTCGCTTATATCAACCATTTTTGCGCGTCCTTGGTCATTGAAATGTGTAAATGAAGACATGGAATTCCTCCTTGAAGTAATTTCTATTGAATATATAAAGTTTAATCGAGATAAAAAAAATTGCAAATATGAGGTGAGAAACGATGGTAGAAAAACGAATTCCAATTCAAGTTGCTGAGGCAGTAGAACGGGTAATGAAATATGCGAAGCATGGTGAAGTAGAAGAAATTTCTATTACGGAAAGTTACGGGAGAATTCTCGGGGAAGATGTTGTCTCAGATCATGACGTTCCTCATTTTGATCGTTCCCCTTACGATGGTTTCGCCATTCGAGCAGAAGATACGAAAGAAGCAACTCAAGAGAATCCAGTTGAATTTGAAGTAATAGGAGAAATCGGGGCGGGTTCCGTTTTTTTAGAGGAAGTAGGAGCTTTTGAAGCAATTCGCATTATGACAGGAGCAGCTATTCCAGAAGATTGCAATGCAGTCGTAATGCTAGAGCTGACAGAAGGGTTTGAGAAGAACGGGAAAACATATATGAAGTTAAAACGCCCTTTTAATAACGGTGACAATGTGTCGTTTAAAGGAGAAGATATAAAACAAAATCAAGTTCTCGTTAAGAAAGGTGTTGCAATTAATCCAGGTGTCGCGGCCTTACTAGCAACGTTTGGATATAGCACGGTGAAAGTTGTAAAACAGCCTGTTGTCGGTATTGTAACGACAGGAAGTGAATTATTAGAAGTACATGAGCCGTTAGAACCGGGGAAAATTAGAAATAGTAACTCGTATATGATCGCAGCTCAAATTATGAAAGCTGGCGGGAAAGTTCGTTATTATGGTCAACTCGCGGATGAGTTAGATGCATGTTTTACAGCTGTTCAATCAGCGATGGATGAGGTCGATATTTTAATTACAACAGGCGGTGTATCAGTAGGAGATTATGACTACTTACCAGCTATTTATGAAAGATTACAGGCAAATGTACTCTTTAATAAGATAGCCATGAGGCCCGGAAGTGTAACGACAGTAGCTGAAGTTGATGGAAAGTTACTCTTTGGTTTATCAGGAAATCCATCTGCTTGTTATGTAGGCTTTGAATTATTTGTGCATCCAATTATAAAAACGTATTTGTATGCGAAGGAACCTCACGTATATAGAGCGGATGCTATTTTACAAAAAGATTTTCCGAAGCCAAATCCATTTACTCGTTTCGTAAGAGCGAACGTAACAATTGTGGATGGGGCGTTACAAGCGATGCCGGTTGGTTTAGATAAATCGAGTGCGGTATCTTCACTTGCAGATGCGAATGCTTTTATCGTGTTACCCGGAGGAACGAGAGGATTTGAGACCGGAATGAAAGTATCCGTATTATTGTTAGAGCACTCTGAGGGATGTGAGTGGCCATGGGCGAAGCCCCTTCAATCTTACAAATAGTAGGGTATCAAAATAGCGGAAAAACGACACTTGTAGAGAAAATTGTGCATGCATTAGCCGAAAGCGAAATGAAAGTTGCTACAATTAAACATCACGGGCACGGAGGTTTTCCAGAAGTAGCGCAAAAAGATAGCGAAAGACATCGTAAAGCTGGTGCTGTCGTAAGTAGTGTAGAAGGTGCTGGATTACTTTCACTTTCTTCACTAAGAAAGAAATGGTCCTTGCAAGAAATTATTCGCTTATATGAGTTTTTTAAAGTGGATACAATTTTAATAGAGGGCTATAAAAAAGAGAACTACCCGAAAGTAGTGTTACTTCGTTCTGCGGAAGATGCTGAGCTTTTACATAAAGTAGAAAATATAGTGGCGGTTATTACGTGGTATGATGTCCCAGTAAATATACGAGAAGAATATAAAGTATTTCATATAACAGAAGAAGAGTTGTACATAGACTGGTTTTTACAAACGGTTAGGAGTGCGAAATGACAAATACATATTATGAAGTAATTGATACAGAAATCTCGATTGAAGAGGTAACGAAGAAAGTAATTCGACGTGAATGCGGTGCTGTTACAACATTTATTGGAACGGTTAGAGAGTTTACGAAAGGGCGTCGTACATTATACTTAGAATATGTCGCTTATAAAACGATGGCAGAAAAGATGCTAGAGAAAATTGGATTAGAAGTGAAAGAGAAATGGCCAGGTACACACGTTGCGATTACACATCGCATCGGTACGTTGCAAATTTCTGATATAGCGGTTGTTGTTGCTGTTTCAACACCACACCGTAAAGCGGCTTATGAAGCGAACGAATATATTATGGAACGCATAAAACAAATTGTTCCGATTTGGAAAAAGGAGTTTTGGGAAGATGGTGACTCATGGATTGGTGATCAATTAGAAAAAACACCATATCCGGCGGGAGAGCCTGGGAAGGAGCTATAAGTATGATTCGAGTATTGTTATTTGCGCACTTGCAAGAAGAAGCAGGGACAAGTGAATTACAAATAGAGAAAGAAAATATTACGGTTGCACAGTTAAAAGATGTTGTTGCGAACGAATATAATGTACCAGTTTCAGAGCCAATTATGGTTGCGATTAATGAAGAATATGCAAATGAAGATGACAGGGTCCAATCTGGTGATGTTGTTGCACTAATCCCACCAGTGAGCGGTGGTTAATATTGGATTCATTAAAACGACTTTCCTATATAGGGAAAGTCGTTTTTTTATGGCAGTTTTGAGAACACTAATCTATAGAACAAGGAGGGAATTATGAAAAAAATATGTGTAGTTATGACAATGCTATGTGCGTCTTTTTTCTCTTCTCCAAGTGATTCTTTCGCGAAAGAATCAAGAGAACAGCTTTTAGAGAGTGCATTATCAAATAGGTACTATTCAGTTATTAGACAAGTGACAGAAGATCAATATGAATGTGCTTCAGTCATAAATATAAAGCGTCTCGGCAAGAAAGATGAATTTGTTCCTAGGTATGAAGTGAAGCTACAATTTCTTACATTTCAAGGAGCGCATAATCCCCCGAACGATAAAGTTACGCTTACTTTGGAAGACCATTTAGATCACGTAAAGATAAAGAAAGTGGAGCGAGAAAAGAATGTTTCTGACGCTATTGCAGAAAAAGTTTGTGAACGGGAAAAAGAAAAAATAAAAGCTCACTCTAATGACTTAGAGTGATAACCTATGCATTTAGTAAAGAAAGGTAATGAGTGATGGATATATTTTTAGCGATTTTACCAGCTATATTTTGGGGAAGTATTGTGCTATTTAACGTAAAACTGGGCGGGGGACCGTATAGTCAAACGCTCGGAACAACGTTTGGAGCACTTATTTTCTCAATTGTTGTTTATATTTTTATGAAGCCAGTATTAACACCTACCGTTATCGGAGTTGGAGTTGTGTCAGGTTTATTTTGGGCGCTTGGTCAGGCAAATCAATTGAAAAGTATTGATTTAATGGGTGTTTCGAGGACGATGCCAATTTCAACAGGACTTCAATTAGTCGCGACGACTTTATTTGGCGTTATCGTATTTCATGAATGGTCCACGACAATATCGGTCGTCCTTGGGATTTTAGCGCTCGTTTGTATTATTATCGGTGTTATTTTAACATCGCTTCAAAGTGAAGAAGAAAAGAATGCAGAGCAAGCAGCAAACTTTAAAAGAGGTATCGTAATTTTATTAATTTCAACAGTCGGCTATTTAGTTTACGTAGTAGTGATTAGACTATTTAACGTAGATGGTTGGTCAGCTTTGTTGCCACAAGCAGTTGGTATGGTGTTAGGTGGGATTTTGCTTACCTTTAAACATCATCCATTTAATAAATATGCAATCCGAAATATTATTCCAGGATTAATTTGGGCAGCTGGAAATATGTTTTTATTCATTTCGCAGCCGCGTGTTGGAGTCGCAACAAGTTTCTCGCTATCGCAAATGGGAATTATTATTTCCACGCTTGGTGGGATCCTTATATTAGGTGAAAAGAAAACGAAACGTCAATTAACGGGTATCGTTGTCGGTATTGTTTTTATTATCGCAGCCGGAATTATGTTAGGTATAGCCAAAAGTTAAAGGAGGTATGGAAATGTATAGTGATTTAGCAGGGAAAGTTGTCGTTATTACAGGATCAGCAACTGGTCTTGGAAGAGCGATGGGAGTGAGGTTTGCTAAGGAAAAAGCGAAAGTGGTTATTAATTATCGCTCACGAGAATCAGAAGCGAATGATGTGTTAGAAGAAATTAAAAAGGTAGGCGGCGAAGCGATTGCTGTAAAAGGTGATGTAACCGTCGAATCAGATGTTGTGAATCTCATTCAATCTGCTGTGAAAGAGTTTGGTACGCTTGACGTTATGATTAATAATGCAGGGATAGAAAACGCGGTACCGTCGCATGAAATGCCGCTTGAAGATTGGAATAGGGTAATTAATACAAATTTAACAGGTGCTTTTTTAGGAAGTCGTGAAGCGATTAAATATTTTGTAGAACATGATATTAAAGGTTCTGTCATTAATATGTCTAGTGTTCATGAGAAAATTCCGTGGCCACTATTTGTGCACTATGCAGCGAGTAAGGGTGGTATTAAACTGATGACAGAAACGTTAGCGCTAGAATATGCGCCAAAAGGTATTCGAGTAAATAATATTGGACCAGGTGCAATTAATACGCCGATTAATGCAGAAAAGTTTGCTGATCCTAAAAAACGTGCTGACGTAGAAAGTATGATACCGATGGGCTATATTGGAAATCCTGAAGAAATTGCAGCAGTAGCAACTTGGCTCGCTTCTTCAGAGGCGAGTTATGTAACGGGCATTACGCTATTTGCAGATGGTGGAATGACGTTATATCCATCGTTTCAAGCTGGGCGTGGGTAATATAAAAGGACGAAGAGATAAAACTCTTCGTCCTTTTTTTACAAAAAAAAATAGCGGCCAGCTATTTTAAATTTAGTGATTAATTGTATCTTGAAGAAATTCTGTTGCTTGATGTTCAGAAACATTTTGTACGAGTGCAACTTCACTGATCATCATTTTTCGGGCGTTATCTAGCATTTGTTTTTCACTCGCATTTAAAGTTCTCTCTTTATTGCGGCGAAGTAAATCCCGAACAACTTCTGCGCTATCTTGTAAATTGCCGTTTTTCATTTTTTCCATATTCATTGTATATCTTTGTTTCCATGAGAGTGATGTGTCTGACTCCCCGTTTTGAAATTCAAGAAGTATATCATCTAACGTACCTCGATCAACGATATAACGAATACCTGATTTTTTTAATTGATCCATCGGAAGCATTACTTGCATATCTTTACTAATGATGCGTATCACACAATATTGACGTGAAGTACCTAATATTTCTTTCTCTTCAATTGCTTCGATGATTCCTGCACCGTGCATTGGATAAACGATTTTATCACCAATTTGAAACAAATCATCCACCTCCATATGTGGTAACCACTTTTAATGATAGCATACGTATGTAAAAGTGTCAAATTTTATATAATAACATAATATTTATATTCGAGTCAATAAGATAAAGTGCTTTTTTATGTTTTTTTTGGGGGACCTTATTTATCGTGATTTTTTTAGAAAAATAGTACAGGTGAAGAAAGAAGGCATATCCACTTATTTTTAAGCATAAAATGTAAAAGCGCTAATACAATATACCTAAATCCGTTCTTTGCAAAGGAGGGAGAGAAGGTGGGGCGCACAATAAAAATTGATATTACAAATAAAGTTGTAGCTAAATTTAGACAAAATTATTTGGAATTATATACGAGTAAATTTATGATAGGTAAGTTTTATGTCTATACTGAAGATAAAGAATATGTGTTAGAAGACGGATATATATATGAGAATGGAAAGTTTTATCGCATCATAGATACGCACCGTGGCAATAATCAAGCGGCCGAGGGCTGCGATCTAGGACGGTGTTAACATGATTCGTGTGAAAGTATTTGATGAAAGTCACGAAAAAGACTTAGAAGACGCTGTGAATGTGTTTTTGAAAAAGATTGATGATAGCAACTTTGTAGATATTAAGTATCAAGTTGGTGTTTCTATTAACGACGATGAAAACCAAATTTATTGTTTTTCAGCAATGATCGTTTATAAAGCATAAAAAAGAGCTGGCTCACCCAGCTCTTTTTTATGTTTTATGTTGGGACAACATGTGTCGGTAATACGTTCATAATAGATTGGGTTGTGCCTAATTTCTTTGTCGTTAAAAGAGGCTCCCCTGTTTCATGGTTTTGGGCATCTTTACACATACCAAGGTGATAACGATCACCTAAAAATGGATCAATATAAAAACCGTTTTTGAATACTTTATCATTTGGATGTTTTTCATGGTGAATATCAGAGCAGTTAATGCAATAGAACATAGCGTTCAACCCCTTTTTATTTTGTTTGAAAAAAGTGAGTCGGTAGTCATTTCGCTCCTAAGGAAATGTTGAGGAGAAGAGAAATAACTACCTACTCAAATGGTGGGCATATTCCTTCTGATTTGTCATATCTCGCGTATTGTCCCTGAGGGAAGGAGGAGAGACGAAGTACGCATGATATAAGTAAGGCGCTTCTTTCAATATGAATGATGGAGTTTCATGTTGAGAGAAGTTTTTATTTTGTATTGCCTTTGTGAGTATATTATGAGGAAATGCTAAGAGGGTGTTTGTCCTGTTGAAAAAATGTTGAGAATTTCTCAACAGTAAAAGAATTAGCGTTGACATGAAACTAAAAGGTGTTATATTATCAAAGTATAACCAAAAGGTGTTATGTTGTAACGCCGAGTAAAGGAGAATGAAAATGGAACAACAAAATACATTAAATGATATTAAACAAACAATCGTTTTTAACGCGTCTATTCAAAAGGTATGGAGTGTAGTATCAACTGCAGAAGGGATTGCGTCATGGTTTATGCCAAATGATTTTGTATTAGAGGTAGGACATGAATTTCATGTGCAATCACCATTTGGGCCATCACCATGTAAAGTATTAGAAATTGATGAACCAAACCATTTATCTTTCTCATGGGATACAGATGGCTGGGTTGTTTCATTTGATTTGAAAGACTTAGGAGATAACAAAACAGAATTTACGTTAATTCACGGCGGCTGGAAACATCCTGATGAAATTCTTCCGAAAGCAAATGCGAAGAGCTCTATTATTCGCGATAGAATGAGCGGTGGCTGGGTAGCGATTGTAAATGAAAAACTGAAAAAGGTTGTCGAAGGCTAAGTGTCCTCGTCAGCAGCGAAATATGATGTATTTCAAGCAATTGCTGATCCAACCCGCCGAGAAGTAATACGGTTATTAAGTGACAAAGAGTTACCGATTTCCAAAATAACGGATCATTTTCCGATGAGTCGTACTGCGGTTGTAAAGCACCTTCATATTCTTTCAGAAGCGAATTTAGTAAGTGGAAGAAAAAGCGGAAGAGAGAAGATATATCGTTTGCATCCAGAACCATTAGAAGAATTACAACAATGGCTCTCGTATTATGAACGTTTTTGGGATAATAAATTATCCATGCTGAAACATATTGTGGAGAATGAAGAATAAAAAGGATGACCAAAATGGTCATCCTTTTATTGTTGCTCACTTGTTTGTGTAGCTGGCTTTAATAAGAGCCAAGCGATAATTAATGTAAATACTGCTAATACGAAAGTGCTCATATAAATGACGTGTACGCTTGATGCTAATGCAGATTGCGATTCGGTTACTACGTTTGCTGTAGTATCGCCGTGTCCGCCAGATACAAGATCAAGGTTTTTAATACCACGTGCGTGAATCATCGTATTGAAGATTGTACCGAATATTGCAGCACCTAACGTTTGACTAAATGTATTAATAAATGTGTTTAAACCAACAGCTGTTCCGCGTGTATGAGCTGGTACAGCTGCTTGAATTGTTACCATGTAAATCGGTGTCACAAGCCCCATTCCTAAGCCGAATAATCCGACTGCTACATAAATAAGGAACGATGGTGAATTTGTTGATAGTGTAAATAATAAGAACGTAGCGACTGATAAAATGCTAGCTCCAAGTAAAATGATTTGTTTCGTTTTTAATTTGCCTACTAAGTTACCAGAGAAAATAGCGCCAAATGTCCACATAACAGGAATTGGCATTAAAATAAGTCCAGCTTCTGTAGCGTTTTTCCCTAATACACCTTGGCTCCAAATTGGAAGGTACATTGTAATACTAATAATCATTGCGCCAGCAATAAGAGTTAATATATTTATCGTAGATAATGTACGGTTAGAGAAAAGTGCTAGCGGAATTAATGGTTCCGGAGATTTCTTCTCGATGAATAAGAAAATAATAAATGAAATAGCGGCAAAGATTAATAGGCCGATAATTGTCATGTCTCCCCAGTTTTGCTTACTGCTACCTGTTAATAATGCATATAGTAGAGCGATTGTACTTAATGAGAAGACTGTTGCACCAAGATAATCGATATGATGCTTAGCAGGTTTAATAGATTCTTTGTAGTAAATTGCAATCATTAAGCAAGCGATAATTCCGAATGGAACGTTTAGGAAGAAAATATAACGCCAAGAAAGGGAATCAACTAAAAATCCACCTACTAACGGTCCGATAACACCGGATACACCCCAAACGGCACTCATCCAACCTTGTGCTTTCGCGCGGTCTTTCGCTTCGCTATATAAGTCTCCAATAATCGTCATTGTGATTGGCATAACAGCACCAGCACCGATACCTTGAAGCGCGCGGAAGAAGATTAATTGTTCCATCGATGTAACGACTCCGCAAAGTGCAGAACCGACTAAAAAGATTGTAGCTCCGATCAGTAAAACTTTTTTACGGCCAAATAAATCAGCGAGCTTTCCGTATATTGGAGTCGAAACAGCTGTTGCAAGCATATAAATTGCATATACCCAACTAACAAGTTCGACGCCTGACAAATCACTCGTTATACGAGGGATTGCTGTACTAACAATCGTTCCTTCTACCGCAGAAAGAAACGTCATTAACATTAAAGACATCATGACTTTTTTTCTCATTTGTTTTCCCCTTACCCTTTTTTAAATATTCAACAATATAAAATATAAAGGTACTAAGGTATATAAAGCAACAAAAAAGCAATGGGAAGTTAAGTGGAGCCTATATTTGTCGTTTCTTGTCGGTAAGTCGATATATTTGGGAAATCGCCGATATAAGTTGCAGAATCGCTGATAAATTTGGAAAATAGCCGATATAAGTTGCGGAATCGCTCATATAATTTCATGTACCTATAAAAAAAGAAACAGGAATCCCTGTTTCTTTTTTTAATACTGCATTTTCGCGTTTTCTCCAGCTGTCGTTCCGGCAATTCTACCAGTAACAAGGGCTGATGTAATATTATAGCCACCAGTATAACCATGAATATCAAGAACTTCTCCGCAGAAATATAAGCCGTTCGTAAATTTAGAAGACATTTCTTTCGGATTAATTTCTTTCACGGATACACCTCCGCCAGTAACGAATGCTTTTTCAATTGACTGCGTACCATTTACATTCACAGTAAACTCTTTAAAGTCTTTCACAAGTGCACGAATCTTTTCGTGAGAAACTTGTCCAGCTTGTTCGCTGCCGTCAATTTCATTTTTTTCTAATAAGAATAGGAAGTAACGTTCAGGAACATAACCTTTTAAAACGTTTTTAATTCCTTTTTTCGGATCTTCTTTCATTTGTTTCAGCATGCGCTGAAATAGTTGTTCACTATTTTCCTCTGGCAATGCATCAATACTCATTTGTATTGTATTCGTTTTAAACTTTTTCAGTGCTTTCACGACGAATTGGCTACAGCGAAGAGCAGCAGGTCCAGATAGGCCGAAATGAGTGAAGAGCATGTCCATTTTGTGAGAAATGATAGCTTTTCCTTTCGGGTTTAATACACTTAAGTTTATATCACGTAAAGCAAGACCTTGTAATGAGCGGTCACGTATAAACGGCTCGTTTGAAAGGATAGGTACTTCTGTTGGGAATAATTCTGTGATTGTATGACCCGCTTTTTCAGCCCAAGCATATCCGTCTCCAGTAGATCCAGTTTGAGGAACTGATTTTCCGCCCACAGCGATAACGACGTGATTTGTTTCTAACACTTCGCCTGTTTGCAGTATAACTGCTTTTGTTTGACCATTTTCATATTCAATTGTTTCAACAGGCGTATTTGTACGAATTTTTACACCTAAGTCTTTTAATCGTGTTAAAAGTGCGTCTACAACAGATTGTGCTTTGTTTGACACAGGGAACATGCGACCGTGGTCTTCTTCTTTCAATTTAACACCGAGATTTTCGAAGAATGTAATAATATCTTCATTATTAAAAATAGAAAAAGCGCTGTATAAGAAGCGACCGTTTCCTGGTATATGTTTAACAATTTCATCAAGTGGTAGACGGTTCGTTACGTTACAGCGTCCGCCACCAGAAATTGCAAGTTTACGCCCAAGTTTATTTCCTTTATCAAGAAGTAAGACATTTGCGCCTTCTTCTGCAGCACCAATTGCAGCCATTAGCCCAGAAGGACCGCCGCCGATGACAATAACATCATAATGCATAATATATCGACCTCATTTTCTACATTTCCTGCCTAAAAGAATAGCATGTTTTCCCTTAAAAGAAAAATAGAGTGAAGTACTGCTTAATGAGAGAATTGTGGTACAATACAAAAGTTAGAGTTCAGCACTATCCTGCCATTTGTAGGCGATAAGACTAAAACCTCAAGATTTAGGAGAAGTAAATAGGGAGTCAGTTAGCCTGTAAATGCTCGAATGGTTCAACTAATAAGGAGTAGGAGAGAAGTCTCCAACTAATTATAGTTTCACTTTATGTAGATGTAGGAGGATTTTTGTATGTCCGATTCGAAATTTCTGCGCGGAACGCTTATTGTTACGCTAGGGACATTTTTAGTAAAGTTCTTAGGCATGATTTACGTCTTTCCGTTTCATGCATTAGTAGGAACAGAAGGCGGAACGCTCTATACATATGGATACATTCCATATACGATCTTTTTAAGTATCGCAACGGCAGGTGTGCCACTTGCTGTTTCAAAATTTGTTTCCAAATATAATGCGCTTGGCGATTATAAAACGAGCCGGAGAATGTTCCGCTCGGGAATGGTTATGATGATAGTAACAGGAGTTCTTTCGTTCCTAGTACTGTACATGACGGCGCCATTGTTTGCAGAAGCGATGCTTGGTAAACAAAGTATACACAATAATGTAGGAGAAGTTACGACGATCATTCGTCTTGTAAGCTTCGCGCTTATTGTTGTACCAGCAGCGAGTTTAATTCGTGGTTATTTCCAAGGTCACCAGTCTATGGGACCAACTACCGTTTCACAAATTATTGAACAAATTATTCGTATCGTCTTTTTATTAGCAGGTAGTTTTATCGTTATTAAAGTACTTGGCGGTACAGTTGCAACAGCAGTTGGAGTAGCGACATTTGCTGCGTTCGTTTCAGCGGTTGGAGCACTCGGTGTGTTAATTTGGTACTGGCTAAAACGTAAAAAATATTTGGATCAATATTTAATTGAACAAACTGTACCAGAATCAACAGTAAGCACCGTTCAATTGTTTAAAGAGTTATTTGCATATGCGATTCCTTACGTTGTAATTGGGTTAACAATTCCTTTATATCAACAAATTGATACATTGACATTTAACTCAATTATGCAGGCGATTGGTCAAGGTGATATCGCAGAGCGAGCTCTCGGTATTTTCACAATGTGGACGCATAAGTTAATTATGATTCCTGTATCACTTGCAACAGCGTTTAGTTTAACGCTTGTACCAGCAATCACAAAATCATTTACTGAAAAACAATACCGCTATTTGAAATTACAAATTACACAAACATTCCAGGCAAATATGTTTTTAACATTGCCAGCAGTTGTCGGTATTTCTTCACTTGCATATCCAATTTATACTGCGTTTTACGATTCAGATCCACTAGGTGGACAAGTATTAATGTGGTATGCACCAGTTGCGTTGTTATTCGCTTTATTTACAGTAACAGCAGCAATCCTGCAAGGTATTAACCAGCAGAAGCATGCGATTATTGCGCTTATAATGGGCGTTATTTTGAAATTTGTATGTAACGTAATCTTTATTCGTTATTTCGGTACAGTAGGAGCAATTCTAGCGACAGCAGTTGGTTTCTTAGCTTCTGTTTGGTACACAAATCAACAAATTAAAAAATACGCACACTATTCATTCGGTGTTGTATATAAAAGAACATTCCAAATTGCAGTACTGACACTTATAATGGTCGTTGCTGTAAAACTATCACAATGGATTCTATCCTTCATGATTTCGCCTGATGGCCGTATTGGTGCTCTTATAACAGTTGCGATTTGTGCAGGTATTGGCGGTCTTGTTTACGGATTGTTAGCAATTCGCACAGGAGTACTTGAAAGAGTATTTGGTGGAGAAGCATTAGATAAAATTCAACGTAAACTTGGTAGTAGATTTAAAATAAAGTTGAAATCAAGAGGGGCGTAATTACGTCCCCTTTTCTATGATAAATAAAGAAGGTGAAAAACGTGAGATTAGATAAATTATTAGCAAATATGGGATATGGAAGTAGAAAAGAAGTAAAGAAATTATTGAAAGATGGCGTTGTGAAAATTGATGGAACGCCAGTAAAAGATGCGAAAGTTCATGTAAATGTAGAAGAGCAAGAAGTTATGATTCACGGTGAAGTTGTGGAATACAAAGAATTTGTTTACTTAATGATGCATAAACCACAAGGTGTTATTTCAGCGACGGAAGATGATAATCATGAAACAGTAATAGATTTATTAGAATTAGAAGATGCAATCTTTGATCCGTTCCCAGTTGGACGACTTGATATCGATACGGAAGGCTTCTTATTGATAACAAATGATGGGAAGTTATCACATCAATTATTATCTCCGAAAAAGCATGTGCCGAAAAAATATTATGCACACGTTGCAGGAGTAGTAACAGAAGAGGATGTAAAAGAATTTGCTAAAGGTGTTATTTTAGACGATGGCTATGAAACAAAGCCAGGTGCACTTACAATATTGAAAAGCGATGATATTTCTGAAATTGAGCTTGTGATTACGGAAGGGAAATTCCATCAAGTGAAGCGTATGTTTGAAGCGGTAGGAAAAAAAGTAGTCTACCTAAAGAGAACAGAGATGGGTCCGTTAGTATTAGATGAAGAACTAGAACTTGGACAATACCGAGAGCTAACAGATGAAGAAGTAGAAATGTTAAAAACATATCAAGTAGATACTGAAAAGTAGTACCTTTATAGGCGCAGAAAAGACCCCTTTCTAATTATTAGAAAGGGGTATGTATTTATTTACCATACAATTATTTTTCGTTATGAGGTCATTCTCACTTTCTTTCCTGTTGTTGTCCACTTACCGCGGCAAGGGCTATACACGAGTTCATTAAACTGCAACACATTTAGATCACGTTGTATCGTTCGCGGTGTGATCCCGAACTCATCTACAAGGTCTTTCGTCGTTACCGTTCCGTTTTCATTGATGTACATATAAATTGATTTAATGCGTGTTAGCATACGAGTAGTTGTAGGTTTCAAGAGAAAACCACTCCTCTACTAGTTTTTTTGACCCCATTCAGGAAAGAAGGTCGTTACTACCATTGTACTCTACATGATAAAATTCATGCTTTAATCTACTTAAATTTTACAGAAATTTAACAAATATTCATATAGAAAAATATTGGTAGTTGACATTGTATATATGGTCAGTCAACTAACACATAAAATTCTACGTAAAACGCCAAATTCCTGCAAATTTTTTTGAAAAAACAAAAGAAAAACTAATAAGAAATATCTGAAATATTACAATTGTTCGGTATTTAGTTTTCGTGTATGGCATAAGAGATTTCTGTTTGTTATGATGAAAGAAACAATATAGTGAAGGATGGATGCGTGATGTCAGCGATTAATTGGACAGAAGAAGTTGCAAAACGAAAAGATGATTTAATTCGTGATACACAACAATTTTTACAAATTAAAAGTGTATGGGAAGAAGAATCTGCGAAAGAGGGCGCACCATTCGGTGAAGGTGTAGAAAAAGCTCTATCTTTCATGTTACATAAAGGAGAAGCTGAAGGTTTTGCTTCTAAAAATTTAGAAGGATATGCAGGTCATCTTGAAATGGGACAAGGAGAAGAATTAGTAGGTATTCTTTGTCACGTTGACGTTGTACCAGAAGGAGATGGCTGGACGACTCCCGCATATAGTGCGGATATTCGCGATGGAAAGATTTTTGCACGTGGTGCAATTGACGATAAAGGCCCAACGATGGCAGCATATTATGCAATGAAAATTTTGAAAGAATTAGGCTTACCTCTTTCAAAACGTGTTCGTATGATTATAGGAACAGATGAGGAAAGCAATTGGAAATGTGTAGATCACTACTTTAAAAATGAAGAAATGCCAACAATTGGTTTTGCACCGGATGCAGACTTTCCAATTATTAATGCAGAAAAAGGAATTTCTGATATACAAGTTGTGCAAAATGGTAGTGAAGAGAAAAAAGGTACATATGAACTTGTTTCATTTGATTCAGGGCGCCGTTTAAATATGGTTCCTGATTTTGCAGAAGCAGTTATCACAGGAGAAGATGTAAATGCACTTACAGTAGCATATGAAGAGTATTTACAAACTGCTAAAAAAATAGGGAAATCGACTATAGAAGGAAATACAGTGACGTTGCAAATAGAAGGAATTTCAGCGCACGGATCTACTCCTGAAAAAGGAGAAAATGCAGGTTTATTATTAGCAAACTTCTTAACTACAGTTTCACTTGATGGAAAAGCAACTGCATTTGCGACATTTGCAACAGAAACATTTACTGGTGATATTTTTGGTGAAAAAGCTACTATTGCTTACAAAGATGAAATTAGCGGTCCGTTAACAGTGAATGTCGGTCGCATTTCTTATACGAAAGAAAACGGTGGTAACTTAGGGCTAAACGTACGTTACCCAGTTACAACTAACTTTGAAGAAACAATTGTGAAGTTGAAAGAATATGTTGGTACGCATGGTTTTGAAGTGGCTGACTATTCTAATTCTCGCCCACATCACGTCGATAAAGATCACGTATTAATCCGTACGTTACAACGTGTGTATGAAGAACAAACAGGTGAAAAAGCAGAACTATTAGCAATCGGCGGCGGTACTTATGCTCGTTCATTAAAAGCTGGTGTGGCATTTGGCCCGCTATTCCCTGGAAAAGAAGAACTTGCGCATCAAAAAGATGAGTATATCGAAATTGAAGACTTATTGAAAGCAACAGCAATTTACGCGCAAGCAATTCATGAATTAGCGAAGTAATGGATATATAAATAATGTCCGCTCTCTATTTTGGAGAGCGGCTTCTTTTTACCTGAATGAGATAAGAAAGAAAAGCAACAATAGAAAAGAAGGAGAAGATGTACATGGAACTGCATTATTTTGTCGCAATTACGTTACCGAATCATATAAAAGAAATGCTGTCTAACTATAAAGAGGATATGCAAGAGGAATTACAATTTCGTTCATGGGTACATAAAGAAGACTATCATATTACCCTTTCATTTTTAGGGAGTGCAACGGGGGAACAATTAGAGGGAATAAAGAATGGATTAAAAACAATTGCAGAAACAAAAGAACTATCGTTCACATTACAAGGTTTTTCAACGTTTGGTAGGGAAGATCAGCCTCGTATTTTTTGGGCGAAGGTAAGTGAGAATCACGATTTGTTTCAGTTGCAAAAGCAAATACATGCCATTTGTGAAGAAAATGGATTTTCTCTAGAAACACGCCCATATCACCCGCATATTACCGTTGCTCGTAAATGGATAGGAGAAGAAAAGTTTCGTTTAGAAAGTATAAAAGAAGTGCCTGAAATATCATTTCAAGCAGATACAATTACTTTATACGAATCCCACGTGAAAGAAACCCCGAAGTATAAATCGATTGCTGAAATAAAATTACAAAAATAGAATGTTGAAAACGTTTTTTATGCAGGTGAATATACTATAGAGAAGAATGGAGTTACTGTATAGAGTCTTGTTGATAAGAAAAGCCTTATCATTTGCAGCTCATTTTATCTCGCCTAATTGGTGAAGGCTAATAATAAGTGAGGATGGAGAAATTTTCTCGCTCATTAAAGTTTCACTTTATTTTAACTTTGAGAATGATGGTGATTTTTTTATGTTGAAAGTAAAACGTCCATTTGATGCCTATTTAGATGAAATGAATAAAATTACAATTTTGCTCCCACATGCGTATGGAACAAGTCGGACATTTCGTTTGCAAGAAGGAAGTAATGTGAAAGATTTACCGATTGCTCATACTATTGCGCTTCCAGATGCAACGAAGTATGAGTGCTTTATAGAAGAGCCGCTAGATGTGGGGAAGTATTATACAGTACGAGATGAACGGAATGAAGAAACTGATTTACAAATAGGTGCTGTTATTCGAACAAAAAGTTTCGATGAAAAGTATTATTACGAAGGTACAGATTTAGGTGCTGTTTATCAAAAAGAAGAAACGACATTTAAAGTATGGGCCCCAACTGCAAGGCTTGCGAAAGTAAGAATTTATAAGAGCGATAAAGAATATACCGATCATGAAATGTACAGGGGAGAAAACGGAGTTTGGATTCAAACATTACAAGGTGATTTAGACGGAGCACGCTATACATTTCTTGTTTGTATTAATTTAATATGGAACGAAGCTGTGGATCCTTATGCAAAGTCGGTGACGGTAAATGGAAAACATGGTGTTGTTATCAATTTAGAAAAAACGAATGTAACAAGACGAGAGGGATTACCAATATTACAATCAATGACAGATGCCATATTGTATGAACTGCATATTCGTGATGCGACTATACATCCAAATAGTGGAGTAATTCAAAAGGGAACATATAAAGGATTGATGGAAGAGGGAACAACAGGACGGAATGGGACATTAACAGGGTTGTCTCATATAAAAGATTTAGGTGTTACACATGTTGAACTATTACCTTTATATTGTTTCGGTGGTGTAGATGAGGCGAATCCTTCGTCCGCCTATAATTGGGGATATAATCCATTATATTACAATGCACCAACAGGATATTATGCTACAAACCCCTCTGATCCGTATAACAGGATAGTTGAGTGCAAACAACTAATTGAAACATTTCATGAACAAGGTATTAGGGTGATTATAGATGTTGTCTATAATCATGTTTATGAAAGAGAGCTATCATCATTTGAAAAGCTTGTTCCAGGATACTATTTTCGTCATGGTGAAGATGGTATGCCTTCTAATGGGACGGGAGTCGGAAATGATATAGCGTCTGAACGGAAAATGATGAGGAAATTCATTGTAGAGTCTATTTTATATTGGCTTACTGAATACAATGTCGATGGATTCCGATTCGACTTAATGGGAATTTTAGATGTTGATACAATGAATATGATAGAAAAAGAAGTGCGAAACATAAAACGAGATGCTTTGTTATTAGGAGAAGGATGGGATTTACAAACACCGCTTCCTGCCAAAGAAAAAGCAACGTTAAATAATGCGAAGGAAATGCCACATATCGCGCAGTTTAATGATCAATTTCGTGATGGGATAAAAGGGAGTACATTTCATATAAATAAGCGAGGTTTTGCATTTGGTGGGCATGTAGACTGTAATCATTTGCAGTATATTGCAGCAGGAAGTCTTTTAAGTATGAAAGAAACAGGGCTGTTTCTAGAGCCAGCGCAAAGCATTAACTATGTAGAATGTCATGATAATATGACGATGTGGGATAAACTAGTGCGCAGTAATGAAGAATCAGAAACGATTTTGAAAAAACGTCACCTGTTAGCGAGCGCAATGGTTATTCTTTCACAAGGCATCCCTTTCTTACACGCAGGGCAAGAGTTTTATCGTACGAAGAAAGGAAATGAAAATAGTTATAATGCAAATGATGAGATCAATCAATTAGATTGGGATCAAAAAGAGAAAGAGATAGAGACCGTTAACTATATAAAAGGTTTAATTGCGATTCGTAAAGAGCATGGGGCATTCCGTTTACAAAGCGCAGACCTTATAAAAAAACATATGACTTTTTTACAAACATCTACAGAAGTACTTGCATATCACCTAGAGCATGCAGAAACGTTTGGGCCATGGAAAGAGATTATCGTCTTATTTAATAGCGGTTTAGAAGCTAAAACTGTGCAACTTCCGAAAGAAGCAACGTGGCATGTGTTAGTAAACGAAAACGAAGCGAAAATAGAGCCAATTTCTTCATTTAGAGGAAAGGAACTTAAGCTCGCTCCAATTAGCACGTATATATTGACGATAATGTGACAAATCGCTACTTGACGATGAGAATGTAATAAATGTAGAATTGACAAAGGTGACGATTTTGATAAGTTGTCATTCTATGACAGGTTTTGTAAAATAAAATAGAGGATTTTTGGCTTAGGCTAATTTTTCTTTTCATTTACAGTAAAATATATGAATCCACAACATGTGTAGAAATGTTGCGGTTTTTCTTTTCATAACTATAAAAGATAAGGATTTGTTAACGGGTAATGAATATGGAATGGTTGGAACAATTATTAGGAAAAGAGTGGAGTCTTGTACCGGCTGGTGGAGTAACGGGCGATGCATATATTGCGCAAAACGGACAACAGAAGTTATTTTTAAAGCGGAATACATCGCCCTTTTTAGCGGTATTGTCAGCAGAAGGAATTGTTCCAAAATTACTTTGGACAAGAAGGGTAACGAATGGTGATGTAATTTCTGCTCAAAAATGGCTTCCGGGACAGAAGCTAGAGCCAGAGGATATGAAACTAGAACGTGTTGCGAAACTTTTGAAGAAAATACACTCCTCTAAAGCGCTTGTACAGATGATTCAAAGACTTGGGAAGCAGCCGCTTCACGCACAAGAGTTATTACAACAACTGCAACTCGTTTTAAGAGGAGATATAAGGGATGATGAAACAATTCAGCAAGGCCTTCAATATTTAATGGATTCATTAAAAGCTATTGAATACAATGAATTCGTTGTATGCCATTGTGATGTAAATCATAACAACTGGCTATTGTCGGATGAAGATGAATTGTTTTTAATTGATTGGGATGGAGCTGTAATTGCTGACCCAGCTCTAGACCTCGGTATGTTATTATATTGGTACATTCCGCGCCAGGAATGGAGTGAGTGGCTCGGTTACTATGATATTGAAATGGATGAATCGCTGCTTAGGCGTATGAGATGGTATGTGATAGCACAAACGATTTTGTCTATTCAATGGCATACAACAAAAAAACAGCAAGCAGAAGCTGAATATTGGCATCAATATTTACAGCAACTACTTGCTTCAGAATAATACTTAAGAAAAATTGTCCATTCCAGCAATCCACTGAGTAAGTTGTTCTTGATTATTGGAAATATGGTTGTCCAAATTAGAGGAAGATTTACCCGATTGACTATAAGAATATACATCGTTTAGCATTGTTTTAGCGTCACTACTTATATTATCGTTTGCGAGTAACGATTGAATGAGGCGCTCTAATTGCTCGCATTCTGAAACTGTCCCGCAGCAATCACTTTGGTGGTTGACTAAAATATCTTTCAGCACTTCTAATTGATGTTGTTGATTAATTGGCATGAACGGATCATCCTTTCGATTGTTTTTCTCTTCAAATGTAAGAGAAAAAGCTGTTTCGTCATGGAATGTTTAATGCTGTATGTAGTTTTTATCAAAATGGTACATCTTATACTTGAAAGAAACGGACCGAGTGCTCGTACGTACTTGGTTTTTTGTTTGGTAGATTGATTAAAAAAGAAAGAAGGAATTATTCCTTTAAAATAGCTATGTAAAGAGAGGGAAACATCTATGCGTTTAAGACATAAACCGTATGCAATGGATCGAATTAATGAATATTCACATATCGTAATCGGAAACCCAGAGGAGCGCGCTGGTAGCTGGAAAGAAGTATTTGGAAACGAACAACCAATTCACATTGAAGTAGGTACAGGTCGTGGCCGCTTCATGTATGATATGGCGAAAGCGAATCCACATATTAATTATATTGGAATTGAAAAATTCACAAGTGTTGTTGTAGATGCACTTGATAAATTAATTGAAGAAGAATTACCAAACTTAAAGTTAATTAATAAAGATGCTGAAGATTTAACAGTTTTCTTTGCGAAAGGTGAAATTGATCGCGTTTATTTAAACTTCTCAGATCCATGGCCAAAGAAACGTCATACGAAGCGTCGTTTAACGTATAAAACATTTTTACGTAATTACGAAGAAGTGTTAGTAGAAGGCGGAGAAATTCATTTCAAAACAGATAACCAAGGTTTATTTGAATATTCTCTTATGAGTATGGCTGAGTATGGTATGTTACTAACGTACTTAAGCTTAGATCTTCATAACAGCGACTTTGAAGGTAACATCATGACTGAATACGAAGAGAAATTCTCTAGTAAAGGTCATCGTATTTACCGAGTTGAAGCAAAATATCGTACAGAGCCTATGCAGTAATGCGTAGGTTTTTTTACACCTAAAATAATCAGAATTTTATGTTAAGATTAATTAAAAAGGGGGATGTGTAATGGAACAGTTACAAATTGGAGATATAAAAGTAACGTGGTTAAAAGGAGGGAATACACATTTAGATGGAGGAGCAATGTTTGGAGTCGTGCCGAAAGTACTTTGGTCACGTAAATATAAACATAATGATACAAATCATATTTATTTACGAACAGATCCGTTACTTTTGCAAACGAAAGACGGCAACATGCTCATTGATTCAGGTATAGGAAATGGTAAATTGAATGAAAAGATGAAGCGGAATCAAGGTGTAACGGAAGAGTCGTCAGTTGAGAATTCTTTAGAAAAGCTGGGACTAAAGCCTGAAGATATTCATTACGTTTTAATGACGCATCTTCATTTTGATCATGCATCTGGTTTAACGAAATGGGAAGGTGATCAACTTGTACCAACTTTTCCAAATGCGAAAGTTTACGTAAGTGAAACAGAGTGGAATGAAATGAGAAGTCCAAATATTAGATCCCGTAATACATATTGGAAGGAAAATTGGGAGCCGATTGTAGATCAAGTTGTTACGTTTCAGCAAGAAATAGAAATTACAGCTGAAATAAAAATGGCGCATACAGGCGGTCATAGTGATGGACATGCAGTTATTGCTTTAGAAAGCCAAGGAGAAACGATGCTTCATTTAGCAGACCTATTGCCGACGCACGCCCATCAAAATGTATTATGGGTAATGGCATACGATGATTATCCGATGACATCGATTGAAAATAAGCAAAAGTGGATGAAGTATGGAGCTGAAAAAGGAGCATGGTTTACTTTTTATCATGACGCATATTACCGGGCGGTAAAGTGGAATGAGGAAGGTCACATTGTAGAAAAGATAGAGAGAAAAACGAGTATAGAAGCATAAAAAGAGGCGGTTGTTCCAGAATATTTGTTGGAGCGACCTCTTTTTTATTGTTGGTCTTTTTCGGTAAGTCGATACAGTGGGGAAATTGCCGATAAAATTGAGGAATCACTGATATAAATCGAATTGCGCCGATATATTCGAAAAATCGCCGATATAAATTTAATCACTATCCACAATTAAAAAATAAGAGGTTCACCTAATGGGAACCCTCCGTTTTATGCTGCTATAACCTCTAAAACAGTACCTGTTTTAGCATCAACTAAAAATTCAAATCGTTCTTGTATATCATTTAACATCGTTGTAAGACCGCCGCGATAAACTTCATATGCGACATCATATTTTTCAAATGTCTCTGGAACCATATGTACCCAAGAGCCAGTAATTTCACCTTTATGACTTAATGCTTGTTTCACCATTTTCAATGCTTTTTCTGAAGAAATATGGGATTGTTCTTGTACTTTGTTTGCAACGAGATAACCAGCTGCGAACCCAACGCCAAGACCTGCTACTAAACCTTTCCAGCTCATATATTCACCTCAATTCTATAAAATAAAAATAGTGTACCGATAATAATTATAAAGCAAATACAGCTAAAAAAGAAGAAACTAGAAACATTTCGAAAATTTCGTTACAATAAAAGAGGTATTCTACTAAGGTTTGAAAGAAGGGGACTTCGTGAATAAAGAGACATTACAATTATTTCGTACGTTAACAGAATTACAAGGTGCATCAGGTTTTGAACATGATGTACGCCGTTTTATGAAACAAGAATTAAGCAAATATGCAGATGAAATTGTACAAGACGGTTTAGGTAGCGTATTTGGTCTGAAAAAAGGGGACGAAACTGGCCCACGTGTTCTTGTAGCAGGTCATATGGATGAAGTAGGTTTCATGGTTACGCAAATTACGAAAAACGGAATGCTTCGTTTTCAAACGTTAGGCGGCTGGTGGAGCCAAGTTTTATTAGCACAGCGTGTACAAGTTATGACGAAGAATGGTCCTGTTATTGGGGTTGTTGGTTCTATTCCTCCTCATTTATTAAGTGACGCGCAACGTGCAAAACCGATGGATATAAAAAATATGTTAATTGATATAGGTGCAGATAGTTATGAAGATGCGATTGAAATTGGTGTAAAACCAGGACAACAAATCGTGCCGATCTGCCCGTTTACACCGATGGCAAATGAGAAGAAAATTATGGCGAAAGCTTGGGACAACCGTTACGGATGTGGTCTTGCAATCGAATTGTTAAAAGAATTAAAAGACGAAACATTACCAAATACATTATATTCTGGTGCTACTGTACAAGAAGAAGTAGGTCTTCGCGGAGCGCAAACCGCTGCAAATATGATTCAACCAGACATTTTCTATGCGCTTGATGCAAGTCCAGCAAACGATGCATCTGGTGACAAAACACAGTTCGGTCAATTAGGAAAAGGTGCTCTTCTTCGTATTTACGATCGCACGATGGTAACACATAGAGGAATACGCGAATTCATTTTAGATACAGCAGAAACAAACAACATTCCGTACCAATACTTTATTTCACAAGGTGGTACAGATGCGGGCCGTGTACATACAAGTAACTCTGGTATCCCATCAGCAGTAATTGGTGTTTGTGCGCGCTACGTTCATACACATGCTTCAATTTTACATGTTGATGATTATGCAGCGGCGAAAGAATTAATTACGAAGCTTGTAAGAACAACAGATAAAACGACGTTAGAGACAATTAAGAATAACGCGTAGAGAAGAAGGGCTGAAGAGCCTTTCTTTTTTTAGCTTGAATAGATGATCCATCCATGAGTGGGAGCGGTCAGTGCCTAATTGGTGCTCGAATGGTGTATTAAGACCCTAGATAGGAAAAGAGAGGAAGGCTGTTTTTGTTTTTGAAGACGGTAATATTGTTAGAAAACCCTTCTTTTTTAGCTTGAATAGATGACCCATCCATGAGTGGGAATGGTCAGTGCTTAATTGGTGTTCGAATGATGTATGAAGACCCCAAGTAGGAAGTGAGAGGAAGGCTGTTTTTGTTTTTGAGGACGGTAATGTTGCTAGAAAAACCCTTCTTTTTTAGGCTGAATAGATGACTTGGTGATATGTGGTAGTGGTTGATGCTTAATTCGTATCTGATAGGGATATTAGAATAGAATGATGAATTTTTATAGAGGTGAACGAAATGAAAGTAGTAGTAGGATCAAAGAATAAAACGAAGGTTGGCGCTGTGGAGAAGGTTTGGAAAGATGCTGAAATTACATCTCTTTCTGTTCCGTCAGGAGTATCAGCTCAGCCTTTCTCAGATGAAGAGACGATGCAAGGAGCGATTAATAGAGCGAAGCGAGCGCTAGAGGAAGGAGAAGCTCCAATTGGTATTGGGCTAGAAGGCGGCGTAATGAAAACGGAGCACGGTTTATTTATGTGTAACTGGGGCGCGCTAGCAACAATGGATGGGAAAGTATTTGTGGCCGGAGGAGCGCGTATTACGTTACCAGACGATTTTTTAGCACCTCTTGAAGATGGTAAGGAATTAAGCGAAGTGATGGAAGAGTTTGTGCAGCGAAAAGATATTCGTAGTCACGAAGGTGCTATCGGTATTTTTACAGATGATTATGTCGACCGCACGGAATTATTTGTACACGTTGTTAAGTTGTTAGTTGGGCAATATAAGTATGACAAAAAGCAAGCATAAACCTTGCACCGTGCGCGATGTATGGTAGTATAAAAGAAAGATTATAACATGAAAAATGCACCCGTTAGAGGAGGAAATATAGATGAAGTCATTAGAAAGCATGGAGCAATTCCAACAGTTAAAAAATGAAGAGAATGTAGTCTTTATGTTCTCAGCAGAATGGTGCCCAGACTGCCGCTTTGTAGATCCATTTATGCCAGAAGTAGAAGAGAAATATAGTGATTTCTCATTTTACTATGTAGATCGTGATGAGTTTATTGATCTATGTGTAAAATTAGACGTATTTGGCATTCCGAGCTTTGTAGCGTACAATAAAGGTGAAGAAACTGGTCGCTATGTAAACAAAGATCGTAAAACACAAGAACAAATCGAAGAGTTCATTGAAGGTTTAAAATAAGGCAATTTGCCAATTGAATTGTAAAACAACCTCTACCTTCGCGGGGGAGGTTATTTTTTTGGAAGGGAGGAAAAAAGAGATGAAGATGACAAGTAAAAAGATGAAAGATGAGTTAATAAAGAAATTATCTCGCCCAGAATGGGACTTTCAGTATGATAGTGAGAAAGAAGTTTTACGTATTGAACAAAAAGACTCCAAAAAAGGTATTAACGTATCGCTTCCAGGAGTTGTGGCAAAATGGGAAGTGAACAAGGAAAAGGCAATTGAAGAAGTTGCTTATTACGTACAAGAAGCGCTAATTGCGATGCATAAAGAAGAAAATAGCGGAGCGAAAATTTTACCTGTTATTCGCTCTACTTCTTTCCCGAAACAAGCAGAAGAAGGAAATCCGTTTATTATGACGGATCATACGGCGGAAACACGTATTTACTACGCGCTAGATTCGAATAAAACGTATCGACTAATTGATGAGCGTCTATTACAAAAATTAGAACTTACAGAACAGCAAGTGCGTGAAATGGCATTATTCAACGCACGCTCATTAGGTTATGAATTTAAACAAGACACAGTAGCGGGTAATACATTCTACTTTTTAAACACAAATGATGGGTATGACGCGACTCGTATTTTAAACGAATCGTTACTACAATCGATGCGTGAAAAGATTTCTGGTGACATGGTTGTTGCTGTTCCTCACCAAGATGTATTAATTATTGCTGATATCGTCAACGAAATCGGTTATGATATTATTGCACAAATGACAATGAAATTTTTTGCCGAAGGGCATGTTCCGATTACATCACTTTCATTCGTATATGAAGATGGAGAATTTGAACCAATCTTTATTTTAGCGAAAAATCGGAAGAAGACAGATGGAAAAGAGAAAGGATGAACGAAGTGAACGTTTTTTACAACCTTGAAGGAATTGGTGACACTTTAATTGTTGCCTTACAAGATATTACTTTAGAGAACCGTACTTTTGATCGCAAAGGAGATGTTGCACGCGTATACGATCGTGAAAGCAATGTAACAGCAGGATTCAACATCTTTAATGCATCTTCTTACTTAGAAGTAAAAGAAATAGGCAACCTTACATTAACGAAAGAGCTTGTAGAGAAAATCAACGAAATTTTAGCGAAGAATGGCTTTGAAGAAACAGTAGAAGCAGATCTTTCTCCGAAATTTGTTGTAGGCTATGTAGCTGAAAAAGAAAAGCATCCAAATGCTGACAAGCTAAATATCTGTAAAGTAGAAATCGGTACAGAAACATTACAAATCGTATGTGGTGCACCAAACGTTGATGCAGGACAAAAAGTTGTCGTTGCAAAAATTGGTGCTGTAATGCCAAGTGGTATGTTAATTAAACCAGCAGAACTTCGCGGTGTTCCTTCTTCTGGAATGATCTGCTCTGCACGTGAATTAGAGCTTCCAGATGCTCCACAAGAAAAAGGTATCCTTGTATTAGAAGATAGCTTTGAAGTTGGACAAGAGTTTAAATTTTAATTGATATAAGAAGAGAGAGGTTGTCCTTTTGGACAGTCTCTCTTTTTGTTTTGTCATTTTTTGTTGGTAAGTCGATATTCCGTGTCGAATCGTTGATATATGTAGAGTTACGATAGATATATTTGAAAAATCGTTGATATATGTAGAGTTACGATAGATATATTTGAAAAATCGTTGATATATGTAGAGTTACGATAGATATATTTGAAAAATCGTTGATATATTGAGAGTTGTGATAGATATATTTAAAAAATCGTTGATATATTGAGAGTTGTGATAGATATATTTAAAAAATCGTTGATATATGTAGAGTTACGATAGATATATTTGAAAAATCGTTGATATATGTAGAGTTGTGACAGATATATTCAAAAAATCATTCATATTATAAGGATGTCACCTTTTTTCTTAAAATCTATATTGTATTTTATAAACAAACTAGTTAAAATTTAGAAAAATAGAAGGGGATAGACGTATGAAACAACAAATAAAAATCGCAGAACTTCTAAAACGAATTGAAACTTCAAAACAGCAAGATGTTGAGCTAGGTACTTATGAAATATATGTGTTTAGTGAAAGTGAATTAGAAAAAGGACAAATCGGTTACCGATACGATAAACATAAAAATTCATTAATAAGTGAAGAAAACGGAAAGTGGCAAGAAGGATGGATTACAATTGGATATGAAACGGATATGGGCGATCCAGTTTTCGTAAATATAGATGATGACGCTTATCCGGTTTATACTGCAGAACGTGGTACAGAAAAATGGCAGCCAGTTTATATTGGAAATATGGATGAGATTATAGGGCAATTATAAGAAAAACTTTGAATCCGGTGCAAAGTGATGGGAGAGAAGTATGAAGTATGAAGTATATAAAAATAATGAGCATGATTGCATTCATTGGAATATATATGGCCGGTTGTTCACAAGAGCAGCCGAAAAAAGAAACTACATCTTCTATACAAGAGAAAAACAAAGATACCAAAGAAGACGCACCGGTAGAAAAACAGCAAGAACAAGAAATAAACGAAGAATTGCAAGCAATTCAAACGAATGAGCAAGTAGAACATAAGCAAGAGGAAGTATCATCTGAGGAAAAGAAAGAAGAAACTACGCCAGTACAGGCAACTGAGCAACCAGTGCAAAATAATGAACAAAAAGTAGAGAGTAATGAAAAACAAGAGAAGTTTCTCGTCGTTATTGATCCAGGGCATCAACAAAAAGCGAATTTAAATTTAGAGCCAATTGGACCAGGGGCAACAACGCAAAAATATAAAGTGACAGACGGTACAACGGGTGTTGTGACGAAAAAGAGAGAGGCTGTACTTGTATTAGAAATGGCTTTTTTATTAAAAGAAAAGCTTGAAGCAAAAGGGATACAAGTATTAATGACGAGAACATCACAAGACGTTGATATAAGTAATAAAGAACGGGCGACATTCGCAAATAATCATAAGGCGAATTTATTTTTACGTCTTCATGCAGATGGTTCTGAAAATCCAAACGAAAGTGGATTTGCTGTATTGACGCCGGCAGAAGGAAGTCCGTATACGAAAGAGATTTATGCGGAAAGTCTTCAAATCTCTCAAATGATTGTAAATAAAATGAGGGAGAATCAACAAGTAAAAGTAAATGGAATTAAATTTCGGGATGATCTTTCTGGATTTAATTGGGCAAAGGTTCCTGGCGTACTATTAGAACTTGGGTTTATGTCAAACCATGAAGAAGATAAAAAATTATCTGACCCGCAATATGTAAATTCTTTATTGCAAAGTGTAACGGATAGCATAGATGCATATCAGAAGAGTAAAGCTTAAGCGCAGTCTTATATGAAAGGCTGCGTTTTTTCATATGAAACACTCGTAAATTAGAATATTGTGGATAAATATGACATGCTTAATTTTACCTGCACTTTTTGCCGAATGCTGATACAATAAAGGATGTTACTATTTAGTAGAAAGAGTGGTAAGCATGTTAGATTGGATGAAAAAGCTGTTTAACAAAGAGGAAGAACAAACAGCGATGAATAAAGAAGTACCAAAGCAAATTGAAAGTCAGCCGAAAATTCCTCGTGTAAACCACTACACTGAAGCAAGAGAAGCACAAATGGCAAGTAGGAATGCAGGTAAATGCCGTTTTCCTTTAGTACCGGATAATGGGTTCGATGAAGAGGATGAAAGCGAAGTAAATCGCTTCGAAGAACAACCTGTTCAAGGAGTAACATATGAAGAACCTACTGCCCAAAGAGGAATAAAGGTGGAAAGAAGCAGACGACCGTATGTGGAAAAGGTAGTTTCTACATATGAAGAGCCGGAAGTGCAATATGAACCGGTGCGGGAGTCTGTCGTTAAAAAGGCATCTGCACCTTCGCAAGAGAGTAACCGTAGACCATTTCGTCCAACAGAAATGATTTCGCCAATTTATGGATATAATCGTCCTTCAGTAGAGAAAAAGGAAGAAAAGCAGGAGGAAGTAAAGGAAAGAGAAGACCTTGAAATATCTGTAGAGGGTAAATCAGTCGTTGATGCATGGTTAGAGAAAAAAGGATATAAATTATCTGATTTCTCAGAAGGTCAAGCACCAACTTCTTCTAGTCATAGAGCTGCTAACCAGCAAGGAGAGCAACAATATGAAGAGAATAAAAAGGAAGAAAAGTCAGTAGTTGATCAATGGCTAGAGAAAAACGGTTATGAAATCGAACGCCAAGTGCCTTTAGTAGAAGAAAAAGAAGTGATTCAAGAAATGAGTACACCGCAGGAAGTTTCAGCGGATGAATTACTTCATAAAACAGTAGCTGAGCAGATGGAAAGTGCTAAGCTAGAAAAAGATGTAGTGGTGTTAAACGAAAACAATCTACAAGAAGAATTAGTAGCTTCTAAAGTAGAGCACGAGGATACAATATTATCAGAAGAAATTAAACGTAACACAGAAATAAAACAACCTACTATTGAAGTAGAAAAGCAAGCTCCAGAAGAATCAGTGATTGTCAAAGCAGAAGAAAAACTTGAAGAAACAATCATTGTGGAAATACCAGAAGAAGTGGAAGTAATTGCAGAAGCAAAAGAGCTAGAAGAAGTGGAAGTAATTGCGGAAGCAAAAGAGCTAGAAGAAGTGGAAGTAATTGCAGAAACGGAAGAGTCAGAAGAAGTGGAAGTAATTGCGGAAGCAAAAGAGCTAGAAGAAGTGGAAGTAATTGCGGAAGCAGAAGAGTTAGAAGAAGTGGAAGTAATTGCGGAAGCAGAAGAGTCAGAAGAAGCTGAAGTAATTGCAGAAACAGAAGAGTCAGAAGAAGTGGAAGTAATTGCGGAAGCAGAAGAAGTAGAAGTGATTGCAGAAACAGAAGAGTCAGAAGAAGTGGAAGTAATTGCAGAAACGGAAGAGTCAGAAGAAGTGGAAGTAATTACAGAAACAGAAGAGTCAGAAGAAGTGGAAGTAATTGCGGAAGCAGAAGAAACAGAAGTGATTGCAGAAACAAAAGCGCCTGTAGTAGAGACATTTGTAGCACTTGAGGAAATTCAGCAAGAAGATGAAGCAATTGAACAAAAGAGTGAATTCATACATGTTTCTGAGGCTGATGAACAAACGAAGAAAGATGTTCAAAGCTTTGCGAATGTTTTAATTGCAGAAACAGAGGAAAATAGACGAGTTGTAGAAGAAGCACAGGTCGCAGAAGAGCAACGAGTTGTAGAAGAAGCGCCAGTCGTAGAAGAGCAACGAGTTGTAGAAGAAACACCAGTCGTAGAAGAGCAACGAGTTGTAGAAGAAACACCAATCGCAGAAGAGCAACCAGTTGTACAAAAAGAAGAACCAAAACGTGAGAAAAAGCGCCATGTACCATTTAATGTTGTTATGTTGAAACAAGATAGAACACGATTAATGGAAAGACATGCAGCTAGAGCAAATGCAATGCAGCCTTCTGCTAATGTACGAGTAGAGAATAAGCCAGTACAACAAGAGGTAGCAGAACCACAAGTGGAAGAACGCCCAGTGCAGCAAGTAGTAGCAGAACCACAAGTGGAAGAAAACCCAATGCAGCAGGTGGTAGTAGAACCACAAGTGGAAGAACGTCCAGTGCAGCAGGTGGTAGTAGAACCACAAGTGGAAGAGCGCCCAGTGCAGCAAGTAGCAGAACCACAAGTGGAAGAACGCCCAGTGCAGCAAGTAGTAGCAGAACCACAAGTGGAAGAGCAACCAATGCAGCAAGTAGTGGTAGAGCAAGTACAAAAGCCAATTTCAAGTACGGAAGTACAAGAGAAAGCATATGTTGTAAATCAAAGAGAGAACGATATGCGAAATGTATTGCATACACCACCGACATATACTGTTCCACCATTAGCGCTGTTGTCGATTCCACAGCAATCAGCGTTAGATAATACAGAATGGTTAGAGGAGCAGAAAGAATTATTAGATACAACGTTTAATAATTTTCACGTTGGCGCACATGTTATTAATGTATCGCAAGGGCCAGCGGTAACTCGTTTTGAAGTACAGCCAGACCCAGGTGTGAAAGTAAATAAAATTACAAACTTAAGTGATGATATTAAGTTAAGTTTAGCTGCGAAAGATATTCGTATTGAAGCGCCGATTCCAGGGAAGAGTGCAATTGGAATTGAAGTTCCAAATAAAGAAAGCAAGCCAGTATTTCTTCGCGAAATTTTAAGAAGTCCTGTATTCACAAAGAGTGAATCACCGCTTACTGTTGCGCTTGGACTTGATATTTCAGGGGACCCAATTGTAACGGATATTCGAAAAATGCCGCACGGACTTATTGCGGGTGCAACGGGTTCAGGTAAAAGTGTGTGTATTAACGCGATTTTAACGAGTATTTTATATAAAGCGAAACCACATGAAGTGAAGTTAATGTTAATTGATCCGAAGATGGTTGAGCTTGCACCATACAATTCTGTTCCGCATCTTGTAGCACCTGTTATTACGGATGTAAAAGCAGCGACAGCTGCATTAAAATGGGCAGTTGAGGAAATGGAACGCCGTTATGAATTGTTTGCACACGCAGGTGCTCGTGATTTAACTCGCTACAATACGATTGTAAGTGAGCGAGAAATTCCAGGAGAGACATTACCTTATATCGTTATTGTCATTGACGAGTTAGCCGATTTAATGATGGTAGCACCTGGTGATGTTGAGGAAGCGATTTGTCGTATTGCGCAAAAAGCACGTGCTTGTGGTATTCATTTATTAGTAGCGACGCAGCGTCCATCTGTAGATGTTATTACAGGTTTAATTAAGTCAAACATTCCAACGCGTATTGCGTTTACTGTATCATCTCAAGTTGATTCGCGTACGATTATTGATATTGGGGGCGCGGAGAAATTACTTGGCCGTGGTGATATGTTATTCTTAGGGAACGGTACATCTAAACCAGTTCGTGTACAAGGTGTATATGTATCGGATGATGAGATTGAAAAAACAGTTGATCATGTGAAAAAGCAAATGAAGCCGAATTACTTATTTAAGCAAGAGGATTTATTAGCGAAAACAGAACAAGCTGAGTCGGAAGACGAATTGTTCCTTGATGCATGTCAATTTGTTGTAGAACAAGGGGGAGCGTCCACATCTTCTGTACAGCGAAAATTCCGCATCGGTTATAATCGCGCGGCACGTCTCATTGAAGAGATGGAATCGCAAGGAATTATTTCTGAAGGTAGAGGAACGAAACCGAGAGATGTCCTTATTTCTGAGGATGAATTTGCCGCTATGCAGGAAACAAATGTATAGTAAACGGTTTTGCTGTATACTAAGAGAAAATGTTGGATAGTAAAGTAGGGAGTAAAGCGACATGAAAGAAATTGAATTAAAATTAAAAGGTGAAATAAATAGACTAACAAATAAAACATTTAAATTTGACGAACGTGTTGGAGAAGGTTGGTTCTCTGCCGTTTACTTTTTAAAAACTAGAGAAATCATCGAAGAATTTCGCCCGAAAAGTGTTGTAACGATGCAATTTTTCCAAAAGGAAAATGCAGTTCTTTGCGGAACGGATGAAGTAATTGCATTGCTACAAACATTCGCTAAAAATCCTGAGGAACTTGAAATTAACTCTTTAAAAGATGGCGATAAAATTAGTCCATTTGAAACAGTGTTAACAATTCATGGTCCTTATGAAAATTTCGGATTTTTAGAAGGTGTCATTGATGGGATTTTAGCTCGTCGTACATCGGTTGCGACAAACGTATATAACGTTGTCCAAGCTGCGCGTAGCGTAGATAAAGAAAAACCAGTTATTTTCATGGGAGACCGTGATGATCATTATACACAACAAGCTGGTGACGGTTATGCAGCATACATCGGAGGTATGAGCGCACAAGCGACGCATGCGATGAATGAATGGTGGGGCAAAAGTGGTATGGGGACGATGCCTCACGCATTAATTCAAATGTTTAATGGTGATGTTGTGGAAGCGGCAAAAGCATATCATAAGAAATTCCCAGAAGATGAATTAGTTGTACTAATTGATTACAATAATGATGTTATTACAGATGCACTTCGCGTAGCGCGTGAATTTGGATCAACATTAAAAGGTGTACGTGTAGATACGTCCCGCACGATGATTGATCAATACTTTATTCGCCACCCAGAAGTACTTGGAACATTCGATCCACGTGGTGTAAACCCATCGCTTGTATTCGCACTTCGTAAAGCACTTGATGAAGAAGGATTCCAGCATGTAGACATCGTTGTAACTGGTGGATTTGATGAGAAGCGTATTCGTGAATTTGAAGCTCAAAACGTACCTGTTGACATATACGGGGTAGGAAGTAGCTTATTAAAAATGAATATTGGCTTTACTGGTGATAATGTAGAACTAAATGGGAAACCAGAAGCAAAAGCTGGTCGTAAATATCGTCCAAACCCACGTTTAGAGCGTGTTCAATTAGAAAAAAGAGAAGAGATGTAAAAGAGAGAAAAACTGATAGGTGATTGACCCTATCAGTTTTTCTGTTATCATAGTATAGCGGCTTCTTTTTTGCTATAATGGACTTATTATGGACATATAAAGAAGTACGTACGAGTTTATCCTGATAAGTGAAGGGAAAGAATAACTTCACTACATCAAAAATGTATGATGATTACCAAAATAAGAAAAGATTCATATACTGTCTTATAGATAGGCCGTTGTATTAGTTCGAAATGTTGGAGGTTCTTTAAGATGACAGTTTACCATTTTGTAGGAATTAAAGGAACAGGAATGAGTTCATTAGCGCAAATTCTTCATGATATGAAGCATACTGTTCAAGGGTCTGATTATGAAAAGCGTTTCTTTACACAAACAGCGTTGGAAAAGCGTAGTATCTCGATCCTTCCTTTTGATAAGAATAATGTAGAAGAAGGACAAGTGATTATTGCAGGAAATGCATTTCCTGATACGCATGAAGAAATCGTAGCAGCAAAAGAATTAAACATCCCAGTCCATCGTTACCATCATTTCTTAGGTGACCTGATGAGCCAATACACAAGTGTTGCTGTAACTGGTGCACACGGAAAAACATCAACAACAGGTTTGTTAGCCCATGTAATGCAAGGTGCACACCCAACATCTTACCTTATTGGAGATGGAACAGGGCATGGGGTAGAAAATAGTAAGTATTTTGTATTTGAAGCTTGTGAGTATCGTCGTCATTTCTTGTCTTATAATCCAGACTATGCAATTATGACGAATATTGATTTTGATCATCCAGATTATTTTGCAGACATCAATGATGTATTCAGTGCATTCCAAGAGATGGCATTGCAAGTGAAAAAAGGCATTATTGCATGTGGAGATGATGAAGAACTTCAAAAAATTCAAGCGAAAGTACCTGTTATTTTCTATGGATTTGGAGAAGATAATGATTTCCAAGCACGCAACATTCAAAAGAGAACAGATGGTACGATATTTGATGTATTCGTTCGTAACACGTACTATGATACGTTCAAAATTACAGGATACGGCAATCACAGCGTATTAAATGCGTTAGCAGTAATCGCGCTTTGCCATTATGAAAATGTTGATGTAGAAGCAGTAAAACATCAATTAACAACTTTTGAAGGCGTAAAACGTCGCTTTAATGAAAAGCCGATGGGAGAGCAAGTAATCATCGATGACTACGCGCACCATCCGACAGAAATTAATGCAACGATTGAAGCAGCTCGTCAAAAACATCCAGAGCGTGAAATTGTCGCTGTATTCCAGCCGCATACATTCTCACGTACAGAAAAGTTCTTAGATGAGTTCGCAGAAAGCCTAAGCAAAGCTGACCAAGTATACTTATGTGATATTTTCGGATCAGCACGTGAAAACAAAGGTGAATTAACAATCGAAGATCTGCAAAAGCGTATTGACGGTGCAGAATTAATTACAGATACAACAACGGATGTATTAAAGAAACATAAAAACGGCGTTCTAATTTTCATGGGCGCAGGTGACATCCAAAAATTCGAAGCGGCTTACGTAAAAGAAGTTCAAGTTGCAGAGAAATAATAGAAAAGACGCATAGCTTGGCTGTGCGTCTTTTTTGTTGTGTTCAACTTTTATTTATGTATTGACCTAGAGCTAACTCTAGGTTGTAAGATGAAAATGTAAAAACAAGGGGGAGAGAACATGTATAAAATCGGTGAAGTAGCAGAATTAACAGGGATGGGCATTCATACTTTGCGCTACTATGAGAAATTAGGTTTATTACCACCACCAACGCGATATAGCGGTATTCGTCAATATACAGAAGGCGATGTACGTTTATTAAAATTTTTATATTCATTAAAACAAACTGGGATGTCATTAGAAGAGATGGCTGAGTTTGCAAGTGATGGGTGCATTATAGAGGAAATTAGGCAGAAGAAAGAGGAAGTACCAGCGAAAGTAAAAAAGAGAATTTCCATTTTAACAACGCACTTGGAGCGATTAAAAGAACAGCAGGAACAATTGCAAAAAGTTGTTCAGCTAACGGAGGAGAAGTTAGAAATTTATTACGGTTTTCTAGAAGAAAAGGACTTGGAGGCCGGCAATGAAAAATAAAGTATATACGCAGTTATTAGGTTTTGCGATATTTACTGGTGGGACATTTAATGCTTCGAAATATGCGGTGCAGTATTTCGAAGCAATTCATATAGCAGCATGGCGTTTTGGGATTGCTGCATTTGTGATGTTATGTTTGTTAAAAATACGAAAAGATTTTGATCTGGAAGTATGGATGCAGAATAGGACCTATTATCTTTTGCTAGGTATTGTTGGTGTATTCGGCTTTAACTTCTCTTTCTTTTTAGGAATGAAATATACAGAAGCTGTTAATGGTGCACTTATTATGGCGACAAATCCTCTCGTTACGACGCTGTTAGCAAGTGTCATTTTACGAGAGAAAATTGTGAAGCGCCAAGCTATTGGAATGTTACTTGCACTAATTGGCGTTGTTTTTGTACTTACACAAGGTTCGTTTACAATACTACAACATTTATCATTTTCAAAAGGGGATTTTTATATTTTATTAGGGAATATTTGCTGGGCGTTATACGGCGTGCTAGGCAGACGGTTTATTAAAACTGGTAATCCAATACAAACGACGACATATACGATGACTATTGGTGCACTTGCCTTTATTATCATATCTTCTACACAAAAAAGTATAGTACCAGTTTTAGAAATTCCTTTGTTGGCATGGGGAGCAATTCTCTTTATGGCAATTGGAATGAGTGTGCTTGGTTACTTATGGTGGAATAATGGAATTGCTCAAATTGGTGCAGCAAGGACATCTTTATTTTTTAATCTAGTGCCTGTTGTTACAATACTTATTTCTTTTATTGAAGGAGTCAATATAACATCTGCACAATCTGTAGGAATGATATTAGTTATTACGGGAGTATCGTATTCTTCTGGTTTTATACAAAGAAAATCAAAAGAAAGTGTTAATATTTAACTTTTTACATCTAAAAATGTTAGAATAATAAGAAAACTAAAAAGGGGACTAAAAAACATGTTCACACTCCGAGTAGATGACGAAATCGAACTACAATTACTAGAAAAACATCATAAAGAGGAATTATATCAATTATTAGATCAAAACCGTAATCATTTACGAAAATGGCTCCCTTGGGTAGATGGGACAAAATCTGCTGATGCTTATGATGAAATTTTTCCGATGTGGTTAAAGAAGTTTGCAGAGGGAGACGGTTTTGAAAGTGGTATACGTTACAAAGGAAAGCTCGTTGGGATGGTAGGCATTCATCCAGTGAGCTGGGGGAAGAAAGCGACGAGTCTTGGGTATTATCTTGCAGAAGATGCTGGCGGGAAAGGTATTATGACGCGTAGCGTAAAGGCTGTACTTCACTATGCATTTGAAAATTTAAAGCTGAATAAAATTGAAATTCGGTGCGGTGTTGGAAATGCGAAAAGCCGCGCAATTCCAGAACGTTTAGGATTTAAGTTAGATGGTATTTTACGAGATGAAGAATGGCTATATGATCATTTTCATGATATCGCTGTATATAGTTTACTAGCTTCAGAATGGAAAGAGATTCGATGAACGAGAAGATTCGTATTGTTCCATATGAAAGTACGTTTCAAGAGGAAGTAGTAGATCTTATCGTTCATATTCAGCAAAAAGAGTATAATGTTTCAATTACGAAAGAAGAGCAACCTGATTTACTTGAAATAGAAACATTCTATCAAAAGGATCACGGAAACTTTTGGGTAGCAATTTATGATGGTAAAGTAGTTGGAACAGTAGCTTTATTAGATATTGAGAATCATCAAGTAGCGCTAAGAAAAATGTTCGTACAAAAAGAGTTTCGCGGAAAAGAATGGGGTGCATCACATATGTTGCTTCAAACAGCAATTTCATGGGCTGAGAATAAAAAGCTGAAAGATATTTACTTAGGAACGACAGTGAAATTTTTAGCGGTGCATCGCTTTTATGAAAAGAATGGTTTTCAAAGTGTGAGTATAGACGAGTTGCCGAAAAACTTTCCAGTGTTAGAGGTAGATAAGAAATTTTATAGGTACATTGTGTAAAGGTCATTCAAAAATGGCCTTTTTTATTATTAAAATGGAAAAAGTGGTATAATTTAGGTTAGGGGGTGCGTGTATGAATTTTCCGATTCAAAGAAGTAAATCGGTAGTAATTTTCGTTTGTCTCACGTTAGTTTTTATGTTTGTATATCCACTTGTCATGATTGTCGCAAATAAAGATCAGTGGATATCAGCGTTAATTGGAATGGGATTATGTTTCATTGTAAATGTCCCGCTAGTTTGGGAAGTATTTATTAAAAAGCATAAAGTAGAAAATGGTGTATTAAAGTACGGCATTTTAAATGATGATGTTGTATTAAAAGATATAAGAATTATACGTCAGGTCGGAAAGTATCTTGAAATTACGACAAATGCATATAAAGTACATATGGTTGCGATGCCGCAAGATATGAATGAATTTTTGGCGCTTATCGAAAAAGAAAATCCACATGTGAAAATAGAAATGGTGGGTAAGAAATGAAATATGTAAAACCTTTGTTTTGCTTAGAAATATTACTGGTGCTTGCTATTTGCACTAGAGTATATATGAAATGGGATTTGCCCTTATATATACCAATATTAATAAGTACTATTGCAGTGGCGCTTTTATATTATTTTCATTTTCAGCAAACAAAAAGTGAGAAAAGTAGCACTATGTAGTTAGGGGGATTAGAAATGAAAAAAGCCCTTATGTTATTTTTACTTCTGTTAACTGCATCCTTTCTTTTAATAGGGTGTAGTGCGAAGAAGGAAAAGGCTGATATGAACTTAGAAAAGGCACAAAAAGTTGAAATTGAATCACTTACTGATTCAAGTGAGAAAAAAGTAATTACCGATAAGAAAAAAATTGAAAAGCTGTTTGAAGTCATGAAAATGGATAAGTGGAAAATGCAATCGGCTCCTTTAGATACTCCGCAAGGGAAAACATTTACAATGTATCAAGAGGATACACCGAAATTATTGGATTCGAGTAAAGATAAAAAAGAGTTACATGAAATTGGTACGATGACAGTATATAAAGATGTCCCTTATGTCGAAGTTGAAATGAAAAATAAGAAAATGAGTTTTAAAGTGCCAGAAGATGTGGCGAAAGAGTTATTAAAGTATTAATAAAAAAAACGCTCGGAAAAATCCCGAGCGTTTTTTTTATTATTTTAAGTTCTCTGGGTTTAAAGCTTCTAATTCAGGTACAACGAAGCGCCCGTCTTTACGGATTAGTACGTCGTCGAAGTAAATTTCGCCGCCGCCGTATTCAGGGCGTTGGATACATACTAAGTCCCAATGGATGTTCGAGTTGTTACCGTTCCATGCATCGTCGTAAGCTTGTCCAGGAGTGAAGTGGAAGCTGCCATCGATTTTTTCATCGAATAGGATGTCTCCCATTGGATGTAAGATGTATGGGTTTACGCCGATTGCGAACTCACCAACGTAGCGTGCGCCTTCGTCTGTATCGAAGATTTTGTTAATGCGTTCTGAATCGTTTGCAGTTGCTTCAACGATTTGGCCGTTCTCGAACTTAAGTTGTACATTTTCAAATGTATAACCGTTGTAAGGAGATGGTGTGTTGTAAGAAACTGTACCGTTAACAGAATCACGAACTGGTGCAGAGTATACTTCACCGTCTGGAATGTTTAAATGACCGGAGCATTTAATTGCTGGAATGTCTTTAATAGAGAATGTTAAGTCAGTTCCAGGACCAGTTAAACGAACTTTATCTGTTTTATTCATTAATGTAACAAGGCTGTCCATCGCCTTATCCATTTTACCGTAGTCTAAGTTACATACTTCAAAGTAGAAGTCTTCGAAAGCTTCTGTACTCATTTTAGCAAGCTGTGCCATAGAAGCATTTGGGTAGCGAAGAACAACCCAGCGTGTTTTTGGAACGCGAATGTCTCTATGAACTTTTTTACCAACTGTTTGGCCATGAACTTTCATACGCTCACTTGGAACGTCAGCTTGTTCATTAATATTATCGCCAGAGCGAAGGCCGATATAAGCGTCCATGTCTTTCATTACGCTTGCTTCATATGCAGCGATTTGTTCGAAATGTTCTTCAGTAGCACCCATTAATAAAGAGCGATCTACTTGATGATCTTTTAAAGAGACGAATGGGAAACCACCAGCTGCATATGCTTCTTTTACAAGTGCAGTTACAAGTTCTTTTTGTAAGCCAAAGTTTTCAATTAATACTTTTTCACCTTTTTGTAAGCGGATAGAGTAGTTAATTAAATTGTATGCTAACTTTTCAATACGTGGATCTTTCATATGTAAAGCCTCCCTACTAATTATGTATCCTCTCCTATTGTAACCTACTTAGTGGAATTTGTTGAATGATTTATGTTACAGTTAACGAATAAGTATGAAAATTCTAATGATGAGATAGGGATTAGAATGAAACGGAAAATGATTGTATAATAGGGGAAAGTATGAAAAAGATAAAGGAAGTGATGAAATGCAAGTTCTTTTATATGTAAGTGCGGCTATTATCGCGGTTGCTTTCGCAGTATTAGTAGTGTATGTATGCAGAACGTTGTTATCGGTTCAGAAGACGTTAGAAAACGTTGCAAGCACGTTAGAAGGTTTAGAAAAACAAATGCAAGGAATTAGCGTAGAGACAGAGCAATTATTACATAAAACGAATGCGTTAGCTGATGATATTCAACAGAAGTCACAGTCATTAAATAAAGTGGTAGCGGGTGTAGATGGGATTGGAACGACAATCCAATCTTTAAATACGAAGCTTCGTAATGTATCAGACTCTGTAACGGACGAAATTGAAAATAACGCTGATAAAGTAGCGCAAGTTGTACAGTGGAGCAGTGCGGCGATTGAAGTATACAATCATTACCGTGCGTCGAGACAAGAGAAGAAGGTTGAAAAAGAAGAGCGTAAATTAGAAAGAATTGAGAAAAAAGCTGAAAAGAAAGAGAAACGCTCTAGATTTCGTATGAGAGGTGAATCGTGATGAATATGACAAAACTTGAAACAATTGAAGAGCTTGAAGTCTTAGTAGAAAAGAACGAGCCGTATGTTCTTTTTAAACACAGTACGACATGCCCAATTAGTCACGGTGCATACACAGAATTTCAAGCGTATTGCAGCGAAGAAAGAGAAGTACCAGCGTATTACTTATACGTACAAGATGCGAGAGATGTGTCAAATCGTGTTGCAGAACAATACAGTATTAGACATGAATCACCACAAGTGTTATACATAAAAGATGGGATGGTAGTATGGAATACATCTCATTGGAATATTAAAAAAGATGCTTTAGAAGAGAATATAAAGTAAAAAGAAGCAAGCTAAAGGTGCTTGCTTCTTTTTTTTGTTTTTGTTGAAATATATTTAGTGGTACACTATTAATAGTTCAAACTAAATAACTAGATTGTTGAAAGTAGGTTTTAAGTAATGAAGAAAATGGCATTATCCTTCGCAGTCGTAAGTTTATTACTGGGAGCTTGTAGTAACAATAGTAATACGATTAGTAAGAAGGATGAAGTTATACAAAAAGATACAAAAGAAAAAAGTATGATTCCGAGAACTGCTGTTTCTAAAGATTATTATAGAACTGTTATTCCTTTAAAAGAACAAAAGGTTATTAATACAGCTAATATAAAAACAAATTCTAAATTAGATTTAGCAGAGTATGAAAATGGTTTAATAAATATTGCAACGCAGCAATTTGATACAGAGAGTCACGTACTGCAATTAAACCAGTATATTCCAGAGAAACTAATTGATGAACTAGTTGCGAAAGTAGAAGCGCCAGTTTTGACAAATATTATAGAACAAGATTATTTCGGAAAACAGAATTCAAATGAATTAAGTTTATCTGGTGTTATGATTGGCTTAGCTATGTCTTCAAGTGTATCGAATGAAGAGGCTATGTCTAAAGGGACTGAAGTTGCTAAACAACTTATTGAAGCTATTAACAAAAATGATAAATATAACAAATCTCCAATTACGTTTGCTATCTTTAAGCAAGAAAGTACAAGTTCTTTAAAAAATGGTACGTATATTGCTAGTGCTACTGTTCAAAAGAATGATACGAACCTTGGAAATTGGAGTACGATCGATGAAAAGTCGTATTCATATCCTTCTGATGAATTTACACAAGCACATGGAGAAGATAATACAAAAATAAATAACTTTGCTAAGGAAATAAAAGGTTTTTCTAATGGAGATTTTATTCCAGTCAACGCTAAAGTTTCTTATAAGAAAGATCAAATGGATACATTAAATATGAATATTGTTATTAAATATAACGGTAAAACAGAATTAATGGCTCTTACCCAATTGGCTGCTCAAGGCATGTTAGACAAATTGCCTAAAGATGCGAAAGTACAATTACAGATCAAGTCCGAGAGTAAAATTGAGGCCGTTATTATAAAAGAGAAAAACAGTGATAAACCGTTTGTTTCCTTCTTGTAAAAAAAGACAGTATGTAAACTGTCTTTTTTTTATTTTAAATGAAAATATATAATGTTTTTTGATAGTAATTCCTTGCTGTATATCGTGTGACAATCGTATATGTATCAGCTATAATAAATTATCTTAAAAAAGTAACATATAGGAATTTGAAAGAGGTGGCTTTCTTATGGCATCACAACAATTAGGTCGTTTACGTTCTGAAATTGATCAACTTAATTTACAAATATTAGAGTTACTAAACGAAAGAGGTCGTCTCGTACAAGAAGTTGGTAATTTAAAAGAAGTACAAGGTGTGAAACGTTTTGATCCTGTACGTGAAAGAAATATGCTGGATTTAATTGCAGAGAATAATAATGGTCCATTTGAAACTTCGACTTTACAACATATTTTCAAACAAATTTTTCAAGCTGGTTTAGAATTACAAGAAGACGATCATCGTAAAGCATTACTTGTTTCTCGTAAGAAAAAAACAGAAGATACGATTGTTGAAATTAATGGTGAAAAAATTGGTGACGGAAATCAGCATTTTATTATGGGACCGTGTGCAGTGGAAAGTTATGAACAAGTACGTCAAGTTGCTGAAGCAATGAAAGGACAAGGTCTGAAATTAATGCGTGGTGGTGCGTTCAAACCACGTACTTCACCGTATGATTTTCAAGGTCTTGGATTAGAGGGATTACAAATTTTGCGCCAGGTAGCAGATGAATATGATTTGGCTGTTATTAGTGAAATTTTAAATCCGAATGATATTGAGATGTCATTAGATTACGTTGATGTTATTCAAATTGGCGCTCGCAATATGCAAAACTTTGATTTGTTAAGGGCAGCTGGTGCTGTAAATAAACCAGTATTATTAAAACGTGGTCTATCAGCAACGATTGAAGAATTCATTAATGCGGCAGAATATATTATGGCAAAGGGAAATGGGAACATTATTTTATGTGAACGAGGTATTCGCACGTATGAAAGAGCGACGCGTAATACGCTTGATATTTCCGCTGTGCCGATTTTAAAGAAAGAAACACATTTACCTGTCGTTGTCGATGTAACGCATTCTACAGGGCGACGTGACCTTCTCTTACCAACTGCAAAAGCAGCGATGGCAATTGGTGCAGACGCAATTATGGCTGAAGTACATCCAGATCCAGCTGTAGCTTTATCTGATGCAGCGCAACAAATGAATATACCGCAGTTCAATGATTTTATGAATGAATTAAAATCATTTGGAAGTAAATTATAAAAACTTTTAATGAGCTGTTCCAAAAAGGCATTTTGGAACAGCTTTCTCCTATTGTATAGCGACTGTCATTGTCGATTTTTGTTGGTAAGTTGATATATTTAAAAAATCGCTGATATAATTAGAGTTGTGGTCGATATATTTGGAAAATCGCTGATATATTTCGAGTTACAGTCGATATATTCGAAAAATCGCCGATATAAATTTCATTTACTATCGTACTGCTTAAAATAAGATTTCTACTAAGGAAACATCTATTTTTTTACAAAAAATGCCCTTTTTTCATAAAAAATACGAAAATACGAGAAAAGAAGCGAATTTTTTCGAAACTTTTGCGGGAAAATATTGTATGAGCCTGCGTTTTTATCGTATCATTAGTAAAAGGAAGAACTCGGGACGATTGGTGGCATCTGCAAATAGAGTTGATGTCTTTTTTTCATTCAAGTAACCGATACATAAAAATAGATAACAAAAATAGAAGGAGTGTGCGATGAGATGAACGTAACAATATATGATGTAGCGCGTGAAGCGAACGTTTCAATGGCTACCGTATCACGCGTTGTGAACGGTAACCCAAATGTAAAGCCTACAACAAGAAAGAAAGTATTAGAAGCAATTGATCGTTTAGGATACCGCCCAAATGCGGTAGCACGTGGACTAGCAAGTAAGAAGACAACTACAGTAGGTGTTATTATTCCTGATATCTCAAATACGTTTTATGCAGAACTAGCTCGTGGAATTGAAGATATCGCAACAATGTACAAATATAACATCATTTTAAGTAACTCTGACCAAAACAAAGAGAAAGAGTTCCATTTATTAAATACGATGCTTGGAAAACAAGTGGACGGAATTGTTTTCATGGGTGAAGATATTACAGACATTCACATTGAAGAATTTAAAAAATCTCCAGTACCAATTGTATTAGCAGCATCATTTGATGAGCAAAATGAAACGCCATCAGTAAATATTGATTATACACAAGCAGCTTATGATGCAATGAAGCACTTTATCGAGCAAGGACATAAACGTATCGGTTTCGTCTCTGGTCCTTTCATTGATAAAGCGGGAAGCGCGAAGAAGTTACAAGGTTACAAAAAAGCTTTAGAAGAAGCAGGTATTTCATATGATGAAAATCTTGTAATCGATGGAGATTACACATATGACTCAGGTATCGAAGCATTCGAAAAGCTTTGGAGCAATGATGAAAAGCCAACAGCAATCTTCGTATCTTCTGATGAAATGGCACTAGGTGTAATCCATGCAGCACAAGACGCTGGATTAAACGTACCAACTGACGTAGAAGTACTTGGTTTCGATAATACACGCCTTGCATTAATGGTTCGTCCGCAGCTTTCAACAGTTGTTCAACCGATGTATGATATCGGTGCAGTAGCAATGCGTCTATTAACAAAGTATATGAACAAAGAAAAAGTGGAAGATCACACTGTTATCTTACCTCACCGTATCCAATTTAGAGATTCAACGAAGTAAGTATAAAAAAGCTCACAGCGATTGCTGTGAGCTTTTATTCGTATTCAGGAAAGTATTTTTGTACGACTGCATTTACCATTTCGTCTTTCTTAACGTGTAAAAATCTTGCATACAATTCTTTTCCGGTTTCAAATGGGGTATCGTCTAATTCAAACACATGCAATAGTTTTCGAAACGTCCATGTTATTTGCTGGCCGTACTTATTATCGTACGTATGCTCAGACTGTATAGCGATTTGTTCGCCTAGTGCATGAGCTTCTTCCAAACTGTTTGCTTTAACAAGAATAATACTTTCTTCAAAAAGTGTATCGTGATTCTCTTCATAATACTCATCAATTTTCGTAGAATCAGGCTCACTAGAATGAACAGACTCAAACAATAATTTTACAGCGTACATATTATGCTGCATGGTTCACTTTATAAATAATACTTGCGACAAGCGAAGCAGGTATTGTAAATACGTTACTTTGATAATGGTAATGTACTTGGGATTCTTCATAAGACATGTTGTCATATAGTTCGTTTTGTGAGACACTCATTTTTTTCTGTTTTTCTTTGAGCATTTTAATGTAGTTGTACTGTATTGGGACGAGAATGATGAAATAAGCTAATACGATTAGTGAAATCCAAATCATTATGAACACTCCCTTATAAAGAATATTTCTATATAACAATTATATCAATAAAAAGAAAAAATAACCATTTTTTTGTTGGAGCTAATTTTCTTCTAAAAATGCAAACAGTTCCTTTTGGTTTTTTAAATTGTGATCAATACATGTTCGAGCAACATATTTCAATCCTTGTAATAATGCATCTACGTGAAAAGTATCATAATGAATTATATTTCCCTCTACCATCGTTTCGTCTTTTTGCAAGTTAATTGATATTTTTAGTACAGTTATATTACTTTGTAAATTTACAACTTCGATGTAAAAAAACTGTTTGTCTAAGTCAATCGTAACATAATCGAATCGTTCGGATAGCTCTAATTTATATGTAGTAGTATATTCCAAATGAAAGCCTCCTTATTGTATAAGTGTATGTTATAATGCCTTCGCTATAGATGGGGCTATTCCTTGTTATATGTCACATAAGTGCAAATTTAACTATTATAGGGCAATGTCATGTATAATAGAAAGAAAAGGCTTGTGAGGGGGGAAAAGAGATGATCGTTCTTTGGATAATTACGCTTTGTATGACTGCTATTTTTGCATATATGACGTTAAAACAAAATGGTTTAAAGCGATTTGTTCCAGGAAGTATTCTTGCAGGAATTGCCCTTATCACGTATGTAATTTCTATTTTTATTGAAAGTGTATCAGTAGATATGAGCACAAGTTTAATGTTTATTGGTATTACACTATTTGCAGGTAGCATTATGGTACTTATGGTTGCTGGTATTATTTTATTTATTCATATGAATTCGGAAACGTTATAGCATATAGAAAAGGCATGTCCCAAGGGGACATGCCTTTTTATCCGTTCAATTATGCTCTATCTTTAGAAGAGTTTTGCTGTTTTAGTAAGTCGCGAATTTCGCCAAGAAGTTCTTCTTCTTTTGTTGGTTCTGGAAGTTCTTCCTCTTTTTCTTTTTCTCTTTTAGATGTTAGTTTGTTGAAAACTTTAACAAACATAAAGATAGCAGCTGCAATAATTAAGAAATCAAAAATAGTTTGGATGAAGTTACCATACATAATAGATGATTTACCGAATGTAATTTTTAAATCTGTAAAGTCAACGCCACCTAATACCATACCAAGTAATGGTGTGATGATATCTTTTACTAAAGAACTAACGATTTTACCGAATGCAGCACCGATTACAACCCCGACAGCTAAATCGATTACATTCCCTTTGAAAGCGAATTTTTTAAACTCGTTCCACATGTGTTAATCCCATCCTTTCCACGATTCATTATGAAATTTATAATTCCTATCAACATATTCTATAGAAATTTACGAGAGAAATAAAGAGGGAATGGGAATGAAAGTAAATTCTGAAAAATGTATCCGTTTTAATTTTTATTTACATCATCTAGTAAAGATTGTAGCATTTGCTGCGTTTTTAATCCTTCTAATCCATCTACAACAGGCTTTGTATCGCCTTGTACACACTCAATAAAATGATGAACAGCATCTTCAAAACCACGTTGTTTTAACGTCGTATCCCATGATGGGGAACCACTTTGTGAAACTGAGTTTTCCTGTTCAATTTCAAATGTATTCATATTTTTTACGCGAATGATTTTCCCTGGCATTACAAGTTCAATTTGTTCTAAATTTGTACCGGCATGGCGATGCATTGCAGTAGAAAGTAACAGTCCACTTGGAGTTGTATATGTATGATGTCCGTAAAGAAGTTCATTCTTTTCATTGATTTGCATCATATTGTGAACGGTGTTAAGGTCATCATTAGCTAACCAGCGAGCGGTATCTACAATGTGTAAATAATCATCTAACATAGTGAAGTCGTACGTATATGGCCCGACTTTATTTGTACGATGCTTTTCAATTCGAATCCATGAAATATCATTAGCCTGTTCTTTGGCAGCGACATACATAGGAACGAATCTGCGATTAAATCCGACCATTAATTTTCGGTTATACTTCTCGCTCAACTCGACTAGTTGCTCAGCTTGTTCCACTGTATCTGCTAGCGGTTTATCAACATAAACGTCGATCCCTTTTTTTAGAAGTTCAGAAACGATTTCATAATGCGATGCAGTTGAACTATGAACGAAGATTGCATCGCATTCCGAAGCTAACATTTCAATAGAATGAAAGTCTTGAATTCGGTATTGCTGGCAAACTTGTTTTCTTTTCTCTGCGTTAGGTGTAAACGCCCCTACAAAATTCCAATCAGTTTCTTTTGTAAGTGTTGGAAGATAGGCCTTTTGCGCAATACTTCCAAGTCCAATCATCCCAATTTTAGGTTTGTTCATGTTTATTCCCCCCCTATTAATAGTAATGTAACGGCTTAAATGTAGCATAGGGTGGGGGAGGAAGGCAAAAATTAGCTTTTTACTTACGGCCTTCTAACAAAATCTTCTCTATCTCTTCAAAGTGATGAGCGCGAGCATGCTCTAACGGGGTAACACCATCATTGTCTGGAATATTTACATCTGCACCGTGCTCAATAAGAAGGCGAATGACTTGTTGCTGTGTTTCGTTTCCGTTACTTAGTACGATGGCTTCCATTAAAGCTGTCCATCCCAGGTTATTTACATGATTTACATCAATATTTGTTCGAGTGAGGAGTTCCTTTATAACGTCAATATAGCCATGTTCTGAGGCTGGGATAAGAGCTGTTCCGCCGTAACGATTTGTAATCGTAGGATCTGCACCAGCATCAATTGTTAATTTTAAAATGTCTAAGTAACCTTCCGCACCGGCGTATAGAAAGGGATTATTTTTTATGTCATCTTGGATATTTACGTCAGCACCAGCTTCGATAAGTGCCTTTGCGGTTTTTACATCATTTTTGTATGTAGCAATCATAAGCGGGGTGCGTCCTTGACTATCCGTCGCATTTATATTTGCGCCTTGTTTTAGTAAAGATATAACAGTATTCGTTTCATTTTTTTCAGTGGCTGCTAGTAGTGCAGTCTCCATGTTTATCATCTCCTTTTTTACTTCTTGTTCTTGCGAGCATCCTTGTAAAAAAATTACGCAACATATCATACTGAATGTTTTTTTGAACATGGAATTTCAACCTCCTAATTTCAACTGTAAAATAGGAACATTAAATTTTTATAAACTGACGCTAAAATTACTATAAAATCGCTTGAGTAATTGAACATATATTTTTATGCTTATAAATAATAAGGTTTGATAAAGTGAAACTTTAATCAGTGGGGGTTTTGTTCATCCCCCACTGATTATTAGTTGAACCAATCGGGCTTTTATGGGCAGTTGATCCCCCACTTAACTTCTTTGCTTTCTCTGAATTTTGAGGTCGGGATCTTACTGCCCGTTAATGCGGGGTAAAGTGAGGATTTAAGATATGTCTATTAAAACAAGGTTTTTATTTTCTTATATTGCTGTTATCCTCGTTTCCATTACGCTTATATTAGTCGCGGGATTTTTAATCGTTTTTTCGATAACAGGTGACTTGGAAGCAGTGAAAAATTTCTATAAAAGTTCTTATATTCAAAAGCCGCTTACACCAGAAGAAGAGAATGCCTATCTTGAGTTGAAGTCAGCAGCTAAACAGCATCAATCTCAATTGTTAGATGAGTCGTTTGTCTCAGCAATAGAAAAAGAGGGTGTGAAAATAGTAGTAAGAAAAGGAGAAACACTTTCATATGCTTCAAACGTATTTGAAAGTGTATCTTTAAAAGAAGCCCTTCCGAAATTTGAATCAGCAAATATTAATAGTCGTGGTACAACGGAACTAGGCGATACATTTTATCGATATGTAAAGTTTGATTTTTATTTTCCTCAGGAAGAAGAGGGAAGTATATTTGTATTAAAAAAGCAAAGTTCATTTGTAGATCTTACACAAAAATTATTTCCAATCTTATTTGTATCTCTCTTACTACTAGCCATTTTACTCATTGGATTATTAAGTTACCTCGTTTCAAGAAGTGTAATAAAACCAATTTTTGTATTGAAAGGCGCAACGGAGAAAATTAAAGAAGGAAATTTAGATTTTCAAATACCAGTTACATCACACGATGAAATAGGACAATTAAATCAAGGATTTGAGGAAATGAGGAAGAGATTAAAAGAATCGATAGAGATGCAAACACAGTATGAAGAAAATAGAAAAGAGCTTATTTCAAACATCTCTCATGACTTAAAAACACCGATTACATCAATTATCGGATATGTAGAAGGAATAAAGGACGGGGTAGCAAATACGCCAGAAAAAATGGATAAGTATTTAACAACTATCCATACGAAAGCAAGACATATGGATACACTTATTGATGAATTATTTTTATTCTCAAAGCTCGATTTGAATCGAGTTCCCTTTCAGTTTGAAACGGTTGAATTGAATACGTTTATGCAAGAGTTAATCGAAGAGATGCAAATGGATTTAAGTAAAGAAGGTATAGAAGTTAACTTACAATTACATGCATCACCATTATATGTAACGGCTGATTGCGAAAAGATCAATAGAGTTATATCAAATTTAATTCATAATAGTGTGAAATACATGGATAAAGAAGAGAAGAAAATTACTGTAACAGTATCGAGTGATAATAATAAAGTTATTGTGAAAGTGATGGACAATGGATCAGGTATAGAATCTGATACGCTACCTTATATCTTTGAACGTTTTTATCGTGCAGAACAATCGCGGAATTCTAGCACAGGTGGAAGTGGACTTGGTTTAGCAATAGCGAAGCAAATTGTTGAAGAACATGGCGGGGAAATTTGGGCGGAAAGCGAGCTTGGTAAAGGCACAAGCATTTTCTTCTCATTGGAAAAAGTAGAGGAATGTGGTGAGTAAATTGAAAAGAATTTTACTAATAGAAGATGAAGTAAGTATTGCAGAATTACAGCGAGATTATTTAGAAATTAATGATTTCCAAGTTGATGTAGAGCATACAGGAGAAATAGGTTTACAAACAGCTCTGCAAGAAGACTATGATTTAATTATTTTAGATATTATGCTTCCGAAAATGAACGGATTCGAAATTTGTAAACAAATACGTGCTGTAAAAGATATTCCGATTCTACTTGTTTCAGCAAAAAAAGAAGATATAGATAAAATTCGCGGACTCGGATTAGGAGCGGATGATTATATAACGAAACCGTTTAGCCCGAGTGAATTAGTCGCAAGAGTAAAAGCGCATATTGCCCGTTATGAAAGATTATTAGGAAATGTAAGTAAGCAACGTGATACGTTATATATTCACGGAATTTCTATCGATCAACGAGCGAGAAAAGTTTTTATAAACAATGAAGAAGTGGCATTTACAACGAAGGAATTTGATTTATTAACATTCTTTGTAACACATCCAAACCAAGTATTAAATAAAGAACAGTTATTTGAACGCATTTGGGGACTAGACTCAGCTGGTGATTTAGCTACTGTTGTTGTTCACATTAGAAAACTACGTGAAAAAATTGAAAGAGATCCTGCTCACCCGCAATATATTGAAACAGTATGGGGAGCTGGCTATCGTTTTAATGTGTAGGGAACCTGCCGAGTAATTGGCAGGTTTTTTGTATGTTATTCGAATGAAAAGGAAGGAATAGGTAATTTATGTTAAAATGTAAAGAGAAACAAAACAGAGGAGAGCATAGGGAGCGTGCTATATGTTGGGGGATATATTAAAATATAATAAATCAAACAAGACTTTAAAGATTGGAACTAATATCGTACTTATCTTATTGATTATTGGTGCAATACAAATGTTTTATGATGAAGATTCTACGAATAATCATTTCGGTTGGTTCTTTTTTGCGATTTTTTGGGTAATTAAAATCATTTCTAGCTCTAAGGTAAGTTTAAAAGATAGAGATAAAAAGTCGGTATTACTTGATGTGGGTTTAGTTGTTATTTCTTTTGTTTTTTTAGTTGTTTTTAGTGTGAAATATTTCTTTTGAAAAAAGCTCATAGTCGTATAGAGGCTATGAGCTTTTTGTCAGTGTTTAGGTTTTCTTAATAATAACGGTACTGGCGTAACGATTTATAAAATGTTTGAGTAGTAGAAGTAAACTGAGCAGCTTCTTCTAAAAAAGGATAATGGTTGCTGTTTTCGAATGGAATGAAGATAGAATTACGTATCCCATCATGTATCTCGATAGAATATTGAATTGGGCACTGTACATCATATCTTCCGCATATAATAAGTGTCTTTGTTTGGATGGAAGGTAAATTCTCTCTTAAATCAAATGAAGGATATTCATTGGCGAAAGCATTCATCCGGCTAATGGACATTGTTTTATTGATTGGTTTACAAAAATAAGAGTTGTAGTTTTCTGGTTTATACAATGATAATTTTGTTCTCTTAGTAGATAGTTCTTTCCGTTCTTCATTTGTAAGGTGAGGGCTTTTTAAGTTTTCGATGAGCTCTTGCATATAATGAAACTGTGGATGTGCTGGGTGATAAATGCAGAATGGTGTTTCGGTATAGTTACTTGCTGCAGCTCCTACTACGGCTAATGATTGTAAGGAATTTGGATATGTAATCGCATATAAAAGTCCAAGCATGCCACCTGTTGAATGGCCAGCGAAATGCCATGTTGGAAGTTGTAATGCTTCTCGTATGGCTTCCAAGTCGTGGATTGTTTCAATCATGCTTAATTCGTTTTCTGACTGGGCGGTTACAGAGCGACCAGTATCTCGTAAATTAATGAGAAATACACGATGCGTAGCAGTAAAACATCCGCAAAGTAATCACCAGTTTCATTAAATTGTGAATAGTGATGTGTAATACAAAGCGATTCGCCATCTCCTTTTGTAAAGAGTTCAAATGTACCACGTTTCGTGTGGATCATTTGTCGTTTCCACATAATATCACTACCTTTTCTCATAAAAGTTGGGCCAGGCTGTTATGAAATGAAAATATATCGGCGCATTTCGAAATATATCAGCGATTATTAAAATATATCGACTTACCGACAGAAACCGACAATAAATAAAAGGAGGCTATTCAAAAACGAGCCTCCTTTTCGTTTAGTATAAAGATTTTGTCATATTATTCCGAATAATTTCAAGGGATTTCGCTACAGTTAATGCATTCTTTTCTTCAATTTCTGGTTTACGGGGGATAGGTTTATACATGTTGTCTGGATCTTCCCATGTGAGGGGAAGTTCTGTTTCTGCTTGTCCTTTCCAAGCTTCAATCCATTCTGGAGGGAGATAACCTGAGATGTTTTGGATGTTGTTCATTTCGAGCCAAATGAGTGCCCAAGCTCTTGGAACGACGCGCCAGTGATCATAGCCACCGCCACCGACAGCGATCCAGCGACCGTCGCAATATTCATTAGCAATTTCACGAGCGAGCTTCGGTATTTCGCGGTAAATATTCATTGTCGCACAAAGATGCGTAAGTGGGTCATAATAATGTGCGTCAGCACCATTTTGCGTTAAAATAATATCCGGTTTAAAGTACGCTGCAACTTCTTTTACAACAGTTCGATATGATTCTAAGAACGATTCATCTTCTGTAAAAGCATCGAGTGGAACGTTAAAAGAATAACTATAGCCATTACCTTGTCCGCGTTCATTTACAGCGCCAGTTCCAGGAAATAAATAGCGACCAGTTTCATGTAATGAAATTGTGCATACGTTAGGGTCATCATAAAACGACCACTGTACGCCATCACCGTGATGAGCATCTGTATCAATATATAAGACGCGTAAACCGTATTTCTTTTGAATATATTTCATTGCGATAGAACTGTCGTTATAAATACAAAAGCCAGATGCTTTGCCGCGAAAGCCGTGATGTAAGCCGCCGCCCAAATTAAGTGCATGTTTTACTTTCCCAGAGAGAACAGCATCGACAGCTGTTAACGTACCGCCGACGAGCAATGCGCTTGCTTCGTGCATATTTGGGAACATTGGTGTATCTTCTGTTCCGAGTCCATATGTCATCGCAATTGATTTTTCTAACTTTCCTTCTCCAGCACGTTTTACCGCATTTATGTACTCCTCTGTATGAACGTAGGCGATCTCTTCATCTGTAGCCATCCGTGGTGAGATGATTTGAGAGGGAGAGATGAAACCGCCCTTTTGTAATAAATCATACGTAAGTGTGACGCGCAGTTGGTTAAAAGGATGATCAGGGCTAAATGAATAGCCCCGAAAGTCATCCGAATAAATAAACGCGCTACTCATGCTTGCATCCCCATGATGTTTGGCCATAGTACGCGGTAGCCTTCTGCTTCAAGTGCATCAATCACTTTTAGAGGATTCATCGTTTGAATACGGAAAACGAGTACTTTATCATTCTCATCTTTTGCTGGGTAGACGAGAACGCTCACGATATTTATTTGTAAATCACTAAAAATAGCAACGACTTTTCCAAGAATACCAGGTTCATTTTTTACTTGAATTTCAATTTGCGAACTTGGTTGATGTGCTCCTGTTAATTTTACTAACGTGTGCAGTACTGTAGATTCAGAAATGATTCCAACTAACTTTCCGGCCTTTGTAACAGGAAGACAGCCAATTTTATTTTCAAAAAATAAAGTAGCAATTTCCTCAACGAAATCGAGAGGATGGCAAGTCATAACAGGATGTTTCATAATAAGTTCGAGCGGTTGCTGTAGCATATCGAGTGAAACTTGTTCATCTAGAATAGACGGACTTGCATCTCTTACATCCCGATCAGAAATAATGCCTACGACGTGATTATTTTGATCGACAATTGGAATGTGCCGAATGCCTTTCGTGCGTATCGTTCGGATTGCTGTTTCGATTGTATCGTTTGGATGTAATGTAACTACATTTTGATTCATAATTTCTTCTACAATCATTCCAGTTGCCCCCTTTATTAATACATAAAACGATTGTGAAAACGTAGACGATCAAAAGCTTGAATAGAATCCGTATCAACGCGTTTACCGATGCGGACCATTAAACAGTTGGCAGGATGTGAACAAATTTCAGGATCGTCTGTAGCCATCCATTGTAACCCGCCAGCATTCATCATCTTCTCCATTACTTTTCGGTATTCCCACACATTCAATCCTGTTTGTTTCAAATCCCAGTGCCAATAATATTCAGTCGTCAATATAATGTAATCTTCCATATAATCGTCCATCATAGAAACCTCTAGTAAGTTCTTTCCGACAGAACTCCCGCGGAAGGCTGGGACTACTTCAATTGCCCCAAGCTCAATTAAGTTTTCCATTTTTCCTTCTGACCATCGTTCAAGTGGATCAGGATACAAGTATGTAACATATCCAACAATTGTTTGGTCATGTCTAGCAATAATGAGACGAGCTTCTGGTAATTTAGAAATTTCGACAATTGCTTTATATTGTTGCTCGGCAGGACGAAACGCAATTAAGTCTGGATGAAACTCATACATTTCTAAGTTATGTGTAGAGACAGGACCTTCAATAATTAAAGTGCCTTTCGCTGTTTTTAAGTTTCTAGCATTATATATTTTTTTATGAATCAATGTATTGCTCACCACCTTGAGGGTTTGTGAATCTATTAATATCGTACTTTATAATATATGCGATGTGAATCGAAATTTGTCATTAAAAATTTGTCTAAAAATCAACAAATATACTGAAAATTTTAAATAATGTCATTATAATAGATAATAGAATACATAGGAGGGGGATGTAAAGTATGAAAGTAGAAACGCTTCCTGTCATTAAAGGAGAAAATAATTTGCCGAATTATGATGAGGCATACGCGAATTTTAACTGGGAAGAGGTTAATAAAAACTTTACTTGGAATGAAACAGGCCGAGTAAATATGGCGTATGAGGCAATTGATAAGCATGCGAAATCCGATCGAAAGAATAAAGTAGCTCTTTATTATCAAGATGGATCGCGAAAAGAGAAATATACATTTAAGGAAATGAAGGATTTTTCTAATAAAGCAGGAAACGTCCTTAAGAATTATGGCGATGTAGAAAAAGGCGATCGCGTTTTTATTTTTATGCCACGTTCTCCAGAGTTATATTTCGCACTTTTAGGTGCAGTGAAATTAGGAGCAATTGTTGGACCGCTATTTGAAGCATTTATGGAAGGCGCAGTTCGCGATCGCTTAGAAGATAGCGAAGCAAAGGTGTTAATTACAACGCCTGAATTGTTAGAGCGCGTACCATTAAATGATTTACCGGCTTTAAAAACAGTTTTCCTTGTTGGAGATAATGTAGAAGAAGGCGGTAAAACGGTAGCGTTCAATCCGTTATTTGAACAAGCTTCAAAAGAATTACATATTGAATGGTTAGGCCGTGAAGACGGTTTGATTCTACATTACACGTCTGGTTCTACTGGTAAGCCAAAAGGTGTGCTTCATGCGCAAAACGCAATGATTCAGCACTATCAAACGGCGAAGTGGGTATTAGATTTAAAAGAAGACGATGTATATTGGTGTACTGCTGACCCGGGCTGGGTAACTGGAACAGCTTACGGTATTTTCGCACCGTGGTTAGTTGGAGCGTCAAATGTTATTTTAGGTGGACGCTTTAGTCCAGAAGCTTGGTATGAAGCACTGCAAGATTACGGTGTGACGGTTTGGTACAGCGCCCCAACAGCATTCCGTATGTTAATGGGAGCTGGACAAGACGCAATTAAAAAATATGACTTATCACAAGTTCGTCACGTATTAAGCGTTGGTGAGCCGTTAAATCCAGAAGTAATTCGCTGGGGTATGAATGCATTTGGACTTCGTATTCATGATACGTGGTGGATGACAGAAACAGGTGGACAAGTAATTTGTAACTACCCTTGTATGGAAATCCGTCCAGGTTCAATGGGGAAACCAATTCCAGGTGTGAAAGCAGCGATTGTTGATAATGAAGGAAATGAAGTGCCTCCTTACACAATGGGTAACTTAGCAATTGCGAAAGGTTGGCCATCTATGATGCGCGGGATCTGGAATAACCAGCAAAAATATGAATCTTATTTCATGCCGGGAGATTGGTACGTATCAGGTGACTCTGCTTATATGGATGAAGATGGATACTTCTGGTTCCAAGGACGTATTGACGATGTAATTATGACGTCAGGTGAGCGCGTTGGTCCGTTTGAAGTAGAAAGTAAATTAATCGAGCATGCTGCTGTTGCAGAAGCTGGTGTAATTGGTATTCCTGATCCGGTGCGCGGCGAAATTATTAAAGCATTTATCGCACTTCGAGCAGGATACGAACCATCTGATGAATTAAAAGAAGAAATTCGTCAATTTGTAAAGAAAGGCCTAGCAGCTCATGCAGCGCCACGACAAATTGAATTTAGAGATAAATTACCGAAAACGAGAAGTGGTAAAATTATGCGCCGCGTATTAAAAGCGTGGGAGTTAAACTTACCAACAGGTGACTTATCAACGATGGAAGATTAAGAGAGAAAGGTCTGAACGAAAAATGTTCAGGCCTTTCTTTTTTATGATATCATGAACTCATATATATAAGTTAAAGGGGATAGTATGATGAAAACAGAAAAGGAAAAGATGATACTAGGAGAAATGTACATACCGGCTGATCCAGTTTTAGTACAAGAAAGAGAGCAAGCACGTATATTAACGAGAAAATTAAATGATACGCCAGAAGAGCAATTGAAAGAGCGTAGCGAAATCGTAAAAGAATTATTCGGAACGACAGGAGATAATATTCATCTTGAATCTTCTTTTAGATGTGATTACGGCTATAACATTCACGTTGGCGAAAATTTTTACGCGAACTTTGACTGTACGATTTTAGACGTATGCCCGGTAACAATCGGAGTGAACTGTATGTTAGCTCCAGGTGTTCACATTTATACAGCAACGCACCCGCTTGATCCAGTAGAGCGTATAAGCGGATCAGAATACGGAAAACCAGTTAAAATTGGCGATAACGTATGGATTGGCGGAAGAGCAATTATTAATCCAGGTGTAACAATTGGAGACAATGCGGTGATCGCATCTGGTGCTGTCGTAACGAAAGATGTGCCTAATAATGTAGTAGTTGGCGGGAATCCTGCAAAGATTATAAAAAAACTAAAATAATATTTGAACGAAGTGCCTTCCTCGTCTGTATACATTTATGAAAGAATAGATGAGGGAGGCTTTTTTATGTCTAATAAATTACTTCTTGCTTTTGCTTTAATTGGAATTATAGTTGTATTTTCTTGTGGTCTTTTCTTACCGATACCAATTGGATATAGAGTATCAATGCTTACAGCTGGAGTTATAATGGGTGTTCTGTTTTCAATCATTATTCCATTTGATAGAAAACATATAGTACGGAAAAATGGATATAAAATTGATTTTACAAAAACAAAAGTGTATTTTCGCTGGAATGTATTTGATACTATTTCTGTCTGCCTTGCGTTGTATGCATGCATATGTGTGCAAGCGTTAAATATTTTAGTTGCAATGGGATTTACGATTCAAAATCCATATGTGCAATTTTTTACAAATCAATCACAATTGTGGATTTTTATTGCGATTGCATATTTAATTTCCCGTATTTCATTAACGTTAAAAGGAATAAAGGAGATCAAAAACCATGGCGCAGATTGGGATTGAGGAAGAGCTCATGCTTGCGTATCAAAGTGGGGATAAGCAGGCTGGGGAAAAACTATACGTTTTAATCAAACCAGCGCTATACACATTTTTATATCGATTTAACCGAGATGAACAATTAAGTATCGATCTTGTGCAAGATACGTTTTTGACGCTAGAGCGTAAGAAACATATGTATGAACTTGAAAAAGGTAAAATAAAAACGTATTTATTTCAAATTGGTTATCGTCTTATGATTAATAAATTAAATAGGAGAAAGAAGTGGCGTACGCTTTTGCCATTTTTAGTGCCGATTCCGGAAAAAGAATTTTCTCACGAAGATCGGCTCACAGTAAGAGAAGCAATTTTGAAAGTTCCAGAAGAGCAAAGAGCGGTCCTAATCCTTTCTTATTATCATGACATGCAGCAAAAAGAAATTGCAGAGATATTAAACATTCCGATTGGAACCGTGAAATCGAGACTTCATAACGGGATAAAGAAATTGAAACAATTGCTGGAGGTGGACGAAATTGAGCGAAAATCCCTTTAAGAGTGAATATAAGTTAAAACAACATTTAGATAGTGATCATGTAGAAATACCAGACTTTCCAAAAACGGTAAGTCGATTCGATCGATTAATCGGGTTTCTTGGTTCCCCGGCGAAAGATCCTGTGGAGGCGACCATTGGGAATGATTTATCGGTTGTGTTTCATGTATCGTTATTAGTTGGGGTTCCAATTCTTTCTCTTATTACGATACTCTTTATGGCGTTGTAAAGGATTGGCAAGGAGGGAAACCCGACCTCTATTTGACACGCCTATATAAATGATGGTATAAAGAAAAGTATATGAATAATTGAGCGTGGAAAGGGAGAAGTAGTGATCATTTCCCTGTTTTAGAGAGCTGATGGCCGGTGAAAATCAGCACATAGATGATCGCGAATTACGCCCCTAGAGCATCTTTTTTCGATTGAATTGTATTCAAAAGGGAAAAGACGGTGCTAAGCCGTTATGTAAATAAGGTGGTAGGCTTTTTTGGTCTGCAACTAGGGTGGTAACGCGATAATCAAAATCGTCCCTTATTTGAAGGGGCGATTTTTTTATGTTTTTAACCTTCACGCCAGTAATGAACTTAAAGGAGAGTATGTAGGATATGGGTATTTTACAAGATCTTGAATTTCGCGGTCTAATTAATCAGCAAACAGATGCTGAGGGCCTTGAGCAATTATTAGAAAAAGAAAGCGTTAAATTATACTGTGGTTTCGACCCGACAGCAGATAGCTTACACATTGGTCATATGTTACCAGTATTAATGTTACGTCGTTTCCAATTAGCTGGTCACCAACCAATCGCACTTGTTGGCGGTGGTACTGGTATGATCGGTGATCCAAGTGGTAAAAAAGCAGAGCGTACATTAAATACGAAAGATACAGTTGCTTACTACACAGAAAGCATTAAAAACCAACTTTCAAACTTCTTAGAGTTTGAAAACGTGGACAACCCAGCAACGATGGCTAACAACTACGACTGGCTTGGTAGCTTAGATGTAATTTCATTCTTACGCGATATCGGTAAAAACTTCGGTTTAAACTATATGTTAGCAAAAGATACAGTAGCATCTCGTTTAGAAACTGGTATTTCATTCACTGAGTTCAGTTACATGATTTTACAATCATACGACTTCTTAAACTTATACCAACAACATAATTGCCGTCTGCAAATCGGTGGTAGTGACCAATGGGGTAACATTACAGCTGGTCTTGAATTAATCCGTAAATCAGAAGAAGATGCGAAAGCATTCGGTTTAACAATTCCACTTGTTACAAAATCTGACGGTACGAAGTTTGGTAAAACAGAAGGCGGCGCAATCTGGTTAGACCCAGAGAAAACAACTCCTTACGAGTTCTACCAATTCTGGATTAACACAGATGACCGCGACGTTGTTAAATACTTAAAATACTTCACATTCTTATCTCATGAAGAAATTCTTGAGCTTGAAAAGCAAGTAGCTGAAGCGCCAGAAAAACGTGCAGCACAAAAAGCGTTAGGTTCTGAAATGACAAAACTTGTTCACGGTGAAGAAGCATTAGAGCAAGCGATTAAAATTTCAGCTGCATTATTCAGCGGTTCTGTAGCAGAACTAACTGCAAGCGAAATCGAGCAAGGATTCAAAGACGTACCATCTGTAGAACGTACTGCAGAAGATACAGTATTAATCGACTTACTTGTAGAAAGCAAAATCTCTCCATCAAAACGTCAAGCACGTGAAGATGTAACGAACGGCGCAATCTATGTAAACGGTGAGCGTACACAAGCATTAGACTACGTTGTAACAGAAAAAGACCGCATCGAAGGTAAATTCACAATCATTCGCCGCGGTAAGAAGAAATATTTCTTAATTCGTTACTAATAAATAAAAAGCTTTGAGGAAATTCCTCAAAGCTTTTTTGTTTTAATCTCCTTTTCGAGTTCATACGGAAATCACATGTAAGCGGTATGATAAACGTATAACAATTAGAAAGGAGTGGTAAAACGAAATGTCACTAGAAGCATTGATTATTTTTTCTTTGCTAAACGCGGGTCAACTTGCAGAGAATTCGAAAGTTGATATACATAAAGAGCAGAAAGATGCTTATGTATATGTTCAAAAAGAGGAAAATAAATAACTTTAATATATATAAATAAAAGCTACTCGAAGTAACTGTTTTGGTGTCTTCGGTAGCTTTTTACATTATGAATAGATAGGAATTAATTCTCGCTTGAAATCTTCGTACATTTCAAAGGCAATTTTCATGATTTCTTTGAGTTCATCGTAACTGTGGAAATATAACACGGGTACTTTTCCCATGTCATTTGATAACAATCTTATAAATACGTCCCAAGGGTCTCCAACTCTAACTTCATCATTATGCCATGCTTCCCAAATTAATTCAGCAACACCATATTTTAAGCTGATGTTAAATCTAAAGGCGTAGCTATCTTTGTTTTTTACTTCACCTACAATAAAAAAGTCTGCTTTTTTATTGTAACGAGCTTTATAGCCAAGAGTCTCGAATACTTCAAATACTTTTTCATTTTCATAGTTTTCAAATGTATTTTCACTATTAGAAAATTTTTCTGATAAAGCTTTATATCTTTCTACAAAGTTAATTTTCTCAAGTACCTCTTTTATTTCAAGTTCTAAATCATATGCCATCAATTATTCCTCCCTAAATCTAATCCTAATAGCATATTTACCTTTCATTTCTTTCAAATACGTCTCAAAATTTTCCCTGAATTTGTTTCTTTTTTCGTACGTGAAATTGAAGTCTTTACAAATGTATAATTTGCTTGATACAGTTCATTTTGAAGTATCTTAGTTATAATATTTTCACCAGTAAAATCAAATATTCCTTTTCCATGATATTTGATTCGAAACAAAGGAAAAGCTAGCGTAAACGTTAGTTTAAATATTAATCAGGCGTTCTTCTTTGTGTGATTTTTATCTCCATCGCCATGCAATCGTGGTATCTTCAATGTGGATTGCTGGAATGCCGATTCCTAAATATTTCTCTTCGTTTTCATCGAAAACGGACCAATTTTCATCGTCTAGAAATTCAGGGTCAATACTTTCAAAGCCAAAAGTACTGTCTTCGTCTACCATTTCACGAAAATATTCTTGATAGGGTTTACTATTATCATTTAAATGTATTGTTCCATACATCCATGGTGTTTCTGCAAAAATGTCTCTGATTTCACCTATTTCAGTATCTTTAAAGTATAATTTCATATTTGCACCCTCTTATTCATGAATTTTGAAATAGTCTTTTGGTATCTCGCCTTTTATCAAATACTCATTATCTCTTTTTGTCCACTTTAGAGCGAGTTTTTTCCGATGAGGTGTTGTTAGTCTATCCTGCTCAATTAAACGTTCGAAATCGAATAGAACGGTATAAATTTTAGTTAAATGAAGAAATCCTGCTCTTGTGAGTCGGATTTTCTTTTTTTATATTTAAAATAACATTGTCTTTCTTGAATATGAAATTATGAATAGATAGGAATTAATTCTTGTGGCTCCACTTTTACTATTCATGTTAAAAGTCTAAATCTTTTTCATTACCATCATAATCTACTAGTAATGATCCTTCGTCTAAGGTATCCATTAACCATTCCACCAAACCATTCCATGATCTAGAAACGCTGTGAGTCTCCCTATCCCATTGTATTACCGTTGCATCGTATCCATTGCTTGATTCTAAGTCTATACATATCGAGTCACCATAGTTTAAATCTGCGATGATTAAATACGTGTCTGGCATCTTTGTCGGTCTTCGTTCTTTTTTAAACGAATCATTTAGATAAGAGCCACCACGCTGTTTTGGGCCCTGAGCAGCTGTATGAATTTCTGACAGGACTGTTCCAGGTATAAATAATTCTCCACCATTACACACTTGGACAAAATCTTTATATATATCAGGAATTTGAATGTTAAGTTCATTTTGAAGGCTTGTTATATCTTCTAAGTTAATTCCATTGTTTAGGGTGTGAATGCCATCTACATATTTATTAACTTCCTCAAAAAATGGTTGTAAATGATTGTTTTTTGAATAATATTTTCTTAGCATAAAACCATCTCCCTTTATTCATGTTTCCAAGGCACAACATCTCAAATCTAGATACATAAAGAAATCCTGCTCTTGTGAGTCGGATTTTCTTTTTTTATATATAAGATAAGATTGCCTTTCTTATATATAAAATTATGAATAGATAGGAATTAATTCTTGTTTAAAATCTTCATACATACCTAAAGCAATTTTTAAAATTTTTTCTAAGCTGTCATAATCGCTAAATAGTACGGGCTTAATTCTAGTATCTGGAGAAATTAAAAGTCTTGAATATAGACTCCATGGACTACCTAATCTTAGTTCATCATTATGATAAACTACCCAAGTAAAATCCAGAACGTTTACTTTAATACCAATATGAAAATAAAATAAATTTTCTTTTTTATCACCTAGTTCTCCAACTTTTAAAAACTTTTCTTTTTTATCATAAACTGATTTATAACCTAGCTTTTCAAGTATTTGTTGAATTTCTTCAATATTGGGATTAGGAATGATTTCTTCGGCATCATAATTTTCTCTCGAAAAAGAAGAAAGTTCTGTGTATCTATTAACAAAGTCAATTTTTTTAAGTGCTGTTTCTATTTCAGGTTTTAATTTTAAGTTCATAATTAATTCTCCTAAAACCTTAAGTCTGTCCTTGTTTTTTAGTCATTACTTCATGTATTTTTAAGGTGAAATTATGAATAAATAGGAATTAATTCTCGCTTGAAATCTTCGTACATTTCAAAGGCGATTTTCATGATTTCTTTGAGTTCATCGTAACTGTGGAAGCATGGACGAAGTATTTTTTCTGTATCATTTGATAATATTGCTACAAACATAGCCCATGGATCTCCAGCTCTTATTGCACCATTATGTCGTGCAGACCAAATAAACTCAACAAGGCCATGTTTTAAACTAATATTAAATCTAAAAGTATAGATGTTTTTATTCTTGACCTCACCAACAATAAAAAAGTTTTCTTTTTTCATAAAACGAGCTTTATAGCCAAGAGACTCAAATACTGCAATTACTTTTTCGTTTTCATAGTTTTCAAATGTGTTTTCTCTATCTGGAAATTGTTTTGATAATGCTTTATATCTCTGAATAAAATCAATTTTCTCAAGTACCTCTTTAATTTCGGGTTCTAAATCATACGCCATCAATTATTCCTCCATAAATCTAATATCAATATCATATTTTTCTTTTGCTAGCTTGATATATTCATCTATTTTTTTGAATTTTTTATTAGATGTTGGAATCTCTAAAATATGTCTTCCTTCTAGTAACTTTCCATCTATTCTCTCATATACAAGAAAATAATACCAATTTAAGGAAGGGGTTGTAAATTGAATATTCTAATAATTTGACAGTTAAAGAGATACTTGTTCATTAAGTTTTTTTAATCTTATTCAGATGCTCGGGTGATGAAGAGGTTTTTAAGTTGAATGTGAATAGAAAAAGGGAAGGTATAGATTATGTACAAATAAATACGTTGTAAAAATAATGTTAACAAAAGGAGAGTACAGCAAAGAAAAATGAATTATGGGGTAGGTTTTTATTAATGTGGATAAAAATGGATGAAATTTTAGAGAGAGGGCTAAGTTTTATTTTGTTACATTGTTCCGTTTTTATACATATACAGGCTATATTCAATAAAAAAAGCCCAGGCCCCTTGATAAACAAGGTTCCTAAGGCTTTTAATAATACTCTTTTCAGAGTACCGAGATTAACGAGAGTAGAACTCTACGATTAATGCTTCGTTGATTTCAGCTGGTAACTCAGCACGCTCAGCGTGACGAGTGTAAGTAGCTTCTAATTTGTCAGCATCGAAAGTTAAGTATTCTGGTACGAAGTTGTTAACTTCGATCGCTTCTTTAACAACAACAAGGCTGTTAGATTTTTCGCGAACGCTGATAGTTTGACCAGGTTTTACACGGTAAGATGGGATATCTACGCGAGCGCCATCAACCATGATGTGACCGTGGTTTACTAATTGGCGAGCTGCACGACGAGTGCGAGCTAAGCCCATACGGTAAACTAAGTTGTCAAGACGAGCTTCAAGAAGGATCATGAAGTTTTCGCCGTGCTTACCAGGCATTTTACCTGCTTGGTCAAATGTGCGACGGAATTGACGCTCAGTCATGCCGTACATGTGACGAAGTTTTTGTTTCTCTTGTAATTGTAAACCGTATTCTGAAAGTTTCTTACGTTGGTTAGGACCGTGAGGACCTGGTGCGTAAGGGCGTTTTTCTAATTCTTTTCCTGTGCCGCTTAGAGAGATTCCAAGACGACGAGACAGTTTCCAAGCTGGACCTGTATAACGAGCCATAGTTGACTCCTCCTTTAAAAATGTTTTTATTTACGTAAAATAAAAACAGACGTAATCGATATTTACGGGCATTTTGTTTTCATGTACCTTCGCTCCAGCAGCAGGGAGTTACGAGATACACCTCCGTAGAGGAACAAAATACAAACGATAAACTCACATTACAAGGCTGCCTTTTTATTTTACACAAACGCTATTATATCTTTTACCCAGAGTTTCGTCAAGCAAGTACGTTTTTGTTTTATGCATAAAAATTTTGGAAATTAATATAAGAAGGAATTTAAAACAATATAGAAGAAGAGATAGAAACACAAATAAAACGCTTACATAAAATGAAGGAAAACGTTCATCAAATTTTTATGGATGAATATGCGGCAATAAAAACATAAGGGGGATGTTTTTATGAAAAAGAAGCATATGGAGACAGCGTTAATTCATCACGGTTATAAACCTGAGGAACATAAAGGAAGTTTAACACCACCTTTATTTCAAACTTCTACATTTACATTTGAGACTGCGCAGCAAGGAGAGGCGAGTTTTGCGGGAGTGGATCCATCTTATATTTACTCACGGCTTGGAAATCCAACTGTGAAATTATTTGAAGAACGTATGGCGGTGTTAGAAGGAGGAGAAGAGGCACTTGCCTTTGGATCTGGTATGGCAGCTATTTCAGCGACTTTAATCGGTTTTTTAAAGGCTGGAGATCATATTATTTGTTCAAATGGATTATACGGATGCACGTACGGTTTTTTAGAAGTGTTAGAAGAAAAATTTATGATTACGCATTCGTTTTGTGATATGGAGACAGAGGTTGATATTGAAAATAAAATTCGCCCAAATACAAAGCTTATTTTCGTTGAAACACCGATTAATCCGACAATGAAATTAATTGATTTAAAACAAGTGATTCGGGTTGCAAAGCGAAATGGCTTACTTGTTATTGTTGATAATACATTTTGTTCACCTTATTTACAAAGACCGCTTGAGCTTGGCTGTGACGCTGTTGTGCATAGTGCGACAAAATATATTGGTGGTCACGGTGACGTTGTAGCAGGCGTAACAATTTGTAAAACGAAAGCATTAGCTGAAAAGATTCGCCCGATGCGAAAGGATATCGGCGGTATTATGGCACCGTTTGATGCGTGGTTATTATTACGCGGGTTAAAGACGTTAGCAGTAAGAATGGATCGTCATTGTGATAATGCAGAAAAAATTGTATCGTTCCTAAGAAAACATGATGCGGTAGAAGGTGTTTGGTATCCAGAAGGGGAGTTAGCATCTCGTCAAATGAAACGCGGGGGCGGTGTTATTTCTTTTTCAGTAAAAGGCGGAAAAGAAGAGACGCAAGCGTTTATTAATGATCTTCACTTTATTACAATTGCGGTGAGTTTAGGAGATACAGAAACGTTAATTCAGCATCCAGCAACGATGACGCACGCTGCGATTCCAGCTGAACTAAGAAAAGAAATGGGCATTTTCGATAATTTAATACGCTTATCAGTCGGTTTAGAATCGTGGGAGGATATCGTTTCTGATTTAGAGCAGGCATTAAAGAAAATATCTACTGTAAATCAATGAAAAAAGAGTGAGCTATCGGTTTTGTACAGGGCGTACTAAATCGATAACTCGCTCTTTTCTTTTTACATATGTTTTAGGAGTGTTTCCACAAACTTTTCTAAATAGCGCTGATCTACTTCATCAAAACGATTCTTTTCAGGACTATCAATGTCAAGTACACCAATGACAGCTCCTTCTTTCACAATCGGTACAACGATTTCTGAATTAGAAGCACTATCGCAAGCGATGTGACCTGGGAATTGGTGAACGTCTGCTACAAGCTGTGTTGTTTTCGTTTCAGCTGCTACGCCGCAAACGCCTCGTCCAAATGGAATGCGTACGCAAGCAGGCATTCCTTGGAACGGTCCAAGGACAAGCTGATTTCCTTCTGTTACGTAAAAGCCAACCCAATTAACGCGATCTAAAAATTGGTTTAATAATGCGGACGCATTTGATAAGTTTGCGACTACGTTTGATTCGCCAGTTAATAACGCATCCAGTTGTTTAATTACTGTCTCATATTGCTGCACGCGAGATCCTGCATAACTTTCTTTAGTAAACATGGAAACAGCTCCTTTTTTATCGAGATGTGTAAAATATTAGCAAAATACGATGTATTTCACATGACTTTGTCGATAGAAAATTAAAGGAATTTGTCTTAAAAGTCAAGAAATTTAAACTATAGCTGTTCAGTGAGGGGAAGTGAGCGCATGAAGCAGACGAAACAAAAAGTAATTGATGCGGCAATATCGTTGTTTAATACGAAAGGGTATGATGGAACATCGGTGCGAGACATTGCAAAGCGAGCGGATGTGAATGTAGCGAATATTTCATATTATTTTGCTGGGAAGCAAGGTTTATTAGAACAGCTTATTACTGATTTTTTAGAAGGATATATTCATGTGATTGAAATGTCGTTTGAACAGAGAGAGTATTTGTCGGCTAAAGATGTGATGGTGCAAATGGTGCGCGGGATTTTACGATATCAATTTGAAAATAGAGAACTAACACGTTTCTTCTACCGAGAGCTTTCGCTTGATACGACATTAATTCGTGAAGTGATGACCGTTTATTTTTCTAAAGAAAGATATTATATAGAACAAATGATTAGACAAGGACAAATGAAACAAGAATTTCAGAAAGTATCATTTACAATGTTTATGACGCAATTAAAAGGTATGATAAATATGCCGTTTTTATATCCACAATATATATCAGAAGTACTGCATTCTTTCCCGTCTGAGACATTTTTCATAGAAATGTACACGAAAGAGATTGAGCAATGGATGGAACAAGCATTATGTAAGGCGAATATGTACCATGAATGGCCAAGAGCTGTTCATATGTAAAGAATCCCCACCTAACGAACTGAGGTGGGGATTTTTATGTTTACTTTTCTTTGCCATAAATTGTTACATAATAGCGCGATAATTGTTAATGCAGCTCCAGCGATTTCAATTTTATCGACTGTATAACCTCGAAAGATAGAACCGATCAGTGCAAGGATAGGAACTAAATTCATAAATAATATGCCGTTAATAGATGAAATATAGCGATTTCCCATATTCCAGCAAAATACAGCGATAACGCCTGCGATAATCGACATATAAAAGAGCTCAAAACGAACGCTCACAACTGTACGCAGTGACGGCATAGTAACTATATTTGTGTACGTTAAGAAAGTAACAATAACGATGAGTGAAATGGAGCCAAATAAACAAGTTAATGTCGTGTACCTAAGTGGTGACCAAGATTGAAAACGAGCACCCCCGTTTGTATAAATGACCCAGCAAGTAACGCCGCATAGCATCAATATGTTTGTTGATAAGTGGCTTGCAGCTCCAAATAATAAGTGAATATTTCCTTTTGAAATGACAAGCATAACACCAAGTAATGCAACAAACATACAAAGGAATGTGTAGTTTTGTGGGCGGCGATTTTTCGTTATCCATTGCAGTGATAAGGCAATCAGTGGCATAAGGGATTGAATCATAGCTGCATGGATTGCTCCGGAAGGTCCGGCAAGTTGTTGTCCGTAGAAAACGAGAAAACCATACCCCGCAAAACCGACTGTCCCGTAAAAGAATAGAGAAAGTGTTCTTTTTTCTAAGCGGAGTGAAGTCTTTCCTTCAGTAATTAATAGCAAAATAAGAAAAATAATAGCTGCTGATCCATAGCGAATCGTTGTGAAGAAGAATGGATCGATAAATTGCAGAGCATTTGCCATTACAGGAAACATAAATCCCCAGGCAGTGACAGCGAGTAAGCATAGAAAGGATCCGAGTAGCATTTGTTTTTTGTTCAAGAGTATCTTTCCCCTTTACATTTCGTTATAGTAAGTTGATGAAATAAGTATAAAGAGTAATTGTTTATAGGAGGAAATATCGATTTCTTATAACGGTTATAACTTTTTGTTAGAGGTGTGTACGATGGATTTGGAGGCAGTACGATCGTTTATTGAAGTGAAGCATACGCGAAGTTTATCAAAGGCAAGTAAGATTTTACATATATCGCAACCAGCGCTTAGTAAACAAATTCAAAAGTTAGAAGCGGATTTAGAGGTTACGTTACTTAAGCGTTCTGCGCAAGGAGTAGAGTTAACGGAGGCAGGAGAGTTATTTATAAAAAGAATGTTACCGATTTTGGAGCAAATAAATGAAGTGAAAACAGAAATGAGGGGGTATCAAGAGAACCGGAAGTTTTCAATTGGTATACTACCGAGTTTAGCGGAGCATTACATATCAGAATGTAAAGATATATTAGGTGATGAGTTCGAAGTGGAATGGCAAATCGGGCATACGGAAGTATTAAGAGATTTATTTAAAGCGCGGGAGATTGACGCGATGTTCATCGATTCAGTAGTAGAAGGTGCTACGTATATAAAAGAAGTGCAACAAGAGAAAATTGTTTGTGCCGTTTCAAATAATCATCCGTACAAAGAGAAGATAGTCATTCAAATAGAAGAGCTGCACAATGAAAAATTAATTGTATATCCAGAAATATGTGATGTAAGGAAAATGATTATGAACATGTTTCATGAAATAGGTGTAAAACCAACTATAGCTGTGGAAACATCTTACGCAGAACCGATGCTTGCAATGGTAAAAGCTGGCCTTGGTATCACGTTACTTCCAGAAAGGGCAGTGGAGCAGTCTGTAAGGCAAGGAAATGTACATGTAATTTCTGTTGAACCACCACTCATGCGGAAAATTTATTTCGTATCCCATACGAAAGATTGTTTGTTATTACAATCATTTGAGGATAGGTAGTGAGGTAGGCGGAATATTGAGAAAGATTACAATCACATTGAAAGAAACATGAAATTTTAAAAAAAACTAGGTCAAAAACAAACCATTACATGGTATGATTAGTACATTGTTAGTTGTTAAATATAGGGGAATTCCCTTTTTATACATAATGCCTTCCATTTCATAAACGGAACGGACAAAAAAAGAGATATAACTAGGAGGCTTTTTTGCATGGATTCTATCCTGACGATCGTTATCATTGTAGTAAGCTCTATTCTAGTGCTGCTCATGATAGAGCTTGTGATAAGAAATCGTTCATATAAAGATATTGAAGCACTGGAGCAGTGGAAACAAGAGATAAAAGATAAACCTGTGGCAGATGAACTAAAACGGGTAAAAGATTTAAACATGACGGGTCAAACAGAAGAACTGTTTGGTAAATGGCGTGAAGAATGGGATGAAATTGTATCAACAACCCTTCCGAAAGCTGACAAAGATTTAGCGCAAGCGCGAAAATTCGCCTCGCAATTCTCCTTCCGAAAAGCAAAGCATGCGATGAACGAATCCATAAGTGGTTTAGATGAAGCTGATAATCGTATTACGGACATTTTAAATGAATTACAGCAATTGTTAGAAAGCCATGAGAAAAATAGCTCGGAAATTGAAGGGTTACGTGATACATATCGTAGTATGAAAAAGAGTGTTCTTGCTCATAGACATATGTATGGAGCAGCAGAGCAGAAAATCGAAGAGATGCTAGACGCTGAATCTGAGAAATTTAAAACCTTTGAAGAAGCAACAAACAATGGCGACTATTTAAAAGCGAGAGAAATTGTTATTAGTTTGGAAGAAGGTTTAGCAGATTTAGAAATCATTATTCACCAAATTCCAGATTTATTGGTAGAGTGTCAAGCGACGTTACCAGTTCAGCTGGAAGATTTATTACACGGACATAATGATATGGTAAGACAAGGTTATGTATTAGATTATTTGGAAGTCCCTAAAGAAGTTCGCGATATGACGAAACAACTACAAACATGTTTAATGGATATACAGGAGCTTCATATAACAGAAGCGGCTGAAAAAGTAGAAAATTTAAAAACACGTTTAGATGGCTTCTACGATCAATTGGAACAAGAAGTACATGCGAGACATTATGTGGAGCAAAAAACACTTTCTGTTTACGATGACTTAGAAGAAATGCGTATCGAAACGATTGAAACGAAAACAGAAACACAACTTGTAAAACAAAGCTATCAGTTACAAGATAAAGACATTGAGTCTCAAAAAGTAATTGAAAAGCAAATGCACATTTTAACGAAACGTTTTGAAATGCTACAATTACGCGTTGCAGAACAAGATATTGCCTTCTCTATTATTCGTGAGGAACTAGAAGAGGTTTATGAGCAATGTGAAACGTTAAAAGTACTTCATGCAGAATATAAAGAAATGCTGCAAGCGATGCGCAAAGAAGAATTTGAAGCACGTGAGAAGTTACAAGAAATGCGAAATACTATTTTCGAAACGAAACGCTTTATGCAAAAGTCGAATTTGCCAGGTCTTCCAGAGAGTATTATGGAAGATTTAAAAAGAGGGCAAATGGCAATGCAAGCTGTATATGAACAATTAGAAGTGAAGCCGTTAAATATGAACGCTGTAAATAGCAGTTTAGAAGAAGCATACACAACTGTGAACGGTGTGGCTGAAATGACAGAAGAGTTAATTGGACAAGCATATTTAGTGGAAAAATTAATTCAGTACGGTAACCGTTACCGTAGTCATGATGAAAACCTAGCAGAAAGTTTAAATTATGCTGAGAAATTATTCCGTGAATATCAATATGATGCAGCTTTAGAACAAGCGGCTTCAGTATTAGAGCAACTTGAACCTGGCGTTGTTCAAAAAATAGCTGAATATGTAGACAATGAACAAACCCTTTCATAAAAGGGTTTGTTTTTTTGTGTAATTTTGCAGACGATGTTGCTATAATGAATAGCGGAATACAGCAAGGTTATTCGTTTCAAAATAAAGTGAAACTGTAATCAGTAGGAGGATTCATCCCCATTGATTACTAGCCTTCACCAATCGGGCATTTACGGACAGCCCGACTCCTACCTAACTTCTTTGCTCTAACTGGATTTTGAGGTGAGAGTCTTATTGCCCGTTCATGCGGGATAAAGTGAAACTGTAATAGGAGGGCATCCTCGACAATTATTAGCCTTCACCAATCGAGATAAAACGGAACCTTTGCGTAGTCTTAGCGTAATGACACGTATTTATGATATGATTATACGATGTGATAGCGCTGAAAGGGGAAGAACGATGATCTATTTTGATAATAGTGCGACGACGAAGCCATATCCAGAAGCTCTTCAATCGTATGTGACGGTTGCTGGGAAATATTTTGGTAATCCTTCTTCTATTCATTCGCTTGGAGGAGAGGCAGAGCGTCTATTAACACAATCAAGAACGATTGCAGCGCAGCTTCTTCGTGTTAAACCTTCTGAAATTATTTTCACATCAGGTGGAACAGAAGGGAATAACCTTGCGATTAAAGGGATAGCGATGAGGAATCGTTCGCGCGGCAAACATATCATTACAACAAATATTGAACACGCGTCTGTGTTTGAGGCATATAAGCAATTAGAAGAACTCGGGTTTGATGTAACATATTTACCGGTTAACGAGCATGGTGTTGTGTCGGTAGAAGATGTGAAACGAGCACTTCGTGAAGATACGATTCTTGTGTCAATTATTCATGTGAACAACGAAACTGGAGCAATTCAGCCCGTTGCTGAAATTGGAACGTTATTATCGAATCATCCGAAAATAAGATTCCATGTAGATCATGTACAAGGGATAGGGAAAGTACCGCTTGATTTATATGCGTCTCATATTGATCTTTGCTCAATATCTGGACATAAATTCCACAGTGTAAAAGGAACGGGTCTTCTATATGTACGCGATGGTGTAAGATTAGATCCGATTTTATCAGGTGGTCAACAAGAGCTTAAGTATCGCTCTGGTACAGAGAATTTACCTGGCATTGTAGCGATGGTGAAAGCACTTCGCATGACAATGGAACAAGTGAAAGAAAAGGTAGCTCATTTGCAAAGTTTACAAGCAGAGCTTGTTCGTTTCTTTAAAGAAATGGAAGATGTAACGATTAACACGTCGCTTGCATATGCAGCACCGCACATTTTAAATGTATCATTTGTTGGTTTAAAACCAGAAGTAGTCGTTCATGCTTTAGAAGAACACGGTGTATATGTGTCAACGAAATCTGCTTGTTCTTCAAAAGCAAATGAAGTGAGCAGAGTGTTAGTGTCAATGGGAGTACCGCATGCAGCAGCTGCAAGCGCTATTCGTATTAGTTTGGCACCAGAAAACACAATGGAAGAAGTAAAACGATTTGAAGGTATTGTAAAAGAGACGATGCCAAAATTATATGAAGTGATGAGGTAAAGAAATTATGTTGAAATATGAATATATTTTAGTGCGTTACGGAGAAATGACGACAAAAGGTAAGAACCGTTCTAAGTTTGTAAGCACATTAAAAGATAACGTGAAGTTCAAACTGAAAAAATTCCCAAATATTAAAATCGATGCAACACACGATCGTATGTACATCCAGTTAAATGGTGAAGATCATGAAGCAGTCTCTGAAAGATTGAAGGATGTATTTGGTATTCATAAGTTTAACTTAGCGATGAAAGTACCATCAGAATTAGAAGACATTAAAAAAGGTGCATTAGCAGCTTTCTTACAAGTAAAAGGTGATGTGAAAACATTTAAAATTACTGTACACCGTTCTTATAAGCATTTCCCAATGAGAACGATGGAATTATTACCTGAGATTGGCGGACATATTCTAGAAAACACAGAAGATATTACAGTAGATGTTCATAATCCAGATGTAAATGTACGCGTAGAGATCCGCAGTGGCTATAGCTATATCATGTGCGATGAGCGTATGGGAGCTGGCGGTTTACCAGTTGGCGTTGGCGGAAAAGTAATGGTACTTCTTTCTGGTGGTATTGATAGCCCAGTAGCAGCTTACTTAACGATGAAACGCGGCGTATCTGTGGAAGCAGTTCACTTCCATAGTCCACCTTTCACAAGTGAGCGTGCAAAACAAAAAGTAATCGATTTAGCGCAAGAGTTAACGAAGTATTGTAAACGAGTAACGCTTCACCTTGTTCCGTTTACAGAAGTGCAAAAAACGATTAATAAAGAAATCCCATCTAGCTATTCAATGACGGTTATGCGCCGTATGATGATGCGTATTACAGAACGTATTGCTGAGGAGCGTAACGCACTTGCAATTACGACTGGTGAAAGTCTTGGACAAGTAGCAAGCCAAACGTTAGATAGTATGCATACGATTAACGAAGTAACAAACTACCCAGTTATTCGTCCGCTTATTACGATGGATAAATTAGAGATTATTAAAATCGCTGAAGAAATCGGCACGTATGATATTTCAATTCGTCCATATGAAGATTGCTGTACTGTATTCACACCAGCAAGCCCAGCGACGAAGCCGAAACGTGAAAAAGCAAATCGTTTTGAAGCGAAATACGATTTCACACCATTAATCGATGAAGCTGTAGCGAACAAAGAAACAATGGTATTACAAACGGTAGAAGTAGTGGCGGAAGAAGAAAAATTCGAAGAACTTTTCTAAAACCATAAATTACCATATCTAAATCGTGTATGAAGTCATGTTATTTATCACACTCTATACTCACAAGGAGGTGATATAACATGTCACGTAGCACAAATAAATTAGCGGTTCCTGGTGCTGAATCAGCATTAGACCAAATGAAATACGAAATCGCTCAAGAGTTTGGTGTTCAACTTGGAGCTGATGCAACAGCTCGCGCTAACGGTTCTGTTGGTGGTGAAATCACTAAACGTCTAGTTTCACTAGCTGAGCAACAATTAGGCGGTTTCCAAAAATAATCCCATATGATGGCTTAGAAAGAGCGGGTTCTCCCGCTCTTTCTTTTTTTGTGTTGTGTCGCTATTTGTCGGTAAGTCGATGTAATTTCGTTTACTAATTCGACAGAACTGAAAAATTTGTCAAAAGAAGAGGGTTCAAAATTAACAGAAAATTCTTTATTATATAAAGGAGGCATAAAGAAAAGGGAGGATATTTTATGAAGCGAGAAGAATTGTTGGCGCCACCGTCTTATAATTTAGTTTCTGAAATAGAGAAATATACAGGTGATAAAGGGAAGTTAGCTTTAATTTGGCAAGATGATAAAGGGAATCGAAGGGAAGTTACATACGCTGAATTAATGCAAGGTGCGAATAAAATTGGAAACGCTTTTATAAAAAGTGGTTTGCAAAAAGGGGACAAGCTTCTCATTATGATGCCGCGTTTAATTGAAGCGTACATGACGTATATTGCTGCTATTAAAGCAGGATTTGTCGTAATTCCAAGCTCGGAAATGTTACGTAAAAAAGATATAGAATATCGAATTGGACATGGAGAAGTAAAAGCGATAGTAAGCTATGAGCCGTATATTAGGCAGTTTGATGATATAGAAGCGATGGAATCTCTTCGAAAATTTGTCCTGAGCGAGCAGTCAGTAGATGGATGGGTTAATTTAAAAACAGCGTTAGAAACAGAGAGTGACATGTTAGAAATGGCGAAGACAGATAAAGAAGATATGGTCTTTTTATCTTACACGTCAGGAACGACAGGAAATCCAAAAGGTGTCGTTCATACACATGCGTGGGCATACGCTCATTTACGTACGAGCGCTCCAAATTGGCTCGGAATTGAAGAGAATGATATTGTATGGGCAACAGCTAGTCCAGGCTGGCAAAAGTGGATTTGGAGCCCGTTTTTAGCAACTTTAGGATCAGGGGCAACAGGGTTTGTATATCACGGTAAGTTTGAACCGAAAACGTACCTGAATTTATTAGACGATAATAAGGTGAATGTGCTTTGTTGTACACCGACTGAGTATAGATTAATGGCAAAGGTAGAAGATTTAAGTCAGTACAATTTAGAGGCATTACATAGCGCTGTATCCGCAGGAGAACCGTTAAATAGAGAAGTCATTGAAACGTTCAAAAAGCACTTTCATATTACAGTAAGAGACGGCTATGGGCAAACGGAAAATACATTACTTGTTGGTGTAATGAAAGGGATGGATATTAGACCAGGATCAATGGGGAAACCAACGCCAGGTAACCACGTCGATATCGTAAATGAGGAAGGTACTCCAGTTAAAGTAGGCGAAGTTGGTGATATTGCAGTTCACATTGAAACGCCAGCCCTCTTTAAACAATATTACAAAGACGATGAACGTACAGCGATGCAATTCCGCGGTGATTATTATATTACAGGGGATAAAGCGAAGAAAGATGGAGACGGCTACTTCTGGTTTGAAGGGCGCGGTGATGATATCATTATTAGTTCTGGTTATACAATCGGGCCGTTTGAAGTAGAGGATGCTCTTGTAAAACATCCGTACGTAAGAGAATGTGCAGTTGTCGCAAGTCCTGATGAAATTCGTGGAAGTGTCGTGAAGGCATTTATCGTATTAAGAGAGAATATAGAAAAGAACGAAGAAACATTAATTCCAACACTCCAACAACACGTCAAAGAACTCACTGCACCATATAAATACCCTCGCAAAATTGAATTTGTAGATGAACTACCAAAAACGATTTCTGGAAAAATTCGCCGTATTGAACTTAGAAAACAAGAGATGGAGATTCCGTCAAAATAATTTTGAAAACAGTGAAGTAAATAGTTGAATGAAATGCAAAACAATGATAATATAAAAACGAACACAAGTTCGATTTTATAAACTTAAAAAAGAGGTGTCCGTATGATTTTAGGTATTAATCCGTACTTAGTTTTAGATGGTAGTGGGCAAGAAGCTGTACAGTTTTATAAAGAGGCTTTAGATGCAAAAGTAGAAGTTATGCAAACTTTTGGTGACATGCCTGAAAATCCAGAATACCCGATTCCAGCTGAAGCGAAAGAGCGCGTTTTACATGCTACTTTAAAAGTTGGTAATACGGATCTTATGATTTCTGATACATTCCCAGGTCAAGGGCATGCAATCGGATCTCAAGTAACAATCGCAATTCAAATTAGTAATGCAGAAAAAGCAAAAGAAGTATTCGATAAGTTACAAGAAGGTGGAGAAGTTATCATGCCACTTCAAGAAACATTCTGGAGCCCAGCATACGGACAAGTAAAAGATAAATTTAATATTGAATGGCAAGTTACAACATCTACTACTGAACAAAAGTAATTTTTAGAAAAGCACCATGTTTTGAAATGGTGCTTTTTTTTATACAATAAAAAATAAAGGAGATGGGATATATGGGAGAAATTTGGTATGGCGGCACCATTTACACAGTGAGAGAAGAAAATGAAAAAGTGGACGCTGTTTACATTGAAAACGGTACGATCGTTGATGTTGGAAGTAAAGAAGAGTTAGAAAACCAATATGCCGCGGTTACATTGCACGATTTAAAAGGCAAAACGATGATTCCAGGTCTCGTTGATAGCCACATGCACCTTATTGGGCATGGGGAGAGATTGCTTCGTTTAGATTTATCAAATTGCACATCTTATGGCGAAGTGCTTACTCTCGTTCAGAAGCGAGTGGAAGAAGCTCCAAAGGGCTCTTGGATTATTGGAGAAGGATGGAATGAAAATAACTTTACAGATACAAAAGATGTTCACGCGCGTGATTTAGATGAAATTTCGAAAGAACATCCCATTTTACTAAAGAGAGTTTGTCGTCACGTTACATGGGTGAATGCATACATACTGCAAGAAGCGAATATAACAGCAGCGACAGAAGATCCAAAAGGCGGGAAAATTGGTAGGGATTCATCAAATAAGTTAACAGGGCTTTTATATGAACAAGGGCAAGAATTAATTAAACATGTTCAGCCAGAAATTGATGAAGCTTATTTACAAAGAGCTCTGCAAACAGCGATTAAAGATTGCTGGAAATACGGACTTGTTGGCGGGCATACGGAAGATTTAAATTATTATGGTGGTTTTAGAAAAACATATAATGCGTTTTCTCACGTTATAAAAGAAATGCCATTTAAAGCCCATTTGCTCGTTCACCATGAAGTAGCACATGAACGAAAAGAATATGAAAATGAACATTGTATTGAATTTGGAGCAATGAAAATTTTCTCTGACGGTTCTTTTGGCGGAAGAACAGCATTATTAAGTGAACCGTATGAAGATGCGAAGGAAACAAATGGAGTTGCGATTTTCTCACGTGAAGAACTTGCGGAATTAGTAAAGAAAGCACGAGATCTACATATGCCAGTTGCGATTCATACTATCGGTGACTTATCGCTTGAATATGTCATTGATGCACTCGAATTATATCCACCAGCAGAAGGGGTGCGTGACCGCATTATTCATTGTCAGCTTGCTCGTGAAGAGTTGATAGAAAGAATGAAAAACTTGCAAGCCATTATCGATATACAGCCAGTCTTTCTTTCATCAGATTTTCCGTCAGTCATTGAAAAACTAGGCGAGCACCGTCTTCGTTATGCGTACGCTTGGAAGACGTTACTGGAGGCAGGATTACACTGCAACGGTGGCTCAGATGCTCCTATTGAACAAGTGAATCCGTTTCTAGGCATATATAGCGCTGTTACACGTAGAAGTTTTATTGACGGTATATGCTATATGCCTGAGGAAAGATTAACGGTTTATGAGGCTGTTTCTTTATTTACAACAGGAAGTGCCTATGCAATCGGAAAAGAAGCGAAGCGAGGGCAAATTGCAAAAGGATATGAAGCAGATTTTACAATATTAGACCGCAATATTTTTGAAATTGAGGCAGAAGAAATAAAAGAAGTACAAGCAGAAATGACCGTAATAGATGGCCAAGTTGTCTATAGAAAAGATGCGTAAAAATATATGAGCGGTTTTCGGAATATATCGAATTACCGACAAAAACTGACAAGAATAACGGCCGGATAGTAAGAGAGTATTGTTCGCGTCAATCGGGGGAAATAAATAACCGCAGAATTATGGAATTTCATAATTCTGCGGTTATTTTAATCTTATAAAAACGTTCTCTGTACTTTTTCCCAGAAAGAATTGTTTTTTAATTTAACTGTTTTAATTTGTTTATCGCTTAAGCGTACAACAGCTTTTTCCACTTGTTTAATGCTAAGCGCTTCGTTATCCATGCCGATAACAGGATAATCGTTACCGTCTGGTCTTAGTTTTAAAGTTAATGTACGTTCGTGATTTAAAATGAAAGGTGAACCGAGCGTACGGTAAGTGTTGTTGTTTAAAGATGCTAGTTCGCTTACTTGGAAACATGGGATAAGCGGGTCAACAACTGCACCATGCAATGATTTATTGTAAGCAGTACTTCCTGTTGGGGTAGAAACAACTAAACCGTCCCCTCTAAATGTTTCGAAATATAAATCATCAACATGAACATCTACAACGAATGTTTTAATAATGCTAGAACGTAATGAGAACTCATTTAAACAATGGAAAGATGTACTGCCATCTACATCTACCTGAATTGTTGGATATTTTCGCACTTCAATTTCATTTTTTGTAATTTCTTGAAGGGCTGTATCAACGTGATCAATATGGAAATCGCAGTAGAACGAAATTTCATCTTTCGTAGAAATCCCTGCATATAAGCAATCTTCCCTAAAACCAGTTTTACGAACGGCTTGTAAGAAGGTTGCATCATCTCCAACACTGACGATAGCGTTTGCATTTTTTGGATGATCTAATATGGTAAATCCATTCTCTTCTAAAATACGATAGATTGGTTTCATTTTTTCAACGAGCGTTGCTTTGTCATCACCATAAAAGAAAAATAAATTGCGACGATCTGCCATTATGTATCCCTCCACTGCAGTTAAATTTTCTGTTTTTCGTGCTACATATCATTAGAGTCCGTTCCCTGATGATATGTTCAAATAATATATTTCGATATAAATTGTCAAAATACCTTTTTATTTTTAGAAAAATTTTTATATTCAATCTTATAAAACTCTGTTTAACGATGAATAAACTTGTCGATAATGGGTACGGAGTGAAAGGATGATACGTATGAAGTGGCTCGTAATTGGAATAATAATTCTTCTTCTTTTTATTTTGTTTATACTATTGTCGAAAATAAAGCTTAAGGTGACATTTTTATATTCAGAAATGGAAAAGCAATGTTTGCTTCAAGTGAAAATATGGATGATTCGATATACATTTGATGTGTTGGAAAGAATTGAAAAACAGCAGAAAAAGACAGGACAGAAAATCGAAAAAGCTGAAGAGGACGGCGGACTCGATAATAAAATTATGGCGCAACTTGACAGCATTGGTGAACTGATAAAAAAGCTTCAAGAAGTTCATACTATTGTTAAAGATTTTCTCAAACGAGTGAAAATCAATGGTTGGAAATGGCATACACAAATTGGAGCAGGCGATGCAGCTAGTACTGGAATTGTCACTGGATATGCATGGGGGACAAAAGGTATGGCTGCTGGAGTTGTCGGACAATATATGCATATTGTCGACGTACCAGAATTTGAAATTACCCCAGTTTTTCAAGGGAAAGGATTTGCATCAAGATGCGAGTTAACAGCATCTTTTCGTATATTCCGCGCTATAAAAACTGGCGTCAAATTACTCGTATTTATGAGAAGACAAAGATCTGGTATGACAGAAAAATCTGTTCAAGCATAGGGGGGATATAGAATGGACCATCCAATTCAAGGTTTAATGACAACAGCAATGCAGCATTTAAAACAAATGACTGATGTAAATACAATTGTTGGTGACCCAATTAAAGCGGCAGATGGAAGCGTAATTCTTACAGTTTCGAAAGTAAGTTTCGGATTTGCTGCTGGTGGAAGTGAATTTGGTAAAGTAGAACATTCAGGCCGTCATCCATTTGGCGGGGGAAGTGGTGGAGGAGTTTCTATTAATCCTGTTGCCTTTCTTGTTATAAATGGAGAAGGTGTAAAAGTGTTGCATTTAGATAAGCAAACACACGTCATCGATAAAATAATTGAATTAGCGCCACAAGCTGTTGATAAAGTGAAGGAAATGATGGATAAACGAAAAGAAGACGATCCTGAATTTCAAATTTAACGAATAGAGAAGCTAATCAATAGGTTAGCTTCTTTTATTTTTTTGTAAATAAAGCGATTTTATTTGCATTATCGATAGGGACAAACTATCATTTACATTGTACATATTTTGTTTAAATAAGGGAGGATTTTCAAGTGGCAAACGTAACTTTTAAAGGTAACCCAATGACTTTGGTTGGAACAGAAGTTAAAGTTGGCGATCAAGCGCCAAACTTCCAAGTATTAGCAAACGACTTATCTCCAGTAAGTTTAGAAACATACAAAGGCGAAGTAAAATTAATTAGTGTTGTACCTTCAATCGACACAGGTGTGTGTGATGCACAAACACGTCGTTTTAACCAAGATGCAGCAGGTATTGAAAACGCGAAAGTATTAACAATTAGCGCTGATTTACCATTCGCTCAAAAACGCTGGTGTGCAGCGAACGGTTTAGAAAATGTTGTTACACTTTCTGACCACCGCGACCTTTCATTCGGTGAAGCTTATGGCTTAGTAATGAAAGAGCTTCGTTTACTTGCTCGTGCAGTATTCGTAGTAGATAGCAATGACAAAGTAGTTTACGCAGAATACGTAAGCGAAGGTACAAGCCATCCAAACTATGAAGCAGCATTAGAAGCAGCTAAATCTGCGAAGTAATGTGATGAAAATGACCTCTTATAAAGAGGTCGTTTTTTCTCATATATTGCTCTGTAACAGCATCGATATATGAGAAAAAACGTTATATCATATATAACTAAAGGGGAGCTCTTGATAGGAGGTCGCTTTTTCTTTTTGGAAAAAATCACTTTGTGGTATGATATAAGTTATGTGTAAAAGAGAGAAGGAGGAATGTACGTGAGTCAGACAGTAGAAACATTATTTTCTATTTTTGATTCTTCTGCGGTAGTTTTACGTAAAGAATTAGATGTAACATATTTAGAGGCGCTTGTAGAAACAGGTGATAACTTGTTTGAGGGAGCGATTTTACAAGAGGAATTATCCGAATCAGCAATTGAAAGGCTGAATCGTGAATATAGTACGTTTAATGAAGAAACATATAAAGGTGAAGAAATTCGTAAAGCATTTCAGTTAGCCATCTTAAAAGGAATGAAAGAAGGCGTACAAGCGAATCATGAAATGACGCCTGATGCAGTTGGAATGTTCATGAGTTACTTATTCCATAAATTTATGCAAGGTCAAAACGAGATCACAGTTTTAGATCCTGCAATTGGAACAGGTAATTTAATGACTACAGTGTTTAATAGCGCCAAAGAAGGACTAACAATGAGTGGATTTGGTGTAGAAGTGGATGAAGTGCTAATTAAACTTGCTTTAGTAAATGCAAATTTACAAAAGCATGCAATCGAATTCTTCCATCAAGATGGACTAGCACCACTTTATATCGATCCAGTTGATGCAGTCGTTTCAGACTTACCGGTTGGTTATTATCCAAACGAAATCGGTGCAAGTGAATATAAATTAAAAGCAGATGAAGGAATGTCGTATGCCCATCACTTATTTATTGAACAAAGTGTGAAACATACGAAAGAGGGCGGTTACTTATTCTTCTTAGTACCAAACTTCATTTTTGAAAGTGACCAAGCACCGAAATTACATGCATTTATTAAAGAAACATGCTTTATTCAAGGGTTATTACAGCTTCCTGTTTCCATGTTTAAAAACGAGAAAAATGCAAAAAGTATATTTGTTCTCCAAAAGAAAGGCGCTAATGTAACAATGCCAAAACAGGCATTATTAGTGGAGTTGCCTAAATTCTCTAACATGAAGGCGATGGAAGACATTATGGATCAATTAAATACTTGGTTTGCAACACATAAATAAAGCTGGGTATATGTAACAGCATTAGTGATTCATGTAGTACAGTTTTATATAATATGTCATATTTTTAAATATATACAAGATTTAACTGAATTTTTTTGAAATCTGTAATATATATTTTTTCTTGGTGTTACAATTTTTTCACTTGAAATATATGTCGGACGATGTTTAAATTAAAATCGTGAGTATAAAATTTGCTAATGATGAAACGTTTTCATATTTGGTGAATTTGATCAGATAAAATCGAGCGGTTTGTGGAAACATCCACACAACTACCAAGAGAAAAAGGGGCGAAAGACTAGATGTCAAAAATCATCGCGATTAACGCAGGAAGCTCTTCCTTAAAATTCCAATTATTTGAAATGCCAAGTGAAACAGTATTAACAAAAGGTTTAGTAGAACGTATCGGTTTAGAAGATAGTATCTTCACTATTACTGTAGATGGCGAAAAACAAAAAGAAATTACAAACATTCCAGATCACGCAGTAGCAGTTAATATGCTTCTTAAAAAGTTAACTGAAAACGGAATCGTTAAATCTCTAGATGAGATTGGCGGTATCGGTCACCGTGTTGTTCACGGCGGCGAAAAATTTGCTGACTCTGTTTTAATTACTGATGAAGTATTAGCTGATATCGAAGAATTAAGCGATTTAGCACCACTTCATAACCCAGCAAACGTTGTTGGTATTAAAGCATTCCAAGAAGTATTACCAAACGTACCAGCAGTAGCAGTATTCGATACAGCATTCCACCAAACAATGCCGGAATCTGCATTCCTATACAGCTTACCATATGAGTACTATGAAAAATTCGGCATCCGTAAATACGGTTTCCACGGAACTTCTCATAAATATGTAACTGAGCGTGCGGCTGAATTATTAGGTCGTCCAATTGAAAGCTTAAGCTTACTTTCTTGTCACTTAGGTAACGGTGCAAGTATCGCAGCAGTAGAAGGCGGTAAATCTATCGATACTTCTATGGGCTTCACACCACTTGCTGGTGTAACAATGGGTACACGTTCTGGTAACCTTGACCCTGCGTTAATTCCATACATCATGGAAAAAACAGGCCAAACAGTAGAAGAAGTAGTTAACGTATTAAACAAGAAGAGTGGTATGTTAGGTCTTACTGGTTACTCTAGTGACCTACGTGACATCATTGCGAAAGAAGAAGAAGGCGACCACCGTGCGAAAGTAGCACTTGATGTATTCGTAAGCCGTATCCACAAATACATCGGTTCTTACACTGCTCGTATGAAAGGTGTAGACGCAATCATCTTCACAGCTGGTGTAGGTGAAAACAGTGCGATTATTCGTGAGCGTGTATTAGAAGGCCTTGAGTACATGGGCGTATACTTCGATGCAAAACGTAATAACGTATTCGGTGAAGAAGCATTCATCAACTTCCCACACTCTCCAGTAAAAATTATCGTAATTCCAACTGACGAAGAAGTTATGATTGCTCGTGACGTACTACGTCTTGGAGATATTGGTTAATATATGAAAAGAAAGACGAGATCCTATAGGATTTCGTCTTTTTTCTTTTGGATGTATTTTAAAACTCCATCTGGATATAATATTTTTTCTTTCTGAATGAATGCCGTAATAGGAATCCATTTCGCATACGCTACTGTTTCTTCATCTTGTATATTTAATATTTTCATTTCATATAGTGACGTGTCTAATAAACGCAAAGAATATAGTTGAATGATTTCATGACCAATGTCTCCATCGAGATGAAAGACATTTTCTAAACACCCTAAATAATTGGTGATTTCTATCTCCGTATGAAGCTCTTCTTTAAACTCCCGAATAACAGTATGTGCTGATTTTTCACCAAGCTCAATTGAACCGCCAAGAGGACGATAATATATTTCGCCTTCTGTATAATATTCTTGTACGAGAAGGCGATCTTGATGTACAGCAAGACCGAAAGCTTTTGCACGTGGATACATATAGAATCACTCCTTATTTGTTTTGTATAAGGACGATTATAATGTATGGTGTGATAAAAGTATCGTGTATTTAAGTGTGCGGTCTAACTGTAATTCCATCAAATAAGTCTTTCCAAAATGCTTCATTGTATTGGTATACATCCATAATAGGACATTTCATAACGCAAATACGTTGTAATCCCCAATCTTCTTGGGTGATAGTTGGTATATCGGCAGGAATTAGTAACAGGACAGAGAATGTATGTGTAACGATTTGAGATAAAATTTGTTCTAGGGAACATGCTTCTTCATATGTTCCTCCAGTTCGAATAAATAATATGGATTCTGCCGTTTCAATTGTAGCTAGAAAACGATTAATACGATGTTCATAGTTTAACTTAATTTCTGTATAAGAAGGCCAAGAAGTAGGTGTGTTTACATCTGTTTTAAAGTCATGACAGGAGTCAATTTCATAAAGGTTGTCCCTTAATCTTAATTTTGCATCATCATCCCAAAATGAGATGAAGGATAAATTTTCGAAATTTAAAAAGCGGTCAAATCGATTGTGTAATAATACATTCACTTTTTCTAATGAGGGACTTAGCATAAAATCAATAACGCCAAAAAATGGTGATAATTCTAATTGATATAATGCCCAAGCCGGCCAGCAGTTTTGTCCTAAGCTGAATACCGCATTATATTCTTTTTTTATATCGGATAGATTCATGTGATTTATCTCATCCTTTTTGTTAATATTTTATGCCATTCAAAAATGGTATGTGAATAAAGATAGACAAGCATATTTGCAAAGAATAAGCAGAAATATGTTACAATAGAAAAAAATCGAACGAGGTGGTTGTTACGATGCGATCGAAGCGAGAACAAGCCATTTTAGACAATATAAAAGAATGGGAAGCGCAATTAGTTGAGCAAGAAGCGACCGATTTTCAAAAAGTGTTTGATAAATGGTTACATGCTACAGTTGCGAAATTACCTGAGAAAAAGCGAAAAGAATTCTTCACGAAAGCAGATGGATGGCTCTTTCATTTGCATGCATTTATTCAAAGTTCACAAGCACAGTTAGATGCACGTAATCGGATTTTAGGAACATCAAGGTTATTTGATGAATCGATTGAACAGCTTGAAGATTTGAAAGCATTATCTATTGATCAATTAACATACATAGCAGAGCAGCAAACAGCACGTCATCGTCTATATTCATTTGTACAAGGTGGGGCAACAGGTGCTGGAGGTTTATTATTATTAACGGCGGATTTTCCGGTTATGATCGCGTTAAATGTGAAGGCAGTCCAACTTATTGCAACATCATTTGGACATGATGTGAACAAGCCGTATGAAATGATGCTTGCGTTAAAGGTGTTTCATGCGTCATTACTACCAGGAAGACTTCAGCAATATGCATGGTACAATTTATTGCAAGAGCTGGAGCAAGAAGATTCGTTCTTTTACGAAGGAGACGAAGCAGTGCTACAAACAGCTTCTACTGAGGTTGTGTTAAAACAAATTTTGAAGACATTTTCGATTTATGCTCTTCGTCGTAAATTATTCCAAGGTATACCGGTAATTGGAATGGCAATTGGATCTACAGTGAATTATCGTTTAACAAGAAACGTTACTGAATTTGCAAATAGATTTTATCAAGTGCGCCATATAGTCGAGAAAGAAAAAAGAGCATAAAAAAAGCGAGAGGCCGAAGCCTTTCGCTTTTTTAATTTGTTGCATGTTTTTTGGACATTGGAACAGATACTGGCTGCTTTTCTGCTGTTTTTTCTGTTTTTGGATAATAAATTAAATCCAATGTTTTTGCCTGTACGGCAATCGAAAGAATAGTAAAAGCAATTTCTGTCCAATTTAAATAATATAATGAAAGCGCAAGAACAATCGCGTCAAAGACGAAGAAAATTTGCCCAATTGTAAAACGAGTTCGTTTACTTAATACAATTGTTAAAATATCGTCTCCACCGGTTGCACCGCCAAATCGTAATATAAAACCGAGTCCAATACCAGCTAACGCACCGCCAACTACTGCAGCTATAAATAAGTTATTTGATAAATCTACCGTAAATGGAGAATAATTTTCCATAAAGGAATAAAATACTCCGAATGAAATTGAACCTAGGAATGAATAACCAACCATTTTTCTACCTAAAAATGAAGCGCACAGTAAAATAATTGGGATATCCATTAATACAGTTGAAATAGATGGTGAAATATCATAAAAGTTTTGAATGAATAGTGCAATTCCTACAAATCCACCTTCTGTTAAGTGGTTTTGGAAGTGAATGTGATATAGCGCTGCTGCTAAAATAAATGAACCGATTAAAACCATAAAAATTTCTTTAATAATTTGCCGACTTTGGATGTTCCTCATCGTTATTCCTTCTTTCCGTAGTTAGTAGTCCTTTTTGTGTTGTAAACTAACTACGAGCTCACATGTAGCTTTCAGTTAGTTTACGAAAAAACTAACTACGCTATATGTCGCTGAAGAAATAACGAATAATCCTCTCGTCCATCAATTCTCCCTACCTTCGTTTTAGTTTAAGTCTTAAAACGACTAAACAAAACGTGGAGTAGGATTCGTCATTTAGCAATCCTGCTCTTCTTTGTTTTGTTTAGTTAGTAACAATTAAGTCCTAAACAAAACGCTATGTGTAAGAAGAGTCTTTTTTTTGCCAAATTATCCTTCGGGCAATCATAATTTCCCCACTCTCGTATTTTTTTCGCTAGACTAAAGTATCTGAGCTGAAAAATACGCTACGTGTATGATTCGTCAATACGATGCCACATGCTCCTTCGAGCGATCATGATATCAAAATCCCTTCCTTCAAGATTTATACTATTATATCATACTTTTAAAAAATGTATGCGGATGGAAACCGACAATAAACGGAGGGAATCTACAAAAAATGTTATGTTTAAATATTTTTGTAGAAAAGCCTAAGTTATTTCGGAGGATTGGACAGTTTATAACGGTTTGTCCAATAAGTAAGAAAAAAGGGTTTTATTCCGTTGTGTTCTTTTCATCACTTTTATCTTTAAAAAACGCATCCCAACTAATTACACTTAAAAAAGTTAAAGTGATAATAACGAAAGCACGCATAATTTTTAAACCTCCTTTTGTACATAGTATATGAATCATTCGATTCAGAATGTGTCATTTTTTTACAAGTCTTAACTATTATGAGAGTATATTAATATAGATAGATGAAGGGGAGAGTGAAGGTATGCTAAAAGACATGTTCAAAAGAAAAGAATTAATATGCATTTCATGTCAGAAAAAAATTCAATATGAAGAAGAGCTTGTTGCTTTTGTAAAGTTGCCGAAAGAAAGAAGTATATTAGTTGGTCCATTCGATGTATGTTTGGCGAAAACAGCACAAGAAATATATTGTAAATCATGTTATGACAAAAAAGCATGACCCAAAGTTATTGAGGGGCATGCTTTTTTCATTGGTGTGCTTTCCCCTCAGATACATTTTGAGTGAGTCGATACCAAAGCCAAAGGTCATTAATGATGGAAGCAAGATCGGCAATTTCTGAATTTAGTTTACAAGAAACTTCGAAGTCTTCTTCGTTATTTAAATAATGTTGTTTTGTATTAATATAGTGCTCAAGTTCTTTTATACGATCAGGAATTTTCCCGCGAACTTGTTCCCATTTTAGTAAAATAGCATGTTGCATTTTTTCGGGGATTTCTTCCCAGTCTTCTTGTAAATGTGGAATTTCAATTCCTAGATGTTCATCGTATAAGAAATACTTTTCCATAAGTTCACCCCCGTTTTCCTGCTTATATTGTACATAAAAACAGAAAGAAGTTCGACGAAATTGTTTGAAAAAATTTGAAAATGACTCTTGATACATTTTGTGAAAGGTGGTAAAGTGTGAATTATTATAAAAGAAAATGAATATTTATTCTTTAGGGGGATGCAAAATGGAGAAGAAAAAAGTTGTATTAGCATATTCCGGAGGTCTTGATACTTCCGTTGCAATTAAATGGTTACAAGAGAAGAATTATGATATTATCGCGCTTTGTTTAGACTTAGGGGAAGGTAAAGACTTAGCATTTGTAAAAGAAAAGGCACTTTCAGTAGGTGCAATTAAATCATATATGATTGATGTTCAAGAAGAATTTGCAAACGAATATGCATTGATGGCGATGCAAGCACACACATTATACGAAGGGAAATACCCTCTTGTCTCTGCATTATCTCGTCCGCTTATTGCGAAGAAATTAGTAGAAATCGCAGAACAAGAAGGCGCAACTGCAGTTGCACACGGATGTACAGGGAAAGGAAATGATCAAGTTCGTTTTGAAGTTTCTATTCAAGCATTAAATCCTTACTTAGAAGTGATTGCACCTGTACGTGAATGGAAGTGGTCACGTGAAGAAGAAATTGCCTATGCAAAAGAAAACGATGTACCAATTCCGATTAATTTAGATAGCCCGTTTTCAATCGATCAAAACTTATGGGGACGCAGCAACGAATGTGGAATTTTAGAAGATCCATGGGCAGCGCCGCCAGAAGATGCATATGAGATGACATTGGCATTAGAAGATACACCGAATAAACCAGAGTTTGTAGAAATCGGATTTGAAGCAGGCGTACCGACTACTTTAAATGGCACTGCATATTCACTTGCAGAATTAATTAAAACGTTAAATGCGCTTGCTGGAAAACACGGCGTTGGACGTATTGATCACGTAGAAAATCGTCTTGTCGGTATTAAATCTCGTGAAGTATACGAATGCCCAGCAGCAATGACGTTAATCACTGCGCATAAAGAGTTGGAAGATTTAACACACGTAAAAGAAGTAGCACATTTTAAACCAGTGATTGAACAGAAAATAACAGAACTTATTTATAATGGTTTATGGTTCTCGCCTTTAAAACAAGCGCTTCATGCATTTTTACAAGAAACGCAAAAGAATGTAACAGGTACAGTGCGTGTGAAATTATTTAAAGGTCATGCGATTGTAGAAGGACGTAAATCTGAATACTCTTTATACGATGAAAAATTAGCAACATATACTGCTCAGGACGAATTTAATCATGATGCAGCAGTTGGATTCATTTCATTATTCGGTTTACCGACGAAAGTATACAGCCAAGTGAATCAAAAGAAGGTGGAAGCGTGAGCAAACTTTGGGGCGGACGTTTTACAGAAGAAGCGGAAGCATGGGTTGAAGAGTTCGGAGCATCCATCTCCTTCGATCAACAATTAGTAAATCAAGATATAAATGGGAGTATGGCACACGTAACGATGCTAGCAAAGCAAGGCATCGTTACGCAAGAAGAAGCAGAGAAAATAAAGATAGGTCTTCAATATTTATTGAAAGAAGCAAAAGAGAATAAGCTACAATTTTCAGTAGAAGCAGAAGATATTCATTTAAACATCGAAAAAATGTTAATTGAACAAATTGGCGAAGTAGGAGGAAAACTTCACACTGGCCGAAGTCGTAATGATCAAGTAGCGACAGATATGCATTTGTATTTAAAAGAAAAGGTAGAACATATTATAAAAGCTACAAAGCAATTGCAAACTGTTCTTGTTCATCAAGCAGAAAATAATATTGAAACCATTATGCCTGGCTATACGCATTTGCAACGTGCTCAGCCGATTTCATTTGCTCATCATATTCTCGCTTACTTTTGGATGTTAGAGCGTGATGTGAATCGTTATGAAGATTCGTTAAAACGTATTAACATTTCGCCATTAGGAGCAGGAGCGTTAGCTGGAACGACATTCCCCATTGACCGAGAGTATAGTGCGGAGCTTCTTGGATTTAATGGAATCTATGAAAATAGTTTAGATGCAGTAAGCGATCGTGATTTCATACTGGAGTTCCTAAGTAACTCCTCTATGCTTATGATGCACTTATCACGCTTTTGCGAAGAACTTATTTTATGGAGTAGCCAAGAGTTTCAATTTATTGAAATGAGCGATCAATATGCAACGGGAAGCAGCATTATGCCGCAAAAGAAAAACCCGGATATGGCGGAACTAATCCGTGGTAAAACAGGCAGAGTATACGGTAATTTATTCAGTTTACTCACAGTAATGAAAGGATTACCGCTCGCTTACAATAAAGACTTACAAGAAGATAAAGAAGGAATGTTTGATACAGTTAAAACAGTAGAAGGATGCCTTCATATTATGGCGGGCATGCTTGAAACGATGACTGTAAACAAAGAAAAAATGAGGCAAGCTGTGACGCAAGATTTCTCCAACGCAACAGAAATTGCTGACTATTTAGCGAACAAAGGACTACCATTCCGTCAAGCTCATGAAATTGTTGGAAAGTTAGTGCTATATTGCACACAAAAAGGAATTTATTTATTAGATGTCTCTCTTGAAACATATAAAGAAATGAGCTCCTTATTTGAAGAAGATTTGTATGAAGTGCTGTCACCATATGCAGCTGTAAAGCGTCGTAACAGTGCTGGCGGGACTGGGTTTGAACAAATCAAAAACGCTTTGGAGAAGGCGAAGGGGTTAACGAAAGAAGTTATTAAGAATTGAGTTGGGAAGTACGCCAGTCTAGTAAAGTCTGGCGTACTTTATTTTTTACTAGCATTTAAGTTAAAATGTAGTAAAAAATAACAATTTAGGGGAAGTCTATGAAAAAAATAGTGTTGATCATTGTACTGTTAATTAGCTTAATTGCAAATGCTAAAGTGTTTCTTTTGGACAAATATATGTATGTTGGTGAAAAAGAAAAGCGAGAAGAAGCGGTTATCGCAACGATGTGGCATTTACAAGATAAAGGATATAAAGAAAGTGATATTTTATATATAAAACCGGCCTTTTATAGCAAAATGGATTCGTATGGTATGAATGTACAGTTTAAAGATGAACCAAATGAATCATATACATATAGAGTTTTAAAAGATGCGAAAACAAATAAACTAACTGTACACCAAGATAGCAATGAGTCTGGTGGTATGGGCGGGAAACATCAAGAGCTTAAATAAAGAAAGAAAACGACTGATGGCATTCGCCTGCAGTCGTTTTCTTTTAATCATACTTATGTCGATCTTCCGTAATTCGAATATACTCAATATCCATCAAATCACGAAGTAATGCACCATTACTTAGTTCAACGCCGTGCTTCTCTTTAAAATGAGTGCGAATCGTATCTAGCATTTCAATTTCTTTGCCGTTCACATCTAAAATAATGCGTTCAGAATCATCCATATAGCATCCTCCTTTTTTACACATATATATTTTGTCCGTCTATTTCTAAAAAATGTATGTTAACGTAATGTTAGGAAATAAGAAAGGGATGGAAAATGAGACGTATTTATTTTATAGGGCTAATTTTGTACACATTCATTGTATTACATGTTGCATTCCAAAATATCTTTTCATTTGAGGATTTAGAAACAGTACACGTTGCGATATTTATTTTTGCTCTATTTGTAGTAGATTGCTTTATTTCTATATGGCTTTCGAAAAGAAAAGATATACAAGGCAAAAAAGAAATGGAACGGAAAAAGAGAAAACGTTCCTTTTGGATGATGACATACTGTTTGTCTTTAGTGCTTACTGCTGCTTTTTTTAGTGAACATATTCCATTAGAAAGAGTAAATATTGGATTTGGAGCATTCGTATTCGCATACTATTTTTTTATGCACTTTCTTCCTTATATGAAAGAAAAGCGAGGAGAAGAGGAAAATCCGCTTGTAGAAGAAGAGAAAGAACAAGAGCATAAGAGAATAGAAGGGGATATAAAGAAACTTGGAGAACAAAAGTGGTATTTAAAATCAAAAATCATATACGTTCTTTGCTTTATTACGCCGCCAATTGGTTATTTGTATGTTTTCTTATTTCGTAAAAAAATGACAGAAGGTGCAAGGCGAACGTACTTAACGGTTGCGACGATTATGATGGCATTATGGTCTTTGAAGTTTCTTCCGCCTTATGTGTTGGCAATTACCGTTGTTGTCGTAGCATGTCTTTTGTTTATAGTGAAGTTTATAAAATGAAAAACACCAAGCCTATGTGGACTTGGTGTTTTATCTATAAATTAAAGCTCACCTTGCTCTTCATCACCACGAACAACAAGGACATCGCATTTCGCATAGCGAATAATATGTTCAGAGACGCTACCAATTAGGAAACGCTCAACAGCATTTAAACCAGTCGCACCACACATAATTAAATCTACTTTATGGTTTGGAGCGATTTCTTTTGAAATTTTTGATTTAGGATTACCGAATTCTAATACAGTTTCAATTTTTTCAAGGCCAGCTTCAAGCGCAGTTTTTTTGTAGTCTTCTAATAGGTCTTCTGCAAATAGATTTGCACGTTCCGCAATTGCACGGCTATAAGCTTCTACTGCTGAGTATGCTTTTACATCAACGATATGAGCAATTGTTAATGTTGCATTGTTGCGCTTTGCGACTTGAATTGCTTTTTTAAAGGCTTTTTCTGCTTCTTTAGAACCATCCACCGCGATTAAAATATTTGTATATGTATTATTCATAGTAAATTCCTCCCAATCTGTTTTATAACTGTTTACAACTTAATTATAAAACAAATTTTGGTAACGTGCTTGCCAGAAACGTTACAGAATTTTGAAAACTCTGTTTCAATTCATTTTAGTTGTAATTGGAGCGAGAACTTGTTACATATGAAGTATAGCAATTTAAAAGGGGGCAGTTTTGTGAGACATGCGCTCATTACAGCCGGTACGAAAGGTTTAGGAAAGCAAGTAACAGAAAAGTTATTGGCTAAAGGCTATTCAGTAACAGTAACGTACCATAGCGATATCACGGCTATGGAAACGATGAAAGAAACATATAAAGATGTGGAAGAGCGTCTACAATTCGTGCAAGCGGATGTCACGAAAAAGGAAGATTTACATAAAATAGTAGAAGAAGCGATGAGCCGTTTTGGCAAAATTGACTTTTTAATTAATAATGCTGGTCCATATGTATTTGAACGAAAAAAGTTAGTTGATTATGAAGAAGATGAATGGAATGAAATGATTCAGGGAAATTTAACAGCGGTATTTCATTTATTAAAACTTGTCGTTCCGGTCATGAGAAAACAGAACTTTGGCCGTATTATTAATTACGGATTTCAAGGGGCGGATAGTGCACCGGGATGGATTTATCGTTCAGCTTTTGCCGCAGCGAAAGTAGGACTTGTTTCATTAACGAAAACAGTTGCTTATGAAGAAGCGGAGTATGGTATCACTGCGAACATGGTATGTCCTGGTGATATTATTGGCGATATGAAAGAGGCAACTATTCAAGAAGCACGTCAGCTGAAAGAGCATAACACACCGATTGGTAGATCTGGAACAGGTGAAGATATTGCAAGAACCATTTCGTTTTTATGTGAGGACGATTCCGATATGATTACCGGTACAATTATTGAAGTGACTGGTGCAGTGGATGTTATTCATAGACATCGATAGAATAAAATAAGATGAAGTTTCGAATAATTGGACAGTTTATCCATTGTGCTGAGAGGTGCGGATAATACTGTCCTTTAATATAAAATTAAATCTATCGGAAAACTCGTGTTATTTTTTTGTCAAATATTGAGATATTATGTTAAAATATAAGAGCGTAGAAAGCGCTTTAAAAAATGATTCAGGGGTCATTTCATAACTCAAGGGGGAACTAATCATGCGTATCGGTATTCCAACAGAAATTAAAAACAATGAAAACCGTGTGGCAATGACGCCAGCGGGAGCAGTACATTTAGTACAAAATGGTCACGAAGTTTTTGTTCAAAAAGGAGCAGGTTTAGGATCTGGCTTTACAGATGAAGAATACGTACAAGCTGGTGCGAAACTTGTAGAAACTGCTGAAGAAGCATGGAATCAAGATATGGTTATGAAGGTAAAAGAGCCAGTAGCAAGTGAATACGGCTATTTCCGTGAAGGCTTAATCTTATTCACATACTTACACTTAGCTCCAGAACCAGAATTAACGAAAGCATTAATCGATAACAAAGTTGCATCAATCGCATACGAAACAGTACAATTAGACAATCGTTCTTTACCATTACTTGCACCTATGAGTGAAGTGGCTGGTCGTATGTCTGCACAAATCGGTGCACAATTCCTTGAGAAAAACAAAGGCGGTAAAGGTATTTTACTTGCAGGCGTTCCAGGGGTAAAACGCGGCAAAGTAACAATCATTGGCGGTGGTCAAGCTGGTACAAACGCAGCTAAGATTGCAGTAGGTTTAGGTGCAGATGTAACAATCATTGATTTAAGTGCAGAACGTCTTCGTCAATTAGATGATATTTTCGGTAACCAAGTAAAAACATTAATGTCTAATCCATACAACATTGCAGAAGCTGTTAAAGAATCTGACCTTGTTATTGGAGCAGTATTAATTCCGGGTGCAAAAGCGCCAAAACTTGTAACTGAAGAAATGATTCAATCAATGGAACCAGGTTCTGTCGTTGTAGATATCGCGATTGACCAAGGTGGTATTTTCGAAACAACTGATCGTATTACAACTCATGACAACCCAACTTACGAAAAACATGGCGTTGTTCATTATGCAGTTGCTAATATGCCAGGTGCAGTTCCACGTACGTCAACTCTTGCATTAACAAACGTAACAGTACCATATGCAGTACAAATTGCTAACAAGGGCTACAAAGAAGCTTGCTTAGGCAACACTGCATTATTAAAAGGTATTAACACATTAGATGGTTATGTAACATTCGAAGCAGTTGCGGAAGCTCACGGCTTACAATACGCTGATGCAAAAGAGCTTCTTGAAAAAGCTCCTGCTTTATCATAATAGAAATACATTTGAGACCTTCCTTTTCGTGAGGAGGGTCTTTTTTATATGGAGAAATAACATGTGAATAATTGTTATTTATTGGTGTAAATCGATTTTTATTATGATAATTTAGAATTATATAATAAAAAGAGGGGATTCGATGGGGAGCAAAAAGAGGAAGAAAAAACAGGCAAAGAGACAAAGGTATATAAAGAACAAAAAGGAACAGAACATACCTTTTTCACAAAAAGTAGTCATTACGATAGAGAAAACATTTCGGTATATTTGTATGGCTCTGTATGTAATTTTGTGTATGTATTCATTTGGAGTGTTTTACAGTTTTGGGATAACTCCCAATATTATTGAGAGCATTCTAGAATTTATACTTGTTGTAATAGAATTAGCCTTATTCGTTATACTCTTTGCTACAGTATGGCCTAGTCATGAAAGTAAAAAAGATAGAAAAAGAAGCAAAAAATCTTCATACGCTTCAAGCTCATCAAGTGGATTCGGTGACTACAGTAGCAATGACTGTAGTAGCTCAAGTGATGGTGGAGGAGATTAAGTTAGTTTTTTAGAAGAACGACTAATGAAAGGATGGGACGAAAGATGGAGACTGTGAACTTAATAGAATTAACAAAGGATATTAAAGATCAACATAAAAACTTCGTCGTTTCAAATATAAACAGTCATTGCTTACGAATCGCTGTATTTACTGGTGAATATGATTGGCACTATCATTCTAATTCGGATGAATTATTTATTGTGTTAGAGGGAGAATTACTTATTGATTTTGAAGATGGAGAAACAGCGGTTTTAAAGCCAAATGATTCAATCTTAATTCCAGCATGTAAGATTCATAGAACGAGAGCATTAAAGAGAACTGTAAATCTTTGTTTTGAACATATAGAGGCGGATACGATTAAAGTGGAGCAATTATGAAAAAATTATCCGTAGCCGAGTATAGAAAAATCCTTCCGATTTTAGAAAGTCATACAAAAACGACGACGTTTGCTTATGCGGTATGTGATCAAGTGATAGATGGTGAGATTTTTGCAAACGAGAAATTAACAGCAGGACTAATTCGTACAGCTAACGGTATTTATTATTTATTTGGTGATACTGATGATCAAAATTATAACGAAGATTTATTTTCTTTTATAAAAAAGGCTATTGAAAAAACAGAGAAGAGATTTACATTGTTCTCTTCGAGTAACGAGTGGGAAATGATGATAGAAGAACGTTTTAGTCATGTACTTCGAAACATTCCGCGAATGAAATTTCAAAGCGTAACCTTTGAAGAGAGAAAACGAGATTGTAACAAAAATACATATGAAGTGAAGCGTATTGATAGAAGAGATATAGAACGAAGCAGTGAATTTAAAGAGGAGTACTACAAAGAATATTGGGGATCAAAAGAAACGTTTTTGAATAGTGGTTTTGGATTTTGTATAGAACAAGATGGGATAATTGTAGCTGAATGTGTCTCGATATTTAGCGGGAATGGTTATGCTGAAATAGATATTGCAACACATGAAGCGCATCAAGGGAAAGGATTAGCTCAAGCTGTTGCAACACGGTTCATTGAACATTGCATGCAAAATGATATTATACCGAGCTGGGATTGTTATGTAGACAATATTCCTTCGCGAAAATTAGCTAGTAAATTAAGTTTTTATCATCCAATAGAATACAGTTTGTTTGTACGTAAGAAAACGGGGGAAGAAAAATGAATGTAGAATTAACGAGATTTAAAGTTAAGCCTGGTAAGAGTCATCGAGTAAATGAATGGATGCAGCTTCTGAATGACAATATGAAAGAAGTACTTTTGACATTAAACGACGAAAAGATGTATGTTGAGACAATTTTCCGGGAAATAAGAGATGGAGAAGAGTACTTATATTGGTATTCTGTGCAAGGAGAAGGTGGGGCTCTTGTCGAAAATTCTCAGCATGAAATTGATAAAAAGCACTTGGAATTTTGGTATGAGTGTATTGATGAAGAAGCACCCTCTGTTGATATGAAAACAGAAGTCGTTATGATTCAAGATGTTGTGAATGACGCGATGGAATAATAGAATAGTATTTCAGAGAAGCGCATCAAAATGGATGTGCTTTTTATTATGAAACAATTTATAAAAGCTGCATTTGGATGTCTTTAAGTGAAAATAAAGAGGGATACTGAGAATATTTTAGGATAAACTATAAAGTGAAACTTTAATCAGTGTGGGGTTCATCCCCCATCTAACTTCTTGCTTCCGCTGAATTTTGATGTGAGGTCTTACTGCCCGTTAATGCGGGATAAAGAAATAAAAAACACGAAACCAAAAGACCTACCAATATACGGTGTAGTCGTAACAGGCAAAACAGAGGATTTACAAAGTTTACAAGGAGCACCATATATTAAGGCTGCTGTAAGAGGTGTAACAGTTGAGAAATATTGATTACAAGCAATTAATGTGAATAATCAGAAAATTTATGTTATAATATGGGAAAAGGAGGTTTATATGAGGCAAATACATGGAGCAATTTATATTTACATAACAATGTTTTTCGTGGCGGTATCCTATGGATTGGGGCACGTGTATTCGCATCCTATACTAACTTTTTTAAGCGGAGCATGTATGGCGTTTGCGCTTCTTGTCCACCTTTTCTCAGTTTGGATCGTGAAATTTCAATTAAATATTAGTGAAATAGAAGAAGGCACTTTTTGAGTGGCCTTCTTTTTTTAATAATATTTTGGAAGTTCTTGTAGCAATTTTTCAATTTCGCATTCTGTTTCTTCACATATAGAAAGCTTGCGCAGTCTGAAAAATAAGCTGCGTAAGAAAGATTTTATATTTCCGTATAGAAACTCGTATGATTCAATATGTAATGTTTGTTTTTGAACGGGTAATTGAGCTACTAAATCACGAAGGGCTAATATGAGTGCTTCTTCCTTTAAGCCATTTTGTAGCATTGCGACAATCGGATAAACGATACGTTCATCTTCTTCATATTTGTAATAGATGGAATGAACACAAACTTTGTTTAATAAAGTTTGTAATATTTCTTCGTAATATAAAGTTTCCAGTTTAGGACTATTCACAAGCGCCTCAAATGTATCAGAAGCATGAGCGATACTATGTGCCCAGCCGTGTTTTTGCACATATCCCCGGAAATCATGTTCGTTGTTCATATATAGAATTAGTTGATCTTTTACATTTGAAATATCAGTCTGTGATAAGAAATTATGATTTGTATCAGCATCAATAATGAGGGCAATTAATAATGTTGTAAATGCTCGGGTAAATACCGCATCTTCATCATCTGAATGAATCTTATACAATAAATATTTTTCACCGATGCTTTCTAATAATAGTTTCTGTAATTGTGTGTGTGAAAGATATTCCTTCTTGATGAGATGAAAAAAAGTAGAGTAGATGAGTTTGTCCCTTAAATAGCTATCAGTATCGCCAATTTGCTCAAGCATATTGGAATTTAAAGAATCAATGTTAAGTGTGTTATCCAGTATGTAATTATTATTACGAATTTCTTCTAACTGTTGTTGTAACATATAAACCCCCTGTTTTAGAAAATTCTGTATTTTAATAGTATAATAGAAGGAAGAAATAGACAATAAATAAGTGCATTTGAATGGAGGGGCATGATGAAGAGAGCTTTATTCTTTTTCATTAGTATTTTCTTTTTAGGAAGCTGCTCGATTTGGTATTTTACTTTTTCTAGCGAGAGCAAAAGTTGGACTGGACAATATAAAGGGCATATTAAGGATGACAGTGAAGATGGAATGTTTACGTTTCAATATAAGGGCGGGGATGGAAAGACAGAATTTAAAAACTTAGAGATTGCTATTAATGGAGCCTTTAGTACAATGACACAAACGTCAGAAGTTCATAGAGGAGCAAAGGTTGAAATGAAGTCTTCTTGTGTAAGTTGCGCGCCTATCTCTAAAGATGAACCTATAGAAGTTGTGATTAAATGGGATGATAAGTATGAGGAGAAGATGGTGTTAAATTTGAAATAGCCTAGAGTAAGGAGTTAAAAATGAATAGGCATATGAAAATTGTTATGTTTTTAAGTGTATTTCTAGTCGTATTATCAGCGTGTGATACAAAACAAGTAGAGCAAGTAACGGTAAAAGAAGTACCTAAAGAAGGGTATATCATATTAAGAAATGACACGATGTTTTTTGCCGATGATAAAACGGTTGAAACAAAAGTAGAGTTGCAACATTATATAGAACAACAAATGAATAAAGAGCATCCAGCACATATAGTCTTGAGCTTTAAGGACAAAGACGCATATAAACAGTTAAAAACAGGGGATAAAATAAAAGTATGGTTTTCTCAAATACTTGAAAGTTATCCAGCAAAAATGATTGTAGAGAAATTTGAAATAGTAGGGAAATAGAAAAAGGCAGCACTCCCGCTGCCTTTTTCTATTATTTTACAAATTGTAACTCTTTCGGGAATTTCGTTAAAATTTCTGATCCGTCTTTTGTGATGTAAATATCATCTTCAATACGAACGCCACCTACGTTTGGTACGTAAATACCAGGTTCGATTGTGAAGACCATACCTTCTTTTAATGGAGACTCGTTACCAGCTTTTACATCTGGATATTCGTGTACGCTAATTCCAAGTCCATGACCAAGTCGGTGTGGGAAGAAGTCTCCGTAACCTGCATCTGCAATAACAGAACGAGCAGCGTTGTCGATTGCGCCAAGTGTAACACCTGGTTTACATGCTTCAACTGCTTGTAGTTGTCCAGCAAGTACGGTGTTGTAAATACGAGTTTGTTCTTCAGAAATCTCGCCGAATGCCACTGTACGTGTAATATCAGAGCAATAACCGTCAATGATTACGCCTAAATCAAATAGTACGAAATCACCGCGTTTCATTTTGTTTGCGCCAGGAATACCGTGTGGAAGAGCTGAGTTCGCACCTGCTAATACCATCGTATCAAATGACATTTTATGTATGCCTTTTGTTTTTAATTCGTGTTCAATAATTGCTAATACTTCTAGTTCACTACGATCTTCTTTAATTGCATTTACACCAACTTCAACAGCATAGTCCGCCATTTTAGCTGCTTCGCGTAAAATAGAAAGTTCTTTTTCATCTTTAATTAAACGAAGTTCGCGAACTTTCTCCTCAGCTGATTTGAAAGCTGCATTTGGGAATAATTTCGTTAATTCTTCGTAGCGCTCTACGTTTAAATGTTCTTTTTCAATTGCAACTGCATTTGCATTGATGCCGCGGTCTTTAATTGCTTTTGCAATCATATCCCATGGTCTGTCAGTATCAGTAAATCCGATAATTTCATGTGCCCAGCCAGCGTTACGTGCTTGACCTTCTTCCATTTTAGGGCAAATTAAAATAGGTTCTTTTTCTTGGAATACAAACATACCAAGTAATCTTTCGTGTGGTTCACAGTGGAAGTTTGTCATGTAGAAGACGTTTGGTGTAGAAGTTAAGAACGCAGCTTCTACGTTTTTTTCTTTTAGCCATTGCATTAAATTTTCTAATCTAGCATTCATCTATTGGCACCCCCGAGATATTTAATTACAAATATAACTTTAACTCGGAAGAAAGTGTTATGACAAGTAAATAGATGTTAGAAAAGACAGGGAATTGAAAAATCATGTAGAATAAAAAGTGAGAATGTGAATAGGGGAGGAATGTAATAATGAAAGTATCTTATCATGGACATTCAGTTGTGAAAATTGAGGCGAATGAAAAAGTTATTTTAATTGACCCGTTTTTAACAGGTAATCCGAAAACAGATTTAAAAGCTGAAGATGTAAAAGTGGATGCAATTCTTTTATCGCATGGACACGGTGATCATGTTGGAGATACAGTAGAGCTTGCGAAGAAAAATAATGCAGTTGTTGTAGCGCCATTTGAACTAGCAACATTTTTAAGTTGGCAAGGTGTAAATACACACCCGATGCATATTGGGGGTTCACATGAATTTGACTTCGGAAAAGTGAAGTTTACACAAGCATTCCACGGCTCTAGTTATATTGATGAAGCAAATAAGACGATTACATATACAGGTATGCCAGCAGGTATTTTATTTACAGCAGAAGAGAAAACTGTATACCACGCAGGAGATACTGCACTATTCTCTGATATGAAGTTAATTGGGGAATTAAATAAAGTTGATCTAGCATTTTTACCAATTGGTGATAATTTCACAATGGGGCCAGAAGATGCTGTACTAGCGGCAAAATGGATTAATGCGAAAACTGTTGTACCGATGCATTACAATACGTTCCCAGTTATTGAACAAGATCCATATCAATTTGTAGAAAAGCTACAAAATTGTACAGGGAAAGTATTAGAAGCTGGAGAAAGTATTACACTATAGAAAAGAAACCCTTCATTTGAAAAGAAAAGTGAAGGGTTTTTTACGTGTGTAGGACAGCTTTTAATGCTTGTATTTGTTTTGGTGATTCTTCTCTTTTGGTACGTGGTTGTTCAGGTGTTTCATTCAATTCCATTGCAACTTTTTTCCCATCTACGAAAGCTAAAAATACAGCACCTACAACCTCTAAAAGTTTTTTCATCATGTGTTCGCTCCTCTGTTTTATTTCTTGTCTTAATTGTATAGGCAATTAAGTGGGCGAACTATCGAATGAGATGACAATAGCATTACATTGTTGTAATAGAATGACTGGTGGAATGTAAGCGTCATTTTGTTATAAAAAAAATAGTACAGGTATGCAAAGAGAGAGTGTAACAGTTTTGAAAATATAGTATACTGAAAGTACAACACATGAAGAATTTAGGGAAAAGAAAGTATGGTGAAACCATTTGGCTACCAAGCATAACCAAATTTTAGAACATATTAATAGCCTGCCAGTAGGCCATAAAATTTCTGTAAGACAAATTGCGAAAGATTTGAGTGTAAGTGAAGGGACCGCTTACCGTGCAATTAAAGATGCAGAAAATAAAGGATATGTTAGTACAATTGAACGTGTCGGAACAATTCGAATTGAACAAAAGAAGAAAGAGAATATCGAAAAACTGACATATGCAGAAGTCGTTAACATTGTCGACGGTCAAGTACTTGGAGGCAGAGAAGGACTACATAAAACATTAAATAAATTCGTAATCGGAGCTATGAAATTAGAAGCGATGATGCGCTATACAGAAGCTGGGAATTTACTCATTATTGGTAACCGTACCAATGCACATGAATTAGCGCTAGAAACTGGAGCCGCTGTATTAATTACGGGCGGATTTGATACGGAAGATCATGTGAAGAAATTAGCAGACGAATTAAAGCTGCCGATCATTTCAAGTAGCTACGATACATTTACGGTCGCAACGTTAATTAATCGTGCAATTTATGACCAACTTATTAAGAAAGAAATTGTACTCGTTGAAGATATTTTAACGCCAATTGAAGAAACGTTATATTTAAAGCCGAGTGATACAGTACAGCAATGGCATGCATATAACGAAGAGACAATGCACGGAAGATATCCAATTGTCGATGAAAGTAACAAAGTACTAGGAATCGTAACTTCAAAAGATATGATCGGAGTAGCGAAAGAAACACCAATTGATAAAGTAATGACAAAACACCCAATTACAGTGAACGGTAAAATGTCTGTCGCAGCTGCGGCACGTATGATGGTGTGGGAAGGAATTGAATTACTTCCTGTCGTTGAGGAAGGAAACAAACTGCAAGGTATTATTAGCCGTCAAGATGTACTTCAGGCACTGCAAATGATTCAACGTCAGCCACAAGTTGGAGAAACCATTGATGATATTGTAACGAATCAATTTATGACACCAAAAGAAGCGAAGAATGAGCATCTATATCAATTTTCGGTGACGCCGCAAATGACGAACTCAATCGGGACGTTATCGTACGGTGTATTTGCAACAATTGTGACAGAAGCGACAAATCGCGTCATTCGTGCGCAAAAGAAGAGTGATTTAATTGTTGAAAACTTAACGATTTATTTCGTAAAGCCGGTTCAAATTGATAATGTTGTATCTGTTCATCCGAAAGTATTAGAAATTGGACGTAAATTTGGTAAGGTCGATGTAGAGGTGCATCATGAAGGTAATGTTGTTGGAAAAGCATTACTTATGGTTCAGTTAATCGATAAATAAAAAGATGGAACAAATCGTTTTGATTTGTTCCATCTTTTTTTGTTGTTTTAAATTTGAAAGGCATGATTTTAGATGGGAGTTTTAGTGAAATATGTATGGGATGGAGTGGAAAAGTAATGTGAGAAAAGACGGAATAATAATTCAATTCAGTTGTATATTGTGTTATGATTATATTGTAAGAAAATGGAATCGCGAGAGGTGGTATGCATTATGTCGTCAGCCGTACTCTTTTTTGGTAGTATCGCACTATTTTACTTTCTTGTAATGATACCGATTCAATATTTATATTTACAAGGTTTACATGAAAAAAAGGAAAAGACAGGATTATCTCAGCGAGAGCTATATGAAAAAATGTCTTTTGGAGAAGAACAATTACATTTTCACGTACAAGGGAACCCATTTAATATACCATCTGCGTTTGTTGCGTATATGATTTTGAAAGTTAAGGGACGTAAAAAAGCATCACAATATTGATGCTTTTTTACGTTGCTTCATAGACTTCAGCTTCTTTAACTGCTAATGGCAAGAAATGTTTGTATTGGCGAAACCCGTTAAATACACTTGCACTACCAAATAGAACGAATAAAACACCAACGATAATACGAGCGGTTGAAAGTTCTAAAAAGAATTGGTTTATCCCGAAAAATAAAACGAATGAACCGAGTGCCATTGCGGATTTTCCTGAGAGCCAACCTTTCTCCATTGGGCGGTTTGTACGAAAGTATTTTGTTTTGTAAAAGAGGTACAACATAAATGAGACGATAATACAGAAGACTAATACTGGCATAATGAACACTCCCATCGCTTTGTGAAAAATAATAGAAAAGAAAAAGAAATATCTAAACTTTCTAACTTTTATTATAAAGCAATTGTTCGCATGTATGAAATATTTTCCGTTATAATGGAGGATAAAGTGAAGAAGTTGATTAAAAAGGAGATTATACATATGCATGAGCAAATTTTAGGAGCAATTAAAGAGTTTGATACAATTATTATTCATCGCCACGTGCGTCCGGATCCAGATGCGTTAGGTTCACAGGGTGGTCTTGGTACAATTCTACAAGAATCGTTTCCAGAGAAAAATATTTATACGGTTGGGTACAATGAGCCGTCACTAGCATACTTACGAGTAATGGATGATATTGAAGATAGTGTATACGAAAATGCGCTTGTTATTGTTTGTGATACTGCGAATCAAGAACGTGTTGACGATCAACGCTATACAAAAGGGAAGATGTTAATTAAAATTGATCATCATCCAAATGAAGATCCATATGGAGATATTACGTGGGTAGATACGACAGCGAGTTCTACAAGTGAAATGATTTATGAGTTTTATAACTATGGGAAAGATAAAGGATTAAAAATAACAAAAGAAGCAGCCCGCCTTATTTTAGCAGGAATTGTTGGAGATACAGGTCGTTTCTTATTCCCGAATACGACAGCAAAAACACTTCGTTACGTAAGTGAGCTTGTTGACATGGGTGTGAAATTCACAGATTTATACAATGAGATGTATAAGACAAAAGAAAAAATTGCTCGTTTAAACGGTTATATTTTACAAAACTTTACGATGGTAGAAGAAGGAGCAGCTTACATTAAATTAACGAAAGAAGTATTAGAAGAGTTTGATGTACTTCCTTCTGAAGCATCTGGTGTTGTTGGAGCGCTTGGCAATATTGATGGATTAAAGGCGTGGGTTCTATTTTTAGAGGAAGACGACGTAATTCGTGTTCGTCTTCGTTCAAAAGGACCAGTTATAAACAAATTAGCAATGCAATATAACGGCGGGGGGCATCCGATGGCTTCTGGTGCGAAGGCATCTTCTTGGGAAGAAGCGGATCGTCTTTTTGCTGATTTACGTGAGATTTGTAAATAAGAGACTATATGTTAGAACGAAAAGAAGGAGCGGCGCTAAAGCCCTCCTTCTTTATTTTTCTTTCTCTATAGTAATGCTAATTTCAAGCACTGTATCAAAAGATATTGTATCGACTTTAAAACGGTATAGCCGATCGTAATGTTTGTACGTTTTATTTTCGATTACCTTTTTAAGTAAGTCTTTATTTTTTGCGATACTTTGAATGTTTTTCGTTAAAAGATGTTGGAGGTCATTATGGATAGATGTAGTCATATTTTCGAGTGTGAGATTGTCTAAATCGTATTTTTCTCGATTAATAAGTTTTATTTTAATCTCTTGAATGGTTAAGAGCCGTTTATTTTCAGTGTTCAATTTTTCTTGATCTTCGAGAAGGACGTGGAGCTTTGCTTCTTGTTTTTCTATAATTTCTCTTTGTTCTGCTATTTTACTAGCTTGTTCTTCTTGAAAAACACCGTATATGTACAAAAAAATAAACCAGCTCAACACGCCTCCAACAGCAGCCCCAGCTAATACTAAGTACCATCTTTTTGCTGTATTGGCACTTGGTACTCTCATACATGTTCCTGCGTTAGCCATTTAATAATAATGAGACCTGTTTGCATACCACCAGTTGCGAAAAAAATAAGGAGAATTTGCTTTACGATATCTTTCATATCTCCGCCAAAGAAACTTCTTTCAAAGCTATAAAAGGTATCGAATGTTCCGCCGATTGCTGCAACGAGTGCCCAAATTCTTAAATTTTGGGCGAATTGATTAATGTAAGTTAGAGCTGGTTTTCCGATAAGAAACGCACCAAATCCACCAATTAATGAACCGCCAAGTATAACCCCAAAGGCAATAAAATAACTAATAATAAGCAGAGAGAAAAAAGTATGTTCTCTTACATCCATCGTCATTCCCCTTTCTTCTTCATATATATGGACAAAGTATAAGAAGTATGTTTTGATTTCCGCTTTCCTCATCACCTATAATAAAAGTAGTCAAATAGGTAAAGAGAGGGTACAACAGTGAAGTTTGTGCATTTACAATGTCAAACCGTTTTTAGTTTATTAAAAAGTGCTTGTAAAATTGATGAGCTTGTAGTCAGGGCGAAAGAACTCGGTTTTTCATCGCTGGCTATTACGGATGAAAATGTTATGTATGGCGTTATTCCGTTTTATAAAGCATGTAAGAAACATGGTATACAGCCTGTTATTGGATTAACCGCTTCTATTTTTAGTGAAGAAGAAGAAAGGTCTTATCCGCTTGTATTACTTGCTGAGAATGAAATAGGCTACCAAAATTTATTAAAGATTTCTAGCAGTATTATGACAAAGTCCAAAGAAGGTATTCCTAAGAAGTGGCTTGCGCATTATGCGAAAGGATTAATTGCAATTTCACCAGGTAAAGATGGCGAAATTGAGCAATTATTACTAGAAGATAATGAGAGTCAGGCTGAAGAAGTAGCTCGCACGTATCAAAATATGTTTGGCCATTTTTATATGAGTTTGCAGCATCATGCGATTCAAGATGAGTTGCTTTTACAAGAGAAACTACCTGAATTTATTAGTAGGGTTAATATTCCAGTCGTTGCAACAAACGATGTGCGCTATATCAATCAAAGTGACGCGCTTGTTCACGAATGTTTACTATCTGTTGAAAGTGGAACGAAAATGACTGATCCAGATAGGCCGAGGCTGAAAACAGATCAGTATTATTTAAAGTCATCGGATGAAATGGAAGCACTATTTTCCCATGCGCCGGAAGCAATCCAAAATACAATGAAAATTGCAGAGCGTTGCCAAGTAGAAATACCGTTCCATGTAAATCAACTTCCGAAGTTTCCTGTTCCGTCTAATGAAACGAGTGATATATACTTGCGTCGTGTTTGTGAAGAAGGTTTGCGGAAACGATATGGTGAACCGAAAGAAGTGCATATAAAGCGTTTGGATCATGAATTAAATGTTATTTCTCGTATGGGATTTAGTGATTATTTCCTCATCGTATGGGATTTTATGAAGTATGCACATGAAAATCATATTCTAACAGGACCAGGTCGTGGATCGGCAGCTGGTTCACTCGTTTCATACGTATTAGAAATTACAGATATTGATCCAATTGAATACGATCTATTATTTGAAAGGTTTTTAAATCCTGAACGTGTGACGCTTCCCGATATTGATATTGATTTTCCAGACGTAAGACGTGATGAGATGATTCGCTATGTGAAAGATAAATACGGTCAGCTCCGTGTTGCGCAAATTGTAACGTTTGGTACGCTTGCAGCAAAAGCGGCAATTAGAGACATTGCCCGCGTAATGGGGCTTCCGCCGCGAGATATTGATATATTTTCAAAACTTATTCCATCAAAGCTTGGTATAACGTTAAAAGATGCATATGAAGAATCACAATCACTTCGTGAGTTTATACAAGGGAATCTTCTGCATGAGCGTGTATTTGAAATCGCAAAACGTGTAGAAGGTTTACCACGTCATACGTCTATTCATGCGGCTGGTGTTATTATGAGTCAAGAACCGCTAACAGGAAGTGTAGCAATTCAAGAAGGACATAACGATGTTTATGTTACGCAATATCCAGCCGATGCGCTAGAAGAACTTGGTTTGCTTAAGATGGACTTTTTAGGATTACGTAATTTAACGTTACTTGAAAATATTATAAAATTTATCGCGAACAAAACAGGGAAAGAAATCGATATAAGAAACTTACCTCTTCAAGATGAAAAGACGTTCCAATTATTAGGGAGAGGGGATACAACAGGTGTATTCCAGCTTGAGTCGGGTGGTATGCGAAATGTACTTCGCGGGTTAAAACCGAATGAGTTTGAAGATATCGTAGCTGTTAACTCGTTATACAGACCAGGACCGATGGAACAGATACCGACTTTTATTGAATCGAAACATGGAAAAAGAAAAATTGAATATTTACATCCGGATTTAAAGCCAATTTTAGAAAGAACATACGGCGTCATTGTATACCAAGAACAAATTATGCAAATTGCATCGAAGTTAGCTGGTTTTTCGCTCGGAGAAGCAGATTTACTGCGCCGTGCGGTGAGTAAAAAAAATCGTGATATTTTAGATCAGGAACGTAAGCATTTCGTCCAAGGATGTTTGCGAAATGGTTATGATGAGACATCCGCAGAGAAAATTTATGATTTAATTGTAAGATTTGCGAATTACGGTTTTAACCGAAGTCACGCTGTAGCTTACAGTATGATCGGATATCAGCTTGCCTATTTGAAAGCGAATTATACGCTGGAATTTATGACGGCATTATTATCAAGCGCAATTGGAAATGAAGATAAGATTGTACAGTATATACGAGAAACGAAGCGGAAAGGTTTTCACGTTTTGCCACCGTCTCTTCAGAGGAGTGGCTACAACTTCCAAATAGAAGGGAATGCGATACGTTACAGTTTACTTTCGATCCGAAATATTGGAATGGCTACAGTGACGGCATTATTAGAAGAACGAGAGAAAAAAATGTTCGAAGATTTATTTGAATTTTGTCTTCGTATGCCGTCAAAGTTCGTAACGGAGCGTAATTTAGAAGCTTTCGTCTGGTCGGGATGTTTTGACGATTTTGGTGTTTCGAGAACGAATTTATGGAAAAGTATTAAAGGGGCGTTAGAGTACGCGAATCTCGCACGTGATTTAGGAGATGCTGTTCCAAAATCAAAATATGTACAAGGAGAAGAGTTATCTTTTATTGAACAACTAAATAAAGAGAAGGAAGCGCTTGGCTTTTATTTATCAAGTTATCCGACAGCGCAATATGTGAAGTTAGCAAAAGAATTAGAAATTCCATCTCTCGCTCAGGCGATGCGACACAAGAAAAAAGTACAAAGAGCTATTGTGTATATAACAAGTGTGAGAGTGATTCGTACGAAAAAGTTTCAAAAGATGGCATTTATTACATTCTGTGATCAAAATGATGAAATGGAAGCGGTCCTCTTCCCGGAAACGTATATACATTTCTCGGATAAGTTGCAAGAAGGAGCAATTGTTTTAGTTGACGGTACGATTGAGCTAAGAAATCATAAGCTGCAATGGATTGTAAATGGACTATATCTGCTAGAGGAAATGGATGTTTATGAAGAAAAGAAAGACGCATCTGTTTACGTGAAATTGCCGTCTCAGTATGAGAAAAAGCTTTTAAATCAGGTTACGAAAATATTGTTCGACTATTCAGGTTTTGCGAAAGTACTAATTTATTATGAAAAGGAACATAAAATGGTACAATTATCTCGGAGTTTATCGATTCATCCAAGTGAAGAATGTTTAGGAGCACTTCGTGAAATTGTCGGGGAAGAAAATGTAGTTGTGAAAATATAATGGACAATTTCCCTACACTTCGATTATTATAGTAGTAGTGTTCGTGGTCAGACCACTTGGAGAAATTGATATCAGCAAGAATAATTTGAGGAGAGTGGATAGTTTGTCAACACTTCGTGAAGAAGCACTTCACATGCATAAAGTGCATCAAGGAAAATTAGAAACTGTATCAAAAGTAAAAGTAGAAAATGCAAAAGATTTAAGTCTTGCATATTCTCCAGGGGTTGCAGAACCTTGTAAAGAAATTTATGACGATAAAAGTAAGGTATATGAATATACGATGAAGGGAAATATGGTAGCAGTTGTGACAGATGGAACAGCTGTACTTGGTCTTGGTAACATTGGACCTGAAGCATCTCTTCCAGTAATGGAAGGTAAAGCTGTATTATTCAAGAGCTTTGCTGGTGTAGATGCATTCCCAATTGCCTTAAATACAAACGATGTAGATAAAATTGTTGAAACTGTAAAATTAATGGAGCCAACTTTTGGCGGCGTTAACTTAGAAGATATCGCAGCACCAAACTGCTTCATTATTGAAGAGCGTTTGAAAAAAGAAACAAATATTCCTATCTTCCATGATGATCAACACGGAACAGCTATTGTAACAGTAGCAGGTCTTGTAAATGCACTGAAATTAGTTGGAAAGAAAATGTCTGACATTAAAGTTGTCGCAAATGGCGCAGGTGCAGCAGGTATTGCAATTATTAAACTTTTATATCGCTATGGTGTACGCGACATTATTATGTGTGACCGTAAAGGCGCAATCTATGATGGTCGTCCTACAGGTATGAATCCGGTGAAGGATGAAGTTGCAAAATATACAAATAAGAATCGTATAGAAGGTTCTTTAGCTGATGTTGTACAAGGTGCGGACGTATTCATTGGTGTATCTGCAGAAGGTGCATTAACAGAAGAGATGGTTCGTACAATGAATGACGATGCGATTATTTTTGCAATGGCGAATCCAGTTCCAGAAATTATGCCAGAATTGGCAAAAGCAGCGGGCGCAGCTGTTGTTGGAACAGGTCGTTCTGACTTCCCGAACCAAGTAAATAATGTACTGGCGTTCCCTGGTATTTTCCGCGGTGCACTTGACGTACATGCGACACAAATTAACGAAGAAATGAAGATGGCAGCTGTACAGGCTATTGCTGAGCTTGTAGCAGAAGATGAGTTAAATGCAGACTATATCATTCCGGCACCATTTGACGCGCGTGTAGCGCCTCAAGTAGCGGCTTACGTTGCAAAAGCAGCAATGGAGACAGGAGTAGCTCGCCGTCAAGTAGATCCAAATGAGATCGCTGAAAAAACAAAACAATTAGCGCTGATTGGTAAAGAATAAGCGAGGAATTTCCATTGACATCATCAAATACAAAAGTATATCTCGAAATTGTAAAAAAAATCCGTTCCATTATGGAAGAGGATGGTTTGGTGGCGGGGGATCGTTTGCCGTCTGAGCGTGAGTTAAGTTCACGCTTAAACGTAGGACGTTCCTCTGTAAGAGAAGCATTGCGTGCTTTAGAACTGGTAGGATTGATTGAAACGAGACGTGGTGAAGGGACGTTTATTCGAAACTTTTATGATAACGGTCTTGTACAATTAATTGCCCCGTTCTTATTGCAAGATGAGAAAACAATTCGTGATTTATTACAAACGAAACGATTACTTGAGAAAGATATGATTCGAATTGTATGTAATTTACCGAAAGAAACGTTTTCTAAAGTACTAAGTAGATTACACCAAGTACTTGAAGGAAATGAAAGCTCAGTCCCAACGCTTCATCAAACGTTCTTTAAAACACTTATTGAACAAGTCGATAATTATTTACTATATCGCATTTGGATGATCGTAAATGATTACGTAGCAACTCTTTCTTGTAAAGTTTCAAGAGATTCTATCGATATGTATAGAAAGCTTTATGCTACTTTGGAAGAAAAACAAGAAAATGATGCACTAAAAATTTACGATGAATTAGTAGAGAATATACAGTTTCACTCGTAATGTATAAAATTTGTCGAAATGACCATGACACGTTATGACAAACATTCTACCGCTTAGCGGTTAAAGTTAAACGTAAAGAGTGAGGTTATTAGACAGATTGAGAAGATAAGGCTAACATCAAACTTTGGTGTTAGCCCCATTTTCTTCTTACGCTAACCTTAGCTCTCAACGAAGGGGGTCAAATTGTGCTAAGAGATTTATTCGTGAAAAAGAAAAAGTACGCTGCAATACCTTCAGAACAAGTACGAAAAGATGTACCAGATGGCGTTATGACAAAATGTCCGGAATGTAAAAAAATCATGTATACGAAAGAACTTCTAAAAAATTTAAAAGTATGTGTGAATTGTGGATATCATCATCCTATGAATGCATGGGAACGTCTTGATAGTATATTGGACGAAGGGTCATTCCGTGAGTATGACAAAGAAATGGTTTCATTAAATCCACTCGAGTTTCCAGGTTATGAAGAGAAACTAGAGAGCGATCGTAAGAAGACTGAATTGAACGAAGCGGTTGTAACTGGTGAAGGAACAATTGATGACATGCTTGTTGTTGTTGCAGTAATGGATTCTCGTTTTCGAATGGGGAGCATGGGCTCTGTAGTAGGAGAAAAAATCGCCCGTGCGGTTGAAAAGGCGTACGACTTACAAGTTCCATTTATTATCTTTACTGCTTCGGGTGGTGCCCGTATGCAAGAAGGTATATTAAGTTTAATGCAAATGGCAAAAACAAGCGTAGCTTTGAAAAAGCATAGTAATGCAGGAGGATTATTTATTTCTGTTATGACTCACCCAACGACGGGCGGGGTTTCAGCGAGTTTCGCTTCACTTGGTGATTATAATCTTGCAGAACCAGGTGCACTTATCGGATTTGCTGGTAGACGTGTAATTGAACAAACGGTGCGTGAGAAACTACCAGAAGATTTCCAAACGGCAGAATTCTTACTAGATCATGGTCAATTAGATGCGGTGGTGCATCGTGATGATATGAGAGAATCACTTCGCAAGATTTTAGAAGTTCATCAAGGAGGGGAAATGGCTGTATGGCAGAGCTAGAATTTGAAAAACCAGTTGTTGAGCTAAGAAATAAGATTCGTGAACTGAAAGACTATACGAAAAACAGCCAGATGGACTTCAGTGAGGAGATTCGTATTTTGGAAGAAAAGCTAGAAAATTTAGAGGAAGATATATACGGCAATCTGAAAGTATGGGACCGTGTTCAAATTGCTCGTCATGCAGAACGACCGACAACGCTCGATTATATTGAGCACTTATTTACTGATTTTTTCGAATGTCATGGAGATCGTCTATTTGGCGATGATGCAGCGATTGTCGGCGGCATTGCCAAATATAAAGGGATGCCTGTAACTGTAATTGGGCATCAGCGCGGAAAAGATACGAAAGAAAATATTCGCCGTAACTTTGGAATGCCTCATCCAGAAGGATATCGAAAAGCACTACGTCTCATGAAACAAGCGGAAAAGTTTAATCGTCCTATTATTTGTTTCATCGATACGAAGGGAGCTTATCCTGGTAAAGCAGCTGAAGAACGTGGTCAAAGTGAAGCTATCGCCCGCAATTTATTTGAAATGGCAGGTTTAACGGTACCTGTTATTTGTATCGTTATCGGCGAAGGTGGTAGTGGTGGTGCGCTAGGCCTTGGAGTTGGAGATTACATTCATATGCTAGAAAATTCCACTTATTCTGTTATTACACCAGAGGGTGCAGCGGCAATTCTTTGGAAAGATGCAGGAAAAGCAAAGGAAGCTGCAGAGGCAATGAAAATTACAGCAGCAGATTTGAAAGAATTAGGTGTAATTGACGAAATTATTCCAGAAGCAAGAGGCGGAGCTCACCGTAATATTTTGAAACAGTCAGAAAATATAGACTTAATGATTCGAAAAACTTTTGAACAATTAAACGGAATTTCGAAAGATGAATTAATCGAAAAACGTTATGAAAAATATATGAAAATTGGGCAAGTTTCGTTTTCAAACGCTTCCATTTGGATAAAATAAGAAAAGCGTGCGTTCCACTTCGCGAATGCACGTTTTTATTATGAAAAGACACATCTTCTCCATTGTATTTTTATATTTTTTCGTGTTATTTTATTATAAGGCAAATAATCTTTATGAGGTGAGTACAAATGAAACGTATTGGTGTATTAACAAGTGGTGGAGATTCACCTGGTATGAATGCTGCCATTCGTGCAGTTGTTCGTAAAGCGATTTTCCATGATATTGAAGTATATGGTATTTACCATGGATACGCTGGATTAATTTCTGGTCACATTGAAAAATTAGAACTTGGTTCTGTTGGCGATATTATCCACCGCGGTGGTACAAAATTATATACAGCAAGATGTCCTGAGTTTAAAGATCCAGAAGTACGACTAAAAGGTATCGAGCAATTAAAGAAACACGGTATCGAAGGACTTGTTGTTATTGGTGGAGATGGTTCTTACCAAGGCGCTAAAAAATTAACTGAACAAGGATTCCCATGTGTTGGTGTACCAGGTACAATCGACAATGATATCCCTGGAACAGACTTCACAATTGGTTTCGATACAGCTTTAAACACTGTTATTGATGCAATTGATAAAATTCGTGACACAGCTACATCTCATGAACGTACATATGTTATCGAAGTAATGGGACGTCACGCTGGTGATATCGCATTATGGGCTGGTTTAGCTGATGGTGCGGAAACAATCTTAATTCCAGAAGAAGAGTATGACATGGATGATGTTATCGCTCGTCTGAAGCGTGGTAGTGAACGTGGTAAAAAACACAGTATTATCGTTGTAGCTGAAGGTGTTGGAAGTGCAATTGACATCGGTAAGCACATTGAAGAAGCAACAAACTTTGATACTCGTGTAACTGTATTAGGTCACGTACAACGTGGTGGATCACCAAGTGCACAAGACCGTGTATTAGCAAGTCGTCTTGGCGCAAGAGCAGTTGAATTATTAATTGCTGGTAAAGGCGGACGTTGTGTAGGTATTCAAGATAACAAACTTGTTGATCATGATATTATCGAAGCGTTAGCTCAAAAGCATACAATCGATAAAGACATGTATCAATTATCTAAAGAATTATCCATCTAATCGGCGTAATGTCAGATATTTGGGAACGGTTTCATAATTTTCGGAGGTGCAATATGCGTAAAACTAAAATTGTATGTACTATAGGTCCTGCTAGTGAAAGTATTGAAAAATTAGAGCAATTAATCGAAGCAGGTATGAACGTTGCTCGTTTAAACTTCTCTCATGGTAGCCATGAAGAACACGGAGCTCGTATTAAAAACATTCGTGAAGCTTCAAAGAAAACTGGTAAAACAGTTGGTATCTTACTTGATACAAAAGGTCCAGAAATCCGTACTCACGACTTCATAGACGGACAAGCTGAGCTTGTAACAGGTGCAGAAGTAGTTCTTTCTACTGAGCAAGTATTAGGTACTGCAGAGAAGTTCTCTGTATCTTATGCTGGTCTTTATGACGATGTAGACCCAGGTTCTCGTATTCTAATCGATGACGGTCTTATCGAACTAGAAGTAATCGAAAAAGCTGATGGAAACATCCGTACAAAAGTTCTTAACAGCGGAACTGTAAAAAATAAAAAAGGTGTTAACGTACCAAACGTAAGCATTAAGCTTCCTGGTATCACTGAAAAAGACGTAAAAGATATCATCTTCGGTATCGAGCAAAAAGTTGATTTCATTGCAGCTTCATTCGTGCGTAAAGCGTCTGACGTATTAGAAATCCGTGAATTATTAGAAGAGCATAACGCTCAATACATCCAAATCGTACCAAAAATCGAAAACCAAGAAGGTATCGACAACATCGATTCAATCTTAGAAGTTTCTGACGGTTTAATGGTAGCTCGTGGTGACATGGGTGTAGAAATTCCACCAGAAGAAGTACCGTTAGTACAAAAACGTCTAATTAAAAAATGTAACGTGTTAGGTAAACCAGTTATTACTGCAACACAAATGTTAGATTCTATGCAACGTAACCCACGTCCAACTCGTGCGGAAGCAAGTGACGTAGCTAACGCAATCTTCGATGGTACAGATGCAATCATGCTTTCAGGTGAAACAGCTGCTGGACAATACCCAGTAGAAGCAGTAACAATGATGGCTAACATTGCGGTACGTGTTGAAAAATCATTACAATATGAAGATATGTTCAAAAAACGTATTAAAGAGTTCACTCCAACAATTACAGATGCAATTAGCCAATCTGTTGCACATACAGCACTTGCTCTTGATGTAGCTGCAATCGTAGCTCCAACAGAAAGTGGATATACTGCGAAAATGATCTCTAAATACCGTCCAAAATCTCCAATCGTAGCTGTAACATCTGACGAGCAAGTAGGACGTCGTCTTGCACTTGTTTGGGGTGTACAAGCATTTATGGCTGAGAAGCGCGCAGCTTCAACTGACGAAATGTTAGATACAGCAATTCAAACAGGTATGGATGCAGGTCTAATCGGACTTGGAGATACTTTAGTGATTACTGCTGGTGTTCCAGTTGCTGAAACTGGTACAACAAACTTAATGAAAATCCACGTTGTTGGTGAAGAAATTGCTAAAGGACAAGGAATCGGTCGTAAAGCTGCAAAAGGTAAAGTAGTTGTAGCAAAAACAGCTGCTGAAGCTGTAGCGAACGTAAACGAAGGTGATATCCTTGTTACAACAAGCACTGATAAAGATATGATTCCTGCAATCGAAAAAGCTGCAGCTTTAGTTGTAGAAGAAGGTGGCTTAACAAGCCATGCAGCTGTTGTAGGTGTATCAATCGGTATTCCTGTTATCGTTGGTGTAAACGGCGTAACAGCAACTTTAAAAAATGGCCAAGAAGTAACAGTTGATGCAGCACGCGGAATTGTTTATAATGGACATGCGGAAGTGCTATAAGTAATACGGAGAGAAGGATCGGAGTCCTTCTCTTTTTTTTTTACACAAAAACGAGATAAAATTAGCTTAAAGCGCCTAGAATTGCTTTTAAAAGCTGTTTGTTATGGGTTTTAATATGAAAGGGTATCTATATTTCATATGATGTATATAGGCATTGTGAGGGCGTTAAAAGTGAGATGTGAGAGAGGTGTAGAACTATGAAGTGGTTACTATTCTTGTTTATTTTAATACCGGCGATTGAGATTACGGTCTTAATTGGATCAAGTCATGTAATAGGTTTATGGTCTACGTTCGCTATGATTGTATTTACAGGTGTTGTAGGTGTGTATTTGGCGAAAAGACAAGGGTTTAAAGTGCTTGGAGAGATTCAATCTAAGTTGAATAGAGGGGAAATGCCAGGTGAGGCGGTACTAGATGGTATTTTTGTATTTGTAGGAGGTATTCTCTTAGTGCTTCCTGGGTATGTGACAGATATGCTAGGGTTTATCTGCGTGATCCCTATTACGAGAGCTTTATTGAAGCCGCTTGTTATGAAGTGGATGGAATGGAAATTTAGAAAGAATTTTACTATTATTATTCAGAAATAGCACTTAGATTGTAGAAATCTAAGTGCTATTTTTTTGTCTTGTAAAAGGAGAGGAACTTGCTGATTGAAGCTTTGTTTTACCGCGCTATTTGTGGGGTGGAATTTCTATCTCAAAGCTGGGCTGCTCGTAAGTGTCTGATGTGGGGCGAATGATGAGTGGGGATGAACAAAACGTTCGCTTATTATATTTGCTATATAATTTTCGTTTGAACTCTTGTGTGTACTTCGATTAAACTTGTGATTTTTTAGTGCTATTAATTTAGATGAATAAGATGGAGGGAAACACTGCTAAATTAAAGTTTTGTTTTCTTATATAGAGGAACGATTGGTGTAAAAAATTCATATAAAAAGGCGGAGATTGTTAGTTGAAGTCTTATTTTATGCTATTTTGTATATTTATTCATTTACATAAAAAGTAATAAATGTAAATGATAATTATAAAATAAATAGAATAAATATGTAAAAACACCACGGAATATGCGTTTTTCATGCAAAAAAACAAGAGAATTATCTTTTTTGAGTGCAATTCTCTTGTTTTATGTAATAAGTATGAAAAATAAGTACAAGGAATAATCAGTGGGAATTTCCCACTGATTACATGTAAGTTTTTTGTTGTGTATGAATTAGAAACTATTATTTTGAAGGTGAACCTTTAATATATTTCCACAAGTCATGGAAGACATTAGCTTTGTGTAATGTATTAAGTAGTACTAAGGTGACTGGGCCGATGATTAATCCTAAAAAGCCAAAAAGTTTAAAGCCGACAAATAGAGCGACGAGTGTTGCTAATGGATCGAGACCGATGTTAGATGAAAGTACTTTCGGCTCCATAATTTGTCTTTGGACAATCACGACGATGTATAAAATGAGAAGACCAATGGCGAATGCGGTATCGCCAGTGAAAAATACGTATATAACCCATGGAACAAAGACTGCGCCTGTTCCTAAATATGGTAGTAAATCTACAACCCCTGTAATAATCGCGATAGTAATGGCGTATGGTACGCGTAATATTAAAAGCCCGATTAGTACAATGACAGTTGTCATAGATACGAGTGTAAGTTGTGCTTTCACAAAACCAAACAAAGCTTTTCTTAAGTCGACAAAAATAGTTTTTCCATAGCCATGTACACGATTCGGTAGCAATTTTCTTGCTTTCTGAGCAAGACGGTGCCAATCGTAACTAATGAAGAAAGTGGCTAATAAAATGAATACAAGGACAGTTAAAGTTGTTGGCAGTGCACTAATGAAATTCGTTAACCCGCTTATAATGGCGGTTAAAAGTTCTTTCATTTGTGTTGTCGCTTCTGTTCCTAAGTTTTGAATGTTTTGTGTAATTGTATAGCGCTGTGGTTCTCCAAGATGATTAAATTTAGAGATTAAATCATCGTAGAGAGGCATAATATGATTAAGTGCAAATTGCTGAGCGAATGTAACGATATCTGGAAACTTTACTGTAACAAGTTGTAGTAAGTATGTTGTGGCAGATATTGCTTCAGTCACAAGATATGTAACAAGTCCAACGATAGCTCCAAATACGAGAATTAAGCTAACGAGTACTGCTAGTGCGCGAGGAAATTGTAGTTTTTGATTAAGGAAATTGACGACAGGATTAATCAAATAAGCAAATGCAAAAGCGATAATAAAAGGATAGATAAGCCCTGACATGTATAGTAATACATAGAACACAGCTACCGTTGCTACAATGACAAATATGAGTCGCAATATCATATATAGTAAGTTTCGGTTCAAAGATGTATACCTCCCATTCCAATTTGGATTATCCTAATTCGTTCAACTTATAACGAGTGTGCCCCACTGATTAAAGTTTCACTTTATGTTATAGTGGAATGATGGATTTTTCCTGCTTTTTCAGTATGTGAGTGACTGTGAAAGCTTGGTGTTGATGCTTCTACTATATGGTAAAAACTTCATTTTCTCTTCTTTTTATTTTACCTGTTTCTAATTAGAAAAGAAAGAAGAGACGTCTGTTTTTTAAAATGTATACACGCTTAAATTTTTATGGTGAAAGTCTCAATTTATCATTTTAAAATACATAAAAAATGAAGTGATTCATGTTGAATAGGCATCGATATATCATGTATAACGATAGGTTTAAAGGTATTTTTGTTTGGAAATGAGTTCATTATTTTCAGAAAGGAAGTGCAAACATGATTAGTCAGTCAACGTTATTTTTATTCATACTACTTATTATAGGACTTATTGCGAAAAACCAATCGCTTACTGTGGCTATTGGTGTGTTATTTTTATTGAAGTTTACGTTTTTAGGAGATAAGGTCTTTCCTTATTTACAAACGAAAGGAATTAACCTAGGTGTAACGGTCATTACAATAGCGGTGCTCGTACCGATTGCGACGGGGGAAATAGGTTTTAAACAACTTGGAGAAGCGGCAAAATCTTATTATGCGTGGATTGCTTTAGCTTCAGGTGTAGCGGTCGCTTTGTTAGCGAAAGGCGGCGTACAATTGTTGACAACGGATCCCCACATTACAACTGCGCTTGTTTTTGGGACAATTATAGCGGTTGCGCTATTTAATGGGGTTGCTGTTGGTCCGTTAATTGGGGCTGGAATTGCCTATGCGGTTATGAGTATTATACAAATGTTTAAATAAGGAATTTTATAGTAATATAAAATTTTTGAATTCTTTCTGTTCACAAAAGTCAGATAATTGTTTATAATAGGATTAGAAACTTTGAAAAGTTACATAACAGCAGAGACTTTACACCAGATAAAATAAAAACAACATAAAACAATTTTATAATGATATTGTTTTATGTTGTTTTTATCATAAAACTCTTCGGAATTAATTTTCCTCACTAACTTGTTGTTTTGAGCGTGAGGATTCGGGGAGACATTCACGCTCATGCTTTCCATGTAAACAATGGACAATAAGAGGGGAACATCGCAACAAATTTGCATGATCGTGCATTTTGCTTGCCTAAAGAGTGAACGGGCGTTCATAATTCAAAAGGGGAGCAAATAGATATAAGGAGCAAGGTTGGGAGAATTTTCAGGAAAAGGAGAGAATGTCATGACTGTTATTCGAGGTTTAGAAGGGGTAGTAGCAACAACATCATCTGTGAGCTCTATTATTGATGATACATTAACTTATGTTGGGTATAATATTGATGATTTAGCTGAGAATGCTACGTTTGAAGAAGTAGTGTACTTATTATGGCACCGCAAGCTTCCTAATGAAAAAGAACTAGCAGAATTTAATGAAATTGTATCAGAATACTATAAAGTTCCAGGTGAGATTTTAACATATTTGAAACAAGTAGATTTAAAAATTGCACATCCGATGTCTGTTTTACGAACTGCAATTTCCATGCTATCATTATACGATGAGAGCGCTGAAATTATGGACGAAAAGTCCAATTATTTGAAAGCGGTTAAATTACAGGCGCAAGTAGGAACTTTAGTTGCTGCTTACGCGAGAATCCGTAAAGGTTTAGATATTGTTGAGCCAAGAAAGGATTTATCATTAGCTGCAAACTTCTTGTACATGTTAAATGATCGCGAGCCAAATGAAGTTGAAATTGAAGCTTTTGATAAGGCGCTTGTACTTCATGCAGATCATGAGTTAAACGCTTCTACATTTACTGCACGTGTTTGCGTAGCTACACTTTCAGATGTATATTCTGGTATTACAGCAGCAATCGGTGCATTAAAAGGTCCTCTTCACGGTGGGGCAAATGAAAATGTAATGAAGATGTTAACTGAGATTGGTGAAGAAGAAAATGTAGAGTCATATATTCATAATGCTCTTCAAAATAAAGTGAAAATCATGGGCTTTGGCCACCGTGTGTATGAGCAGGGTGATCCACGTGCAAAACACTTACGTGAAATGTCTAAGAGATTATGCGTGCTTTTAGGAGAAGAGAAATGGTATAATATGTCTATCAAAATTGAAGACATTGTAACAAAAGAAAAAGGTCTTCCACCAAATGTTGATTTCTATTCAGCTTCTGTATACCATTGTTTAGGAATTGACCATGACTTATTTACACCTATTTTTGCAATTAGCCGTATGTCAGGCTGGTTAGCTCATATTCTAGAACAATATGAAAACAACCGTTTAATTCGTCCGCGTGCTGATTATAATGGACCAACGCATCAAGTGTATGTTCCAATTGCACAACGATAAGCGAATAACACTATTTTGATAGTGAAAATACGCTTTCAAAAGTCTGATTTTTTCGGAAAGATGTAATGATTAGAATATTTTAATTTGACTAACGGTTTGAACTGAGGGGTTATTCCCTCAGTTTCATACATATGAAATTTCAAACATGGGGGTTATCACATTGACGACAGGTGAAAAAATTACTGTAACTAATGGTGTTATGAATGTACCAAACAATCCGATTATTCCATTTATCGAGGGAGATGGAATTGGTCCTGATATTTGGGCAGCTGCATCTCGCGTACTAGAAGCAGCAGTTGAAAAAGCTTATGATGGTGAGAAGAAAATCGTTTGGAAAGAAGTGCTTGCAGGGGAAAAAGCATTCAACCAAACAGGCGAGTGGTTACCAGAAGAAACTTTAAACTTAATTCGTGAATATTTAATCGCGATTAAAGGTCCACTTACAACTCCAGTTGGCGGTGGTATTCGTTCTCTAAACGTAGCACTTCGTCAAGAATTAGATTTATATGTATGTCTACGTCCAGTTCGTTATTTTGAAGGTGTTCCTTCACCTGTAAAACGTCCGGAAGATACTGATATGGTTATTTTCCGTGAAAATACAGAAGACATTTATGCTGGAATTGAATATGCGCAAGGATCTCCAGAAGCAGAAAAAGTTCTTGCTTTCTTAAAAGAAGCAATGGGTGTTAATAAAATCCGCTTCCCAGAAACATCTGGTATTGGTATTAAGCCAATTTCAGAAGAAGGGACAAAGCGTCTTGTTCGTGCTGCAATTCAATATGCAATTAACGAAAAACGCTCTTCTGTTACATTAGTTCATAAAGGAAACATTATGAAATTTACAGAAGGTGCTTTCAAAAACTGGGGTTACGAAGTAGCGGAACAAGAATTCGGCGACAAAGTATTTACTTGGGCTGAATACGATCGTATCGTTGAAAAAGATGGTAAAGATGCAGCGAATAAAGCGATGGCAGACGCTGAAGTGGCTGGAAAAATCATCGTAAAAGATTCTATTGCAGACATCTTCTTACAACAAATTTTAACTCGTCCACGTGAGTTCGATGTTGTTGCAACAATGAACTTAAATGGTGACTATATCTCTGATGCACTTGCTGCACAAGTAGGTGGAATTGGTATTGCACCTGGTGCAAACATTAACTATGTGACTGGACATGCTATCTTTGAAGCTACACACGGTACAGCTCCAAAATATGCAGGTTTAGATAAAGTAAACCCATCTTCTGTTCTTCTTTCAGGTGTATTATTATTAGAACACTTAGGATGGAACGAAGCTGCGAAATTAGTAACTGCTTCTGTTGAGAAAACAATTGCTTCAAAAGTAGTAACTTATGATTTCGCACGCTTAATGGAAGGTGCAACAGAAGTGAAATGTTCTGAGTTCGCTAATGAACTTATTAAAAACATGGATGTAGCGATAATCAAAAACGCATAATTAAAGCGGGGGGTAAATTATGACAATCAAACGCAAGAAGGTTTCAGTCATCGGTGCAGGGTTTACAGGGGCAACAACGGCATTCTTATTAGCACAAAAAGAACTTGCAGATGTTGTATTAGTGGACATTCCACAACTGGAAAATCCAACAAAAGGGAAAGCGTTAGATATGTTAGAAGCGAGCCCAGTACAAGGTTTTGATGCTAACATTATTGGAACATCTGATTACGCAGATACTGCTGATTCTGACGTTGTCGTTATTACAGCAGGTATTGCACGTAAGCCTGGTATGAGCCGTGATGACTTAGTAGCAACAAACTCTAAAATTATGAAAAGTATTACGCGCGACATTGCAAAACATTCACCAAATGCAATTATTGTTGTGTTAACAAATCCAGTTGATGCAATGACATATTCTGTATTTAAAGAAGCAGGATTCCCGAAAGAGCGTGTAATCGGCCAATCGGGTGTATTAGATACAGCTCGTTTCCGTACATTCATCGCACAGGAATTAAATCTTTCTGTCAAAGACATTACAGGATTTGTTCTTGGCGGACACGGTGACGACATGGTACCTCTTGTGCGTTATTCTTATGCAGGCGGTATTCCGTTAGAAACGTTAATTCCAAAAGAGCGTTTAGAAGCAATCGTAGAACGTACACGTAAAGGTGGCGGTGAGATTGTAGGCTTATTAGGAAACGGTAGTGCATATTACGCACCAGCAGCTTCTTTAGTTGAAATGACAGAAGCAATCTTAAAAGATCAACGCCGTATATTACCAGCTATTGCGTACCTTGAAGGTGAGTATGGTTATAGTGACCTTTACTTAGGGGTACCAGTAATTCTAGGTGGTAACGGAATTGAAAAAATTATTGAATTAGAACTTCTTGCAGATGAAAAAGAAGCGTTAGATCGCTCTGTAGAATCTGTACGTAATGTAATGAAAGTTCTTGTTTAATAATTGAATAGTAGTGAAAAAGATTCGGGATTCCGAATCTTTTTCTACTATTTACCGAATTGTTTTTTTGAAATAATATGAAAACGCTATCATTTGTAATATCCTATAATGAAACTGTAGATTTATACTATACATTGCCCTCATCATAGTAAATTTCGGATAAGGTATCGCCTTTAGTAGGATAATAAGGTGAAAAAATCGGAGGGGGTTGTAACATGTTAAAGAAAAAAGTTCAAATTGGTCGTAAAATGGATGAAATTACAGTAGGAGAGAAATTATCTATCACTGAAAAAATTGAGGATAAAGATTTGTTATTGTACTTAGGGTTAACGAATGATGCCAATCCATTATATATTCAGCATGATTACGCATCCCAAACTCCGTATGAAAAGCCGATTGTACCAAGCATTATGCTAACGGGAATGATTACAACGGCGGTTACGAAATATTTACCGGGTCCAGGAAGTCATATTACGAGAAAGGACCTTACATTCGTGAAACATGTTCACCATTATGAAACGTTACAAATCCACTTTGAAGTTGTGGCTGTTTCTGAGGAGGAACATACAATTGATATGCTTGTGTCTGCTCATGATGAAAAAGGAGAAACTGTTGTGAAAGGTTCATTAACAGTAACGCCACCTTTTAAATCAGTTTCTATTATGGAAAAAGCATTAGATAATTTTTAAAAAGATGAAAATATGAATAGCGCTAGCATACCTTTAATAAGGATGCTAGCGCTATTTTTAGTTGAAGAACCCTTCTTTGAACCCTTCAGCAAATTCTGAGCACCCCGTTTTAATCGTATCCCAGCTCGGAGCGTTAAAAGCAAGGATACATGTGACTGCTAAAGATAGAATGGATAGTATTAGTCGCATAATAGACCTCCGTATATTATTAATTTATATATTAAGATTAATGATATAATTATCGGTAATTGAAGTCAATTAAAGGAGTGGTTTTTTAGGTGAGGTGGAAAAGAGAAGACGTGATCTTTGAAACGGTAAGAGAAGCTGAAGTGTGGGCAGACGGGGTTGCGAATGAAATGTACGGGAGAGTATTTGATGGATATGAAACACCAGATTATAAAATAGCGTATGCTCTTTCGTTTTTCCTAGCACAAAATCAAGATTTTATAGTTCATACGGAAGTGAGCTTTAAAGAAGAGAGAGCAATCTATAAAGTTTGGCAAAATCCTGTGTAGTTGCAGGTGAATCGTAATTACTTCTATTTTCTCAATTCTACACAAACGATCTCCATGAATAGACAATTATATTGAGAGGGACCTTGTTTTCTAGTATGATGAGAATAACGGGGAAAATACTAGGATGAAGAAGGTTTCAAGTCTATAACTTGGAGGAAAAGAATGAACAATCGTATTTTAGTAGTTGATGATGAGGAATTTATCTTAACTTTAATCGAATTTAATTTACAACAAGCTGGGTTTGAAGTTATAACAGCGATGGATGGAGAAATGGCGCTTCAAAAAGCGACAACAGAACGCCCAGATTTAATTATATTAGATTTAATGCTTCCGAAAATGGATGGTATGGAAGTGTGTAAAGAATTACGATTGCAGCGCGTTATGACGCCGATTTTAATGTTAACGGCAAAAGATGATGAGTTTGATAAGGTGCTAGGCCTTGAACTTGGGGCGGATGATTATATGACAAAGCCATTTAGTCCAAGAGAAGTTGTTGCTCGTGTGAAGGCGATTTTGCGTCGTACGAAATTACAACAAGAAGAACAAGTTGCAGAAGCGCCAGATGAAGATAGCATCACAATTGCAGAACTTAAAATTTTACCGGAATTTTATGAGGCTTATTTCCAAGGAAGAAAGCTTGAATTAACACCAAAAGAATTTGAACTACTTGTGTATCTTGCGAAAAATAAAAGTCGCGTGTTGACACGTGATCAATTACTAAGTGCTGTATGGAATTACGATTTTGCTGGTGATACACGAATTGTTGATGTTCATATTAGCCATTTGCGCGATAAAATTGAACAAAATACGAAAAAACCGACGTACATTAAAACGATACGTGGTTTAGGATATAAATTAGAGGAGCCAAAAGGGAATGAATAAATTTCGTTCCAGGCTTCTTTTTACATTTGTTTCTCTTATTGTATTTATTTTAGTTGGACTAGGTTTATTACTAGAAACTGTGTTTGAAAACTACTATATAGATCATGCTAAAGAGAGAATGGTAAAAGAGACAGAGTATGTTGCGACGTTAGCAGAAGAGCAAGGTTTTGATAATGTCTTAAAAAACCCATACATATTTGAAAAGTTAGAAGAAAAAATACCAGCTTCTATCGTATTTTTGGATGAAAAAAAGAAAGTTCAATATAGAAAAGGACAAGAATTGGCATTTAGTCCAGAGACGATTAAAGAACTTTCTTCGGAAGTGGCAAAACAACGAAGTAAAGTGATTACGAAAGAAACGGATCGAAAGAATGAATTTTATCATGCGGTGTTCGTTCAAGATGTAGAAGGAAAACAAGGATACATTTTGGTGAAAAGTATAATTGATCCTTTAAGAGACGTACATCAAAAAACGTGGGGATTATTAATTATCGGATTTGTCATTGCTTGTCTCGTAGTTGTATTTTTAGGTATGAAAATTACAGGGCAATATATTAGGCCAATTGAATCGGTTACGAAAGTTGCAATTGAATTGGCAAAGGGTAATTATAAAGCACGTGCATACGAAAGTCATTCGGATGAAACAGGGATGCTGAGTAAAGCGATTAATATTTTAGCTCGAAATTTACAAGAGATGACACTTGAACAAGAAATGCAGCAAGATCGTCTGCATACGTTAATTGAAAATATGGGAAGCGGAATGATTTTAATTGATAGCCGAGGATATATAAACCTTGTAAACCGCTCTTATAAGGAAACTTTCCACGTAACAGATGAAGAATATTTAGATCGCTTATATTATGAATCGTTTCATCATACAGAAATTATTGAGCTTGTAGAAGAAATCTTTATGACAGAAGTGAAAGTGCGTAAACAAATGTTATTGCCACTTGGAATTGAACGGAAGCATTTCGAAGTATATGGAGCGCCGATTATCGGGACAAACCATGAATGGAAAGGGATTGTTCTCGTATTCCATGACATAACAGAGTTAAAGAAATTAGAACAAATGAGAAAAGACTTTTTAGCGAATGTTTCTCATGAATTAAAGACACCGATTACTTCTATTAAAGGTTTTTCAGAAACACTCTTAGACGGAGCGATGGATAATAAAAAATTCTGCGAACATTTCTTGCACATTATTTTAAAAGAAAGTGAGCGCATGCAAGGATTAATTGAAGATTTATTAGATTTGTCGAAGATCGAACAACAAGGATTTAAATTAAATATGGGAACCGTTGATATGAAGGGGCTGCTTGAAGATATTCATATGGTACTTGATAATAAAGCAGGAGAAAAAGAAATCTCTTTACAAGTTAATGTATTAAAACGTGCCTCTGTTATTGGAGATCCAAGTCGTTTGAAACAAATCTTTATTAATTTAATTAATAACGCAATCGTATATACACCGGCTGGAGGCGTTGTTTCAGTAGAGTTAGCGGAAGATAAATATAATGCTTATATAAAAGTATCGGATACTGGAATTGGTATTAGTAAAGAGGAAATTCCGCGTATTTTTGAACGTTTCTACCGGGTGGATAAAGCGAGAAGTAGAAATACTGGTGGTACCGGCCTTGGATTGTCGATCGTAAAGCATTTAGTTGAGGCGCATCAAGGTACGATTACAGTAGATAGTGAAGTTGGAGAAGGGACAACGTTTACAGTTGTTTTACCGAAATCAGCAACTGAAAAATAGGATGAAGGATGTTTACAATATATTAACAATGGCTTAATTAAATATTAATAAAGCTCTGTTAATATAATACATGAAAACCCCTTCATCCAAGGAGTAATTTTGGACGAGAATAGTTAAGCTGTTCTCGTCACTTCCCTTTATGCCAATATAAGTCTGTTGTATATATGAAAGAAAATAGCCGTTATTTTTCTTCTCTCTATTAGTCATGTTAATATAGAGAGAGGAAAGGAACGGTTTTTTTCTGTGAAAAAAATCATTTCAAATTTGTATGGGGAGGTTTCAATTTTGGAAAAAAAGGTCGTATTAGTAGATGGTAATAATATCGCGTATCGTGCTTTCTTTGCACTACCGCTTTTAAATAACGACAAAGGTATACATACGAACGCAATTTACGGTTTTACAATGATGTTAATGAGAATATTAGAGGAAGAAAAGCCAACTCATATGTTAGTGGCGTTTGATGCAGGCAAAACAACGTTCCGTCATAAAACGTATAGTGAGTATAAAGGAGGACGTCAAAAGACTCCACCTGAATTATCAGAGCAGTTCCCGTTTATTCGTGAGATGCTGGATGCGTTCAATGTACCGCGTTATGAATTAGAAAATTATGAAGCGGATGACATCATGGGAACGTTAGCGAAAGAAGCGAGTGAGCAAGGGGCGAGTGTAAAAGTTATTTCAGGAGATAAAGATTTACTTCAACTTGTTTCTGATAACACGCTTGTATGTATTCCGCGAAAAGGGATTACAGAAGTGGATGAATATACGAAAGAAGCTTTATTTGAAAAATACAGCTTATCACCAAAGCAAATTATCGATATGAAAGGTTTAATGGGAGACCAGTCAGATAATATACCGGGTGTACCAGGAGTTGGTGAAAAAACGGCAATTAAATTGTTAACACAGTTTGGAACGGTTGAAGCGGTGTATGAAAATATAGATCAAGTAAGTGGGAAGAAATTAAAAGAAAAACTGGAAGAAAATAAAGAACAAGCTCTTATGAGTAAGGATCTTGCAACTATTATTACAGATGCGCCGATTACAGTTCATGTGGATGATATGACGTATAAAGGATATGAAGCAAGTGATGTCATTCCAATGTTCGAGAGTTTAGGATTTACATCTCTTTTAAATAAATTAGGCGTTACGCCAGAAGAAACAGCTCCAGCTGAATTAGATGATATTACATTTGATATTGTGGAAGAAGTTACAGAAGAAATGCTTCAGCAAGATAGTGCGCTTATCGTTGAAGTACAAGAAGATAACTATCATAAAGCAGACATTCAAGGTTTCGGTATTCAAAATGAAAATGGATGTTACTTTATTCAGACAGACATTGCTCTTAAGTCAGATGCTTTTAAAGAGTGGCTTGCAGATGGAGAAATGAGAAAGCATACATTTGATGCGAAGCGTGCAATCGTTGCACTGAAATGGAATGGGATAGATATGCAAGGGATTGACTTTGATCTATTAATCGCTGCTTATTTACTTGACCCGGCTGATACAGATAAAGATTTCCGTACTGTAGCGAAAATGAAAGAAACGCATGCTGTGAAATCAGATGAAGAAGTTTACGGAAAAGGTGCGAAGCGTGCTGTTCCAGAGTTAAAGGTAGTCGCGGAGCATGTGGCTCGTAAAGTGCATGTATTATATGATGTAAAGCAAACATTCGTTGAAGAGTTAAAGAAGAATGAGCAATATGAACTGTTTACAGAGTTAGAATTGCCGCTTGCACGTGTATTAGCTGATATGGAAGTAAAGGGTGTAAAAGTTGATACAGAGCGTCTTCGTAATATGGGAGAAGAACTTGCGGGTAGATTAAAGGAAATGGAACAGGAAATCTATAAGCTTGCGGGAACAGAGTTTAATATTAATTCACCGAAGCAGCTTGGTGTTATTCTGTTTGAGAACTTAAACTTACCGGTTATTAAAAAGACGAAAACAGGTTATTCTACGTCAGCTGATGTACTAGATAAGCTTATGAATCACCATGAAATTATTCCAAATATTTTACATTATCGTCAATTAGGGAAACTAAATTCAACTTACATTGAAGGTTTACTGAAAGTTGTACATGAAGATTCATCTAAAATTCATACTCGCTTTAATCAAGTGTTAACGCAAACAGGTCGATTAAGTTCAACGGATCCGAACTTGCAAAATATCCCGATTCGATTAGAAGAAGGAAGAAAGATTCGTCAAGCATTTGTTCCATCAGAAGAAGGATGGATTATGTATGCGGCTGATTATTCACAAATCGAACTGCGTGTATTAGCTCATATTGCAAATGATAAAGGGCTAGTTGAAGCGTTCCAACATGACATGGATATTCATACGAAAACAGCTATGGATGTATTTGGCGTTGAAAAAGATGAAGTAACTTCAAATATGAGACGACAAGCGAAAGCTGTTAACTTCGGAATTGTGTATGGTATTAGTGATTATGGTCTTTCACAAAACTTAGGAATTACAAGAAAAGCAGCAGCGGAATTTATTGAAAAGTATTTAGAAAGTTTCCCTGGTGTACAAGAATACATGGAGGACATCGTAAAAGATGCGAAACAAAAAGGATATGTAGCTACCTTATTAAATCGTCGCCGTTATATTCCAGAAATTACGAGTCGTAATTTTAACTTGCGTAGCTTCGCTGAGCGTACAGCGATGAATACACCAATTCAAGGTACTGCAGCAGATATTATTAAAAAAGCGATGATTATTATGGCAGATCGTTTAGAAGAAGAAGGATTACAAGCGCGTCTTCTTCTGCAAGTACACGATGAATTAATATTTGAAGCACCAAAAGAAGAAATCGAAAAATTAGAGCAGCTTGTACCAGAAGTAATGGAGCATGCAATTGAACTGGCAGTTCCACTGAAAGTTGATTATTCTTACGGTCCAACTTGGTACGACGCAAAATAAGGAAGTGATGAAATGCCTGAATTACCAGAGGTTGAAAACGTCAGACGGACACTTGAAAATCTTGTAACAGGAAAAACAATTGAAGACGTCATTGTTACCTATCCCAAAATAGTAAAACGTCCAGATGATGCAGAAATCTTTAAAGAAATGCTAAAAGGCGAGACGATTGAAAATATAAAGCGAAGAGGAAAGTTTTTGCTTTTATATGTAACGAATTATGTCATTGTTTCACATTTGCGTATGGAAGGAAAATTTTTACTGCATCAAGAGGATGAACCAATTGATAAGCATACGCACGTCCGTTTCTTATTTACAGATGGAACTGAATTACATTATAAAGATGTGAGAAAGTTTGGTACGATGCACCTCTTTAAAAAAGGTGAGGAAATGAATCAAATGCCTCTAGCTGACTTAGGTCCAGAGCCATTTGATGCTGAATTGACACCACAGTATTTACACGAGAGATTGCAAAAGACAAATCGGAAAATAAAAGTTGTACTGTTAGACCAGCGTCTTTTAGTAGGGCTTGGAAATATATATGTAGATGAAGTTTTATTCCGTTCTCAAATTCACCCAGAACGAGAAGCGTCTTCTTTAACAGCGGAAGAAATTGAGCGGATTTATGAGGCGACTGTTACAACGTTAGGCGAAGCCGTGAAACGTGGCGGAAGTACAATTCGAACGTATATCAACTCACAAGGGCAAATTGGCTCATTCCAAGAACTTCTAAATGTATATGGAAAAAAAGGAGAACCGTGTGTGACTTGCGGTACGATATTAGAAAAAACAGTTGTTGGCGGAAGAGGAACGCATTACTGCCCGATTTGTCAGCCTAGAATATAGAAAAGAGATAACATCGGATAGGCATTTGTCATATACATACAGCAGAGCTATGTATAAGGGAGGAGCTTACCGATGTACCTTTATTTATCTCTTATTTTATTAGCTTTTACATTAAGCTTAGATAGCTGTAGTGTAGGGCTAACATATGGTTTAAGAAGCGTAAGAATTCCACTAAGATCAATTATAATTATCGGAATGTGTTCAGCGGCTGTTATGCTTGTTTCAATGGGAATTGGACATATGATCGCGAAAATATTTTCACCTGTTATCGCAACGCGTATCGGTGGGCTTGTTCTTATTGGAATAGGGATTTGGGTATTATATCAATTTTTTCGAAGTGAGAAAAAAGAAGAACCGAAGCAAGAGGAGAAGGTCTGGAAATTAGAGATTGCCTCGCTTGGGTTAGTAATTCAAATTTTACGGAAACCGACTGTAGCAGATTTCGATAAATCAGGCACCATTTCTGCAGGAGAAGCATTGCTTCTTGGTATCGCTCTTTCTGTAGATTCATTCGGTGCTGGAATTGGTGCGTCTTTATTAGGGTATGCACCTGCTATGATGGCGATATTAGTTGCAATTATGAGTTCCTTGTTTTTATTTATTGGAATGAAACTTGGAACGGTTTTATCGAATATGAAGTGGTTACAAAAATTTACATTCCTGCCTGGAGTATTACTCATTATTATTGGAATTTGGAAAATGTAAGTATGGGCGTGGAACATTAGTTTCGCGCCTTTTATTATGAGGAGGATTATATGATGACAGTAGTAATTGGATTAACAGGAGGCATTGCAAGTGGAAAAAGTACAGTATCTCAAATGTTTCGTGAACTGAGCATACCAGTTATTGATGCAGATATTATTGCACGAGAAGTTGTAGAGCGAGGAAAACCAGCATATAACAAAATAATAGAAGTATTTGGAACGGAAGTATTACAAGAAGATGGAGAACTAGATCGTCCAAAACTAGGAAGTGTCGTTTTCTATAATGAAGAAAAACGATTGCAGTTAAATAAAATTGTTCATCCTGCAGTGCGTGAGGAAATGAATAGGCAAAAGGAAATGTACATAAAAGAAGGTATGCAAGCGGTTGTGTTAGATATTCCTCTCTTATTTGAAAGCAAATTAACAAGTCTCGTTGACCGCGTTTTAGTTGTAGCGGTTAAGCCGCATACGCAATTAGAGCGTTTAATGAAACGAAATAACTTTTCAGAAGAAGAAGCAACAGCTCGTATTCAATCTCAAATGTCGTTAGAAGAAAAAGTGAAAAATGCAGATGAAGTGATAAATAATGATGGCACAATTATGGAAACGAAAACACAATTGCAGGTAATTTTAAAGAAGTGGAACATTATTGACTAAAAAATTGTGAAATTAATGAAAATGCTTAGTGACATATCTCCTTTTTGTGTTATACTATTATTGGGATTGGAGATAAATAGTATAACGCATTCAAGGGGGATAACATATTATGACTCGTGTGGCAATTAATGGATTTGGACGTATTGGGAGAATGGTATTTCGTCAAGCAATAAAAGAAAGCGCATTCGAAATTGTAGCAATCAATGCAAGCTATCCATCTGAAACGTTAGCACACTTAATTAAATATGATACAGTTCATGGCAAGTTTGACGGAACAGTAGAAGCATTTGAAGATCACTTATTAGTTGATGGAAAAATGATTCGCCTTTTAAACAACCGCGATCCAAAGGAATTGCCTTGGACAGATTTAGGTGTTGAAGTTGTAATTGAAGCAACTGGTAAATTTAATTCAAAAGAAAAAGCAATTCTTCACGTTGAAGCTGGAGCGAAAAAAGTTATTTTAACAGCGCCTGGTAAAAATGAAGATGTAACAATTGTAGTTGGTGTGAACGAAGACCAATTAGATATTACAAAACATACTGTTATTTCAAATGCATCTTGTACAACAAATTGTTTAGCGCCTGTTGTGAAGGTGTTAGATGAGCAGTTTGGAATTGAAAACGGTTTAATGACGACAGTTCACGCTTATACAAATGACCAAAAAAATATTGATAACCCACATAAAGATTTAAGAAGAGCACGTGCTTGCGGACAATCAATCATTCCGACAACGACAGGTGCTGCGAAAGCGCTAGCAAAAGTTCTTCCACATTTAAACGGAAAACTTCATGGTATGGCACTTCGTGTACCAACACCAAACGTGTCTCTTGTTGATTTAGTAGTAGATGTAAAACGCGATGTGACAGTTGAAGCTATTAACGATGCATTCAAAACTGTTGCAAACGGTGCGTTAAAAGGTATTGTAGAATTCAGCGAAGAGCCTTTAGTATCTATCGACTTTAATACAAATACACACTCAGCTATTATCGATGGTTTATCTACAATGGTAATGGGTGATCGTAAAGTGAAAGTACTTGCTTGGTATGATAACGAGTGGGGTTACTCTCGTCGTGTTGTAGATCTTGTAACGTTAGTTGTTGAAGAGTTAGCGAAACAAGAAAATGTGCAACACATTTAAGTGAATAAGGGAAGAGAGGGCAAGACGATATTTGCCCTCTTTTTTTAATTTTTTCTGAAAAGGAAAAAAATTATATAAGTATATTTTAAAAAGTGGACATACCACGAAACGTTGTGATTACTGCATTTGTGAATCGTTTATTTTTTTTAGGGAAAAGTAAAGAGGAAAATATGACAGAAAATCGAAAAAACTGTTGTTGCAAAATGAAAATAAACAAAGTATACTAACACTCGTAAACTTAAGAGCTGAGGTACGTAGTCACTACTTAAAGGGTTAGGACCTCTCTGGACTAACTTTCCCCCGTGGTAGTGGAGCAAGCCAAATTGCAAATTAGTTTTCAATTCGAACAGTTAGAATAAATTTACAAGGGGGAACTGTAGAATGGATACTATGGATACGATGGGTCGTCACGTGATCGCTGAACTTTGGGATTGCGATTTCGACAAGCTTAATGACATGCCGTATATTGAACAATTATTTGTGGATGCAGCACTAAGAGCTGGTGCTGAAGTGCGTGAGGTTGCTTTCCATAAATTTGCACCACAAGGTGTAAGTGGAGTAGTAATTATCTCAGAATCACATTTAACAATTCATAGCTTTCCGGAGCACGGTTACGCAAGTATTGATGTTTATACTTGTGGGGATCGTATTGATCCAAATGTTGCTGCAGAATATATTGCAGAAGGTTTAAACGCGAAAACGCGTGAGAGCATCGAGCTTCCTCGAGGCACTGGTAGCTTCGAAATTAAGCAGAGAGAAACAAAAGCTCTTTAAAAAAGAACATAATTGATTTAAAATGTAAAGAGGTGTATAATGCACCTCTTTTTTAGTTTATAAAAAAGGGAAAATATAACGTACTCGTTAGTTGAACAAATTGGACTCTTGCAAATGAGGTAGTGCCCTATATACCATCTTATTTTTAAGGATGAGATGATAAAGTGATGCGCTGGAACTTAAAGTGGTAAGAGAGTTAGAATGAGTTATATAATATTGTATATATATTTTAGGTGAAGTGAGTAGAGAAAAATAAAGAGTATAGTGTAAAGGAGTGAATGAATTGCGTTGTCCATCCTGTTCTCATAATGGTACAAGAGTGTTAGATTCGCGTCCGGTAGACGAGGGGCGCTCTATTCGAAGAAGGAGAGAGTGTGAAAGCTGCTTAAGTCGCTTTACGACCTTTGAAAGGGTAGAAGAGTCACCTCTTATCGTTGTAAAAAAAGAAGGCACACGAGAAGAGTTTAATAAAGAAAAGATTTTACGCGGTTTAATTAAAGCGTGTGAAAAAAGACCAGTATCTTTAAGACAATTAGAAGAAGTAACACAAAGCGTGGAACGTGAACTGCGTAATTTAGGTATATCAGAAGTGAAAAGTGATATGATTGGTGAAATTGTTATGGAAGAACTTCGCGATATTGATGATGTTGCTTACGTACGTTTTGCTTCTGTATATCGTCAATTTAAAGATTTAAATGTATTTATTGAAGAATTAAAAGATATACTGCAAAAAGAAAGAGAGTAGAAGTTGTATTTTATTCTCTTTACATACCGTAAGTAATAGGATAAGAGAGCTAGAAGCGCAAGCTAATAGCTCTTTTTCACTAAGAATTTATATAATGAAGATAGAACGAATGAAGTAGAGGATAGATTGGATGAGAGAAAGGAAAAGCAAGAATGGAAAAACAGTCATGGATGGAGCTATTGCCGATTGATCGTTATAAAGTAAGTGCGAAAGGACTACTGCACAATTACGACCGAAAAGTGTTAACGATGTTGTATCAGCCGTTAATAGGTAGTAGAGCTTTTAGCTTATACATGACACTATGGGGAGAGCTTGAGCAAGATCGTGTATTTGGAAAAGAGAATACGCATCATTCCCTTATGGTGACTATGCAAATGCAACTTCCTGAAGTATATGAGGAACGAGTAAAGTTAGAGGCAATTGGGCTTTTGAAGGTATATATTAAGAAAGAAAAAGATATTCGAATGTTCATATATGAGTTGCAACCACCTTTATCTCCGAAGCAGTTTTTTGATGATATTGTTTTAAGTATCTTTTTATACAATCGATTGAGCAGGACAAAATATAATCAAGTAAAGCAATATTTCTTAGAAGAAGAATTTGATTTTGCTTCTTATGAAAATGTTACGCGTTCTTTCAATGATGTGTTTGGTTCGTTTAATCCAGGACAACTTGAGCATGCGCAAGAAGACCTTCGTATTCCAAAAACGACAACTATGCCAAGTAACGAGAAGGGAGACGCTCCGAAAGTTTGGAATGATTTCTTTGATTTCTCTTTATTTGTAGATGGATTGTCCGCTCTTGTTCCTAAAAAGGCGATTACAGATCAAGTGAGAGACTGCGTTATAACACTTGCTTACGTGTATGGTGTAGATGTGTTATCGATGCAAAATATCGTTCTTGGTGCAGTGACAGAGATGCAAACAATTGATATGGAAAGGCTTAGAAAAGGAGCGCGCGATTGGTATCAATTTGAAAATGGTCAAGCATTACCGGTATTAAGTGAAAGAGTACAGCCTCATGCTGCACGTACGATGAAAGAGAAAGAGCCTTCATCGCAAGAGGAGATGCTAATAAAGCAGCTAGAGGAAATCTCACCAAAACAACTATTGAAAGAGATTTCTGGTGGTGCAGAGGCAACGAAAGCGGACTTGCAGATCGTTGAAGATGTCATGATTAATCAAAAATTGACACCAGGAGTTGTGAATGTACTTATTTATTACGTTATGCTACGCTCAGATATGAAACTTGCGAAAACGTATGTCGAGAAGATTGCTGGGCATTGGGCACGTAAAAAGGTCGGTACAGTAGCGGACGCGATGGCGTTAGCGAAAGAAGAGAACCGTCAATATCAAGAGTGGGCTGAGACGAAGAAAAAAGGCCGTACGGCGAAGAAAACGGTGCGGAAAGAAATGGTGCCAGATTGGCTTAAGGAAGAAGAGCCGAAAGAACAAGAGAAAGAAACAGTGAAGAAAGATGTAAGTGTAGAAAAAGATGCAAGTACGCTAGAAGATGAACGAAAACGACTAGAAGAAGTGTTAAAAAAATATAAGCGTGATTAATAGAAGAGAATGAACGCTCTTTGAGGTGAGAAAATGGAGCATATTCAAAATTCATTTGCAAAATTAATGGAAAATGAAAACTTTAAAAATAGATATGAAGTATTAAAGGCAGAAGTAATGGCGCATCCGCGTGTGAAAGAATTTATAGATGAACATAAGGGTGAAGTAACGACTTCTATGATTGAGCGCAGTCTTGTGAAGTTATATGAATATATTGGACAAAGTGTAGGTTGCGTGGATTGTCCGGATTTAGGCTCATGTAAAAATATGCTACAAGGGTACGAGCCAAAGCTTGTTATTCAAGGGAAGATGATTGATATTCAATACGATCGCTGCGTTAGAAAAGTAGCGCATGACGAGAGAAAGAAATATGAAAAACTTGTTCAAAGTGTATATATGCCAACGGATATTTTACAGGCAACTATGGAAAACTTAGATCCTTCTGATTTAAATGCACGTATCGATGCGATTGGTGCAGCGAATGAATTTTTAAGTACATATGAACCAGGTAAAAAAGCACAAGGTTTATATTTGTACGGTAAATTTGGTGTAGGAAAAACGTATTTGTTAGGAGCAATAGCGAACGAGCTTGCTCGAAAGAAAATAAGTTCGATGCTCGTATACTTCCCGGAATTTTTACGTGAAATTAAAAGTTCAATTCAAGATAATTCGATTGGTGAGAAGATTGATGCGGTTAAACGCGTACAAGTTTTAATGTTAGATGATATCGGGGCAGAAGCGATGTCAAGCTTTGTCCGTGACGATGTACTCGGTGCAATCTTACAATTCCGTATGTTAGAAAACTTACCGACGTTCTTTACGTCTAATTTTGATTTTAAACAACTGGAACACCATTTAACGTATACGCAGCGTGGCGAGGCTGAAGAAATGAAGGCAGCACGCATTATGGAACGAATTAAATATTTAGCGAAACCAATTCCGATTGGTGGGAAAAACCGTCGTCATAAGTAAAAGAGCAAGCTGAGAAGCTTGCTCTTTTGTATTATAGTGATATTTTCTTTTCAAATATGAGGTCGAAATATTCAGGTTGTCCAGAACTGCCAAACGTAGGGGCAACAATCTGTACGAACCTCCAGCCATCTCTAGCATGTTCTTGAATAATTTCTTGGTAGTCTTCAGCTGGTTTTGAGCGAGTGAACCCCCAATGTAATTCGACTTTTACGAATTTATATTCAAACATTCAGATACCCCCTTTTATTGATAAGTAAAGTATACAATAAAAATTCATAGTAGCTTGTATCATTTTTTTCTCCCTCCCTTAATATATATAAAATTAGCAAGCCATATTGAGTGGATTTTCTAACGATAGGAAATGTAATTCTACTAAGAGTGAACTTCACGCGGAACGGACTCTTATAGGATTTGTAACGTATAGATACAGTCCTTTAGAGCGGGGATAAAAGGGGGGACAAAAGTGATTGAAATTTGCTTCGAAGAAAAAAATGATGCTATGTACGTATATAGACAATTGCTGAAAAGAGCGGAAGTATTATATAAGGAAACGAGTGTGTATTTACAGGAACAAAAAGTGGTGATTCACATACCAGTACGTGAATCGAATTATATTGAAAAGATCTTATTGCCAGTAATGGTGTATTTCATTGTGAATGTGAAACAAAATGAGTGGATTTATACAATTTTAAAAGAAAAGTTTTTTTATGAAGAACAAGAAGAGTGTCATCAAATATTGCACATGGCACATGAGATTTTAAAGGGAAGAAGAAAAGGTGTAGCTCAGGATTTAACGCGTAACGCATTTGAGTCATATATTAAGTCTTCTTTAAATAATTGGCTTTGTGATCCGCTCTCATTCTCGTTTTCATCATATATCCGTTTTCGTCTTCGTACATATAGGGAAATGGTGGCTAAACTTGCGGAAGTGGCAATTGATGAATATAAGATGGAGCAAGAATACCAAATGTTCATTGAGACGCTTCGGCAACAAGTAAGTAGCCGTAAATCACGTTTGTCTTGCGTGCATCTTATTTTTGATGAAAGCTTTATCTTTTATGATGATAAAGGTAGACGTTTAAAACAGGAGAAGTTGGTCCAATATATAGATGAGGAATTATTAAAGCAAAATGATGTATATATTGATACGAAAGTAATTGCGCCGCTTCTTTCTATTTCGCCTAAAAAGATTTATTTATATACGAAAGAACAAGACCATAATATGATTATTACTTTGCGAAATGTGTTCCAAGAACGGGTCCAATTACATGGATTACATGATTTTGAGCGCAATGTGAAAAATTTAAAAAATAAAGGTAACGCCCTTGATTTTCTAAGTTTTTGAGCATATAATTACCTACATAAATGAAATATATTGAAATGTCATGATGAGGACATGAGTAGTTTTCTACGATTTTCAGAGAGGGAAGCCTTAGGGTGTGAGCTTCCTAGTACGGGATTATTACTTACCACCTCTAAACTTTAGCAGTGAACGGTTTTTCTAGTAATTGCTAACGGACAACACCGTTATGTTGAACTTGAGCAATTAACAATTATGTTAATTGGAACAAGGGTGGAACCACGAATTCAACACTCGTCCCTTTTTACGGGATGAGTGTTTTTTATTTTGAGAAAAAGAGGAGTGACCAGTGATGGCAGATGTAGTTAAAATTACTTTCCCTGATGGAGCTGTGAAGGAGTTTCCAAAAGGCGTAACAACTGAAGAAATCGCAGCTTCTATTAGCCCAGGCTTAAAGAAAAAAGCTGTAGCTGGAAAATTAAACGATGAGATGATCGATCTTGTTACACCAATCGAAGAAGATGGTGCAGTTTCTATCATTACATTAGATTCTGAAGATGGCCTATATATTTTACGCCATTCAACAGCCCACCTTTTAGCACAAGCGTTAAAACGTTTATATAAAGATGTTAAGGTTGAGCTCGGCATTGGTCCAGTAATTGAAAATGGCTTCTACTACGATATTGATATGGAAGAAGCAATTACAGTTGAAGACTTCAAGAAAATCGAAAAAGAAATGCAAAAAATCGTGAACGAGAACTTAGAAATCGTTCGTCATGAAGTACCACGTGCAGAAGCAATTCGTCGCTTTGAAGAAATCGGCGATGAGTTAAAATTAGATTTAATTAACGATCTTCCAGAAGATGCAGTTATTTCAATCTATGAGCAAGGCGAATTCTTCGACCTTTGTCGTGGTGTTCACCTTCCATCTACAGGGAAAATTAAAGTGTTTAAATTATTAAGCGTTGCAGGTGCTTACTGGCGCGGCGATAGCAATAATAAAATGCTACAACGTATTTACGGTACTGCATTCGTTAAAAAAGCGGAATTAGATGAGCACTTACGTATGCTTGAAGAAGCGAAAGAGCGCGATCACCGTAAATTAGGTAAAGAATTAAAACTATTTACTAATAGCCAAAAAGTAGGACAAGGTTTACCACTTTGGTTACCAAAGGGTGCAACAATTCGTCGTATTATCGAGCGTTATATCGTTGATAAAGAAGCAAGCTTAGGCTATGATCACGTATATACTCCAGTACTAGGAAGCAGAGAGCTTTATGAAACTTCTGGTCACTGGAACCACTACCGTGATGGCATGTTCCCATCAATGGAAATGGATAACGAAGAATTAGTTCTTCGTCCAATGAACTGTCCTCATCATATGATGGTTTATAAAAATGATATTCACAGCTACCGTGAATTACCAATCCGTATTGCGGAACTTGGAACAATGCACCGTTATGAAATGTCAGGTGCGTTATCTGGATTACAACGTGTACGCGGAATGACTTTAAACGATGCGCATATTTTCGTTCGTCCAGATCAAATTAAAGAAGAGTTAAAACGTGTTGTAAACTTAACTCTAGAAGTGTACAAAGATTTCGGTTTAGAGAACTACTCATTCCGTCTATCTTACCGCGACCCAGCAGATACTAAAAAGTATTATGCGGATGATGAGATGTGGGAAAAAGCACAAGGTATGTTAAAAGAAGCTATGGATGAAATGGGTCTTGATTACTATGAAGCTGAAGGTGAAGCGGCATTCTACGGTCCAAAACTTGACGTTCAAGTTCGTACTGCTCTTGGAAAAGACGAAACACTTTCAACTGTACAATTAGACTTCTTGCTTCCAGAACGCTTTGAATTATCATACGTTGGTGAAGACGGTAAACAACATCGTCCAGTTGTAATTCACCGTGGTGTTGTATCAACTATGGAACGTTTTGTAGCCTTCTTAATTGAAGAATACAAAGGTGCATTCCCAACATGGTTAGCTCCAGTTCAAGTACAAGTAATTCCAGTTTCTCCGCAAGTACATTTAGACTATGCGAAGAAAGTACAAGACGAATTGCGTCGTGCTGGTATCCGTGTTGAATTAGACACTCGTGAAGAGAAGATCGGTTACAAAATCCGTGAAGCACAAATGCAAAAAATTCCGTACATGCTTGTAGTAGGTGACAATGAAGTAACTGAAAACGGCGTAAACGTACGTAAATATGGTGAACAAAAATCAGAAACAATCGCATTAGATGCTTTTGTTGACATGATTAAAGTAGAAGGAAAACGATAAGAAAAAGCCGCGGTATACCGCGGCTTTTTTATGTAATATACTTGAGAAAAATTAGAAAAAATAACCATGTAACACTTATCATAAAAAAGTATTGCAAGTATGTTAGTTGTTTGTTACAATATTTCTTGTTGTTAGTAAAACACATCGCGTCTTCTTGACAGACGTCATGTCCTATGATAAACTCATCAAGGATAATAGAATATTGTTTTGTGGAACAAGTAGAAGCACCCGCTTCTCACCTGATGGACGCATTCGCAGTTAACAGGTAAATGTATTTCTTACTTAAGATTTTACAAGTGTGGGTGTCGTATGCCCGCACTTTTTTTGTTCGGGTTCTATGACTACAAAATATGTTCTGAGAAAACCTTGGAGGTGGCTTACTATTAGCAAGGATATGATGATTAACGAGCAAATTCGTGCACGTGAAGTACGTTTAGTTGGCGCAAATGGCGATCAACTTGGAATCAAGTCTCGTAATGACGCTTTAGACTTAGCTGCAAATCTTAATCTTGATTTAGTATTAGTTGCTCCAAATGCGAAACCGCCAGTATGCCGCATTATGGACTACGGTAAATTCCGCTTTGAGCAACAGAAGAAAGAAAAAGAGCAGCGCAAAAATCAAAAAGTAATTAGCATGAAAGAAGTTCGTTTAAGTCCAACAATTGATGAACACGACTTTAACACAAAACTTCGTAATGCTATCAAGTTTTTAGAGAAAGGCGACAAGGTTAAAGCATCAATTCGCTTTAAAGGACGTGCCATTACTCATAAAGAAATCGGTCAACGTGTTTTAGATCGCTTCTCAGAAGCTTGTGCTGAAGTTAGCACAGTTGAATCTAAGCCTAAAATGGAAGGACGCAGTATGTTCTTAGTTTTAGCACCGAAAAACGATAAGTAATAGATAGAGGAGGAAATACCTATGCCTAAACAAAAAACTCATCGCGGCGCTGCAAAGCGTTTCAAAAAGACTGGATCAGGTAAACTGAAACGTTCTCACGCTTACACAAGCCATTTATTCGCTAACAAATCTACAAAAGCTAAACGTAAACTACGTAAAGCTGGTGTAGTAAGCGCTGGTGACTTCAAACGCATTCGTCAAATGCTTGACAACTTAAAATAAGTTCGGCTGATATATAGAACAATTAGGAGGTAATATTATGCCAAGAGTAAAAGGTGGTACAGTTACTCGTCAACGTCGTAAAAAAGTAATTAAATTAGCAAAAGGTTACTACGGTTCAAAAAATACATTATTCAAGGTTGCTAACCAACAGGTTATGAAATCTCTAATGTATGCATTCCGTGACCGCCGTCAAAAGAAACGTGACTTCCGTAAATTATGGATTACACGTATCAACGCAGCAGCTCGTATGAATGGTCTTTCTTACAGCCGCTTAATGCACGGTCTTAAAAATGCTGGCATCGAAGTTAACCGCAAGATGCTTGCTGACTTAGCTGTTCATGACGAAAAAGCTTTCGCTGAATTAGCAACAGTTGCAAAAAACAACATTAACTAATTAATTAGTTGAAACCTTAGAAGAATTTTCTTCTAAGGTTTTTTTATTTGTATTCAAATAGAAGTTAGAAGTGAAAGAAATTCTAAAGATTAACGGCTATGTTGTTATCAATATGACAAAATCAATATAAAAGTTATAGCAGTATAGAAGAATATACATATGAAGTCAGGAGAATACTCCTGGCTTTTTTCAATTCTGCTCGTTTGGAAAGAAGAGTATCTTTCCTAGCTGAAACGACACTGCTATAATGGAAAGATGATATGGAACTTTCATCAGATGAACAATTTAAGAGCGATGACTGAAACGTATTTGTAAATTAAGGACAAGCTATTTTATAAAGAGTTAGATAGCTGACTTATTCATAAGAACTGAAACATAATAATGAACTTTGAGATGAAACAACATTGTTGCGTAAAATGCGATGTTGGAGGAGGACAATAGAATGGACTTACTACAACTATTTAAATTACAAAAAGAATTAGATGACCGTATTGCAAAAGAACATGACTTACAACCGAAAAAATTGTTAAAAGAAAAAATGTTAGCTCTTCTTGTAGAAATTGGAGAACTTGCAAATGAAACACGTTGTTTTAAATATTGGAGCAACAAACCAGCATCAGAACGTGAAGTAATATTAGAAGAATACGTAGATGGTTTGCATTTTATTTTATCAATCGGAATTGATTTAGGTATTGATAAAAACTTCCTATTCTATAAATGTGCACAGACGAATAAAACACAAGTGGAAATTTTCTTAGACACATATGCGAAAGTAATTCGTTTTACAGATCAACCATCTATTACAAACTATATTGAATTATTTACGAGCTATCTTCGACTTGGACAAGCACTTGAATTTGAACAAGAAGAGATTGAAAAAGCATATTTAGATAAAAATGAAGTAAATCATCAGCGTCAAACACAAGGATACTAATTTAATTTTTGAATATTTCAATTTAATTATTGTATAATGAATTGACTGAAGAAAAAGGAGGGTGTTGGCAATGACAAAATTAGACGCGACATTGACAATGCTAAAAGAATTAACAGATGCACGTGGTATTGCTGGTAATGAGCGTGAACCACGTGAAGTAATGAAGAAATATATTGAGCCGTTTGCGGACGAACTTTCTACTGATAATTTAGGGAGTTTAGTTGCGAAAAAAGTAGGGGAAGAAAACGGCCCGAAAATTATGGTTGCAGGTCATTTAGATGAAGTTGGATTTATGATTACACAAATCGATGACAAAGGTTTCCTTCGCTTCCAAACGGTTGGTGGCTGGTGGTCACAAGTTATGCTTGCGCAACGCGTGACGATTGTAACGCGTAAAGGAGATGTAACAGGTGTAATTGGTTCAAAACCACCGCACATTTTACCTCCAGAAGCTCGTAAAAAGCCAGTTGAAATTAAAGACATGTTCATCGATATCGGTGCTTCTAGCCAAGAAGAAGCGATGGAGTGGGGCGTACGACCAGGAGATCAAGTTGTACCTTACTTTGAATTCCAAGTGATGAAGAATGAAAAAATGTTACTTGCAAAAGCATGGGATAACCGAATCGGTTGTGCAATTGCAATTGACGTATTAAAACAATTAAAAGATGAAAAGCATCCAAACGTTGTATATGGCGTTGGAACTGTACAAGAAGAAGTTGGTCTTCGTGGCGCAAAAACATCTGCGAATTATATTAAACCAGATATCGCGTTCGCAGTAGATGTTGGTATCGCTGGAGATACACCGGGTGTAACGTCAAAAGAAGCACAAAGTAAAATGGGCGATGGACCACAAATCATTTTATATGATGCTTCTGTTATTGGACATACAGGTTTACGTGATTTCGTAGTTGATGTTGCTGATGAATTACAAATCCCGTATCAATATGATTCAGTAGCAGGCGGAGGAACGGATGCGGGTGCGATTCACATTGCTGTAAATGGTATTCCTTCTATGGCAATTACAATTGCAACGCGCTATATCCATTCTCATGCGGCAATGTTACATCGTGATGATTATGAAAATGCAGTGAAGTTAATTGTAGAAGTTATTAAACGTCTTGATAAAGAGGCTGTACATAACATTACATTTAATTAATAGAAAAAGCGAAGGAGCTTCTCCTTCGCTTTTTTATGTTTTAAAAAGGCCTTTCTAATCCTGCAGCAGTATGAGCCCCTAAAATAATTAAACGAGTTAATTGCATCGCCATAAAATGCGGGGTATATATCATCCCTCTTTTTAGCCATGACATAATCATTCCTAGGTGGGCACCAGTAACATAACTAATGAGAATATCGCGTGGAACCATTAGTTTTTCATCGTTAGGTTGTGAAATAGAGAGGCTTAATGTTAAATGCGTTTGAATTGCTTTCATCATCTTATACGTATAGTTTCCAGCAGCTTTATCACCAAGCATGACGTTATAGAAGTTAGTGTTTTCTGCAATATGTTCGAACAAGGCCAAAAAACTTGGATGTGGCGAATCAAATGTTAGTTGGAAATCTTCTTTATTTCTATTTCTCGGTTTAATTACTTCAGTTAGCTTTTCTAACATTTCTTCAATGCTTTTGTCTAGTAAGTCATATTTATCGTGGTAATGGCTATAAAATGTAGCGCGGTTTACAGGAGCGCGTTCTGCGATATGTTGAACAGTAACATTTTCAAAACCTTTTTCGCCTACTAAAGCGACAAAAGCATCCTGTATGAGTTGTCTCGTCCGTTTTACACGTGGATCATTTGTATTTTTAATAGACATTTTTATTTCCCCTCGTTTAATTTTCTATACTTAAACAACATATTGGTATTATATTGTTGTTTAAACGACATTTCATACGTAAATTGTCGGTTGTAGATTCAAAATAATTATTTATAATTATAAACGATAGTCCTTCAGAAATCAGCACCGCTCGCAGGTAGAGAAGTTTCGATTTACGCTGCAGATGGTGTGATTTTTTTGTTAAAAGGTTAATATAATTAACAATTAAACAATCTAAACAATAAGGACATAAATAGTTTAGAAAAAAATTATATGCGATATAAGGAGAGGAATGCAATGAATCAGTTTCGAAGAATGGTAATTATCAACATTATCACATTAATTGTACTAGTTGGCGGCGGTATTGGCGGTTATTACTATTACAATCAAACGGAAAATTACTTAAAAACAGACAATGCAAAGATTGATGGAAAGGTAATTCCGGTTGCTTCACCAGTAGCAGGTAAACTAACTGACTGGAAAGCTGAAGTAGGAAAAAATTATAATGAGAACGATAAATTAGGTACTGTTACTGTAGCGGCAGCTAATGGAGAACAAACAGTAGATGTAACAATTCCACAAAATGCAACAGTTGTACAATCAAACGCGACAACAAATGCTTTCGTTGGAGCGGGTAGCCCGATTGCTTATGCATTTGATATGAACAATTTATGGGTAACAGCAAACATTGAAGAAACAGATGTTGATGATGTTCAAAAAGGTCAAGATGTAGATGTGTATGTAGATGCATACCCAGATACAACGTTAACAGGAAAAGTAGAACAAGTTGGCTTAACAACAGCGAATACATTCTCTATGTTGCCATCAAGCAACGCAACAGCGAACTATACGAAAGTAACACAAGTAGTACCAGTTAAAATTTCTTTAGATCATAGCAAATCAGTAAATATTGTTCCTGGCATGAATGTGACAGTTCGTATTCATAAGTAAGGGGGAGATGAGATGTCCTCAATTGTAATTGCAGGATATGCACTATTTTGTATAATCGTCTTCTTCCTTGTAAATCGTCTTTTACGAAAGAAAAAAACGAAAATGGGAGAAGAACAAGTCCCAGCCGTAAGTAAAATAGAAGTAAGTAAAGTTGAAACAGAAGAGAAAGAAATTGAACGAAAGCAAGAATCGGAAATTTCTAATGTAGTTGAGTTAGAAACAGGAAAGCAAGAAGAAGTAAAACAAGAAAAAGAAGTGCCGAAAAAACAAATGTCTATGCCTGTAGAGAATGTGAACGTAAAAGCAGTTGTAGCTGTATTAATTCTAGGCATGTTCGTTTCTATTTTAAACCAAACAATCATTAATGTTGCATTACCTCCGTTAATGAATGAATTTAATGTATCAACTTCAACAGCACAATGGTTAATTACAGGCTTCATGCTTGTAAATGGTATTTTAGTACCGATTAGTGCCTTTTTAGTTTCACGATTTACGTATCGTAAATTATTCGTAGCAGCAATGTTATTCTTCACGGTAGGATCTATCATTTGTGCTACTTCAGGAAACTTTACAATGATGATGACAGGTCGCGTAATTCAAGCAGTTGGTGCGGGTATTTTAATGCCGGTTGGTATGAATATCTTCATGACGTTATTCCCGCCTCATAAACGCGGAGCGGCGATGGGATTACTAGGTGTAGCGATGATTTTAGCACCAGCTATCGGACCAACTGTAACAGGTTGGGTGATTGAAAACTATAGCTGGAACTTAATGTTCTATGCGATGTTTATTATTGGTTTAATTATTACGTTCCTATCTTTAAAATTCTTTACACTAGCTCAGCCGGTGTCTAAAACGAAATTAGATATATTCGGTGTGGTTAGTTCAAGTATTGGACTAGGAAGCTTATTGTACGGATTTAGTGAAGCTGGAAATAATAGTTGGACTAGTGCAGAAGTCATTATTTCACTTGTTATCGGTGTAATTGGTTTAGCGTTATTTATTTGGAGAGAGTTAACAACGGACAATAAAATGCTTGATTTACAAGTATTTAAATATCCAGTATTTACTTTTACTTTAGTAATTAATGCAATCGTTACGATGGCATTATTCGGAGGTATGTTATTGCTTCCAGTATATCTGCAAAACATTCGTGGCTTTACGCCAATTGAATCTGGTTTACTACTTCTTCCAGGATCATTAATTATGGGGATCATGGGACCAGTAGCGGGTAAATTATTCGATAAATATGGTATTCGTCCATTAGCGATAATTGGATTGGCAATTACGACGTATGCGACATATGAATTTACAAAATTATCGATGGATACGCCGTATAGCGTTATTATGACGGATTACATTATACGTTCAATTGGTATGTCATTCATTATGATGCCAATTATGACAGCTGGTATGAACGCGCTGCCGATGAAATTAATTTCTCACGGTACAGCAACGCAAAATACGTCAAGACAAGTAGCGGGTTCAATCGGAACAGCTATTTTAATTACACTTATGACGCAACAAACGACTGCTCACGTAGCTGATTACGGCAACATGTTAACAACATCAAACCCAATTTTAGTTGATAAAGTACACGGCATGGGTCAAAGCTTAGCGGCCTTAGCTGGATCAGCTCAAGCAGGAGACGCGATGAGCACACAACTATTATATGGACAAATTTCAAAGCTATCTGCAATTAACGGTATTAACGATGCCTTCTTAATCGCAACGATACTAGCAGGTATCGCTTGGGTGTTATCGTTCTTCTTACAATCAGGCAATAAACCAAATAGAAAAGCAGGGAATTAATTTCCTTGCTTTTTTGTTTTCTTATACAAGGATTCAATTAGATATAGAATGAATCACCTGCAGACATGAGAACCCAGAAAATAACTCCCAGTAGTCCGGCAGTAAAAATAATAAATCCTATGTTGTGTATACTTTTACATTGTGCTTGTAATCCATTTATCCTCGCTAATAAGACAATTAAAGAAATTAAAATTAGTATAAAGAAGTTGTTATAAAAAGAGTAAAGAGAGGTATCATCATGATACCTCTCTTTATCCTAAGAATGCTAACATATTATTCATAATATGAAATAACATAGCTGGAATAATGGATTTTGTTTTCAGGCGTAATATTTAAATATTACATATAAAGGTATATTTTTCATAAAATAATAAAAGAGGTATCACCCTGTAGTGATGCCTCTTTCTCATTGATAACTATGTTCTGTCTTGTTATTCAATTTTGCTTGCTCTATTTGCAATTCACGCTCTACCAATCGATCTAATTGCTGAATTGCTTTAAGTGCTTTTTCATAAGAAATTGTTCGATAATGATGCGCTCCGCCCGGTTCTTCATCTGCTTCGTCTGCCCATTTAATAATATTTTGAAGAGATGTTCTTTCAATTTCTTGTTCCACTAAGAAAGAATCTGTATGAAGAAGAATTGCAATAGAAATTTCTTTTGCTAGTTTTGGATGTTCTCCTAATCTAATAAGTAATTTATGTGCTCTTTCAGCGCCTTTAATTGCATGGATATCATTCTTTTTATATAAGTCATAATCCCATTCGCCGCCTGTGTACCACGTATGATGTCCGATATCATGAAGGAAGCCAGCTTTTGTGGCAGCATCGACTGAGGCGTGATGCTTTTTGGCTAGGTGAAACGCATGGTAAGCGACAGCGATCGCGTGGACCATTCCAGAACGGTTTACGTATTTTTGTGTAATGTGGTGTTTAAAAATTTGTTCAAGCGTAATACGGTGCATAAAACATTCACTCCTTTTATCTTATGGTGTATATGAAGAAAAATCGATCGGTTTAAATGTATTTTGAACATTGTACTCCATCATAGTTCGTTAGTAAAGTAGAAATGTTTAGGAGAAGAAAAAAATTTTCTGCAAAAAAATCACCTTAGCTTATGCAAAGGTGATTTTCAAATTGCTTATTTTTTTAATCCTTGCTCTAGTGTTTCTAACATTTCATGCTTTTCATTTTCATCAGCGTTTTTCCAAATGACTTCAAATAAAACGCCAAGACCTGGAAGCATTTTTTCTTCACCGCTTTGAATTGCATCGACGATTGTTTCTTGTAATTGATCTTGTGAATTTCCAGATACATTCGCTAATACGGCACCGCGTAAATTAAAACTCATTGCTTTCACCTCTTCTTCAGAATTGAAACTGACGTTAGTTTTTGTTCTTTTTTATGTAAATATGTATGAAAAATAGGCTATAATGATAAGACAAGAAGAGAGGGAAATACATATTATGAAAAACATTGATTCAGTACAAAATCCGCGTGTAAAGCAGTGGAAAAAGCTGCAAACGAAAAAAGAACGCGATAAAAAAGGTTTATTTTTTGTAGAAGGATTCCACTTAGTCGAGGAAGCTTTGAAGGCAGGAATTGTAACAGAACTTATCGTTTCAGATCAGACAGACCTTCCGAAAGATTGGACAGTTAATGATGTGGAAATGTACATCGTACCTGAGGCGATTGTAAAAATACTTCGTGAAACAGAAACGACGCAAGGTGTATTTGCTGTTTGTGAGAAGCATGAGAAAGAAGTAGCTCTTACTGATGGGAAATTCCTTTTATTAGATGGCCTGCAAGACCCAGGTAATTTAGGAACAATTATTCGTACAGCTGATGCAGCTGGTATTCACGCCGTTGTGCTTGGAGAAGGTTGTGTTGATGTTTACAATAGTAAAGTACTCCGCTCTACACAAGGCTCTATTTTCCACTTACCAATTGTAAAAGGGAACTTAGAAGAATGGGTAGACAAGTTAAAAGAAAATAACGTTCCTGTATATGGAACAGCTCTTGAAAATGGAGTTCCGTATGGTGAAGTAACGCCGGCTGGCAGTTTTGCATTAATTGTAGGAAATGAAGGAAATGGCGTACGCCAAGAAATTCTTGCAAAAACGGATCAAAACTTGTATATTCCGATTTACGGCGGGGCAGAATCATTAAATGTTGCGGTTGCAGCAGGGATTTTAACGTATTATTTGCAAAGCCCGGTTGCGAACAAATAAAAAACTTCTTATAATAAGTTGAAGTACATTATATTAAAAGTTAAATAACGAAAAACGTTGATAGAGAAGAGTAGCTTACAAAATCGCCATATAGGGAGAGAGTGCCGTAGACTGAAAGCATTCTTATGGTAGACGGAAGTGAATTCACCTCTGGAGTTGACGCCAGGACCATGTATATGTAAAGGCGTTCCGGTCAGAATTGATCGTTATAACTAATGAGTGGGCAGACATGTTCTGTCAATTTAGGGTGGTACCGCGAATTTACCTCGTCCCTTTTTGGGAGCGAGGTTTTTTTATTTTTAAAATTAGGAGGGTTCCAAAATGGAAGCACGTTTAAAAGAGCTAAAGCAAAAAGCGTTAGAGCTTATTGAAGAAGCGAAAGAGCTAAAGGGCTTAAACGACGTACGCGTAGCGTATTTAGGAAAAAAAGGCCCAATTACAGAAGTATTACGCGGCATGGGAAAATTATCAGCAGAAGAGCGTCCACGTATGGGAGCATTAGTAAATGAAGTACGTGAAGCGATTCAAACGCGTCTAGACGACAAAATTAGTAACTTAGAAAAAGCAGTAATTGAAGCGAAATTAGCTACTGAAACAATTGATGTTACATTGCCAGGTCGTCCTGTTGAAACAGGTTGTCACCATCCGTTAACGGCTGTTGTTGAGCAAATTGAAGATGTATTCATCGGTATGGGTTATGAAGTAGCTGAAGGAACAGAAGTAGAAAAAGACTACTACAACTTCGAAGCACTAAACTTACCGAAAGATCACCCAGCGCGTGATATGCAAGATACATTCTACATCACAGAAGAAACGTTACTACGTACACATACATCTTCTGTGCAAGCACGTACGATGGAAAATAATAAAGAAAAAGGCCCAATTAAAATTATTTGTCCTGGTAAAGTGTATCGCCGTGATGACGACGATGCGACGCATTCACATCAGTTCATGCAAATTGAAGGCCTTGTAATTGATAAAAACATTCGTATGAGTGACTTAAAAGGTACACTGCAAGTATTCGTGAAAAAGATGTTCGGTGAAGATCGTGAAATCCGTCTTCGTCCAAGTTTCTTCCCATTCACAGAGCCATCTGTAGAGATGGATATTTCTTGTATGATGTGTCATGGCAAAGGCTGCGGCACTTGTAAAGGAACTGGCTGGATTGAAATTCTAGGCGCAGGTATGGTTCACCCGAACGTACTTGAAATGGCTGGTTATGATTCAAAAGAATATCAAGGTTTCGCATTCGGTATGGGCGCAGAGCGTATCGCAATGTTGAAATACGGAGTAGATGACATTCGTCATTTCTATACAAATGATGTACGTTTCTTACAACAATTCAAACGAGCGTAAGGGAAGGAGAGGATAAGTATGTTCGTATCATATCGTTGGTTACAAGAGTATGTAGATATTAAAGATGTAACAGCACAAGAACTAGCAGACAAAATCACGAAAAGTGGTATTGAAGTAGAAGGCGTTGAAGTATTAAATAAAGGTGTAAAAGGTGTTGTAGTTGGTCACGTATTAGAATGTGAAAAACACCCAGAAGCTGATAAATTAAGCAAATGCTTAATCGATATCGGTGAAGAAGAGCCAGTTCAAATTATTTGTGGAGCTGCTAACATTGCAAAAGGTTTAAAAGTACCAGTTGCAAAAGTTGGAGCTGTACTTCCTGGTAACTTCAAAATCAAAAAAGCAAAACTACGCGGTGAAGCTTCTCACGGTATGGTTTGTGCTCTTCAAGAGCTTGGTATTGATGGAAAGTTAGTTTCAAAAGAATACGCAGATGGTATCTTCATCTTCCCAAGTGACGCTGAAGTTGGTGCAGATGCACTTGAAATTTTAAACTTACACGATGAAGTACTTGAGCTTGGCTTAACACCAAACCGTGCAGATTGCTTAAACATGTTAGGTGTTGCTTACGAAGTAGCTGCTATTTATGGCCGCGAAGTAAAACTTCCAGCTATCGACTTACAAGAAACAGCAGAAAAAACTTCTGATTATATTTCTGTAAGTGTAGAAGCGAAAGAAGAAAACCCATTATACATTGCAAAAATGGTTAAAAACGTAAAGATTGGTCCATCACCAATGTGGATGCAAACTCGTCTTATGGCAGCTGGCATTCGTCCAATTAGCAACGTAGTTGATATTACAAACTACATTTTAATGGAATACGGTCAACCGTTACATGCATTCGATTACGATAAATTAGGTTCAAAAGAAATCGTTGTTCGTCTTGCAAAAGAAGGCGAAAAAATTGAAACGTTAGATGATCAAGAGCGTACATTACAAAGGCACCACCTTGTAATTACAAACGGCACGAAAGCTTTAGCTGTTGCTGGTGTAATGGGCGGGGCGGATTCTGAAGTTACAAATGAGACAGTAAACGTTCTAATTGAGTCTGCATACTTTGCAGGTCAAACAGTACGTCGTACATCAAAAGACTTAGGTCTTCGTAGTGAATCAAGTGCACGTTTCGAAAAAGGAATCGACCCAACACGTACATTTGAAGCAATTCAACACGCAGCTGCTTTAATGGCGAAATATGCTGGCGGTGAAGCACTTGAAGGTGTAGTAGAAGCTGACAACTTACAAGTACAAGAGCGTACAGTATCTGTTACTGCTGAAAAAGTAAACCGTGTATTAGGTACAAATATTTCTGCGAGTGAAATGGGTACAATGTTCACAAACTTGAAATTCCCATTCACAGAAGTAGAAGGAACATTCCACGTGAATGTACCAGCACGTCGTCCTGATATTACAATTTCAGAAGACTTAGTAGAAGAAGTGGGCCGTCTATACGGTTATGACCACATTCCAGTTACATTACCTTCTGGAACGATGACTCGTGGTAAATTAACATCAGCACAAACGAAACGTCGTAAAGTACGCCGCTTCTTAGAGGGTGCTGGTTTATATGAAGCAATCACATATTCATTAACAAGCGCTGATAAAGCGAAACAATATATGGTTGAGCCAAACGAAAAGGCGCCTGTAGGTCTTGCACTTCCAATGAGTGAAGAACGTAGCCAACTTCGTTTAAGCTTAGTACCGCAATTACTAGAAGCAGTTTCATACAATGTCGCTCGTAAAAACGACAGCGTTGCTTTATACGAAGTAGGTTCTATCTTCTTACCGACAGAAGAAGGAGAACTTCCGAAAGAAGAACAACATCTTGCAGGTGTTATGACAGGTCTTGCTCTTCACCATGCATGGCAAGGTGAGAAGAAAGTAGTAGACTTCTTCGTTGTGAAAGGTGTACTAGAAGGACTATTCGACGTACTTGGCGTTGCAAACCAAATCACATATGCACCAGCAAAACGTGAAGGTATGCACCCAGGCCGTACAGCTGACATCGTATTAGATGGCGAAGTAATTGGTTTCATCGGTCAATTGCACCCAGAAGCAGAAAAACAATTAGATGTGAAAAATACATTCGTATTTGAATTATCTCTTGTAAAAGTATTCGGTGCAGACGCTGAAGAAACTTACTACGCAGCAATTCCACGTTTCCCATCTATGACACGTGACATGGCTGTTGTAGTAACAAAAGAAACAAAAGCTGGTGAAATGAAGCAAGTCATTGCTGAAGCTGGCGGAGCACTTCTGAAAGACGTAACACTATTCGACTTATACGAAGGTGAAAAAATGGAAGAAGGCAAGAAATCACTTGCATTCTCTATGACTTACTTCGATGCAGAACGTACATTAACAGACGAAGAAGTAACAGAAGCACATAACCGTGTACTAACAACGGTAGAAGAGAAATTCGGTGCGGAGTTACGTAAGTAATTAGAAAATTGCCGGATATATTCCGGCAATTTTTTTATTGGGTTAGTTGTCGGACACTGTCGGTAAGTCGATATATTACAAAAATCGCTCATATATTTTCCGACACCTTGCATCTTTCTCTCGAATGTAGTACATTAATTTTAGTTTAACAAAATGAAAGACGATGATAAGGAAAAGTAGTATATACTATAATCCAAAGCGAGTCAGGGACGGTGAGAGCCTGATGAGGCGGTATATGTGAAGAACACCTTGGAGTTGCTAACCGAAATTGAATCTTGTATTCAAGAGTAGACTTAGACGGGAATCCGGCCTGTTACAAACCGGGAAGTATGTATTACATACGAGTTAAAGTTGGTCTTTATGACAAATTGGGTGGTACCGCGAAGTTTAACCTTTCGTCCCTTTATGGATGAAAGGTTTTTTTGTATTTAAATATATGAGCAAAGGAGAATTTCACTATGGAAAACACATTAGTAAAAAGTCTGTATAGAGATACAGAAAAGTATGCAGATCAAACAGTACAAGTATCAGGGTGGATTCGTAACTTACGTGATTCAAAAGCATTTGGTTTCATCGAATTAAACGACGGTAGCTTCTTCAAAAGCGTTCAAATCGTTTTCGATACAGAATTAGAGAACTTCAAAGAAATTGCAAAACTTCCACTTAGCTCTTCAGTTAAAGTAGAAGGTAAAGTAATTGCAACGCCTGGAGCGAAGCAACCATTTGAAATTAAAGCAGAAAAAATTGATATCGAGGGCTTATCAGATTCTGATTACCCACTTCAAAAGAAACGTCATACATTTGAATACTTACGTACAATCGCTCACTTACGTCCAAGAACAAATGCATTCTCTGCAACGTTCCGCGTACGTTCTATCGCAGCATTTGCGATTCACCAATTCTTCCAAGAGCGTGGATTCGTACATGTTCATACACCTATCATCACTGGTAGTGATACAGAAGGTGCTGGCGAAATGTTCCGCGTAACAACGCAAGATTTAAATAACCTACCAAAAGGTGAAGACGGAAAAGTTGATGAGTCAAAAGACTTCTTCGGTAAAGAAACAAACTTAACAGTAAGTGGACAGCTGAACGCTGAAGCTTATGCATTAGCATTCCGTGATGTATACACATTCGGACCTACATTCCGTGCAGAAAACTCAAACACAACTCGCCACGCTGCTGAGTTCTGGATGGTTGAGCCTGAGATTGCATTCGCGGAACTAGGGGATGTAATGAACCTTACAGAAGATATGCTGAAGTATGCAATGAAATACGTATTAGAGCATGCACCAGAAGAAATGGAATTCTTCAACAGCTTCGTTGATAAAACAGTTCTTGAGCGCATGAACAACGTAATTAACTCAGACTTCGGTCGCATCACTTATACAGAAGCAATTAAAGTACTTCAAGAATCAGGTGCTGACTTCAAATACCCAGTAGAATGGGGAATTGACTTACAAACAGAGCACGAAAGATACTTATCAGAAGAAATCTTCAAACGCCCTGTATTCGTAACTGACTATCCGAAAGACATTAAAGCATTCTACATGCGTTTGAATGAAGACGGTAAAACAGTAGCTGCTACTGACCTTCTAGTTCCTGGCATCGGCGAATTAATCGGCGGAAGTCAACGTGAAGAAAGAATGGACGTTTTAGTAGACAGAATTAAAGAATTAGGTATGAACGAAGAGGACTACTGGTGGTACTTAGAACTTAGAAAATACGGCGGTACAAAACACGCTGGATTCGGTCTAGGTTTCGAGCGCTTCCTAATGTACATCACTGGCATGGCTAACATCCGTGACGTAATTCCATTCCCAAGAACTCCAGGTTCTTCTGAATTCTAAAATATGAAAAAAGCGAGAGGATTTCCTCTCGCTTTTTTGTTTGCATAGTTTATGACCCCGTAGCAAAAAGTAACGCGAAGGGGTGAATATAAATGAGTAAAAAAGTGAAAAAAGATCATTCAAGGTCAAGCCTTGGTTCTCCAGAAGTAGAAGGACAAGGAACGACGACACATGAAACAGGTTCACATAAAGTACCTTCATCAAATAAGAAGCAGAAACGAAGCTAACATAAAAAAGGAGAGTCTTGGCGACTCTCCTTTTTTCATGTATTACATCTTCTTATCGTTAATTTCTTTTGTAATCTTATTTATGTCTTTGCCTAATCGATCTAAATAGAAAAACCACAGTAAACTCATGAACACGTAATAGATGGCAATCACGCCAAGATTATCAGATATATTTTCGAATGTGGATTTAGTAGTGAAAAAAGCTCCCCAAATGGTAGAAATAGTGAAGTAAGAAAGTGGGCCTACGAGGTGTACGAAAACATATAATAGCTTTTTAACTTTTACAGCGTTCATATGAAAAACCTCCTTTTTCTAATCATACATTCAAGTTCCTCACAGAAGTGTTGTAGTTTTGCTGGATTATGTATTAACGAGCGAGCATCGTGTTTCCCGATAAATCTTCGAATCCGAAAGTTTAATAAGAAAGAGCGACCATAACGCTCTATTAAATCGTTGAACGCTCGTTGTTCACTTAGTAGCTGAATGTTTTCCCTAATTTCAAACTGTCTTTCGTGTGGATCGCCTAGTAAAATATTTAGAATCATTTGTAGAAGTAGCAATGGGGATGCCCTCCTATTTTGGAATAATCTGTATATTATAATTGTAACAAAACTATAAGGACAATAGTAGGGTGAAACAAAAAACAGGAGTTTGTAGGCTCCTGTTTTTGTCGATACTATTTTAATAAGCGAAGCGCCTTCTCCGTATTAGCGAAATGCAGTTTCACAAACTCAGGTAATCGTTCTTTACCAAGCTTTTGAATTAATTTAGCAGCAGCGATATCAACTTGTTTACCTGCACCTTTTGGAAGGGGCATACCAGCTTTTTTGCTTAGTTCGTTAAATTGTTTTACGAATGAGTAACGAGCTAAAATGGAGGCGGCGGCTACTGCTAAATGGACGCTTTCACCTTTCGTAGCGAAGTAAACATTTTCACGCTGTACCTGTTTTTGTTTTGCTAAATATTTATAGTATGTATCAGGTTGTGTGAATTGATCGATTAAGACGCCTTCAGGTTTTGTAGGTGCCATTTTAGCTAATAAGTTTGTAATAGCTTTATTGTGTAGTAAAGCTTTTAACTTACCTTGGTTGTTTCCTTTATCAAATAGCTCGTTATATTTTTCGTTATGAAGGACAAGAGAGCTATAAGGAACAACGTGTAGAAGTTGTTTCGCAATGGCAGTAATTTGTTCGTCATTTAAGTTTTTAGAGTCTTTTACACCAAGTTCTTTTAGTAGTGGAATTTGCTTCGCATCCACATATACAGCAACGACTGTCATCGGCCCGAAGAAATCACCAGTACCCACTTCATCTGACCCTACGATAGACATTGTACCGATGGAAGCAGGCGGTGCATAACGGTGTGAATCGACAGATTTTTTTACAGCTGTTTTTGGAGTTTGGAAGACAGTTTGCCAACGGGCAGCTTCTGCTTCAGCGCGGCCTCCTTGGAACATTACTTTTCCAGATTTATACGCTGTAATCGTGCAAGATGGTACCTTTGCCATGAAGATCCCGCCTTGCGGAGTTTTCGGGCTAAGCGAATGTTTATATTGTTGTTTCATGTCTTCAATTACTGTAGAATTTGTTTGAATTACGATAGAATTTGACATAATGGTCGCCCCTTTTTTTATATTGTTATTTTTATCATATCGGATTGTTCTTTCTGTTTCCATATTATGAAGGTTCATGGTATGATAAACTTTAGGATTCTGTACGTGATTGGAGGCCGGTGAGTTGTCACAACAAAAGGGAAAGAAAAGTCGAATTAATGTAGAAATCTATGGTCAGCAATATTCAGTTGTTGGCGATGAAAGTACAAGTCATATCCGCATGGTAGCAGCGATTGTGGATGATAAAATGCGCGAACTCAATGCCAAGAATCCTTCGCTTGACACGAGTAGACTAGCGGTATTGACGGCGGTAAACGTCATACACGATTACATAAAATTAAAAGAAGAACATGAGAAATTGAAAGAAAGTATGACAAAAAAAGGAATGGAATAACATGATTGATATTATTATCATTTTACTGCTTGTTATGGGATTTTTCCTCGGCTTACGCAGAGGGTTTATTCTGCAACTTGTAAAGTTAACAAGCTTTATTATCGCATACCTTGTTGCATACTGGTACTGTAAAGATTTAGCGCCAGCACTTGCGAAATTTATTCCGTATCCATTTGATAAAAACGTATCTGTTCCAGAATGGATTGATGCAAATAATATTGAGACAGTATTTTATCAAGCGCTTGCGTTTATCATATTGTTTATTATCACTAAAATTGCACTTTCATTACTTGGTAATTTGTTAAATATGTTTGCAGAAATACCGGTTTTAAAGCAAGTAAATGCGTTTGCGGGGGCAATCCTCGGATTTTTAGAAGTATATATTATTTTGTTTGTCTTAATTATCATTGGAAACATTCTTCCGATTGAACAAGTACAAACACCATTACAAAAATCATCAATTAGCAAAATAATTGTAGACGATACACCGATTCTATCTGAAAAGGTGAAGGAACTATGGCAGACAGGTAGCAGAGTATAACTTCTCTTTTTTCGGAAAGAGAAGTTTTTTTCTATGAAAGAAAGGCGGGGCAATGATGAAAGTAAATAAAAAACAAGTTATCAAATTATTAGAGACAATCGGGCTTTTTATGGAATTAAAGGGCGCGAATCCATTTAAAATATCTGCATTTCGTAAAGCGGCAGCAGCATTAGAAAGTGATGATCGTAGTCTTTCTGAGATTGAAGATTTCACGAAGATACCGGGCATTGGAAAAGGAACAGCAGCAGTTATTCAAGAATATATAGAATCGGGAACATCTGAAGTATTACAAGAACTTGAAAAAGAAGTACCAAGTAGCTTATTGCCGTTATTAAAACTACCAGGTCTTGGTGGTAAGAAGGTAGCTAAGTTATACAAAGAACTTGGTGTTGTTGATATGGAATCGCTAAAAGCTGTTTGTGAGGAAAATAAAGTACAAGCTTTAGCAGGTTTCGGTAAGAAGACAGAAGAGAAAATATTAGAAGCAATCGATCAAGTAGGCTCTCGTCCAGAGCGTTTACCAATTGCGATGGTATTGCCTATTGCCGGGGAAATAGAGGAGAAATTGTCGAATATTGCTGAAGTAATTCGTTTCTCTCGCGCTGGTAGTTTGCGCCGTGTTCGTGAAACAGTGAAAGATTTAGATTTTATCATTGCAACGACAGAACCAGCAGCGGTACGTGAGCATTTACTACAATTTGATAATATGATTGAAGTAATAGCAAGTGGAGATACAAAAGTTTCTGTCCGTCTTCAATATGAATATGATATTTCAATTGATTTCCGTTTAGTAAAACCAGAAGAGTTTATTACAACTCTTCACCATTTCACAGGTTCAAAAGATCATAACGTAAAAATGCGTCAAATCGCAAAAGATAAAGGCGAGAAAATTAGTGAGTACGGTGTAGAGAACTTGGAAACAGGTGAAGTGAAAACATTTGAGACTGAAGAAGACTTCTTTGCTCATTTCGGTTTGCCATTTATTCCGCCAGAAGTGCGTGAAGATGGAAAAGAAATTGAATTAATTAAAGAGTATCCGAACTTAATTCAGTTTTCCGATATACAAGGTGATTTACATATGCATACAACTTGGAGTGACGGTGCTTTTTCTATTGAAGAAATGGTACAAGCGTGCCGTGCTCGTGGATATAAGTTTATGGCGATTACTGATCACTCGCAATACTTAAAAGTGGCGAACGGTTTAACGAAAGAGCGTCTTCGTGAGCAAGCGAAAGAAATTGAACGTATGAATGAAAAGTATCCAGACATTACAATTTTACGCGGAATTGAAATGGACATTTTACCAGATGCCTCGCTTGATTTTGATGATGAAGTATTAGCAGAATTAGATTATGTCATTGGAGCGATTCACTCTAGCTTCTCACAAGACCGTGAAACGATTATGAAGCGTCTACGTACTGCACTTGAGAATAAACATGTCACAATGATTGCCCATCCTACAGGACGTCTTCTCGGGCGTCGTGAGGGTTATGATGTAGATACAGATTTATTAATTGAACTAGCAAAAGAGACAAATACAGTTTTAGAATTAAATGCGAATCCGAACCGTCTAGATTTAAGCGCGAAATTATTAAAACAAGCACAAGATGCTGGTGTGAAAGTAGCGATTAATACGGATGCTCATACGCTTGAAATGTTAGAAGATATGGAAACAGGTGTAGCAGCAGCACGTAAAGGTTGGATTCAAAAAGATAACGTGATTAACACGTGGGATATTGAACGTTTATTAGACTATATTAAACGTAATAAGTAATACAAGGGGGACCTGCAACATGTTAGAAAGAACGTTGCGTGTATTAGAATACAATAAAGTAAAAGAACAATTACTTGAACATACAGCATCTTCACTTGGTCGTGACAAAGTGAAGCATTTAGTGCCGAGCACTGATTTTGAAGAAATTGTAGAAATGCAAGATACAACGGATGAAGCAGCGAAAGTTATTCGTTTAAAAGGTAGTGCACCATTAGGTGGTATTACGGATATTCGCTCAAATGTGAAGCGTGCAAAAATTGGGAGTATGTTAAGTCCAAATGAATTACTTGATATTGCGAATACGATGTATGGTAGTCGTAATATGAAACGTTTCATTGAAGATATGGCTGATAACGGTGTCGAGCTTCCGATTTTAGAAACTCACGTCGCTCAAATTATATCTTTATATGATTTAGAAAAGAAAATTACAAATTGCATCGGTGACGGCGGTGAAGTAGTCGATAGCGCAAGTGATAAACTGCGTGGTATTCGTACTCAAATTCGTACTGCGGAAAGCCGTATTCGTGAAAAGTTAGAAAATATGACGCGCTCTTCAAACGCGCAAAAGATGCTGTCTGATTCGATTGTAACGATTCGTAACGAACGTTACGTAATCCCAGTAAAGCAAGAATATCGCGGCGTATATGGCGGTATTGTTCACGATCAATCTGCTTCTGGACAAACGTTATTTATTGAACCACAAGTAATTGTAGAATTAAATAATGCACTACAAGAAGCACGTGTGAAAGAAAAACAAGAAATTGAACGCATCTTATTGATGTTAACAGAAGAAGTAGCAGTAGAAGCCGATATCGTTTTATCAAACGTAGAAGTAGTTGCAAATCTTGATTTCATCTTTGCGAAAGCTTTTTATGCGAAACGAATTAAAGCAACGAAACCAATCGTAAATAACGAGCGTTATATGGATTTAAGACAAGCTCGCCATCCGCTAATCGATCCAGAAATAATCGTGCCAAATAACATTATGTTAGGTAAAGATTTCACGACAATTGTTATTACAGGACCGAATACAGGTGGTAAAACAGTTACGCTGAAAACAGTTGGTATTTGTGTGTTAATGGCGCAATCTGGCCTTCACATTCCAGTAATGGATGAGTCAGAGATTTGTGTATTCAAAAATATCTTTGCTGATATCGGTGATGAGCAATCGATTGAACAAAGTTTAAGTACGTTCTCCTCACATATGGTGAACATCGTTGATATTTTAGAAAAAGCTGATTTTGAAAGTTTAGTTTTATTCGATGAATTAGGTGCTGGAACAGACCCGCAAGAAGGGGCTGCACTTGCCATTTCAATTTTAGATGAAGTATGTAATCGCGGTGCTCGCGTTGTTGCAACGACGCATTATCCAGAATTAAAAGCATACGGATATAACCGTGAGCAAGTTATTAATGCGAGTGTTGAGTTTGATGTAAATACATTAAGTCCAACTTATAAATTATTAATCGGTGTACCAGGCCGTAGTAATGCCTTTGAAATTTCGAAACGTCTTGGATTATCTGATCGCGTTATTGAGCAAGCACGCAATCACATTAGTACAGATACGAATAAAATTGAAAATATGATTGCGAAGTTAGAAGAAAGCCAGAAGAACGCAGAGCGTGACTGGAACGAAGCAGAAGCGCTTCGCAAACAATCTGAAAAACTGCATCGTGAATTACAACGTCAAATCATTGAATTTAACGAAGATCGTGATGAACGATTATTAAAAGCGCAAAAAGAAGGAGAAGAAAAAGTCGAAGCTGCAAAGAAAGAAGCAGAAGGCATTATTCAAGAACTTCGTCAATTGCGTAAAGCACAGCTTGCAAATGTGAAAGACCACGAGCTAATTGAAGCGAAGAGTCGTCTAGAAGGCGCAGCACCAGAGCTTGTTAAGAAACAAAAAGTAAATGTGAAAAACACTGCACCGAAACAACAGTTACGTGCAGGTGATGAAGTGAAAGTATTAACGTTCGGTCAAAAAGGTCAACTACTTGAAAAAGTAAGCGATACAGAGTGGAGCGTACAAATCGGTATTCTGAAGATGAAAGTGAAAGAATCTAATATGGAATACATTAACACACCGAAGCAAACAGAGAAAAAAGCAGTTGCAACGGTAAAAGGTAGAGACTATCACGTTTCATTAGAACTTGATCTTCGTGGTGAACGATTTGAAAATGCAATGGCGCGCGTTGAGAAATACTTAGACGATGCCCAGCTTGCAAGCTATCCTCGCGTATCAATCATTCACGGTAAAGGGACAGGAGCACTTCGCCAAGGTGTACAAGATTACTTGAAGAAGCATCGCGGTGTAAAAACCTTCCGTTACGGTGACATGGGCGAGGGAGGCCTAGGCGTAACAGTTGTCGAATTAAAATAGAAAACAACGAAACAAAGGGGAAACCATTATATGTTTATGGACAAACTTGCAAAAGTATTGTTAGCTTGTTGTGGAATATTTTTGGTGATTGGGGTTATTTATTTAGTTGTTTTTGCGAAGTGAAAAAGCGTCAATCGTGGCAGAATGATATTGCCATAGATTGACGCTTTTAATATATGTGAAAAGGAATAGAACATGAAAATCAACCAATACATAAGCGAAGCAAAATTATGCTCCAGACGTGAAACAGATCGTCTCATTAAAGCTGGACGCGTGGCTATTAACGGCGAAATATGTACGCACGGTGCACTCGTAAGCGATGGTGATAGGGTAACGATTGATGGGCAAGTTATTGTAAAAGAAGAGAAAGAAAAAGTGTATATCGCATTTCATAAACCAGTCGGAATTACTTGTACAGCAGCCGATCATATTGAAGATAATATTATTGATTATATCAATTACCCAGAGCGAATCTTTCCAGTTGGGCGATTAGATAAAGCATCAGAAGGACTTATTTTATTAACGAATGACGGCGCGATTGCCAATCAAATTTTACATGGTGATCATGAGCACGAGAAAGAATATGTTGTCACAGTCGATAAACCTTTTACGGACTGGTTTATTGATGAGATGTCCCGCGGTGTAAAGATTAAAGATGGAATGACGAAGCCGTGCAAAGTGACAAGAGTCGATCAATCAACATTTCGTATCGTTTTAACGCAAGGAATGAACAGACAAATTCGTAGAATGAGTCGTGCTTTCGGATTTACTGTAATAAAGCTAAAGCGAGTACGCATTATGAATATAGAGCTAAATGAGCTTGAAGTTGGAAAGTGGCGGAGCGTTACAGCTGAAGAGTTAGAAATTTTAATAGGGCAGTTATAGGGAGGAAAAATTTTCTCCCTATATTTTTTTGTCAGAAAAAATAAAACTATTGATTTTTTAAAAAATAGCCCATATAATAAAAAACAACAAGTTTCGACAAGATATTTTATAAAAGTAATGATGAGGACATGAGTTGTATTTTACGATTCTCAGAGAGGGAAGCCTTAGGCTGTGAGCTTCCTAATACGAAAAGACAAGCTTACCACCTCTAAACTTCAAGAGTGAACTGCATACATGATGCATTGTAATTCTTGGCGGATAAAACCGTTATCAATTTACACGAGCTATAAAATGAGCTTATTTCATTATAAATTCATTTTATTAGAATAAGGGTGGAACCACGATTTCAACACTCGTCCCTTTATTAGGGACGGGTGTTTTTTGCGTTCTTTTACGGGGAAGTATGCTTGAAAGAGGATATGTAACGGATTTTAATTCAGAATATTTTGTTAATTTATTATTTTAGGAGGTTAGTAGAAATGAAATCATCTTTAAAGTTTTCAGAGATGTTTGCAATAAGTTTAATGTTATTTGCACTGTTTTTTGGTGCGGGTAATATGATTTTTCCACCAGCATTAGGACAAGGCGCTGGAACAGACGTATGGATTGCGTTGTTTGGTTTTATCGTAACAGGCGTTGGACTACCTTTATTAGGAGTAATTGTTATAGCTTTAAAGGGAGATATTAATGAGCTAGCAGGACGTGTACATCCTATATTCGCACTTGTTTTTATCACTGCAATTTATTTATGTTTAGGCGTATTCGTAAGTGTGCCGCGTACAGGAACAGTAGCTTATGAGATGAGTGTTGCACCGTTTTTACCAAGTGAGATAGCTGGTCAGTCATATCCACTTGTTATCTTTACACTTATTTTCTTTGCAGTCACTTTCTATTTAGCTTTAAATCCTTCGAAATTAGTGGGTCGTATTGGTAAAGTGCTAACTCCAATATTATTAGCTGTTATTGCAATTATCGTAGGTAAAGCACTTATTACACCAATTGGAGAATTTGGTGCACCGACAGAAGTGTATAGTGCTCCTCTCTTTAAAGGATTTATTGATGGATATTTAACTTTAGATGGACTTGCGGCACTGGTATTCGGAAATGTTGTAATTCATGCGTTAAAAGAAAAAGGCATTACAAATAAAAATAGTATTGCAAAAGTAACAATCTTTGCAGGATTTATTGCAGCACTTGGTTTACTACTTGTATATTTAGCGCTTGCGTATCTTGGAGCTTCTAGTGTATCGCTTGGAATGGGCGCAAACGGAGGAATTATTTTAACAAATGTCGTGAATCATTTATTTGGTAGCTACGGAACTTTATTACTAGGGATCGCAATTACAGCAGCATGTTTAACAACTTCTGTAGGTATTGTTGCAGCTTGTGGTGATTACTTCTCTTCTTTATTACCAAAGCTTTCTTATCAAAAAGTCGTTTTCATTTTCTGTGTATTAGCATTTATGGTAGCAAACCTTGGGTTAACTCAGTTAAATGCATTAGCATTACCAATCTTAATCGCAATTTATCCAATTGGAATCGTACTTATCGTATTATCACTTGTTGAAAACTACGTTCGTCTTCCATTAGCGATGTATGTGGGCGGGATTGTAGGAGCATTTGCAATAAGTTTCTTTGATGGGTTACACAATGCAAACCTTCAAATTGCAGCGCTAGCACCTATTTTAGATAAGATTCCATTATATAGTGTAGGAATTGGTTGGTTAGTTCCAGGCATAATCGGTATAGGATTTGGTTATATAGTTTCTAAGTTTCAAAAGCAGGAAATTGCTGTAGAAAAATAGAGAAAAGAGGCTTTCTATAATAGAAAGTCTCTTTTTTTGTAAAAAAAGCCGCATATAGAGAAATTTAGATATTAAAAATTTTATACGTAATATAGTTGACAAAAAATTTATGAGTAGGCTAAGATTGACTTAGTTGTGGAAATATTGGAAGGGAAGTGAGGGAAACGGGGTTTCTATAACTATAGTGTTGTTATGGGAAGAGGTGAAAGAAGAGGAGAAGAGAAAGTTTATTTTTTTTGACTTGCATTGAGAATGATAATCAATAAATACGTTTTATAATTTTTTCTCAGTTTCTATGCCTTCGTATAAGGAATAGGGTGAGATATTATTTTTAATATCCAATGAGAATGATAATCAATAACGCTTATGTTACATAAAATAATGCTAATTAAATAATAGGTAGAAGAGATTATTTTTTTCTTATGAATTGAGAATAATTATCATTTTCAGAAAAAGTGAAATGAAAGATAGCCAAGGAGGAAACAAGAAAAATGAAAAAGGTTTCTGTATTACCCGCTTTTATTATAACGTTCGTATGTATGCTAGCTTTTCTTGTAATGCCATACGGGAATGCTTCAGCAAAACTAGCTGATGGTACTTACGATATTAATTACGTAATTCAAAAAGCGGAAAATGATTCAGCTTCAATGGCAAATGACTATTTTGAAAAGCCGGCAAAATTAATAGTGAAAAACGGTGAGATGAGAGTACAAGTTCCGATGAATCATAGTGCTTGGATTACAGAATTTAAAGCACCGGAGAACGGGAATTTTGTTGATGCGAAAGTTGTTAATAAAGATGAATCGGCAGATAAAAGAACAGTAGAGTTTAAAGTAGATGATTTATCCAAACCGGCAGCTGTAAAAATTCATGTTGTTGTACCAAGTGCAAACTATGACCACCACTACACAATTCGTTTTGCTTTTGATGCAAATGTAAAAGCTGTAGGTGGCGATAATGGCGTAGCTGCTACAACAAAAAATAATGATCAAGCGAAAACAGATACACAAGTAAAAGAAGAGAAAACAAAAGTAGAGAGTAAGGAAACAGCTAAAGAAGTGAATAAAGAAACAAAAAATGAAAATGGAAAAGCTGAAAAAACAGATAACCCAAAAACAGGCGATGAAGCACGTATTGGATTGTTTGCAGCGTTAATTCTTATTTCAGGTGCTTTCTTAATTCGTAAAGTGAAATTGAGTAAATAAATCTTTTGAAGGGTGATGAATATATGTTTAAACAATTTAAAATGATTATTGCCGTATTTGCTGTTTTATTTACATTTATCGCAACACTAGGTTTACAAGATGCAAAGGCTGCTACAAAACTAGCTGATGGAAAATATAATATCGCTTTTACTGTATGGAAAGGCGATAAAGATGAATCGTCTAGAATGAATAGTTATTTTGAAAGCCCAGCAACATTAACAGTTAAAAATGGAAAACAATATGTTTCATTTAAAGTGAAAGATAGTGCTTCTATTAAAAGTTTCCAAGTAGAAAAAGATGGTCAATTTGTAGAAACAACCGTGTTAAGTGAAAACAAAAAAGATAATACTAGAGTTGTAGAATTTGAAGTTGCTGACTTGTCAAAAAAACTAAATGGCAAGGTGAAAATTAATATTCCAATTATTAATTATAATGCTTCGTATGATATTCGCTTTGTATTTGATGGGAACAGTATTAAATAATTTTCAAAAGGGAGAGTCGTTCCATTGAACAGGTATACAAAAATTATTGTTGCTATGTTTTTAATGATATTTACATTCGTATCAACATTACAACCACTTGCAGTTCAAGCAGCTACCAAGTTGGCTGACGGTGAATATTCAATTGGCTTCAAAGTTTTAAAAGATACATCAGATGAAGAATCGATGATGAATCAATATTCAGTAAGTCCGGGAACTTTAAAAGTGAAGGATGGGAAAAAGAAAGTATCCTTTACATTAACAAATAGTTCATGGATTACGAAATTTGAAACAGAAAAAGCAGGTAAGCTAGTTGCGACAAATGTAATTAGTGAAGATAAAGAAAAAGATACAAGAGTAGTAGAATTTGATGTAGAAGATGTAGAGAAGGTATTAAATGCAAAAGTAAAAGTAGATATTGATTTTTTAAATTATCATCATGAGTACGACGTTCGTATTGCATTTGATCAAAATAGCATTACACCAATTCATGTAGAAAAACCAAATGAAAAAGAGGACCCAGCTAATAAGCCAGATCCAAATGAAACTACCGATCCAGGTCAGAAGCCCGACCAAAAGCCTGACCCAGATCAACAACCAAATTCTAACACAATTACAGATGGTGCGTACAGCATTCCATTTAAAGTGTTAAAAGATCAAACAGATGAAGAATCTAAGATGAATAGTTACATGGTAAATCCAGGGGTATTAAAAGTAGAAAACGGTAAGAAAAAAGCAATTGTAACACTAAAAAGTAGCTCATTAATTAAAAATTTCCAAACGGAAAAAGATGGAGCATTTGTTGATGCAAAAGTAGTGAGTGAAGATAAGGAAAAAGATACAAGAGTAGTAGAGTTTGAAGTAAACGATTTATCTAAAAAACTAAATACAAAAGTATTTATCGAAATGGCATCAAGAAATTATAAGCAAATGCATGATGTACAACTTTTATTTGAACAAGATAAACTTGAACAAATTAAAAATGAAGAGAAACAACCAGAAGTAGAAAAACCGGAAGCAGAAAAACCAGATGAAAATAAAAAAACAGATGCTGAAACAATTAAAGATGGTGAATACAGCATCAATTTTAAGGCATTAAAAGATCAAACAGACGAAATTTCAATGATGAACACATATACAAAAAGTCCAGGTGTGCTAAAAGTAAAAGATGGTAAGAAGTATGTATCATTTACGTTAACGAACAGTTCTTGGATTACAAAATTTGAATTTGAGAAAAATAGTTCGTTTGTTGATGCAAATGTAATAAGTGAAGATAAAAAAACTGATACACGCGTAGTGGAAGTAGAAGTACCAGATTTATCGAAAAAGTTAAATGCAAAAGTAAAAGTAGATATCGATTCAATGAATTATCACCATTTTTACGATATTCAATTTGCATTTGATAAAGGTAGCATTAAGCCGTTAGATAACCAAGGTGAAAACACCAACCAAGGTGGAAACACCAACCAAGGTGAAAACAACAACCAAGGTGAAAACACCAACCAAGGTGAAAACAACAACCAAGATAATAACACAACAATTGATCCAAAAGCTCTTAAAGATGGTGAATACAGCATTGGCTTTAAAGTGTTAAAAGATCAAACAGATGAAATCTCAATGATGAACACATACACAAAAAGCCCAGGTGTATTAAAAGTAAAAGATGGTAAGAAATACGTATCGTTTACATTAACAAATAGTACATGGATTACGAAATTTGAATTTGAGAAAAATGGTTCTTTCGTTAATGCAAAAGTGTTAAGTGAAAATAAAGAACAAAATACAAGAGTAGTAGAAGTAGAAGTAAACGATTTGTCTAAAAAATTAAATGCAAAAGTAAAAGTAGATATTGATTCAATGAATTATCACCATGTCTATGATGTTCAATTTGTATTTGATCAAGACAGTATTAAAGCTTTAGGGAACCAAGGCGGAAACACCAACCAAGGCGGAAACGACAACCAAGGCGGAAACACCAACCAAGGTGGAAACAATAACCAAGGTGAAAATAATAAACCGAGAGTAATAGTTGATCCGAAAAATTTAGTAGATGGCCAATATGATATTACATTTAAAGTATTAAAAGATAAAACAGATGAGATTTCAAAGATGCATGACTATGTTGTAAATCCAGCGAAATTAATCGTAAAAGATGGTAAAAAATATATTGAGATGGCGCTGAAAAATAGTGCGTGGATTACGAAATTCCAAACGGAAAACAAGGAACTATTCGCTGATGCGAAAGTAGTAAGCGAAGATAAAAATGCAAATACGCGAGTAGTACAGTTTGAAGTAGAAGATCTATTTAAAAAATTAAACGCAAAAGTAAAGGTAGACATCGATGAGATGAACTACCATCATTTCTACGATGTACAAATTCAATTTGATACAAATAATATCGGCGCGTTAGGAACTCTTAAAGAGGAACCGAAAAATCCAGTGACTACACCGAAAGTAGATAATGTAAAAACAGTAGGTACTCCTGATTTTAACCGAAATGCAGATGGTCAGAAGAAAAAAGAAGATACAAAAAATGATTCAAAAAAAGAGAAAAATTCAAAAACTGCAGATACAGCACAACTTGGTTTATACATGGTGTTACTGCTAGGTTCACTTGCTTTACTAGTTCGTAAATATAGAGCAGGTAGATTGTAATTTTTGGAGTCTTGATGCATATTCGCGTGCATCAAGACTTGTTTCATATTGTATGGAAAGGAGTGGTGATTGAGAGTGAAGAAAATTGCAAGTGTACTAATGGCTATCATTTTGTTAATGAGTATAGCTGGGTGCTCATCACCAAAAAAAGAAACAGCAAAGCAGGTAAAGAGTGAGAGTAAAGAGCGCGCTGTTGCAACAACAGTGGCTGTTACTGAAATTATGGATGCGTTAGAAGTAGATTTAGTTGGCGTTCCAACAAGCTCTAAAACTTTACCGAAGCGATATAAAGGTTTACCTGAAGTTGGGAATCCAATGAGTCCAGATATGGAAAAGGTAAAGTCATTAAAGCCTTCAGAAGTGTTATCTGTGACAACACTTGAATATGAATTAAAGCCGGTTTTTGATGGTGTGGGTATGAAAGCAAACTTTTTAGATTTAACGAGTTTGAAAAATATGCAAAGTTCTATTAGTGATTTAGGTAAGAAATATGGGCGTGAAAAACAGGCCGAAGCAGTAGTAACTAAATTAGATAAAAAGGTTGCTAGCATTCAAAAAGAAGTAAAAGGAAAGAAAGAACCGACAGTACTTATTTTATTAGGTGTGCCGGGAAGTTATTTAGTAGCAACAGAGCATTCTTATATTGGAGATTTAGTGAAACAACTAGGTGGTAAAAATATTGTGCAAGGTGAACAAGTAGAATATTTAGCTTCTAATACAGAGTATTTAAAGAAAGCTGATCCAGATATTATTTTACGAGCAGCTCATGGTATGCCTGATGAAGTTGTAAAAATGTTTGATAAAGAATTTAAAACAAATGATATTTGGAAACACTTTGCTGCGGTTAAAAATAACCGTGTTTACGATTTAGAAGAGCGTTTATTTGGAACGACAGGCAATTTAGCAGCAATTGAAGCGTTAGATGAATTGAAAAAAATGATGTATCCGTGATGCATTTTGATATAAAGGAAGAGTAGAATGAATAAAAAAACTTGGAGTTTCCTCATTGTTACTGCATTGCTTATTGTTATGACATCATTGTCAGCGATGAAAGGGAGTTTAGAAGTAGGTATTGTTGAACTTGTACAAGGGATATTTACAGGTGGAAATGAAGATGTTGAAGTCATTAAAGATTTACGTTTCCCGCGTATTATTATTGCGTTGTTCACTGGAGCGGCTCTCGCTGTTTCAGGTGTGCTTTTTCAAGCTGTTATGAAAAATCCACTCGCCGATGCTGGGGTAATCGGTATATCTTCAGGAGCAAGTTTTATGACACTCGTTATTATTACGTTGTTTCCGCAATTCTTTTTCTGGACACCCGTATTCGCCTTTTTAGGTGGTGCGCTTGCATGTTATCTCGTTTATTCGTTTTCATGGAAATCAGGATTAAGCCCGCTTCGCATTATTTTAATTGGTATTGCCATTAATGCAATGTTTACTGGATTAAATGAATCATTCGTTACGATTTGTGGGTATTTTATTAAGAGTATTAAGCAAACGACGACTTCTAATATAACAATGAAGACGTGGGGCGATGTAGAAATAATGGTGACTTATGGAACGATTGGTCTTATTCTTGCTCTGTTCGTAGGAGCTTGGTGTAACTTATTATCGCTACAAGATAAGACTGCGAAAAACTTAGGCTTGCACGTGACGAGAGTTCGTCTTATTATTTCTGCCACTGCAGTACTCTTAGCGGCAGTATCAACAGCGATTGCAGGTGTTATTGCTTTTGTAGGATTACTAGTTCCGCATATTTCAAGACAATTAGTCGGTTCAGACCATAAAGTATTAATTCCATTTTCTGCGCTTGCAGGGGCGTTATTAATTTTGACGGCAGATACAATTGGAAGGTTAATTGTGCCACCTAACGAAATTCCAGCAGCAACAATTATGGCGGTTATTGGTGGTCCATTCTTAATATTTTTGCTTAGAAAGAGTGATAAAGTTCATGGAAATTAAAAATGTAACCTTTTCATACGATAACGTAACAAATCGTTTAAAGTCTGTTAGTAGTGAAATAGAAATCGGGAAAATTACAACAATCATTGGACCGAATGGATGTGGGAAATCAACATTACTTAGTGTCATGTCTAGAAACCACGCTCCTAGCAGTGGAGAAGTAATACTTGATGGGAAAGCGATTGGTGAATATAAACCGAAAGAGTTTGCTAGAAAGCTAGCAGTTGTCCATCAACAAAATGAGGCTCCAGCAGATATTACAGTGGAAAAGCTAATAAGCTTCGGGCGTATGCCATATAAAAATATATTCTCTCCGCAAACAGATGAAGATAGAGAAGCGATTGAGCGTGCACTAGTATGTACGAATTTACAAAGTAAGCGTGATAAGCCAATTTATGCTTTATCTGGTGGAGAGAGGCAGCGAGTTTGGATCGCGATGACATTAGCTCAAAATACACCAATGCTCTTCTTAGATGAGCCGACCACATATTTAGATATTTACTATCAGTTAGAAATATTAGAGTTAGTGAAAGAGTTAAATGAAGTGCATGGACTAACGATTGTAATGGTATTACATGATATTAATCAAGCCATTCGTTATAGCGACCATATTATCGTTATGAAAGATGGAGAAATCATTACGAAAGGTATTCCTAATGATGTAATAACAGAAGAAATGGTTAAAGCAATATATGGTGTAGATGTCATTGTAAAGCAGGATGAAGATACCGGATTGTACATGGTACCTATGGGAATCTAAAGGCTGAGCATAATCCGTTTTGAGGTGATAATTTGAATAGTAAGAAAGGACGGAAAAAGAATTCTTTTTTTCAACGCATACTTACAATTGTGTTTTTAGGAATCTTTTTCTATTCAATGTATGAGTTGGGCGGGATTTTCATGGATTATTATGAAAATCGTAAAGTAATGGCTGAGGCACAACATATTTATAAAAGAAGTCCAATGGAAGAAAAATCAGAAAATGGAGAGGTACGTAAACAGTTTCAGGATCTCCAGAAAATTAATCCAGAGATAGTCGGATGGATTACGATGGATGATACACAAATTAATTATCCAATCGTTCAAGCAAAAGATAATGATTACTATTTATTTCGTAATTATAAAGGTGAAGATATGAGAGCGGGAAGCATTTTTATGGACCATCGTAATGATGTGAAATCTCAAAATCGAAATACGATTTTATATGGCCATCGTATGAAAGATGGTTCTATGTTTGGTAGTTTAAAAAAAATGTTGGATGAAGACTTTTTTATGTCTCATCGTAAATTATATTACGATACATTATTTGAAGGATACGACGTTGAAGTTTTTTCAGTATACACGACAACAACGGACTTTTATTACATTGAAACGGATTTTGGAAATGATGCGGCATATGCATCGTTCTTAAAGGAAATTCAAGAAAAATCACTGTACAAAACGGATACGGAATTGACGGCTAATGATGAAATCGTAACACTTTCTACTTGTGATTATGCTCTTGATCCAGAGGCTGGAAGGCTAGTTGTACACGCAAAATTAGTAAAAAGAAATTAAAGAAAAAAGTATAGAATATGAGAAGTGATAGATAACGCTTCTCATATTCTATACTTTAAAAAAGGACTGTTCTTACTGTGCTGCAGCCATTGGCATACGTACAACTTTTACATCATAGTAAGCAATTTTATTATCAAGAATATATTCTGGCATTCCGCCTTGATGTGAGTGAGCATCTTTAAATGCAGCGCTCTTTGTCCAACCTTGGAAATCTTCTTTTGCATTCCAGCGAGTGCTAATTGTTACTTCATCATAATCAACTGTATTTTGTGTTAAAAGAACTTCTAGACCTAAAAAGCCTGGCATCGTTTCAACTTTACCTACTTTATTAAAACGCTCAATTAATTTATGCCCATTTCCCTTTGTAATTTTAGCTGTATTTGTAACAATAATCATGTTTATTCCTCCTATAAATGTAGCTATATTTTCAAGAACTCATATACATCAAATGATAATGAAAATCATTATCATTGTCAATGGTAAATGTGAAATATATAAGTTTTTTTCTATTATTTTGGACAGTGAGATTTTCATTTCAAAACATAGTAAATATGTGGCGGTTAAGTGCGAGAATGAGCTAGTTGTACTAGCAAAGCAATAATATGGTATAGTGAAACGAGGCTGTTTTTTCAGTCTCGTTTTTCAAATGCTTCCTGTAGAGAAAGCATGCAAATGGAAAGGAAGTTATTATATGCGATTAGAAGTAACTGTAAAAATAAAACCGAAATTTATAAAAGAAATTAAAAGTGGATATCCGCTTATTTTAAAAGATGCGATTCAAAATTTAAATGATGTTCGTGAAGAAGGAACAATCATCAAAGTAGTAGATGAGAAGAACAACTTTGTCGGAAAAGGTTATTATGGAAAGCAAAATAAAGGATACGGCTGGATTTTAACGAGAAAAGAGAGTGAACAAATTAATCAATCTTTCTTTGAAAGTAAAATCAAATCTGCCCTACATAAACGAAAGCAATTTTATAAATCAAGTGATACGACAGCATTCCGTGTGGTGAATGGTGAAGGTGATGGTCTTGGAGGACTAATTATCGATTATTATGATGGCTACTACGTAGTAAGTTGGTATAGTGAAGGGATTTACACTTTCAGAGATGAGATTATAGCCGCTCTTCAAAAAGTAGCAAACTTTAAAGGTATTTATGAGAAAAAGCGTTTTGATACGAAAGGGAAATATATTGAGGGTGATGATTTCGTAGCAGGAGAGCGCGGCGAGTTCCCACTTATCGTAAAAGAGAACGGTGTGAACTTTGCGGTTTATTTAAATGATGGGGCAATGGTTGGTGTATTTTTAGATCAACGTAACGTTCGAAAACAAATTCGTGATAAATATGCAAAGGGAAGAACAGTGTTAAATATGTTCTCTTATACAGGTGCTTTCTCTGTATTTGCAGCGCTTGGCGGAGCAAGTAAAACGACGAGTGTTGACCTTGCAAATCGTAGTTTAAGTAAAACGATTGAGCAGTTTAGTGTAAATGAAGTTGATTATGAAGCACAAGATATTATTGTAGAAGATGTATTTCTTTACTTCAAATATGCAGCTAAGAAAAAGATGAAATTTGATATGGTCGTACTTGATCCTCCAAGCTTCGCCCGCTCAAAAAAATATACATTTAGTGCAGCAAAAGATTATAAAAATTTATTAAAAGAAACAATTGCTATTACAGAAAATAACGGTATTATCGTTGCTTCTACAAATTGTAGCGCATTCGATATGAAAAAGTTTAAAGGCTTTATCGATACAGCCTTTAAAGAAATGAATGGCAAATATAAAATATTAGAAGAACATTCTTTACCAGAAGATTTCCGTACCATTGATCAATTTAAAGAAGGAGACTACTTAAAAGTAGTTTTCATCGAGAAAATTAAAGGTTAATAAAGAAAAGGAGCTCGAGTTTACTTGAGCTCCTTTTCTTATTGAACGATATTTTGTACTCTACCGACTTGTCCGTCCTGCAATCGCACTTTAATGCCATGCGGATGGGAAGGGGAGTTTGTTAAAATATCTTTTACAATTCCACGTGTTAATTTGCCTGTTCGTTGATCTTGTTTTAATACAATATCAACTTCAAGACCGGGCGCGATATTAGAACGTTTTTGTCCGTTCATTTACACACCTGTACGTCTACGTTGGTTGTTTGTTTTCTTTGTTTGTTGGTTTTGTAATTTTTTCGTTTCTTGGCTTTGATTTTTTGCATTTTGACCATTTCCATTTCCTTGCTTTTTCTTAGCAAGTTGTTCGCGCATTAAATCAGCTAAGCTTACTTTTTTGTTTTCTGACATGATAAGTCTCCTTTATATAAAGTTAATTATGAACAATCGTAGTGAATTTCATCATATCATTGTTAAGGAAGGAAGGGAAGTTGGTTTGAAAATTCATATATTTGTTTCAAGTCTGTAGTAGTTACGATACAATTGAGTTGTTAACGTTTGTAAAAAGGGGATAGACATATGTCACATCATATTTTATTAGTTGAAGATGATCTCTCAATTCAAGAGATGGTGGAAAAGTATTTAATAAAAGAGGGTTTTCAAGTAACAATTGCGTCTGATGGAGAGGAAGGCGTGAACACATATTTAAAAGGTTCATTTGATTTGATTATCCTTGACATTATGATGCCAAAGCTAGATGGCTTAGAAGTTGTACGAATCATTCGAGAAAAAAGTGCTGTTCCGATTTTAATGATGTCGGCAAAAGATACAGATGTTGATAAAGCTGTTGGATTAGGACTTGGAGCAGATGATTACATTTGTAAGCCGTTTTCTATGATTGAATTAGCTGCACGTGTAAAAGCGGGTATTCGGAGGTCTACGAAATATTCGGCTACAGAAACAACAGAAAAGATGATTCAAATTGGTGATTTAACAATTGATCCAATTAATTTTACAGTTGAAAAAAACGGGAAGTCTCTCAAACTTACTTTAAAAGAATTTGAGATTTTAAAGCTATTCGTAAAGAACCAAAATCGTGTATTTACGAAAGCGCAAATATATACATTAGTTTGGAATGAAGAGTATTACGGTGACGATAACGTTATTAATGTTCATATGAGAAGATTGCGTGAGAAAATCGAAAGTGATCCATCTAATCCAGAATATATTAAAACGTTATGGGGCATCGGCTATAAGTTAGAAGTGATGTAATATGGTCAATTTGTTAATAGGTATTATTTTTATATTGTTATGTGTTATTTATATGCAATATAGAATGAGAAAAAATAGTAGTGAAAATTTACGATACACATATGAAAAGTTAGAAAGTATTGTAAATGACAAAACAGGCGAGACGTTACTCGTTATGACAGATGATCTAGAATTGCAAAAATTATTAGTGGCAATTAATCAATTATTAGATGCAAAACAGAAAACGAATGCAGATCATGCAAAAGTAGAAATTTCGATGAGAAAAATGCTTTCAAATATTTCGCATGACTTGAAAACACCACTAACAGTTATTCTTGGATATACAGAAATGTTAAATAAGGATAAAACGATAAATAAAGAAGAACAACAAATATTACTTGAAAAAGTGCATACGAAAACACTAGAAGTGATGGAGTTAATTCATAAGTTTTTTGACTTGGCAAAATTAGAATCTGGTGACAAAGCAATTGAAATGACAAAAGTAAATATGAATGAAGTTTGCCGCGAGAAGATTTTATCATTTTATGATTTAGTGACGACGAAAGGTTTTCAGGTTCATATTGATATACCAGAAAGAAATATATACGCACTTGGAAATGTAGAAGTATTAGGTAGGGTATTGAATAATTTAATATCAAATGCAATTACATATGGAGACGATGGAAAGGCACTTGGTATGACGTTAAGAGATGATGACACGAGCGTGTATATAGATGTATGGGATAAAGGAAAAGGGATTGATGAATCTCATATTGATAAAGTGTTTGAGCGTATGTACACACTTGAAGATTCAAGAAATAGATTGTACCAAGGAAGTGGTCTCGGATTAACGATTACGAAACGGCTTGTGGAAGCGATGGACGGGAAAATCCATCTTTCTAGTAAACCGTATGAAAAAACAATTTTTACAATTGTATTAACAAAGATACAGTTTTAGCTTGTAGAGCAGTAGATTCTACAAGCTTTTTTTCAGCGTAAGGAATTTGTAAGAAACGGGTAAGAAAAAAGAGATTTCCGTTGTCTATTATAGAAATATAGAGTATTGCGAAAGGGGAAAGTAACATGACATATATATTAAAAACAAATCAGTTAACGAAAGTGTTTAAAGGGAAAGAAGTTATTTCCGGTGTTAACATGCATGTGAAAAAAGGAGAAATTTACGGTTTTTTAGGACCAAACGGTGCTGGTAAAACAACGATTATGAAAATGATTACAAATTTAATAAAACCGACGAGTGGTGATATTGAAATCTTCGGTGAGAAATTAACAGATACATCTTATGAAGTATTAAAAAGAATGGGGACAATTATTGAATACCCAATCTTTTATGATAAATTAACGGCGAAAGAAAACTTAGACCTACATTGTGAATATATGGGCTACTACGATAAAAATGCAATTGACCATGCTTTACATTTAGTGAAACTACAAGGGATAGATAATAAAAAAGTAAAAGATTTTTCATTAGGAATGAAACAACGACTCGGTATTGCAAGAGCAATCGTGACAAAGCCAGAATTGCTCATTTTAGATGAACCCATTAACGGTTTAGATCCAATTGGTATTAAAGAGTTACGAGACTTATTTAAAATGCTCTGCAAAGAATATGGCATTACATTATTAGTTTCTAGTCATATTTTAGGTGAGATGGAACTAATGGCGGATACAATTGGTGTGATTCAAAATGGAAAACTAATAAAAGAAGTTTCAATGAAGAGTATTAACGGAAAACAAACAGAGTATATTGAAATCACTGTTCCTGATGTGAAACGTGCAACTTATATTTTAGAAGATAAACTTGGTATAAAAAACTACAAAATAATGAGTGGAAACATGATTCGGGTTTATGATACGTTAGCGTCTCAGCAGGCCATTTCAAAAGCACTTATTATGAACGATGTGGAAATTGAAAGTATTAATAAGAAACATAGTTCCTTAGAAGAATATTTCTTAAATGTAATGGATGGAGAAGGTATTCATGCTTAATGGACTGTGGCTGAACCTGGTAAGTGGATTTATCGTAATGCTAATAAGTGGAATTTTATATTATAGAAAACCAGGGCGGAAATGGTTGTTCAGTGTACTAGTGATAGGAATGTTAAGCTTCGTTACTGCTGGAATTAGAATGTTAGCAGCGTAGAGACAGGTATATAAAGAATGGAGGCGTAATTTATATGTTTAAATTAATGAAGCTCGAATGGAAGAAACATAAATTATCTAGTTACTTTAAAGGGGTAGCAATTTGTATTATAGCAATTTTCGCTGCAGTAAGCCTTATGGCGTGGGGATCTAAGGTAGAGGATGATTTGATGTTCTCTAGCTATATGGAATACATGTCTTTAGCAAATATTCTTATTAGAATTACATTTATTATTTTTGCATCGGTTATTTTATCACGTTTAGTGATTGATGAATACAAGAACAAAACAATACAGCTACTATTTATGTATCCACTGCAAAGGAAAATGCTAATGAGTGCGAAATTAACAATTGTTTTTTGTTTTTGTTTTGTGAGCACGATTATCGCTACTTTCATTATTAGTTTGCTCATATTCTGTATGAATCCAATAATGGGACTACTTGAAACGCCTGTTACGATGGGGGAAATAATAGCTATCGTTCCAGCTACTATTATAAGTGCATTTATGATATCTGGTATTAGTTTAATTCCTTTATTTTTTGGAATGAGAAAGAAATCAACACCGACAACGATTACTTCTGCAGTAATAATTGGGATGATGATGAACAGTAACGTTGGTCCTGGAAATGGTCAAGTAAGTATGTTTGATTTTATAGCTATCCCAATCGTGCTCTGTTTATTAGGAATTTTCATTAGCTATCTATCGTTTCGTAAAATTGACAAGATAGATGTGGCGTGAAGCAAGCTTAAAACAAAAACGAACTGGGGTATGAATAGTGAAAAAAATGATAGTAATTGCAATATTATTCATTACAATTGCTAGTGTAGTTTTTGGTATTAAGGTATTTCAGGGGAAAGATTTTAAGAAAGAAAAGTCTTTTGATATAAATAATATAAACGCAATAGAAGTAGACAATGAAAATTGGAATCTTGAGTTTAAAAGTACAGACGCTAATAAAATAGTAATTTCTGCTCAAGGTGAACAAGCGGATAAAGAGATAGATCCTGTCAAAATAGAAAATGATGAAAATAAAATTATGGTTAAGCAAAAACAAGAGGCGAACAAATTTTTTAATGGTTTTACGTTTAGGAAGAAGAATAGTATATGTATAGCTATTCCGAAGAAAGAGATAGATAAAATTGTATTAAATAATAAATCAGGTGATGTGAAAATAAGAGATATAGTAGTAAAAAGTATCGTGACGAAAGGCAAATCTGGGGATGGAATGATTGTAGGACTATCAGCCGAGAAAGGTGAATTCATATCGCAAAGTGGAGAGTTAGTTGTAAAAGATAGTTCAGTACAAGAATTAAATATAAAGTCTACGACTGGTGATAACTATATCACAAATGTAAGTAACTCAAATATGAACATCACTTCAACATCTGGGGAAGTATTGCTGAAAGATATGATAGAAGGAAAATCATTATTTATAGAAACAAAATCAGGGGATATTGGCGTACGGTATAAAGGTGTCCCGGCATCATTGAAGCTTATGGCTAAAAGTAATTCGGCTGACGTAATAGTAGATTTAAAAGGACTTAAGAAAGATAAAAGTACAGAAAAAATAAAAGTAGGAACGATTGGTGATGCAAAAAACAAAGTGGAGATTTTAAGTAAGACAGGGGTCATTTATATTGATTAAGTCTTAGGAGGAGGGAGGACACTATCATGCTACATTTAATGAAGCTAGAATTGAAAAAGTTTAAGCTTGATTGGTACGTGAAGAGAGCAATTATTGCAAATATTGTTATACTGGCATTAATGATCTTTGTGAGCATCATTGCTCAAGTAGAAGGTGATGCAGAAATAAGGGATCCAGAGACGATATTGTTAATGGCTAGCACAATAGTAAGAGCAACATTTATTGTTTTTGGTAGTGTATTAATCGCAAGGCTAATAATTGGTGAATATAAAAATAAAACAATCCTACTTATGTTTTCTTATCCTATTAACCGAAAGAAAATGATGGCTAGTAAGTTGGCTATTACAGCGATAGTAACATTTATATCAGTTGTTTTATCTAACATTTTAGTAGTAGGAGTTTTCTTTGGTATAGATAGCTATTTTTCAATTCTTCCTAATTCATTCACAGTAGATCAGTTGATGCAAGAAGGAATAAAATTAGTTCCTTTAGCGATTGCAACTGCGGGAATGAGTTTAATCCCATTATATTTCGGAATGCGTAAACGTTCCGTGCCAACTACAATTGTTTCATCTCTTATCGTTGTATCAATTGCGATTAATAACAACCCAATGTTTTCTACAGCAACTTTTCTTCCCCTCCAACTAGCACTTGCAGCACTTGGAGTTGCGATTGCATATTACGGCATTAAAAATATAGAGAAGGAAGATATAACTGTATGATAAGAATACGTAAAAAAGAGTTGACGTTACACCAACTCTTTTTTTGGTATATGTATGATTCGTTACTACTCTGTAAATTTAGAGTGTTTGCTTAAATATTCTTGTACTTCTGGAGAAATGTTAAAGTTATTAGGACTTTTATATTCGATAGTAAACTCTCCGTCGGTACTTGTTTCGAAGGAGATTGCATAGCTATCCAGTTTAGCATCGTAAGAAGTATTTTTGGCTTCCGCATCTAAATCGAAGTATTTTGTAATATATTCTTTTGATTCCGCAATTGCTGCTTGTTTTCCCCAAGGGGTACCATAATATGTGAAATAAAGAGATACACTAATAACTCCAATAATAGAAGTAAGTAAAAGAGTTCCCATAGTTATTTTTTTATTTTTTGTATTCAATTTGGTTGCTCCTCCTCATAATATGTATTTATTTTAACTTGTTTTTTCCATAAAATAATCATTTAACAAAAAATAGTTTCACATGAAACAAGTTACAGAAAAAGACAAGATGTGTAAACACCTTGTCTTTTTTATCGTTACATTTTAGGAGCTTCCATTCCAGCCGCAGCCCACTCTTCTTTTGCGGGGCCGTACACACCAGGAACTGTTAAGCCGGCTTGTCGCATTAAAACTGTCATTTGCCCGCGATGATGATTTTGATGATTAATAAGTGTCATTAAAAATATAGAGTTCGGCATAGGGCGACCAAAGAAGTCGTTAATAGTAGCTAAGTCTTTATCAGTCCATTTACTTTGAAGTGTTTCAACAAAAGCCGCGTTCACTTTACGGTACTCATCTGCAATTGTTTTTGCAGAAGTTGGAACAGGATAATCTTTCGTTTCGCCTTCAAACTTTAGCCCTGTGCCAGATAGTATAACAGGAATTGCCGTCACGATATGCCAAGCAACTCTGCCTAACGTCCAATGTCCAGGTGCAATTTCTTGTGATAAAGATGCATCGGTTAATGAATCAAGCATTTTCTGAGTAGACTCAGCCTCATATGTCCATGATTGCAAGAAGCCGTCAATTGTTTGGTACATAGTTATCCCTCCTATTTTTGTTCATAGATTAAATTCGTGAGAGATAATATAATCCCTGTTCCACAAGAAATAATTAATTAAGGATTGCTACAATATGAAAACAATTAGAAAATATTTGTAAAAGTGTCAGGAAATGAATCTACTAATTTGTATATATAAAGAATAAAGAATAAAGAATAAAGAGTGGTGATAAGGGTGAAGGATATAGAAATAGTAGAAGGTCTTCGGAAACAAGATATGTTAGCATTACATACAGCAATTGATCGATATGGAGATTTAATTTACAAGGTAGTTCATAGTATTTTAGATACTGCACAGAGTAAGGTGTTAACGGTTGTATGTGTTTTTTATGGATCGTTATTATAATGAAGTTGATTTAAAAGTATTTGTATGGAATGAAGTAGCTTATATGAAAACAATATTAGACCGTAAAGGTGGAAGTGAGTTTCTGCATATAAAGTATAAAAATGATAAGGAATACGTATTATTGGGAAATACTGATGATTACAGAGAGTTATTTCAAATAGTAGGTAGGTTGAAAATAGCGAATGGAATAGAATTGAGATTACAAGATAAGAAATTAAAGAAAAAGTTAACTTTAAAACGAAGTGTGTTCAATATAATCATGTATTCACTTGTTATATATATTATGTACAAAGTCTATATAAATTTTATGCCATAATAGGAAAAGACGGCTTCACATATATGAAGCCGTCTTTTAATTAACCTTCTTCCCACTCTTCCTCATCAACGATAAGAAATAAGGTGCTCCAAGTACAGCGACGACAAGACCAGAAGGAATTTCTTTCGGATATGCAATTGTTCGGCCGAGTAAGTCAGCAATGGAAAGAAGAATTGCTCCAAACAGTGCTGAGCAAACGAATAGTCTTTGATGGTTCATACCAACAACAATTCTTGCTAAGTGAGGTGCGACAAGGCCTAAAAAGGCAATTGTACCGACAGCAGCGATATTTACTGATGCAAGTAGTGTCGCTAGCACAATTAGAGCAAGACGTGTTTTATTTACTGGTTGCCCAAGTCCAGTTGCTAAATCGTCTCCCAGTACGAGAACGTCAAGTTGTTTTATTAAGAAAAAGATAATGAATACAAGAATTAGAGATGGATATAGAATGATATTTTCTAAGTGATTCCACCCTCTTGCATACGTACTGCCAGATAACCATGTTAAAGCAGCGGCAACATTCAAATTGGCTCTAACGATAAAGATTTGAATAATTGCTGAGCCAAGCGCAGAAATACCAATCCCTATTAAAGCGAGAGCTGTTGGACTAAATCCTGATTTCCAAGAGAAGAAGAGGACAATTCCAACTGCAAGTAGTCCGCCAATAAATGCACCAATTGGTAGGAAGAAACCAGGAAGTGCAGGGAAGACATACATAATCGTTAAAGCACCGACACCAGCTCCCGATGAAATACCAATAATAGAAGGATCGGCAAGTGGGTTTCGTAATATACTTTGGAAAACAAGCCCACTTATTGCAAGGCATGCGCCAGCAATAGCAGCAACGAGCATTCTTGGTAAACGAAGATTCATCATCATATTTTTGTCAAATTGTGTTAATTGACCTGATATAACATTAGTAATGCTTTCGATATAAGCGTTACTACCGATTGTAACACCAAGAGCAATCGTCACAATACAAAGTGTGATAGATATAATGATTACCTTTTTATAAGAGTAATAGCGGGAACTAGCTCCAGCTGCATTCGCACCGTTATCATTCATATATTGTTTCGACTTCATCATTCGATACACTAAGTAAATAAGCCAAGGAGATCCAATCATTGCTGTGACTGCCCCAACAGGAAGTTCTGCACCGGTTGGATCTATTAATCTACCGACAACATCTGCTCCAAGCAATAATACTGCCCCCCATAAGAAAGAAGAGAGAAGAAGAGTAAAGTGTTGACGGTATCCGATAAGGCGCATTAAATGAGGTGCAACTAAGCCGACAAAGCCAATTGGTCCAACAACAGTAACAATTACTGCTGTTAAAAAGATTGCAGCAATGAAGGCGATAAGACGTGTTACTGCTGTTTTTTCACCAAGAGAAATAGCAACATCATCACCAAGTAAGAGAATGTTGAGTTTACGAGACATAAATAGTAAAACTAGGAAAGAAATAATGATAAATGGAAAAGCAAATTGAACGCCATCCCAGTTATTTTGAATAAGAGAGCCAGCTCCCCATAAAAATAAACCAGCTGTTTCATTTTCATAGAAAAGCTGCATCGTTCCGGTAAAGGCAGAGAGCATTAATGTAACGACCATACCAGCTAATGCCATTCTAAGTGGGGTTCCCTTTTTTCCACCAGAAATACGGTATACAAATAAAGCAGTAATAGCACCACCGATAAATGTGAACAGAAGAGAATTAATTTGTAAATCTTTCGGTAAGAAAATTGTAGCCGCTACTAGAAAGAAATATGCGCCAGAGTGAATACCCATTGTACTGGATTCAGCAAGTGGATTTTTCGTTAACGTTTGTAAAATAACCCCTGATGCAGCAAGAGCGCCTCCAGCTAAAATGGCAATTACAGCTCTAGGTAATCGAAGCATGATTAAAGTTTGATGTTCTAGCGATTGGTTCGGTGAGATAAGAGCATCAATAATCATACTATAGGAAATGTTTGCTTGACCTTGTCCGATATGAATAAAGAAAAGGAGGAGCAAGAGAGCTGCTCCTCCTCCGAATACAAGACTTGCTCGAAGTGTATGTTGTAAGCTATTCATTGTGTAATCACTTCTTCGCTGTCATTACATCTGCTACTTGTGTTGCTAAAGATGTTGCAGACTCAGGACCACCGAAAATCCAAGTGTCGCCTTTTAATTTATACATTTTGTTTTCTTTTTTGAACTTTAATTCTTCCCAAGCAGGGTTGCCTTTTAGTTGCGTGTCAAAAATGTTATCTTCATCCGCTACAATGTAAATGAAGTTTGAATCTTGTACACTTTGTAATGATTCTACAGTTGTTTGTTTAAAACCATCTGGCTCAGATTTTCCTGCTTCAAAAGTATTTGTTAGACCTAATTTTTTTGTAACTTGTAAAGCTAAAGAATTGTCAGTTAAGATACGGAATGTTGGTACGTTTTTAGCAGTAAATGCTTGTGCCATTGCGATGTTTTTATCTTTTAAGTCTGCTTTCTCAATTTTTGCTTTTGCATCAGCGAATGCTTTATCCATATCAGCTAATACTTTTTTACCTTCTTCTTCTTTTCCAACTGCTTTTGCAATTTGTTTAAATGTTTCTGTCATTTCAGCAAAGTGATCGTTATTGCTTGTTGATGGATCAAACATAACTGTTGGTGCAATTTGCTCTAATTCATTTTTAATTGCTTTACCACGGAATGAAGCTGTAATAATTAAGTCTGGTTTTAAACGGCTAATTTCTTCTAAGTTTGGTTGTTGACGTGTCCCTACATCTACAACATCTTTACTCGGTTTTGTTTTTGTATTTACCCATTTATTATAATTCTTAATGTCTGCCATCCCTACTGGCTGAACACCAAGTGCTAATAAGTCTTCAGAATATACCCACTCAAGTACAACTACTTTTTTTGCTGGTTTATCTAACTTCGTTTCCCCTTCAGCGTGTTTAATTGTTATAGCTTGATTTTTATTGTCCGCTTTTGTTTCTTTTTTCTCCTCTTTTTGCTGTCCGCATCCAACAGCGAATAGAAGAACTACTATGAAAATACTGAGAATTTTCTTCATCTTCTGCCCCCAAATTAAGTGTTTTTTGTAACTAGTACCATAAGTGAAAATGGTTATCAATTACAACACCCAAATCATACTATGAGGATATTTTAAGTGTCAATATATTTTTAAAATTTTGACGAAAAATAACGAACTATACGGATTTTTATATATTATAGTCGCTATTTATGAAGAATAAGCCTCTTTACTAAAAATATTGGCGAATGTGGAAAGTTTAAATGGGAAAGTGGCTGTGTACGATAGTGTAATGTGTATTGTTAATAGTCTGTGGAGATAAGGCGAAAGTACAAGCAAAAGGAGAGTGAATCGCATGTAATAATTACTAGAATGTATGGAGGAAATCTGTGTTTTATCCCCAACTAGGCAAAGTATTTCTTTGTTATTTAGATAGGTGTTTTTTAAGTCGGTGATTGCGCTAAAAAGATCGAATGTAAAGGAAGTGATCAACATGTCTTCATGGAGCAATAACGTAAATGGATATTGTGGGTGTAATAATCAAAATGGTGTACATGTTGATTCATGCTGTTTTAGTTGCGATGGGACAGTTCCTAAGGTTGGTCCAACCGGTCCGACGGGGGCAACAGGAGCAACAGGCGACACAGGTCCAACGGGAGCGACAGGAATAACAGGGGCAACGGGTCCAACAGGAGCGACAGGAATAACAGGAGCAACAGGCCCAACGGGAGCGACAGGAAGAACAGGGGCAACGGGACCAACAGGAGCGACAGGAATAACAGGAGCAACAGGAGCAACAGGAGCAACAGGCCCAACAGGAGCAACGGGTTCAACGGGGGCGACAGGGGTAACAGGCGACACAGGAGCAACAGGCCCAACAGGAATAACAGGGGCAACGGGTCCAACGGGGGCGACAGGAGTAACGGGTCCAACGGGAGCGACGGGTCCAACGGGAGCGACAGGCCCAACAGGAGCAACAGGCACAAGTATAACGGCAACATACGCCTTTGCAAATAATACGTCGGGTACAGCAATATCGGTACTACTAGGTGGAACAAACGTTCCGCTTCCAAACAATCAGAATATCGGTCCAGGTATTACAGTGTCTGGGGGGAACACAGTATTTACGGCTGCAAATGCAGGGAATTATTATATTTCATATTCAATTAATATAACGGCTGCATTATTAGTTAGTTCACGAATTACAATTAATGGGGCACCGCTTGCTGGGACTATTAATTCTCCTGCATTAGCAACGACATCATTTAGTGCGACAATTATTACGACTCTTGCGGCGGGGAGTGCAATTAGTTTGCAATTATTTGGTTTGTTAGCTGTTGCGACATTATCAACAACTACCCCAGGAGCGGTATTAACAATTATAAGATTAAGTTAATGACAAACTCTCTTACTCTTTTAAGAGTAAGAGAGTTTCTACATATAATAAGAAGTTAATGAAGTAAAGCATAGTTATATAAAAGTCAGAATATTATGATTGTAACGCTATGGTGACTATAATATAATGAAAATAACCATCATGAATGAACATTCATTTATTTTTTATGTATTTGAAGGGGGAATGAAGGTGGAAAAACCATGGTTGAAAAGTTATCCAGAGGAAATTCCTAGTACGATTTCTTATGATATTCAGCCGCTTCATAGATATGTAGAACAGATGGCATCTCGCTACCCAGAAAAGAAAGCGCTTCACTTTTTAGGGAAGGATATTACGTTTTCGGACTTCCATGATAAGGTGAAGAGGTTTGCAAATTATCTTCAAAAGCTCGGTGTGGAAAAGGGTGATCGAGTTGCTATTATGTTGCCAAATTGTCCGCAAGCTGTAATTGGTTATTACGGCACATTACTTGCGGGAGGTATCGTAGTACAAACAAATCCACTGTATACAGAAAGAGAATTAGAATATCAGCTTCATGACTCGGGAGCAAAAGTAATTCTTTGTCTCGATTTAGTGTTTCCAAGAGTAACGAATGTTCAATCTGCTACAAAAATTGAGCATATTATCGTAACTCGTATTGCAGACTTTTTGCCATTCCCTAAAAATCTATTGTATCCATTTGTGCAGAAAAAACAGTCGAATTTAGTTGTGAAAGTATCAGAGAGTGAAACGATTCATCTTTGGAATTCAGTAGAAAAAGAAGTGAATACGAATGTTGAGGTGCCTTGTGATCCTGAAAATGATCTAGCCCTTTTACAGTACACAGGAGGAACAACCGGATTTCCGAAAGGAGTTATGTTAACGCATAAAAACCTCGTCTCTAACACGTTAATGGGAGTTCAATGGTTATATAATTGCAAAGAAGGAGAAGAAGTCGTTCTTGGGGTTCTTCCATTTTTCCATGTTTATGGTATGACAGCTGTTATGAATTTAAGTATTATGCAAGGATACAAAATGGTCCTTATTCCAAAGTTTGATATGAAAATGGTTTTTGAAGCGATTAAGAAGCATAAAGTGACATTGTTTCCAGGGGCACCAACTATTTATATCGCTCTTTTAAATAGTCCGCTTTTAAAAGAATACGATATTTCTTCTATTCGTGCTTGTATTAGTGGATCAGCACCACTGCCAGTAGAAGTACAGGAAAAGTTCGAAAAAGTTACAGGTGGTAAACTAGTAGAGGGATATGGTTTAACAGAATCCTCTCCGGTTACACATAGTAATTTTTTATGGGAAAAGCGAGTGCCAGGTAGCATCGGAGTTCCGTGGCCAGATACAGAAGCAATCATTATGTCACTTGAAACTGGTGAGGCATTACCGCCAGGAGAAATAGGGGAAATTGTAGTGAAAGGTCCTCAAATTATGAAAGGATACTGGAATAAGCCAGAGGAAACAGCGGCTGTATTGCAAGATGGCTGGCTCCATACAGGGGATGTTGGCTACATGGATGAAGATGGATTCTTCTATGTAAAAGATCGCAAGAAAGATATGATTGTCGCGAGTGGATTTAATGTGTATCCTCGTGAAGTTGAAGAAGTATTATATGAGCATGAAAAAGTGCAAGAAGTAGTGACAATTGGAGTTCCAGATCCGTACCGAGGAGAGACAGTTAAAGCATTTGTTGTGTTAAAAGAAGGTACGGAGTGCTCTGAGGAAGAATTAAATCAGTTTGCACGTAAATATTTAGCGGCTTATAAAGTGCCGAAAGTATATGAGTTTAGAGATGAATTGCCAAAAACGACAGTAGGGAAAATTTTACGCCGTGTTCTAATAGATGAAGAGAAGAGAAAGAATGAGGATGAGCAAACGGGCTAAGGCCCTTTCTTTTTGAAAAAATAGGATTGACACTTTTCTAAATAGTCAGTATTATAAGAATATGAATGACTATTCATTCAGTCATCTTCTTGAAGGGGACAGTAAAGTGAAGAAAAATAGACCGAAATACAATCAAATTATTGATGCGGCAGTCATTGTGATTGCGGAGAATGGGTACCACCAAGCGCAAGTTTCTAAAATCGCAAAGCAAGCTGGGGTAGCTGATGGCACGATTTATTTATATTTTAAAAATAAAGAAGATATATTAATATCCTTATTCCAAGAGAAGATGGGAGAATTTGTCGAAACAATTCGTCAAAAAACAGCAGGAATTGAAAGCGCTGTATCGAAGTTATTCATGTTGGTAGAAACGCACTTCTTGCTGTTGTCGCAAAATGATCCTCTTGCTATCGTTACGCAATTAGAGCTAAGGCAGTCCAATCAAGACTTGCGCCTTAAAATAAATGAAGTATTAAAAGGCTACTTACAAGTTATGGATGAGATTTTAGAGACTGGTATAAAACAAGGTGAATTTCAAGCAGATTTAAATGTTCGCGTGGCAAGACAAATGATCTTTGGAACAGTAGATGAAGTTGTGACCAATTGGGTAATGAGCGATCATAAGTATGATCTGGTCGCACTTTCAAAAACGGTACACGGGCTACTTATTGCAGCTTGTGGTTATCGTCAATAATGGGAGGGATCATGTTGAAATTCCTATCTGTAAGAGTTGAAGATCATATCGCGGTGGCGACATTAAATCACGCACCAGCGAATGCGATGTCTTCACAAGTTATGCATGATGTTACTGAATTAATTGATCAAGTGGAAAAGGATGATAACATTCACGTTGTTGTTATTCACGGTGAAGGACGTTTCTTCTCAGCGGGAGCAGATATTAAAGAATTTACATCTGTTACTGAAGCGAAGCAAGCAACAGAATTAGCACAGCTTGGACAAGTTACGTTTGAGCGTGTTGAAAAATGTTCAAAACCAGTTATTGCGGCAATTCATGGAGCGGCACTGGGCGGCGGCCTTGAGTTTGCTATGTCTTGCCACATGCGCTTTGCAACTGAAAGTGCAAAACTTGGTTTACCTGAATTAACACTTGGATTAATTCCTGGCTTTGCAGGTACACAGCGCTTACCACGTTATGTTGGGAAAGCGAAAGCTTGTGAAATGATGTTAACAAGTACACCAATTACTGGTGCAGAAGCATTAAAGTGGGGACTTGTTAACGGATTGTTCTCTGAAGAATCTCTTTTAGATGATACGCTTAAAGTTGCAAAACAAATTGCTGGAAAAAGTCCAGCAACAACTCGTGCTGTACTAGAGTTATTGCAAACGACAAAATCGTCTCATTACTATGAAGGTGTACAACGTGAATCACAGATTTTTGGTGAAGTATTTACGAGTGAAGATGGAAGAGAAGGTGTAGCTGCATTTTTAGAAAAGCGTAAACCTTCATTTAGTGGCAGGTAGTTCAATTATTTTTTTAATATAAATTAACAGAAAATTAAAATTGATAGAATCTTTCTGAAAAACAAGGGGGTAAATGGAATGAACATCTACGTACTCATGAAACGAACATTTGATACAGAAGAAAAAATCGTAATTAAAAACGGTGCAATTTACGATGGCGAAGCGGAATTCATCATCAACCCTTACGATGAATATGCAATTGAAGAAGCAATTCAAGTAAGAGACGCACAAGGTGGAGAAGTTACAGTTGTAACAGTCGGTGGCGAAGATAGTGAGAAAGAACTTCGTACTGCATTAGCAATGGGCTGTGATAAAGCTGTATTAATTAATATTGAAGATGATGTAGAAAATGGTGACCAGTTCACGACAGCAAAAGTGCTTGCTGAATATTTAAAAGATAAAGATGCAGATTTAATTTTAGGCGGAAACGTTGCAATTGATGGTGCATCTGGACAAGTAGGACCACGCGTAGCTGAAGCGTTAAATATTCCGTATGTAACGACAATTACAAAACTTGAAATTGACGGTACAAATGTGAAGATTGAGCGTGATGTTGAAGGTGATACAGAAGTGATTGCAACTTCATTACCAGTTTTAGTAACAGCACAGCAAGGTTTAAATGAACCGCGTTATCCATCGCTTCCAGGTATTATGAAAGCGAAGAAAAAGCCGCTAGAAGAATTAGAATTAGATGATTTAGATTTAGAAGAAGATGATGTGGAAGCAAAGACAAAAACAATTGAAATCTATTTGCCTCCTAAGAAAGATGCAGGAAAAGTGTTACAAGGCGAGCTGCAAGATCAAGTAAAAGAACTTGTATCGTTGCTCCATACAGAAGCGAAAGTAATCTAATAAAATACGAAATTATATATGCAGGAGGGAAAATCTATGGCTCGTAAAGTATTAGTAATGGGTGAAGTTCGTGATGGATCGCTACGTAACGTTTCTTTTGAAGCGGTAGCAGCAGCAAAAACAATTGCAGAAGGCGGTGAAGTAGTAGGTCTTCTAATTGGAGACAGCGTTGCCTCTTTTGCAAATGAATTGATTCATTACGGTGCAGATCGCGTTGTGACAGTTGAAAATGATAAATTAAAATCATATACATCTGATGGTTATGCACAAGCGTTTTTAGCTGTACATGCTGAAGAAAATCCAGAAGGTATCGTTTTTGGACATACAGCACTTGGTAAAGATTTATCACCAAAATTAGCAGCGAAGCTTGAAGCTGGTTTAGTTTCTGACGTAACTGCTTTAGAGGTTGAAGGTGGAAATGTTATCTTCACTCGTCCAATTTACTCTGGTAAAGCATTCGAGAAGAAGATTGTAACAGACGGCATCTTATTTGCGACAGTGCGTCCAAATAACATTGCAACTCTGGAAAAAGATGAGTCTCGCAGCGGTGACGTATCTTCTATTACAGTTGATGTGAAAGATTTACGTACAATCATTCAAGATGTTGTCCGTAAAACAGCAGAAGGTGTGGATCTTTCTGAAGCAAAAGTTATTATCGCTGGCGGACGTGGTGTGAAGAGTGAAGAAGGCTTTAAGCCATTAAAAGAGTTAGCAGACGTACTAGGCGGCGCTGTTGGGGCATCTCGTGGTGCTTGTGACGCTGAATACTGTGATTACTCATTACAAATTGGTCAAACTGGTAAAGTTGTTACGCCAGACTTATACATTGCATGTGGTATTTCTGGTGCGATTCAGCATTTAGCAGGTATGTCTAACTCAAAAATAATCGTTGCGATTAATAAAGATCCAGAAGCAAGTATCTTTAAAGTAGCTGACTATGGTATTGTCGGTGACTTATTCGAAGTTGTACCTCTTTTAACAGAAGAGTTTAAAAAGTTAAAAGTACATTCATGATTTAAGTACCCTTGAGTTCCAAGTGAAGTACCCCTATATATAGAAAAAGGTGAGAGATCCCCTGTCTCTCATCTTTTTAGTATTTAATCCGTATTTTTATATAGTATAAAGGAACATTTTTTTGTTACAATACATAACGATACATATTATTCGCCACGTATATAAGTTAATGATATACTCTTGGTAGAATATACTTGAAGGAGGAAATAAAATGGCAATTGTAAACGCAAATGACCAAAGCTTCGCAGCAGAAACTAGCGAAGGTGTTGTATTATTAGATTTCTGGGCACCTTGGTGTGGACCTTGTAAAATGATCGCTCCTGTATTAGAGGAAATTGATGCAGAACTAGGCGAAAAAGTAAAAGTAGTAAAAGTAGACGTTGATGAAAACCAAGAAACTGCTCGTCAATTCGAAGTAATGAGCATTCCAGCTCTTTTCGTATTAAAAGACGGTAAAGTAGTTGATCAAGCGTTAGGTTACAAACCGAAAGAAGCGTTAGTAGAATTAGTTTCTAAACACTTCTAAAATAAAAAAAGCTACCATTTGGTAGCTTTTTTTATTTTCTTTTTTACAGTCTTTCCGTTACAATAAAAGAACGTATGTTGGGTGTTTGGGCATAGTATGTTTTCAAGGGAAAATAAAAATGCTAAGTATGTAGAAATGGAGGGAGACGAGTGCATGAACATTTGAAAGAGAAGTTGGCTATTTTACCAGATCAACCTGGTTGTTATTTGATGAAAGATAAGCAAGGAACGGTTATATATGTCGGAAAGGCAAAAGTGCTTAAAAATCGTGTGCGCTCGTACTTTACTGGTTCACATGATGGGAAAACACTGCGGCTTGTAGGAGAAATTGTTGATTTTGAATATATTGTAACCTCTTCGAATTTAGAAGCACTTATTTTAGAGTTAAATCTAATTAAAAAATATGATCCGAAATATAATATTCAATTAAAAGATGATAAAACATATCCTTTTATTAAAATTACGGCGGAGAAGCAACCGCGCTTACTCATTACTCGAAACGTAAAAAAGGATAAAGGGAAATATTTTGGTCCTTATCCAAATGCACAATCTGCTCATGAAACGAAAAAACTGCTAGATCGTATGTATCCACTTCGGAAATGCACGAATATGCCAGATAAAGTTTGTTTGTATTATCATATGGGTCAATGTTTAGCGCCTTGTGTGAAAGAAGTGACGGAAGAACAAAATAAAGAAATTGTAGATGAAATTATTAAGTTTTTAAATGGTGGACATAAAGAAGTTCGTTCAGAACTAGAAATAAAAATGTATGAGGCCTCAGAGAAACTAGAGTTTGAACGTGCAAAAGAGTTGCGTGATCAAATTGCTCATATTGATGCGATTATGGAAAAACAAAAGATGATTATGAGTGACTTAGTAGATCGTGATGTGTTTGGATATGCAGTGGATAAAGGATGGATGTGTGTTCAAGTTTTCTTCGTTCGAAAAGGAAAGCTAATTGAACGTGATGTTTCTATGTTTCCAATTTACGATGAACCAGAAGAGGGTTTTTTAACGTTTATCGGCCAATTTTATGAAAACAGTAGTCATTTTAAGCCGAAGGAAATTGTCGTTCCAGGAAGTATAGACTCGGAATTAGTAGAGCGCTTTTTAGAAGTGGAAGCGACGCAGCCGAAACGTGGTAAGAAAAAAGACCTTGTAGAATTGGCAAATAAAAATGCGAAGATTGCTCTTGAAGAGAAGTTTTACTTAATTGAACGTGATGAAGAACGAACGATTAAAGCGGTAGATCATTTAGGGAAGCAGCTTGGGATTGAAACGCCGTATCGTATTGAAGCGTTTGATAACTCAAATATTCAAGGAACAAATCCCGTTTCTGCAATGATTGCTTTTATCGATGGGAAACCGGCGAAGAAAGAGTATCGAAAATATAAAATTAAAACGGTTCAAGGGCCAGATGATTATGAGTCTATGAGAGAAGTTGTGAGGCGCCGTTATACAAGAGCGCTTAAAGAAAATTCACCTTTACCTGATTTGATTATTATTGATGGAGGAAAAGGCCATCTAGCGGCTGCAAGTGATATTTTAGAGAATGAGCTCGGATTATATATTCCGATGGCAGGTCTTGTAAAAGATGATAAACATAAAACCTCCCATTTAATTATTGGGGATCCACCGGAACCTGTGATGCTTGAGAGAAATAGCCAAGAATTTTATTTATTGCAGCGTATTCAAGATGAGGTGCATCGATTTGCGATTACATTCCATCGTCAATTACATGGGAAATCTGTCATTCAATCAGCATTGGATGATATTCCAGGAATCGGTGATAAACGGAAAAAGGTATTGTTAAAACATTTTGGTTCATTAAAGAAGATGAAAGAAGCTTCTATAGAGGAATTTGTCGAAGCGGGTATGCCGAAAAATGTCGCAGAGACGATTTATACGTATTTAACAGATAAGAAGACGTTGTAGTTTACAACGTCTTCTGTTTTTTGGTATAATTTCTGAAGATTTAAAATAAACTCATCTGAATGAAAATACAAAAAAGTCAACTAAACTGATATGTCTAGTTGACTGTAGGTAATGCTTACACTTCAATGAGATCTTTTATATCCCATTTTACAAGAAATGTAATAGAGTCAGAACGTTTTTTCTTTTCTTCGTATGACTCTGCAACGACGTTCCGTTGCTTTTGGATTTGTTCAGCGATGAATCCGGCTTCTAGTTGATAAGAAGAATGTCGTTTTTGTTTTTGACGTTCTGCGATGAGTGTGCCTTTAAGTTGGAACTGCATTTCACGACGCTTATGTTCAACAATGCTTAAAGTGCCCCAGCCAGCCTTTTCAAAGAACTGAATGACTTCTTCAATTGTTTCTAGCGGATATTTTCTTGCAAGGTTTCTACCAGACCAGTATAAAATACCATCTAAATCGTTGCCGATTAAATCAGGTAGTAATTCTTCACGTAGCAATTCATAAGCGAAGGCGTTCAATGAAACATCTTCTAAAGATGTTGTATCGATTGTATTTTTACTCACAATATTCCCCTCTTTCTATAGGGATTATTATATAACATTTCACATTTATAAAAACAGATTTTTCTTTAGGAAAATCTGAATATATAAGAAGAAAAAAAGAATTGGCAAATTATATGCAAATTATGTATACGTTTTCTTGACGCTTCGACAAAAATAGGAGTAAAATGAACTTGGTATCAAATTATGCTGAAATATTTCGAATAATTTTTTCAGTTTTTCTTATGCCAATAGTGAAAAAACATTATTGTCATAAACTAATCTGAAAACAGCAGTCAAACATTCAAGGGGGGTAATGGGGACATGAAAGGCCGCGAGTATACGTTTCGTAAGTGGCACTCATTAATGGGGGTCATCCCGGTTGGTGTCTTTTTGACGCAACATTTAATTGTAAACAACTTTGCAACACGAGGAGCAGAGGCTTTTAACAAAGCTGCAGGCTTTATGGAGCTCCTTCCATTCCGGTATGCGCTAGAAATTTTCATCATCTTTTTACCGATACTGTACCATGCTATATATGGCTTATATATTGCATTTACAGCTAAGAACAATGCAGTTTCTTACGGTTATTTCCGTAACTGGATGTTCGTCTTCCAAAGAATTTCAGGTATCGTTACGCTGATCTTCATTTCTTGGCACGTCTGGGAAACTCGTATTCAAGCAATGTTAGGTAAAGAGGTAAACTATGATATGATGGCAGATATTTTAAACAATCCAGCTATGTTTGCATTCTACTTAGTTGGTGTTGTTTCAACAATTTTCCACTTTGCAAATGGACTATGGACATTCTGCATCAGCTGGGGAATTACAGTATCTCCACGTTCACAAAGAATCTCTACTTATGTAACATTAGCTATTTTCTTAGGTTTATCTTATGTAGGTGTGAGTGCATTATTAGCGTTCATCGATCCACAGCTAGCAAACCAGTAAGGAGTGGGAGAGCATGAAAGGGAAACTTATAGTAGTCGGCGGTGGCTTGGCTGGCTTAATGGCAACGATTAAAGCGGCAGAAGCAGGAGTAAATGTTGAACTGTTTTCTTTAGTACCAGTAAAACGTTCACATTCTGTATGTGCTCAGGGCGGAATTAACGGTGCCGTAAATACGAAAGGTGAAGGGGATTCTCCATGGATCCACTTTGACGATACAATTTATGGTGGGGACTTCTTAGCGAACCAACCACCAGTTAAAGCAATGTGTGAAGCAGCACCTGGTATCATTCATTTAATGGACCGTATGGGTGTTATGTTCAACCGTACGGAAGAAGGACTTCTTGATTTCCGTCGATTTGGTGGAACGCAACATCACCGTACAGCATTTGCTGGTGCAACAACTGGACAGCAATTACTTTACGCATTAGATGAGCAAGTACGTCGTCACGAAGTAGCAGGACTTGTAACGAAATATGAAGGTTGGGATTTCTTACGAGCTGTTGTTGATGATGAAGGTGTGTGCCGAGGAATCGTTGCACAAGACTTACAAACTATGGAGATTAGAAGTTTCGGAGCAGATGCCGTGATTATGGCAACAGGGGGCCCTGGTATCATTTTCGGAAAATCAACAAACTCCATTATCAATACAGGTACAGCAGCTTCTGCTGTATATCAACAAGGCGCATATTATGCAAACGGTGAGTTCATTCAAATTCACCCAACGGCAATTCCTGGAGACGATAAATTACGTCTTATGAGTGAATCTGCACGTGGTGAAGGTGGACGTGTTTGGACATATAAAGATGGTAAACCATGGTACTTCTTAGAAGAAAAATATCCGGCTTACGGAAACCTTGTACCTCGTGACATCGCAACGCGTGAAATCTTTGATGTTTGCGTAGAGCAAAAACTAGGTATTAACGGTGAAAACATGGTGTACTTAGATCTTTCTCATAAAGATCCAAAAGAACTAGATATTAAACTAGGTGGAATTATTGAAATCTATGAGAAATTTACAGGGGATGATCCTCGTAAACTACCGATGAAAATCTTCCCAGCTGTTCACTATTCAATGGGCGGACTATGGGTTGATTATAAACAGATGACAAACATTCCAGGTTTATTTGCAGCAGGTGAGTGTGATTATTCTATGCACGGTGGTAACCGTCTTGGTGCGAACTCACTATTATCAGCAATTTATGGTGGTATGGTAGCAGGACCAAACGCAATTGAGTATATGAAAGGTCTTTCTAAATCATCTGATGCTGTTTCATCTACTGTATATGAGCAAAATGAATTAATCGAAACAGAGAAATTTAACAATATTTTAACGATGGATGGTAACGAAAATGCGTATGTTCTTCATAAAGAGCTTGGAGAATGGATGACAGATAACGTTACAGTAGTTCGTGAAAATAAAAAATTATTAGAAACAGATGCGAAAATTGAAGAATTAATGGCTCGTTACAAACGTATTAACATTAACGATACAGCAAGATGGAGTAACCAAGGTGCTTCATTTACACGCCAACTTGCAAATATGTTTGAGTTAGCACGTGTTATTACAATTGGCGCATATAACCGTAATGAGAGCCGTGGGGCGCATTACAAACCTGAATTCCCAAATCGTGATGATGCAAACTTCTTAAAAACTACGATGGCAAAATTTGAGGGAGAAGGAAATGCACCAGCATTCCATTACGAGGACGTTGATATTTCGTTAATTAAACCGCGTAAACGTGATTATTCTTCAAAACACGATGTAGCTGCTAAGGGTGAAGAGAAGGGGGATAAACAACATGTCTGAGAAAACAATCCGCCTCATCATTACGAGACAAGACGGGCCAGATGCGCAAGCGTTTGACCAAGAGTTTGAAATTCCATATCGTCCGAATATGAATATTATCTCAGCACTTATGGAAATCCGTCGTAATCCTGTTGATTCAAAAGGGAACCAAACAACTCCGATTGCCTGGGATATGAACTGCTTAGAGGAAGTATGTGGTGCATGTTCGATGGTGATTAACGGAAAACCACGTCAATCATGTACGGCACTTATCGATCAATTAGAGCAACCAATTCGCTTAAAACCGATGAAGACATTCCCGGTTGTACGTGACTTACAAGTTGATCGTAGTCGCATGTTTAATGCTCTAAAACGCGTTAAAGCGTGGATTCCAATTGATGGTACGTATGACCTAGGTCCAGGACCAAGAATGCCTGAGAAAAAGCGTCAATGGGCTTATGAGCTTTCAAAATGTATGACATGTGGTGTTTGCTTAGAATCATGTCCAAACGTAAACAGTAAGTCTGACTTTATTGGACCAGCACCGTTATCACAAGCTCGCTTATTCAACTCACATCCAACGGGTGAAATGCATAAAGCAGATCGCTTACGTGCAATTATGGGAGATGGAGGACTAGCAAACTGTGGTAACTCTCAAAACTGTGTGCAATCATGTCCGAAGGGTATTCCTTTAACAACTTCAATTGCGGCATTAAACCGTGATACAACAATTCAATCGTTCAAAGATTTCTTTGGTAGCGATAATAACTATTAATAAATATTGCCTCTTCATATCGAAGAGGCAATATTTATAACTTTATTTTTCTGTTTATTCTGTTTATTTCGAGGTGAAAAGGAGAGATAACAATGAAGAGGATTTCTTATATTGAAGACTTTGAGCAATGGGAAAGTGGTTTTTCGTTTTACAACCCTGTAAAGGTTCGTTTTGGTGAAGTAGATATGTTTGGACATGTAAATAATGTCGTTGCTTTTACTTATTTTGAAGAAGCTCGTATTGCGTTGTTTAAAGAACTTGGATTTATGCAAGAGTGGACACATGCATCATCAGAAACGATGATCGTTGTTGCGGATTTACAATGTAATTTTATTAAGCAAATATATTTTGATGAACAGCTGAAGGTGTATGTAAAGGCAGGATCGGTCGGGAATTCTTCTTTAGATTTACATTATATGGTGAAGAATGCAGCAGGAGAGGTTTGTTTAGTAGGTCGCGGAATGATGGTTCAAGCTTCGAAAAAAACAGGAAGAGGCGAACCATGGCCTGAAGAATGGAAGAAGAAATTACTACAATAATAGAGTGAAAGAAAAATAAGAGAGCAATTTGCTCTCTTATTTTTTGTCTTCCATCGCTTCTTCTAATGTTAAGTGATGTTTATATAGGTATGTAGCGTATGGATTACCAACGTAGCGTAAGTGCCATGGTTCATAGGCATATTCTGTTGTATCTGTTTTATCTTCTAAGTAACGAATGACAAAGCCGAATTCATGAGCATGTTCCGCGACCCATTTTCCTTCTGCTGTCTCTCCGAAGATAGGCTCTAATTGAAATTTAGCTGATTTTGAACTAATATCCATTGCTAAACCCGTTTGGTGTTCACTTGTACCAGGAATTGCGCTTACCGAATTAGCTTCGGCTTTTCCTTGACGTCTAACGTATGTATCATGCAACGATTTTTGGCGTTTGTATGAACGATAACCAGATACAGCTGTAAGATCAAGCCCTTCTTTTTTCGCAGCTTTGAACATGTTTTCAAGTGCCTCGGCAGCATCTTTGCGCAGCAATGTTTTTTCTTTATCTTTTGGACTAATAAATGGTACATTTGGTCTCGTTAAGTCTTCAGGAATGTATCCATCTGGTAGTTTTCGATGTTTATTAATTAAGACAAGATTAGATTTTGGATTTGTTACAACTGAAAAGTCATTGTCTATTTTCTTTGCATTATGATCAGCTTTTGGAAAAGCAGGAATCTCTTCTTTTTTATGGTTATTATGCTTTTGACTTTCGACAGCTTTTGCTTCATTATGTAGTGGTGTTTTAGAACCAAAGTAAGCGAAAGATGTGATCCCGATTACAATAGTAGTGGCAGAAATAATTATTATCTTTTTCATGATGCCTTGTAATCACAGTCCCTTCTTCATAAAATGTGTATTGTTTTTTTTATTATAAATCTAGTTTGTTGGAAAAGGAATATAAGAGTCATAACGTAATAGAAATGCAAAGAAAATGTCAGAAAATGTGTGAATTTGTAGTATTTTTTTATATAATTCATTTCTTATCTTTCATGATTTGCATTTTTTATGTAATATATATACATAAGAAGATGTAGCGATTATCGAGAATAAAGAACTTCTTGTATAGACTAGGAGTGAATGGGAATGGATTTTGCAACAATTATTGGACTTATTTTAGGATTTGTAGCAGTGGTAGTAGGGATGGTCGTCAAGGGCGCTGACGTAACAGCCTTATTAAATCCTGCCGCAGCATTAATTATTTTTATCGGTACATTTGCTGCAGTATGTATTGCATTTCCGATGAATCAACTAAAAAGGGTTCCAAAACTATTTAAAGTTCTTTTTGGTTCAAATAAAAAGGATTTAAGTTATGAACAGTTGCTAGAATTATTTGTTCATTGGACATCTGAAAGTAGAAAATACGGTATTTTGTCTTTAGAGCAACAATTAGACAAAATTCAAGATGAATTTCTTTTGCGCGGTATGAAATTTGTGATTGATGGCGTATCCGCAGAAGATTTAGAGCAGATTTTGGAATCTGAATTAGAAGCAATTGAAGAAAGACATGCAAAGGGAGCTGCTATTTTTTCACAAGCTGGTACGTATGCACCGACATTAGGAGTTTTAGGTGCTGTTATCGGTCTTGTAGCTGCGCTTGGTAACTTAACTGATATTGAAAAGTTAGGTCATGCTATTTCGGGTGCGTTTATTGCAACGATTTTTGGTATTTTTTCAGGTTATGTATTATGGCATCCATTTGCAAATAAGTTAAAACAAAAATCTTCAGCTGAAATTGAGAAAAAACGTTTAATCATTGATTGTTTATTAATGTTACAAGAAGGTACATATCCGTTTATTATGAAGAACCGCATTTTAGGTGCACTTTCTGCAACTGAGCGTAAAAAGCTAGAAAAAGGAGCAGAAAAAAATGCGGAGTAAGAAAAATAGAAGAGGCAAAAAGAAAAAACATGATGAGCATATCGATGAAACGTGGTTAATCCCATATTCTGATATGTTAACGTTGTTATTTGCATTGTTTATCGTTTTATTCGCAATGAGTAGTATAGATGCTGCGAAGTTTAAACAGATGGCAGTTGCTTTTCGAAGTGAATTAGCTGGGGGAACAGGTAACAAAGAATTTTTAAGTGATCAAAAGCCAAATGATGAAAAAGAATTATCAGCAAGTAGCCTTGAGGCAGAACAAGCAAAAAAACAAGAAGAAGCTAGAGCTAAAGAAAAAAAAGAGATGGATGAATTGAAAGCATTACAAAAAAAGATTGATCAATATATTAATGAAAAACAATTATCTTCTTCTTTTCAAACTAAATTAACTGAAAAGGGATTAATGGTGACAATATTAGAAAATATACTGTTTGATTCGGGGAAAGCAGATGTGAAATTAGAATCTTTAGGGATTGCAAAAGAGATGTCTAGCTTACTTGTTTCAGCGTCACCTCGTGAAATTACAGTATCGGGTCATACGGATAATGTCCCTATTGCCAATGCGCAGTTTGCGTCGAATTGGGAATTAAGTACGCAGCGGGCAGTTAATTTTATGCAAGTATTACTGCAAAATAAAGAATTACAACCAGAAAAATTTAGTGCGATTGGATACGGAGAATACCGTTCAATTGCTCCAAACGATACACAAGAAGGAAAGGCAAAGAATAGACGTGTGGAAGTATTTATCTTGCCTTTAACAGAGAAAGTAAAATAAAAGAGGATGGCGAATGCCATCCTCTTTTATTTTACATCAAATGATTTTAAGTTGTCGCGACGGATTTTATCTTTTTCTGCATCTGATTTTTTGAAATCATAATCATATAAAGCGCCTTCCCAATCGCCATACATTGGATTCGGGAAAATAATGAATTTCTCACCAAATTGTGCTTTTGAATCTGCTACTGTTTGGTTACGATCTTTTACAGATTTTCCATCAAAACCTGTGAAATCAGATAAGTTATCACCGAAGAATAAGACAATATCATGGGTTTGAGAAACGAGTTCACGGCGTTTTTCTTTTCCTTTTTCTTTCGGATCTTGTAGTAATATATGTTCTTTCGTTGCTTGAGGAGCACCTACACGCTCAAGATTTTTAATTGTTGCATCTAGTTGATTCGTTTTACGATTTGAGATGTAGTAAATATCTACACCTTTAGACTCTGTATATTTTAAGAAATCAATTGCGCCTGGAAGGGCTTCAGCCTCAGCTTTGTTAATCCAATCATCCCATTTGTAAGGATAGCCTTTGCCTGTTTTTACGCTCATTGCCTGATGAGGACTGTTATCTAAAACAGTTTCGTCTAAATCAAGCACGATAGCAGGTTTTTTCTCTGTCCCTTTTGCAAGAATTGCATCAAGCTTTAATTGACCAATGTTGTACCCTTGGTAGTAAAGTGCTTTCGTTTCACCGGCTGTTTGATACCATAAATCAGCCATTAATTGTTGTTCTGTTAATTTTACTTTCTCTTCTTTCGCCACTGTTTTCTCTGGTGTTCCTGAACATGCTACAAGTGATGTAGATAGAACCGCTACAGATAATAAAGTGGTAATGCCCCTCTTCATCTTCATATGTATCCTCCTTGATGTTAGAAAATCATTTTATATTATATATTAAAATATAATATTTTTATATGAACATTTGCATATTGTCTTTTGTATATATAGTAGTATGTCCTATATTAGAAAGATGAGCAAAATAATAATAGCTGTTTTGACAAGTTTTATTGTCGTAATGACAATTATAATTGACAAAAAGAACTTTGTTATTTACAATTTTAACTAAATAGAACAAATGATGGATTCATGACGATGTTTACATATAAGAGGATGAAGCGTGGTGCTATATTTTGTCTTGAATAAACATAGTCTTTGAAAGAGAGTACGAATGATACTAAAGGGGAGGCTTTATACTTGAGTTTACAAATTCAAAACTTAACGAAACAATTTGGGGAATCAAAAGCAGTTAACGGTTTGCAAATTTCGTTACCAAAAGGTGAAGTACTAGGGTTACTTGGACGAAATGGTGCAGGGAAAACAACAACAATCAAAATGCTTCTCGGATTATTAACGCCTAATGAAGGTTCGATTACATGGGATGGAAAAGCATTTGGAAATAGTGGTGTAACAATTGGGTATTTACCAGAAGAAAGAGGTTTATATACAAAAAGTAGAGTAATAGATCAGCTGCGATATTTTGGTAGATTAGAAGGAATGTCGAAGAAAGAAGTGGATCACGCTATTGATCACTGGTTAGAGCGTTTAGCGATACCAGAATATAAATTTAAAACGGCTGGAGAGCTTTCAAAAGGGAATCAGCAAAAAATCCAATTAATTGCTGCTCTTCTTCATAATCCGGAACTTCTCATTTTAGATGAACCATTCAGCGGCCTTGATCCAGTTAATGCTGGGATGTTAGCTAGTATTATTGAAGAACAAGTACAGAGCGGAAAGACGATTATTTTATCAAGTCATCGTATGGAACAAGTAGAGGCTTTTTGCCAACATGTATGTATTTTGAAAAAAGGTGAAGCAGTCGTAAAAGGACAGCTAAGTGATATTAAGAAAGAATACGGTTTCCGTAATTTAACGATTGAAGATACAGTAGAGAATGAAAAGGGATTAGAAGCTATACATGTATCGTATGAAAAACAACAAGGCCTTCTTTATGTGAAAGTACAAGACGATGCGGAAGCTCTCAAGATTTTGCAACAGTTGCAAGAGCAAGGTGTTAGCTTACGACAATTCAAAATGTTAGAGCCGACGTTAAACGAAATCTTTGTAGAGAGGGCGAAATAACGATGCGTAAATTTTCTCACGTATTTTCATTTTATTTTAGGGAAGCGTTTTTATCTAAGAAATCATTAATTACGAGTGCGATTTTATTTTTAGTTGTGTTTGGGATTTTTGCATTTAATCATTTTACTTCAGGCGATGATAAAAATAAGGATAAAGATAAAATTGCAGTTGTAGTAGAGAGTTCCACATATAAAGTACAAAAAGATGAGCTAAATAAGCTATTGCCATCAGCGAAAATAACAATTGGTTCAAAGGATGATTTTGATAAACTGCATAAGCAAGTAGAAGAAGGCGATTTAGATGGTCTATTCCATGTGACGGAAAAGGGTGGGGCTCCATCGATTACATATATGTATAATGGATTTCCAAGCCAAGCAACTTCGGCAATTATGGCAGGATATTTAAAGCAACAATATACGATGGTGACGATTGCCAAAAATAATGTTTCACCAGAAATTGCACAGCAATTACAAACAGAAATTCAAGTAAAGCAAGAAGCGATAAAAGATCGTACATCTTCTTTCGGAATTGCCTATTTCTTTACATTTGCTTTATATATGTTTATTGTAGCGTTCGGAAATACAATCGCAATGAATATTGCATCTGAAAAGGCGTCACGTGTAATGGAAGTAATGCTTCCGAAAGTGAAGCCTCTTACGATGATGTATGCGAAAATTTTAGCGGTTGTTTCAACAGCGTTATTGCAACTTGTCATATTGGCGTGTGGTTATCTTATTCCATATTTGTTAGGTTGGGTCGATTTAGAAAGTGCCTCACTATTTGGTATTCCAATTGACTTTACGAAATTAGATGCAAAAGTTATCAGCATGTTTCTTGTTTATTTCATTACGGGATATTTACTTTATGCGATGATGTATGCTGCTGCTGGAGCTGTCGTGTCTAAGACGGAGGATTTACAAGCTGTATCTTTCCCGGTAATGATTTTAATTATGGCTGCATTCTTTATTAGTATTAAATCATTAAGTGATCCGAATAGTACTATCGTTGTTGTAAGTTCTTACGTTCCATTTTTTACACCGATGGTTACCTTCTCACGTATTGTAGCTGGTGAAGCAGGTATGCTAGAAATTACGATAACATTAGCAGTCTTATTGGCGACAATTGCAGTATTAAATGCTGTTACAAGCCGCATTTACGTAAACGGCGTAATGAATTACTCAGATAAAGTGAAATTTAAAGATTTAGCGAAATTTATAAAGCGTCAATAATGAGAGAAAAGCATGATTTCAATAGGAAATCATGCTTTTTCTTTATGTATAAATTAAAAATAGTATATAATAATAAGAGTCGTCTTTTAATAGAATGAATAAAAAGGAGGGTGTGCAGATGGGGATTAGTAGTCGTTTTACAGTAGGTGTTCATATGCTGACATTACTTGCGATAGATCGAAACTCTCGCTGTACCTCTGAATGGATTGCCGGTAGTGTGAATACAAATCCAGTTGTGATTCGTCGCATTACAGGAATGTTGAAGAGAGCAGGACTTGTTGATGTACAAGCTGGTAAAGGTGGTACGACACTTGCTCGAGATTTAGAAGAAATTACATTACTTGATGTATATAAAGCAGTGGAAGTTGTAGAAGAAGGACAGCTATTTTCCTTCCATGAAAATCCCAACATTGAATGTCCAGTAGGAGCTAATATTCAATCAGTATTAGAAATTATTTTAATGCAAGCGCAAGAAGCGATGGAAAACGTACTTGCAAATGTAACGGTAGATCAATTAGTTACAAATTTAAAGTCTAAAATGAAAGAATAAAAAAAGCGAGCTTCCTCATAATGAGGGCTCGCATTTTTTTATTTAGAAATATTGAAAATTCTATTTTTCAGTATTTAAAATGAATTTACCTACGATAGCTGCGAAGATACCACCAAGAATTGGTGCTACGATGAATACCCATAGTTGAGAAAGTGCTTCTCCACCAACAAATAAAGCTGGTGCGATACTACGAGCTGGGTTAACAGATGTTCCAGTTAACGGAATTCCTAATAAGTGAATTAAAACTAATGTGAAACCAATTACTAGTCCAGCTAAAGAAGAACTTCCTTTTTTACCTGTTACAGCAACGATAACTAAAATAAATACGAAAGTTAAAATGAACTCAACTAAAAATGCTCCAGATAAACCCAGAGTTCCGAAACCATTTTGTCCTAAATTATCTAAAGGTGTTTTAGCAGATTTTAAAATTGTTACTAACGTTGCAGTTCCTAATAAACCACCTAAAATTTGAGCTAATACATAATAACAAAGTTCCATAGCGTTCATTCGTTTGTTGATGAACATAGCTACTGATACTGCTGGGTTAATGTGACATCCAGAAATTGTTCCGATGCTATATGCCATAGCTACAATAGATAAGCCGAAAGCCATAGCGATTCCTAATGTTCCGATTCCTTCAATTCCGCCGCCAGTGACAGCTACTCCAGTTCCGAATAATACAAGTACAAATGTACCAATAAATTCAGCGATTGCTTTTTTTAACATAATTTACCTCCTATTAATGCGCATGAAACGTATTATAACATAAGTTTTAGTATAAACAGCCAATGAAATACTATTCTGATAAGGCGAAATAGGGGGACAATAAAAAAGAGTATGGTTCATCTCTATAGAACCATACCCTTTTTTTATGCCGATTTTTTCTGTTTAACGACTGGAACAGAACGGTTTAAAATACTATTTGCAACCATTCCTAACATGATAATAATCATTCCGATGAGAGAAAGTCCTCCAGGGAGTGAACCATTTAAGAAAATGATTTCTCCAAGTACGGTAAAGACCATCGTTCCAGCTTGTGTTGCTTCAACAGCTCCAAGTAGAGCGAGGTTATCTTTTGCTAAGTCAGTAGCAAAGAAAAAGGTCATCGTTGCAATAACGCCGGAACATAATGCTAACAAAAATCCTTGAAGCATTTGGTTGGATGTTGGAATGCCAGTAGTAGAAAATCCGTATATACCAAGCAAGATTGTTATAGGAAGACTTCCAATTGCCATTCCTAATACACGTTGGAACGTATCAAGGCGTCCACCAACAAGCTCCATCATTTTTCGGTTACCGAACGGATATAAGAAAGCGGCTAATACGACAGGTAAAAAACCTGAAATGAACTGAGTCATTGTAATATGGCCTGCGGCAGTTGCTTGCATACAAATTACACCAAGTAAAATAAATAATGCAACATATAAGCTACGAAGTGGAATTTTTCCGCGTACAAGTTTCGTACCTGATTTTGTTTCTATTTTCACGAAAAATAGTGGTGATAGTAGTAAACCAGCTAAAATCGTAACTTGCCAAGTTCCAGCAACGAGCCAAGCTGGAGAAAAGACAGCTGAGAAACTTAATAAAGAATAAAAACCAATACCGGCAACAGAACCCCATCCGATCCATGCCAATGGATGTTTTTTTAACTCTTCCCATAATCCCCTAAAGTTTTTGCGAAATAAAACGATAAGGAATAAAATAGGAAGAGCAAATAAAAAACGGAAGGAAGCTGTCCAAGCCCAGCTCGTTCCAGATACATTCATTGCTCTATTAATAATAAAGGTTGCAGAAAAAAAGGCCGATGATAAAAGACCTAATAAAATTGCGCGCATGAAGTATAGCACTCCTTTCGAAAATAAATAATTATGTATAGTATGATATACTTTTAATTGTTAAAAGTAAACTATTTTATACCTTGAGGTGGTTTTATATATGAAAGAAAATGAAGATATGCAAACGAAAGAAGTCATTCAACAAGTTGGACAGTTATTGAGACAAATTCGAAATGAACAGAAATTAAGTTTAGAAGAATTAGCCCATAAAACAGGAGTTAGTAAATTAACATTAGGAAAGATAGAAAGAGGGGAAACAAATCCGACACTAGCTGTCATTTGGAAAATAACGAAAGGGTTATCAATTCCTTTATCCAGATTAATGGTTGCTGGAGAACCTGTAGCTGTTGCGCGCTGTGGAGAAGGATTTGCAGTAGATGAAGGACAAGCGTGGCATTTAGAAACGATGTTCCGTTATACGAAAGAAACAGGGATGGAAATGCACCGTGCTTGTTTACGATCAAATAGTATATATGAGCCAGAAGCTCATCATGAAGGTGCGATTGAGCTTGTAACGGTAATGAAAGGGAAAGTGTCTATTCAAGTGGAGAATGATGTATACGAATTAAATGAGTTTGATTCCATTCAATTTGAAGCGAATAAGAAGCATATTTATAAAAATGAAGAAGAAGAAGTGGCGGTATTACATTTAACGATGAAATATTCTTCATGAAAAAATCACCTATAGGATTCTATAGGTGATTTGCTCTTCTTAAGTATGTGAAATGATGCCATTAGTACGAACGTGGCATAAGTAATAAACAAATGAAATAAACTAAAAATCCTGTCCCAAAACATAAAACAGCAATAACCCAAATGATACGAATAAGAGTAGAGCTAATATCAAAATATTCTCCTAAACCACCACATATACCAAATAGCATTTTATCAGTTTCGGATTTACATAACCTTTTTGACATATTCCAATCAACTCCTTTTTATATCAAACTGCATACTTTTATTCTATATGGAAATTTATGAGAAGACTATGGGGTTGTATTACATTTTTTTGTGAGAAGCGATCGTATTAATTGTCTTAATTTTCAGTGGATATTAAACTTGTAGTTATGAGGTGATTTTTAATAAAGGGTGGGGAAATAGAGATGACAGTATATTGGTTGACTAACGTAATGCTTGAATCAGGATATACATATGAAGAAGAGAGAATTTCACAAACAGAAACAGAATTATGCAGTTTACTTATTGAAGATGGTCGAATTAAAAAAATTATAAAAGGGATTGTTCAAGAGGAAGATATAGTAACTTTTGATGCTAAGAACTTATTAATGTTGCCAGCTTTCAAAGAGATGCACATTCACATTGATAAAACATATTATAGTGGCCCATGGAAAGCTTGTATGCCAGCAGAAAGTATTTTTACACGTTTTAATGAAGAAGAAAAAATTTTACCAAAGCAATTAGCGACTGCTCAAAATAGAGCGGAAAATATGCTAGAGTTACTACTGCAAAATGGTGCAACGAATATTAGAACGCATTGTAATGTTGATCCAATTATTGGGCTTGGTAATTTGGAGGCGACGTTAGCGGCATTAGAAACATATAAAAATCGAGTATCTAGTAGAATTGTTGCGTTTCCGCAACATGGATTATTGCGCAGTAATTCTGTGCAACTCGTGAAAGATGCGATGCGTATGGGTGCTCATCTAGTCGGAGGAGTAGATCCAGCTACAGTGGATAATGACATTGAAAAGTCATTACATACAATTATGGATATCGCAGTAGAATTTAATGCGGATGTTGATATTCATTTGCACGATGCGAATAATCTTGGAACGTTTACGATGAAGAGATTGGCAAGTTTAACAGAAGAAGCAGGATGGCAAGGCCGTGTAACGATTAGTCATGCACTTGGACTTGGTGGTGTTACTGATAAAGAGGCTGAAGAAGTGGCAGAAAGACTCGCAAATGTAAATATTGATATTACTTCAACAGTGCCAATTGGTAAACAAGTAATCCCAATTCCGTTATTAGATAAAAAATGTGTTACGGTTTCATTAGGCAATGATAGCATTACAGATCATTGGTCACCGTTTGGAACAGGTGATATGCTTCAAAAGGCGAATCGATTAGCAGAGCGTTTTGGGTGGAGTGACGAAAGGTCTTTAGGAAAAGCACTCCGCTTTATTACAGGAGGAAAAGAAACGTTAAATAAGGAAGGGAAGCGAGTATGGCCGAATGTAGGGGATGAAGCGAGCTTTGTTTTGACGAATGCGACATGCGCTGCTGAAGCAGTAGCGCGTCAAACAGAAAAACGTTTAGTCGTGTATAAAGGAAATATTGTTGTTGGAAGTTTAAATGAGGTGGAATTAAATAATCTTGTGTAGAAGAATCGTTTAAATATTTTGAGGAGGGTTCTAATGGTGAGTATAGAACTCTTCTTTTTTATTCTTACAATATATTTTTATAGGAAAGCTAGAAGGGATGAAAAAATTGGACAATCAACATAACCAAAATCATATTATGGGAACTTTACAATGGTTTATATTTTTATTAGCGAATTCAATCGCACTACCAATTGTCGTTGGCGGATTATTTCATCTTACGACGGAAGAAATATTTTATTTAATGCAGCGTACGTTTTTTGTAGTTGGTATATCTTCTTTTTTACAAGGATGGCTTGGGCATAGACTACCAATTGCGGATGGGCCGGCTGGATCTTGGGTTGGTGTATTTACCGTACTTGCTTATGCAACGGCCGGACAAGATCAATTACATAGTACACTGCAAATTTTAGAATTAGGAATGATAATCTCCGGTATTATTTTAATAGGTTTAGGAGTAACTGGTTTTATAGGACGTATTTTATTTTTATTTACGCCGCTTGTGACAGGGACGTTTTTACTTTTATTATGTTTACAATTAAGTGGTGTATTTTTAAAAGGAATGTTAGGAATTACAGCTACTATTTCTCAAATCGACGGATTTACAGCAATGATCGCGTTTAGTATATTTCTGTTCGTTATTATACTATCTAATTTTGGAAAAGGCTTTGTCAAAAGTTATGCAGTTTTAATAGGATTAATTAGTGGGTGGATTATTTTTCTCATTGCAGGAAAAGTGACAATCCCATCTCAAGTAACTCATTTTGTGCAACTTCCACATATATTTGCTTGGGGACTTCCAAAATGGAATACAGGTATGGCTGTATCAAGTTTTGTTATGGTATGTATTTTAGTTTCGAATACGGTGGCAGCTATTATAGCAATTAATCAAGCAACTATTCATAAAGCGACTATTGAACAAAAACAGTTGAAAGATGGAACATGGGTTGGGGGGATTTCGCATATCATCTCTTCTGTATTTTCAACTGTAGGTGTCGTTCCGTTACCAGCAACGGCAGGATTTATACGTTTAACAAAACAAAAATATATCCGATCGTTCTTAATGGCATGTGCGTTACTAGTCGTAATGTCTCTTTTTCCAAGTATTATTCGTTACTTAGCATCTTTACCATCAGCTGTCGCATCGGCTGTTTTAATGGCTTCGTTCGTACAGTTAATTGGAATTGGATTTAATAATATAAAACAAGTGCCGATGAGTGAAAGGAATGTAACGATTTTAGGCGTTGCAGTATTATTTGGCAGCGGCGTTATGTTTTTACCGTCTGGAGCACTCCAATCCTTGCCGTCTGTTATGCAATATATATTCGGTAATGGCTTATTTGTAGGTACGGTTGTAAGTATATTGCTAGAACAAATATGGCGCGTTGGAAAGTAAGTGGATAAAAAGAGTGTACGCACTGTATAAAAGTCTAAAATAACATAGGAAATAAAGCCCATTTTCATTCACCACCTGCACATTTCGTTCATACAATATCTTGACTAAATAAACACCCAACTTACACATACACAGCTCTGGCTTAAGCAAGGAGGGTTATACCAGTTGAAGGAAAAAGCGTATCAATCTAAACCTTTACTCACAAAGAGAGAGAGAGAAGTATTTGAATTGCTGGTTCAAGATAAAACAACGAAGGAAATTGCAGGTGAACTTTTTATAAGTGAAAAGACAGTTCGCAACCACATCTCAAACGCAATGCAAAAGCTAGGGGTTAAAGGACGTTCACAAGCAGTTGTGGAGCTTCTTCGTATGGGAGAGCTCGAATTATAAGAAAGCAGCCGACTTTTATATAAAAGTCGGCTATTTTTTTGTTTGCTTCACTTGCTATATGAATGATAAAAACGTTTCATACATAAATAGGTAATAAGGAGGGGATATGTTGAAAAGGATACTGTTAGTTTCAACAAGTGCTCATGATATGAATGGACACCCGACTGGTTTGTGGCTTGAAGAGCTCGCAGCTCCTTATCATGTATTAAAAAAGGCTAAGTTTGATGTTGATATTGTGTCAATAAAAGGCGGGAGAGTACCTATAGATAGAGTGTCTATTCCGAATGGTATACCTCGCGAATTCAAGCATGTAGCTTCTTTATTGCAAAATACGAAGCCGATTTCAAATGTTCATTTTTCGGATTATGATGCGGTTTTATTTGGTGGTGGGCACGGGGCGATTGTAGATTTTCCAGGTAATCCATATGTAGCAAATTTGATTGAGAATATGTATAACAATAACCGGATTGTAGCGGCTGTTTGTCACGGAGTAAGCTCTTTAGTCGGTGTGAAAAATAAGGATGGCTCGTTTTTTGTTGCGGGTAAGCGTATAACAGGTTATACAAACGATGAAGAAAGAGCTGTACATTTAGAAAAGCGCGTTCCGTTTTTGCTAGAAAGTAAGTTGAAAGAAGAAGGAGCTTTGTTTTATGTAGCCCCCAATTTTACGCCGCATGTAGTAGTAGATGGTCATTTAATTACAGGACAAAATCCACAGTCTAGCGTGGAAATAGGTAAGGCTATAAAAAGGGCTGTAAATAAATTATAGAAAAAGTACCCGCTACTAACAAAGGTAGTGGGTATTTTTATCCCTCTATTTGCCGGGCAGTAGGACCCCCACTGATTAAAGTTTCACTGTATTCTAAAATTCCCGCCTCGAAATTGGTTTGTAACCGTCCAGTTGGTAATAATTGATTATAGTTTTTTATGTATAGTATATGAAAATGTAATAAACTAAAAAGGCATAGTGAGTATAATAACTTCATTTATAATCATTCGTGAATTTGCTATACTATTTTGTATGGACAAAAGGGGAGGCTCTTTTAAATGAGAAAAGTCGCATGTGCAAATACTTATATTAATAAAATAAAGCCCATTATTAGAAAGACAAGTTTTAGCCAATTGAAAATAGATGAAATTGCGAAATATATGGATATTAGTAAAGCTACTTTATATAAACGTTTTTCTTCGAAAGATGAAATTATTGAGGCGGTAGTAGAGGATTTCATGAACTATCTACTCGAAGGTGATGCGGATAATCAAGATGAAAGTATGTCATTTACAGAACGTTTCCAAAAGACGTTTATCCATTCTTTAAAATGTGTGACATATATTTCGGATGTTTTTTTGCAAGATTTGAAAGAAGCATATCCGCATTTGTCGGATCAATTAGTCGCTGCCCAACAAAATCGTAACCATAATTTGCAAATGTTTTTTGAAGCGGGTATGGAACAAGGTTATTTTAATAAAATGAATGCACAATTATTTATGGTACAAGATGATGTGATGTTAAGACGTATTATAGATCATTCTTTTTGTATTCAGTACGATATTACGTTAAAGAAAGCGATACTTGATTTTTATCAATTAAAGAAGTATCAACTTTTTAAACCAGAGTATATAGAAGCAATTGATGATTCTGAAATTGAAAAAGAAGTTATTGCTATTTTGCAAATGATTTCGTAAAAAAGCAGATCTCCCTTAATAGAGGAGAATCTGCTTTTTTAGTACATATTATTTTTGCAACTGTTTTAATACTAATTCGGCTACTAGACCACCTGAAGCTGGGTTTTGACCAGTGATAACACGATTATCTTCTAGAGCATAAGCTTCCCACGGTTGCGCGGCTTTTTCGTAAAGTCCTCCATTTTTAATGAGTTCATCTTCTGTTAAAAATGGAACGAATTGATCTAATTCAGCTAATTTTTCTTCTTCATTTGAAAAGCCTGTTACCTTCTTACCGCTAATTAAACGATCCCCATTGCTTAATGTAATATGAAATAAACCAGCAGCTCCATGACAAACCGAAGAAACAATTCCGCCGTTTTCATAAATATTGCGGCTAATATTTTGAAGTTCTTTATTTTCTGGGAAGTCCCAAATAACCCCGTGGCCACCTGCGTAATAAATAACAGCGTAGTCTTCTGGATTCACTTCACTTGGTTTCATTGTAGAACCGAGGCGATTCATAAACTCTTTCTTTTGATACCATTCCCAATCGATACTCTCCGCCATTGCTAAACTATGTGGATCAATTGGTGTATAACCGCCTTGTGGACTGACGTAATCAACTTCGTAACCCGCTTCTTCTACTTTTTTTACGAAATGTACAGCTTCACCAAGCCAAAGTCCGGTAGCCCTATTTAAATTTGGGTATTTTTCTACGCTTGTTAATACAACTAACATTTTTCTCTTCATCATAATCCTCCTATAATGTCTCTTCTATATAAAAGTTCTGTATGCGTTTCATTTTATTAAGTTAAAAAATGTAAATTTGAATAATCATGCCAGTCCTCCTTATATCGGCTTCGAAATTAGTGTATAATAACTTTCGAACAAAGTAAACTAAAAAGGCTTAATTAGTTTACTTTGTATATTTTTCGTTGACAAACTGTAATGCTGAAACTATGATAGTTCCATGAATATCGAACAACATACGTGTTTCGTTTCGAATTCAATTTACCCCGCATTAACGGGCAGTAAGACCTCCATCTCAAAATTCAGCGGAAGCAAAGAAGTTAGGTGGGGGTTGGGCTGCCCGTAAAAGCCCGATTGGTGAGGGCTAATAATCAGTGGGAGATGAACACAAACCGCACTGATTAAAGTTGCTAATTTATCGCACGATAAATTAGCAACTTTTACACATTTAATGAAGTTGTTTAGTGGTGATACAACATTTAAATAAGTTCATTTTTTATCTATAGTTTGATAGTTTTAAAATTGCAATCAGGAGAGTGTTACACATGGGGAAAGATATAAGAAACCATTCGAAATGGTTTGTTTTTACATTATGTTTTATTGTTTTGTTAGGACCGATGAACGCTGTGTTATTTAATGTAGCGCTAGAGGATATTGCCAATGATTTATCAATTAGTCAATCGAAAGTAAGCTGGGTTGTAGTAGGGTATTCCTTAGTTGTCGGTATTGGTTCGATAATATATGGAAAGCTGGCTGATCGTTACAGTGTAAAAAGACTATTAATTATTTCTATTATCATATTTGTAGCTGGTTCTATTGTTGGATTTATGAATCAATCTTATGAAATTATCATTTTCGCAAGGTTAGTGCAGGCGAGCGGGGGAGCAGCGTTTATTGCGCTTAGTATGATTGCGGTGGCGAAATTAGTTGCTCCAGCTAAAAAACCAGGTGCGTTAGCAATGATTAGTTCTTCTATTGCATTAGCGGTTGGTATTGGACCTTTAGTAGGTGGGGCAATTACAAATACGTTAGGGTGGCCGTATTTATTTTTATTTATGGTTATTTCAATGATTGGTATTTTCTTACTCGTAAAATTTATGCCAGAAGAGGCGCGACATACAGATGAAGTGTTTCGCTTTGATTTCATTGGAGCAGTTTTATTATTTGTATTGATTACGACCATTTTATTAGGAGTTAATATTAATAGTTGGCTTTTTGTGTTATCTGTTGTTTTTCTATTTTTATTTAAGGCTCATATGAAGAGAACAGAGTCGCCGTTTATTGATATTGAGTTATTTACAAATAAACCATTACTTCGTTTAATAGCGGTCGGATTTATCATTAATGTGGCGTTATGTGCTAGTTTATTATTATTACCATTACTGTTAGGAAGAGGACATGGATTGTCTCCATTCGTTATTGGAATTGTATTGTTTATTGCATCTCTCTTTGGTATTGTATCTAGTTTTATTACCGGAAAGATTATTCCTTCGTTTGGGAATGTGAAGATGATGTATGTAGCTTCTGTAGTTATGATCATTGGCTTTTTAATTTTAGGGATTATTCCGGACGGGAACTTACTCTTTATTTTATTTGCGGTTATTTTAACATTTATGAGTTATTCGGCAATTCAAGTATCATTAAACACATTTATCCCGAAAACATTAAATCCAGCTAAAGTTGGAGTCGGTCTTGGTTTATATAATTTAATTAACTTTTTCGGTATGGCATTTGGACCAGCTGTAGCGAGCAAAATTATGGAATCTACAAATAGTTATCGATTGAATTTTATTTTGATCGTCATTTTAATTGCTGCTCATTTCTTCTTATTGATGGGAATGTCTTCTTTTCAAAAAAAGATGGAGCAATGAATATGCACTTTATATAGAAGAAACCGACTTTCTTATAGAAGGTCGGTTATTTTTCTATCTTGCAAATTACGAAAAAAAGGAGCAAAATAAAAAAGGTCCTAGTCTATACATGGGAAAATGAAAATTTTCATACAGAAGCATTTGAAGTGAGCGAACTTAAAGTGTGTAAAATATAATGATAAACATAAAAGATGATGAATGAGAAAACGGGTGATGAAGTTGAATAGAGCAATCGGTGTTATCGATTCAGGAGTTGGCGGTTTAACAGTAGCGAAGGAATTAATTCGTCAGTTGCCGAAAGAGCGTATCATATATTTAGGAGATACAGCACGTTGTCCTTATGGTCCACGTTCTCGAGAAGAAGTACGTCAATTTACGTGGGAAATGACAGAGCATTTACTAGACTTAAATATTAAAATGTTAGTTATTGCGTGTAATACAGCAACTGCAGTTGTATTAGAAGAGATGCAAAAACAATTACCAATTCCAGTAGTAGGAGTTATTCACCCAGGATCACGTACAGCTTTAAAAGTGACAAACACGTATCACGTTGGGATTATTGGAACGATTGGAACGGTGAAAAGTGGTGCATACGAAGAGGCGTTAAAGTCTATTAATAACCGTGTTATGGTAGAAAGTTTAGCTTGTCCACCTTTCGTTGAACTTGTAGAGAGTGGGAATTTCGAAAGTGAAATGGCGTATGAAGTTGTAAGAGAAACGCTGCAACCACTGAAAAGTACCGATATTGATACACTTATATTAGGGTGTACACATTATCCGATTTTAGGACCTGTTATTAAAAAAGTAATGGGAGATAAAGTGCAACTAATTAGTTCTGGTGATGAAACAGCACGTGAAGTAAGTACAATCTTATATCATAGTAAAATGTTGAATGAAGGAGAAGAACAAAGCGATCATCTCTTCTTAACAACAGGAAAAATAGGCTTGTTTAAAGAAATTGCATCAAAATGGTTCGGTCAACCGATTGAAAATGTGAAGCATATTCATTTAGAAAAAGAATAATAGTAGAATTTATATAAGTGAGCTCCTGAGAAATCAGGAGTTTTTGTTTTATCTTGCTATTTGCTGGGGAGTAAGACCCCTACTGATTAAAGTTTCAATTTATAAGAGGCGCAGCTTGTTCTAAAACGTGAAACAGCTCGTATACATAATAGTACAAACTTAGATTTTAGGGGGGAATGGCATGCCTAAATCCACTTTTAAATGGGTTGTTGGTGCTACTGTGAGCGCTGTTTTACTAACAGGGTGTGGCTTTATAAATCAAGAGAAAGCAACTGAACAAATTGATCCGCCAAAACAAGTTACGTATACAGAGGGTGGGAAGAAAGAAGTAGCTAAAAAAGATAAGCAAGGGCAAATGGTAAACAGAGAACTATACCTTGTTGATAAAAATGGTTATGTTGTACCACAAACGTTAGCTATACCTACTCCGAAAGCAAATGAGACTGTGAAGCAAACGTTAGAATACCTTGTGAAAGATGGACCGGTAACGAATTTATTACCGAATGGGTTTCGTGCAGTCATTCCGGCGAATACAACGATGACTTTAGATTTGAAAAAGGACGGAACGGCAGTTATTGATTTCTCTAAAGAAATGAAAAACTATGCGAAAGAAGAAGAGCGTCAAATCGTTGAATCTATAGCTTGGACGTTGACGCAATTTACAGAGATAAAACAAGTGCAGTTCCAAATAAATGGTGAGAAATTGGCAAAGATGCCGGTTGGTGGTACACCGCTTGGTGAAGGAGTGAGCCGTGCAAATGGTATTAACTTCGATGATGAACAAGTAGCAGATGTAACAAATACAAAACCAGTCACACTGTATTTTATGGCGCAAAATAATAATAAACAGCAATACTACGTACCAGTCACACGCCGCGTTGCGGAAGGTAAAGAAAATGACTATGCAGCAATTATAGATGAACTTGTAAAAGGTCCGATCCATCAATCGCTCCTGAATGATTTTAATCCAGGCGTTAAGCTTATTACGAATCCGAAATTACAAGACGGAAATCTTACATTAAACTTTAATGAAAATATATTTGTAAACCCAGATAAAAATATGATCTCAAATTACGTATTGAAGTCGTTAGTTTTATCTTTAACAGAAAAGAAAGGTGTGAAAAATATTTCTATTGAAGTGAATGGAAAAGCAAATCTTATAGATGAAAAGGGCGGAAAGTTAATAAAACCTGTAGATCGTCCAGAAAACGTGAATACAGGTAGTTTTTAATCTTGAATAATTTGATATACTTAAGTAAGAAAGGAGAATTGCTTTTTGGGTTCTCCTTCTTTTATTGTATACATATCATACATTTAAATTTGGCTATACTAACGAGTAGTAATTAAGAGGAGGTTATTTTTATGCGAGTAGATGGTAGAGAGAAAACAGAATTACGCCATATACATATTCATACGAATTATTTAAAACATCCAGAGGGATCTGTATTAATTGAAGTTGGGGATACAAAGGTGATTTGCTCAGCAACAATTGAAGAGCGTGTACCACCGTTTATGCGTGGAGAAGGAAAAGGATGGGTAACAGCTGAATACGCGATGATTCCGCGTGCAACAGAACAACGTACGATTAGGGAGTCAAGCAAAGGGAAAGTAACAGGGCGTACAATGGAAATCCAGCGCTTAATTGGACGAGCATTACGTGCGGTAGTTGATTTAGAAGCGCTTGGCGAGAGAACAGTTTGGATTGACTGTGATGTCATCCAAGCAGATGGTGGAACGAGAACAGCTTCTATTACAGGTGCATACGTAGCGATGGTATTAGCGTTTGAGAAGTTATTACAAGCAGAAAAAGTATCTAAAATTCCAGTAAAAGATTATTTAGCAGCAACGTCAGTAGGAATTGTTGAAGAGCAAGGTGTTGTTTTAGATTTAAACTATGCAGAAGATTCTAAAGCAGACGTTGATATGAATGTAATTATGACTGGAAAAGGTCAGTTTGTTGAAGTGCAAGGAACTGGAGAAGAAGCGACGTTTAGTAGAGCGCAGTTAAATGAATTACTTGATGCAGCAGAACAAGGCATTTTCCAACTGATTGATATGCAAAAAGAAGCGTTAGGTGACATCGTATCTCATATAGAGTAGAGGTGGAAAGTATGAAACAAGTTGTTGTAGCGACAAAAAATATGGGGAAAGTACGTGAATTTGCTGAGTTATTTGAGCGATTTGATTTAGAAGTGAAATCATTACACGATTTTCCTCATATTGAAGAAGTCGAAGAAACTGGTGAAACATTTGAAGAAAATGCGATCTTAAAAGCGGATAGTTTGAGTAGACAGTTGAATGCAATTGTAATTGCGGATGATTCAGGTCTTATTGTAGATGCGTTAAACGGGAAACCAGGCGTGTATTCAGCTCGTTTTGCTGGAGAGCCAAAAGATGATCAAGCGAATATTGATAAAGTTTTACAAGAATTAAATGAAATACCGTTTGATAAGCGTAAAGCTCGCTTCTACTGTGCATTAGCAGTAGCTTTCCCTGAAGGTGATAAAAAGCCTGTCATTGTAAACGGGACATGTGAAGGATTTATTTTAGAACAACGCCGCGGAGAAAATGGCTTTGGATACGATCCGATCTTTTATGTGGAAGAATACAAAAAAGCAATGGCGGAATTAAGTTCAGATGAAAAAAATGCTATTAGTCACCGCGGACGTGCTCTTCGTAAGCTAGAAGAAAAAATCCCTGAATGGTTTTTAGGAGAATAAGGGAGAGAGATTGATGAAAGCTTTAATCGTAAGCGATAGTCATAGCTCTGTGAAGGAATTACAGCAGTTAAAAGAGAAGTATGAAGGGAAAGTAGATATCATGATTCATTGCGGTGATTCAGAGCTAACGCCTGCTCATGAAGAGCTGCAAGGTTTCCATGTTGTAAAAGGAAATTGTGATTATGCTAACTTTCAAGATGAAATTGTAACTGATGTAGATGGAATTCGCTTCTTAGTTGTACATGGGCATCGACATAATGTAAAAATGACATTACAAACGCTAGCGTACCATGCTGAAGAAGTGGGAGCGCAAGTTGCATGCTTTGGACATTCTCACGTATTAGGTGCGGAATTAATCGAGGGCGTTTTATTTATTAATCCAGGCAGTATTTTATTACCACGTCAGCGTGTAGAAAAGACATTTGCTTTATTAGAAATGGATGAAAATCAAATGGAAGTTCGTTTTGAAACGTTAGACGGACAACTAGTTGAACAGGCAGTTTTTAAAAGAGGATAAGAAAATTTATCCTCTTTTAAAAAAGGTGTTGACTTTATGTGTGGTTATACATATAATAAATATTGTCGATAGGGCAACGGCGCTAACGAAGAAAAGAAAATAACATATGCGGGTGTAGTTTAGTGGTAAAACAAGAGCCTTCCAAGCTCTGGTCGAGAGTTCGATTCTCTTCACCCGCTCCATGTCCCAGTAGCTCAGCCGGATAGAGCATACGCCTTCTAAGCGTACGGTCGGGAGTTCGAATCTCTCCTGGGACGCTAAAAAAACCTTGTTATCAAAAGATAACAAGGTTTTTTGTTTGTCTAAAATTTGATGTTTGGGTTATAAGTGTAGTTCATGCTTAATATTTGCGACCTTTCCTTTGATATTAAGCAGTTGCATATGTACTTTTTTTCTTAAATAAAAAGAGCGCCATTTATGCGCCCTATTCATCTTATTTAATTTAAAGAATTAATAGGTTTATGATGGAACTCAAATCCATATCCAGATTCTCTTAATTGTTTACTTGCAATATTATAAAATTCTTTACCATTCTAGTACGGTTGAGCAGCAGTTATCGGAACTTATCCCCGGCAGTGTGTTACAATTAATAGAAGCGGAAAATGAGAATCTCCAATTGACTGGACCTGTGATTGGTTAGATGGTTTAAGAAGGTCGTATAAAAAAGGGAGATGGCGCAAAGATGGCGAGATCAAATGAGAATGATTTAACGGAGAAATTGGCAGAAGGCCACCGAAAATATGGTGATGGCAATTTTACAGTACAGAACATCGGTGATGAAACTAACCCGAATTGGACTGTCGTAAAAAATGTGAGGAAGGGATCGGCAGGCATTCGCGAAGGAGAAGATATATTAAGACTGCGATCAAAATATATAAAATAGTACGGAAATGGGCGGAGCGGGAGCTCGAATTTCTCCTGGTACGCTACAAAAACCTTGTTATCTTTTGATAACAAGGTTTTCTGTTTAGTTATTAATAAACTTCTCAAATACAAAACCATAATCTTTCACATTATATTGTTTCTTCGTATCAACAAGCCAGTTAAAGGCAATCTCGTTCATTTCTTTAAATTGCTCTGCTAAATTTACTTGTGCGTTTGAAATGCGGCTAAAGGCATTAGATGCCATATCTAAACTTTTATGTGCATATTGTAATGTAATATCGTTGTCGTATGAAATTTCTTCGATTTTAAGTAAAGCCTTATATAAATCTTTTAATTCTTCAATATGTTTTTTATGAACATCAATTGAGTAATGTTCATCGCCCATTTGAAACTTAATTTCTACATCTAAATCAATCGTTCCTGCAGTTTCGAGTGCTACGTTTTTAATTTGATATTTACTATAACGAAAGCGGCGTAGTGTACGTTTTTTACTTGTTGCGCTTGTACCGTCTAAGTGAATTAACCCTTTGTTTGTGAAGCAATATTCATCTGATTTCGATTTAATTAGAAAGTAAATTTTCTCTCCATCTTCATGCATTACATAATCATCGGCATCGACCTTATCATAGTCTTTAGGTGTAATAACAGAACCTACATCGCTTAGTCCTAATACATCTGCGGCCATTTTTTTAAACATATATAATCCCCCTTGTAAATTAAATTCTTAATTGTATAAAAATATATTAACATGATTTTCATCCTTTGTTTTCTTGTAATACGAAAATATCTGAAGGTAAGTTAAGAAAAGTAATGAATAATTATTTTGATCCTAAATTATTTAGTAAATCTATTAGTTTAAGATTGGATTCTCCGAAAAATAACCAAGAGAAAAAAGTTAATTTTGCAAGTGATTATAGAGAAATTCCGTGAAAGCACCTCAAGCTATGTGAGGTGTTTTTCTATCCTCTTTTGAAATCTTACAATTCTGTAAGGTAACTGTAAGGTAGTTCGATGGTAACAAATTGCTAATCTTTTATAATGAAGATAACAACGATAAAACGAGGAGGCAGAAATGATGAAAGGATTAGTTGTAACGGGCTTAACGGTTGCTTTTGGATTTGTAGCATATGAGAAATTAACGTATGTAGTTGATGTTGTGAAACATTTGATTGCTTAGAGAAAACAGCCATGAGAGGGAAAGGGAATGAGTGAATGAATGGAATGGTTATTTGGAATTATAGGTACTTGTAGTGTAGTGTTATTGTTCTTTGTCCCAAGTGGTATACTTAGTTCGACAACAAGTTTGTTCTTCTTAAGTTTGTTTGCTTGTACGATGCTTATTATTATGTTTTTAATGAAGCGAAGTAAACCAATCTTCTATTTTAGCATGATTGTTATGGCAATTATTGTTCTCCAAATTATTACCCTTGTAATATACCCCACAATTATAAAAGCTTTCCATTAATGATGAATCCTCTGCGCTTGTTGCTGGGGATTTTTATTTGTACAATTTTAATTTTTAGTAGAGATTTATTCGTATTGGAATGTAAAAATTAAATATTTTTATATTTCAAACAAATAGTTTTGGGATGTTGTGTTCTCATTACGCATTTGATATATTTACTTTGAACATAATTAAAATCAAGAAAAAGAGGCGGACGTATGGATAAAAAAGAAAATACGGTCGTATTGTTTCCACAACTATCAGAGCGCTATATTGATGAAGGTTTTTTAGCGCTGAAAGAGCGGAAGTTCGAAGATGCATTGCGCTGCTTTGAAATATTACGTCAGTATAATGCGGAAACGGAACAAACGGAATTAGCTTCAGTTATTTGTTTACTCGAATTAAAACGTATGGAAGAAGCGAAAGACAAATGTGAACAGTTGCTTAAAACAGGAGTTGTCTTATTTGGTGATATTCTTGAAACGTACGTGACTATTTTAGTTCAAACAAATGATTATGAAGGTGTTATTGAAACTGTTGAAAAGGTTTTACAAACGAAAGATATAATGCCTGATCAAAAGGAAAAATTAGCGCAACTTGCTTTATTTGCAGAAGGTATGCTCAATGAGGGAGACGCATCGCTAGTGGATTCAAATTTTGAGTTGGATGAGTTTACTAATGAAATTTTTGGAGAAAACTTTGGACAGAAGCTAAGAGCGATTCAGCGACTTTCGTTAAAAGACTTAGATCTTGCATTACCTGTTTTAAAGAAATTTTTAATAGAAGAAGAGCAACACCCCTATTTGAAAACTTCTATTTTGTATAAAATGATAGAAAGTCAGGTAGAAGAGGAAATAGAGGTAGAAAAGTTTGGGAATACGATTAAGGTAATTCCAGCATTTACAGGTCATAATGAGGAGCAATCCAATAACATTATACATAAATTATCAAGTCGATTAGAGCAAAATTATCCCGATATATTTGAAGCAATGGTTACATATTGGAAAGAATTGCAAATTAGCGTTTTCCCATTTGCTCTATTAATGGATAAAGAAGAGATTTGGTCAGCTGTTTTAGAGAGAATTGGAAGAAAGCGTTTCGGATTGGCTATTGATGAAGAAGAGCTTATGGCAGCATACAATATCGAATTGGAAGAGTTTCATATTGCCTATCAATGGTTATTACGTGTTGAAAGAGAAGGATATTTGCCCGTATAATTATGAAAAAGAATCGTTCAGTTCTTGAAACGAGCATATTCTATGTTATAATGTAAGGGTTGCAAAAGGCAGAAAACTGCCTGTTTGTAAGAGAAGAGAAGTGTAATTCTCTTACTTAATATGTTTCATATTATTCTCGAACAAAATATACCGTAGTTGTCTTCTGGGCAATTAGTAGATTGGAACATTATATCTGAAAGCTTTTGCTAGAGGATTATTTGTGTATTTGTTATTTCAAAAAAGAGATAATGAAGATCTTAATCTATAGAGGTATGTGCATACATTATTATAGTTGGAGGGAAAGAATAAATGTCTACAAAATGGGAAAAATTAGAAGGTAACGTTGGCGTTTTAACAATCGAAGTTGATGCTAAAGAAGTAAACAACTCTATCGACGCTGCGTTCAAAAAAGTAGTAAAAACAATTAACGTACCAGGTTTCCGTAAAGGAAAAATGCCTCGTCCATTATTCGAACAACGCTTTGGTATTGAATCTTTATACCAAGATGCTTTAGATATCATTTTACCAAAAGCATACGGTGAAGCGATTGAAGAAGCTGGTATCTTCCCAGTTGATCATCCTGAAATCGACATCGAGAAGTTCGAAAAAAATGCTAACCTTATCTTCACTGCAAAAGTTACAGTGAAACCTGAAGTTAAATTAGGTGAGTACAAAGGTTTAGCAGTAGAAAAAGTTGAAACAACTGTAACTGACGAAGATGTAGAGAACGAATTAAAATCTTTACAAGAACGTCAAGCTGAACTAGTTGTTAAAGAAGAAGGAACTGTTGAAAACGGTGATACAGCTGTAATCGACTTCGAAGGTTTCGTTGATGGCGAAGCATTTGAAGGCGGAAAAGGCGAAAACTACTCTCTAGCAATCGGTTCTGGTACATTCATCCCAGGTTTCGAAGAGCAAGTAATCGGTCTTAAATCTGGTGAGTCTAAAGACGTTGAAGTATCATTCCCAGAAGAGTACCATGCTGCTGAATTAGCTGGCAAACCAGCAACATTCAAAGTAACAATTCACGAAATCAAAACAAAAGAACTTCCTGAGTTAAACGACGAGTTCGCTAAAGAAGCAGACGAAGCGGTTGCAACTCTTGATGAATTAAAAGCAAAACTTCGCACAAACTTAGAAGAAGGCAAAAAGCACGAAGCTGAGCACAAAGTACGTGACGAAGTAGTAGAATTAGCTGCTGCTAACGCTGAAATCGAAATTCCAGAAGCTATGATCAACACTGAGTTAGATCGTATGGTTCGTGAATTCGAGCAACGTTTAAGCCAACAAGGTATGAACCTTGAGCTTTACTACCAATTCACAGGTACTGATGCTGACAAATTAAAAGAGCAAATGAAAGAAGATGCACAAAAACGTGTAAGAATCAATCTTGTTCTTGAAGCTATCATTGAAGCTGAAAACATCGAAGTTACTGAAGAAGAAGTGACTGCAGAAGTTGAAAAAATGGCTGAAATGTACGGTATGCCAGTAGACGCTATCAAGCAAGCTCTTGGAAGCGTAGACGCTTTAGCTGAAGATCTTAAAGTGCGTAAAGCTGTAGACTTCTTAGTAGAAAACGCTGCATAATAAAATAACAAGGCACGATTAAAATCGTGCCTTGTTTTATAAATATAGAAATATATTTATAAAACTTTTCGATGGAGAAGGAAAAGTTCCTTTACAAGTCGAATATACATATTTCAAAAGTTTTAAAAATTTTTTATTTGTACATAACTAGTCATATTATTTGTATTTCTCGCCACGTAGTGACATAATATGTATTTACATACGATACATTTATCGTGTACATACGAAGGCAAGAGGTTAGCACTTTGTAAGGGGTGTGAAAATATGTTTAAATTTAATGATGAAAAAGGGCAATTAAAATGTTCTTTCTGTGGTAAAACACAAACGCAAGTTCGAAAGTTAGTGGCAGGTCCAGGTGTTTACATTTGTGATGAGTGTATCGAACTTTGTACTGAAATTGTACAAGAGGAGCTTGCGAAGGACGAAGAAGTAGAATTCAAAGATGTACCGAAACCGGTAGAAATTCGTGAAATCTTAGATGAGTATGTCATCGGGCAAGATAGCGCGAAAAAAGCACTAGCGGTAGCGGTATATAACCATTACAAACGCATTAATTCTAACAGCAAAATTGATGATGTAGAATTAGCGAAGAGTAATATCGCACTTATCGGGCCAACAGGTAGTGGTAAAACATTACTTGCACAAACGTTAGCGCGTATTCTAAATGTTCCATTTGCAATCGCGGACGCAACATCTTTAACAGAAGCTGGATATGTTGGGGAAGATGTAGAAAATATCTTACTAAAATTAATTCAAGCAGCTGATTATGATGTAGAGAAAGCGGAAAAAGGAATTATTTATATTGATGAGATTGATAAAGTGGCACGTAAGTCCGAAAATCCATCAATTACACGTGATGTATCTGGTGAAGGTGTGCAGCAGGCACTTCTGAAAATTTTAGAAGGTACTGTAGCAAGCGTTCCACCTCAAGGTGGTCGTAAGCATCCGCACCAAGAGTTTATTCAAATTGATACAACGAACATCTTATTCATTTGTGGTGGAGCGTTTGATGGCATTGAGCCGATTATTAAACGTCGCCTTGGTGAAAAAGTAATTGGATTTGGTTCTGAGAAGAAAAATGCTGATGTGAATGAGAAGCATGTTTTATCTCACGTATTACCAGAGGATCTTTTAAGATTTGGTTTAATTCCAGAGTTTATCGGTCGTCTTCCAGTTATTGCGAACCTAGAGCCACTTGATGAAGATGCTCTTGTTGATATTTTAACGAAACCGAAAAATGCACTTGTTAAGCAATTCCAAAAATTATTGGAGCTTGACGATGTTGAGTTAGAGTTTGAAGAAGGTGCACTAATCGAAATTGCGAAAAAAGCAATTGAACGTAAAACGGGTGCTCGTGGACTTCGTTCTATTATTGAAGGCTTAATGCTTGATGTAATGTTCGAACTTCCATCTCGTAAAGATATCGAGAAGTGTATTCTTACAAAAGAAACAGTAGCTGATAATGAGCCGCCAAAATTGGTGTTACAAGACGGTACTGTACTTGATACAAAAACATCTGCATAATGCGAAAGGGAAACAGCAATTTTTATAATTGCTGTTTTTCTTTATGTTTAGCTACGTTCCTCCGCGGAAATACTAAGAGATAAAATATTGCGGGAGGAAATAAATAATGAGCTGGACAAATATATTTTTAGTTGTTCAACTTGTTTTTGGTGTAATTGTCGGATTGTATTTCTGGCATTTACTTCGAAATCAACGAACACAAAAAGTTTCAATTGATCGAGAATCGAAAAAAGAATTAGAACAGCTTCGTAAAATGCGTGAGATTTCTTTAACAGAGCCGCTAGCAGAAAAGGTGCGTCCTACAACCTTTTTAGATATTGTAGGGCAAGAGGACGGAATTAAGTCGTTAAAAGCGGCTCTTTGTGGTCCGAATCCGCAACATGTAATCATATATGGCCCGCCAGGTGTTGGGAAAACAGCGGCAGCACGTCTTGTATTAGAAGAAGCGAAACGAAATCCTAAATCTCCATTTCGTACGAATGCAACATTTATTGAACTTGATGCGACAACAGCTCGGTTTGATGAACGTGGTATCGCAGATCCTTTAATAGGTTCGGTGCATGATCCGATTTATCAAGGCGCTGGGGCGATGGGGCAAGCAGGTATTCCGCAACCGAAAAAAGGTGCTGTAACAGATGCACATGGTGGTATTTTGTTTATTGATGAGATTGGCGAGCTCCATCCGATTCAAATGAACAAAATGTTAAAGGTGTTAGAAGATCGAAAAGTATTTTTAGAAAGTGCGTACTATAGTGAAGAAAATACGATGATCCCAACATATATACATGATATTTTCCAAAAAGGCTTACCGGCAGATTTTCGCTTAGTTGGAGCAACGACACGTTCGCCAGAGGAAATTCCTCCTGCTATTCGGTCACGTTGCTTAGAAGTGTTTTTCCGTGAATTAGATACGGAAGAAATTCAAAAAGTAGCGAAAAATGCCGCGGAAAAAGTGGAAATGCAAATAGGTGAAAATGGTATTGAAATGATCGGGATGTATGCAAGGAATGGACGAGAAGCGATTAATCTCGTGCAAATCTCTGCTGGTATGGCGATAAATGAAGAACGTTCTTTCATTAAGGATGAAGATATAGAGTGGGTTGTTCACTCAAGTCAGCTTACACCGAAATATGAAAAGCGCATTTATCCGATTCCAAGGATTGGTCTTGTAAATGGTCTTGCTGTATACGGACCAAATACAGGTGCGTTATTAGAAATTGAAGTAACAGCAATCAAGGCGAAAGATAAAGGATCGGTAAATGTTACCGGAATTGTGGAAGAAGAAAGTATTGGTAGTCAAACGAAATCGATTCGTCGTAAAAGTATGGCGAAAGGCTCTGTTGATAATGTATTAACAGTACTTCGTTCTTTAGATGTGTTGCCAGAAGGATATGATATACATATTAATTTTCCAGGTGGTATCCCGATTGATGGCCCTTCTGCAGGAATCGCTATGGCAACAGGTGTATATTCTGCGGTGCACCGCACGTATGTAAATAATGAAGTAGCGATGACAGGGGAAATAAGTATACACGGAGAAGTAAAGCCTATTGGTGGCGTATACGCAAAAATAAAAGCTGCGAAAAAAGCGGGAGCTAAGAAAGTCATTATTCCTGCTGAAAATATGCAACCATTTTTGTATACGATCAAGGGAATTGAAATTATTCCTGTCCGTAAGTTAAAAGAAGTATTTGAGTTAACGTTTATGCAAGAAAATATGCATAGAGAGCTAGATGTACATACTAAGGTAGACGAAACTGATGCACAATCTATGTAAAAATAAACAATAATAAAATTTGCCAGACTTCGTTTAAGTTTGTATGCTTAATCGGAGTCTTTTTCTTTTCGTGAGGTAGAAAAACAAGCTATTTACAATTGCGCGGAATCTCAGCAATTGCATCTAGGTGTATTGTAATATAAAATAGTTGAACAGGAGTTTAATTTATTATGGAGGTGCTATGTCTAGTATGAATACGAACGAAAGAATCGTGCCCCTCCTACCATTAAGAGGCGTTCTCGTATATCCAACGATGGTTTTGCATCTTGATGTAGGACGTGATAAATCGATACAAGCACTAGAGCAGGCGGCAATGGATGAAAATATCATCTTTTTAGCAATGCAAAAAGAAATGAATATCGATGATCCGAAAGAAGATGACATATATAGTGTAGGTACGGTGGCGAAAGTGAAGCAAATGTTAAAATTGCCGAACGGTACGCTTCGTGTCCTTGTGGAAGGTTTACATAGAGCAGAAGTAATAGAGTTTATCGAAGAAGAAAATGTAGTACAAGTGTCTATTAAAACGGTAACTGAAGAAGTAGAAGATGATTTAGAAGAGAAAGCTCTTATGCGTACGTTACTGGAGCATTTCGAACAATATATTAAAGTTTCGAAAAAAGTTTCAAATGAAACATTTGCAACGGTAGCTGATGTGGAAGAACCAGGGAGATTAGCTGATCTAATTGCTTCTCACTTGCCGATTAAAACGAAGCAGAAACAAGAGATTCTAGAGATTGTATCTGTAAAAGAACGATTACAAACACTTATTTCAATTATTCAAGATGAACAAGAGTTACTTAGCCTAGAAAAGAAAATTGGGCAAAAGGTGAAACGTTCCATGGAGCGCACGCAAAAAGAATATTTCTTACGTGAGCAAATGAAGGCGATTCAAACTGAACTTGGCGACAAAGAAGGCAAGGGCGGAGAAGTAGAGGAACTTCGTGAGAAAATTGAACAGTCAGGAATGCCGGAAGAAACAATGAAGGCTGCGCTGAAAGAATTAGATCGTTATGAAAAGTTACCAGCAAGTTCTGCGGAGAGTGGTGTTATTCGCAATTATATTGATTGGTTATTAGCGCTTCCGTGGACAGAGGCAACAGAAGATATAATTGATCTTGCTCATTCGGAAGAGATTTTAAATAACGATCATTACGGTCTTGAAAAAGTGAAAGAGCGTGTACTTGAATATTTAGCTGTACAGAAGTTAACGAATTCATTAAAAGGACCTATCCTTTGTTTAGTAGGCCCTCCTGGGGTCGGCAAAACTTCGTTAGCGCGTTCAATTGCAACATCATTGAATCGTAACTTCGTCCGTGTATCTCTTGGTGGTGTGCGTGATGAATCTGAAATTCGTGGTCACCGCCGTACATATGTTGGAGCAATGCCAGGACGCATTATTCAAGGTATGAAAAAGGCGAAAACAGTTAATCCAGTCTTCTTATTAGATGAGATTGATAAAATGTCTAACGATTTCCGTGGAGATCCATCAGCGGCATTACTTGAAGTATTAGATCCAGAACAAAACCATAACTTCAGTGATCATTACATTGAAGAACCATATGATCTATCAAAAGTTATGTTTGTAGCAACTGCTAATACACTTTCAAGTATTCCAGGTCCATTACTTGACCGTATGGAAATCATTTCGATTGCTGGCTATACAGAACTTGAAAAAGTACACATTGCTCGTGAGCATTTATTGCCGAAACAATTAAAAGAACATGGCTTACGAAAAGGTAATTTACAAGTGCGTGATGAAGTGCTGCTTGAGATTATTCGTTATTATACACGTGAGGCTGGTGTTCGTACGCTAGAGCGCCAAATTGCAAAAGTTTGCCGTAAAGTAGCGAAGATTATCGTTACAGCAGAACGTAAACGTATCGTTGTGACAGAGAAAAAGATTGTTGATTTACTTGGTAAACACATATTCCGTTATGGGCAAGCTGAAAAAACAGACCAAGTTGGTATGGCAACAGGTCTAGCTTACACAGCAGCAGGCGGCGATACACTTGCCATTGAAGTTTCTGTAGCGCCAGGAAAAGGGAAACTAATTTTAACAGGGAAACTTGGGGATGTTATGAAAGAATCAGCACAAGCTGCGTTTAGTTATATACGTTCTCGTGCAGAAGAGCTTCAGATCGATCCGAATTTCCATGAGAAAAATGATATTCATATTCACGTTCCAGAAGGAGCGGTTCCAAAAGACGGACCGTCAGCAGGTATTACGATGGCAACGGCACTTATTTCTGCGCTAACAGGTATTCCTGTAAGTAAAGAAGTGGGTATGACAGGTGAAATTACACTTCGTGGTCGTGTATTACCAATTGGTGGTTTAAAAGAAAAAACATTAAGTGCTCACCGCGCAGGCTTAACAAAAATTATTTTGCCAGCAGAAAACGAGAAAGATTTAGATGATATTCCAGAGAGCGTAAAAGAAAACCTTACGTTTGTGCTTGCATCTCATTTAGATGAAGTATTGGAGCACGCATTAGTAGGAGTGAAACAATGAAAGTAACAAAAGCAGATATTGTAATTAGTGCTGTTAAACCAGAACAATATCCAGACAGTGATTTACCAGAAATTGCATTAGCAGGTCGTTCAAATGTGGGGAAGTCTTCCTTTATTAATAAAATTTTAAATCGTAAAAAGTTAGTACGTATTTCTTCTAAACCAGGAAAAACGCAAACGCTGAACTTTTTCTTAATCAATGAGATGATGCACTTTGTTGATGTTCCAGGTTATGGATATGCGAAAGTATCTAAATCGGAGCGCGCTGCATGGGGGAAAATGATTGAAACGTACTTTACAACGCGTGAACAATTAGACGCAGCTGTATTAGTAGTTGATTTACGTCACCAACCAACAAGTGATGACGTGATGATGTATGATTTCTTAAAGCATTATGAAATCCCAACAATTATTATTGCGACGAAAGCCGATAAAATTCCGAAAGGAAAATGGCAAAAGCATTTAAAAGTTGTAAAAGAAACGCTTGCTGTTGAAATTGGCGATGAAATTGTTCTATTCTCTTCTGAAACAGGACTTGGAAAAGAAGAAGCGTGGAAAGCAATTCATAAATTTACAAAAACAAAAAACGCGTGACGAATGTCGCGCGTTTTTGTTTTGCTAAATTTTTTAGCGTACGTTTAATGTAACTTCAATATTTCCTCGTGTTGCTTTCGAGTAAGGACATACACCGTGAGCCGCTTCTACAAGTTCTTGTGCTTCGCTATGTGAAACGCCAGCCACATGTACATCAAGTACAGCAGATAGGCCGAAACCACCATCTGTATCTTTTCCGATAGAAACGTGAGCAGTTACTTCTGTACTTTCTACTTTCACACGTTTTGTACGAATGACAAGTTGTAATGCACTATCGAAACAAGCTGCATAACCAGCTGCAAATAGTTGTTCTGGATTTGTTGCTTCTCCGCCTGCACCACCTAGTGCTTTCGGCATTTTTACATCAAGATTTAATATGCCATCATCTGAAACTACTTTCCCATTTCTTCCACCTGTTGCTGTTACTGAAGCAGTATATAATTTATCCATATTTATTCCCCTTTTCCATCATTAATTGTTTTCATTGTGTCAATCAGTTTATTTAGTTGAATTAATAAAGAGCGATATTCTTGCTCTGTAATTCCTAAGTTTGTAGCCATCGTTGTCGGTAATGAACAAGCCTTTTCCTTTAAATCTTTGCCCTGTTCTGTTAATTCAATACAAACTTTTCGCTCGTCTTCTTTGGAACGAACACGTTTTACAAGTTTTAATGATTCCATACGTTTTAACATAGGTGTTAACGTACCAGAATCTAAAAATAGACGTTCTCCAATTTCTTTTACTGTTAGTCCATCTTGCTCCCATAGTACGAGTAAAGTAATGTACTGGGGATACGTAATACCCATTTCTTCTAAATAAGGTCGATAAAAACGAGTAACCTCTCTAGAGCAGGCGTAAATAGAAAAACAAAGTTGGTTATCTAGATGCAAAGAGTCTTCTGTCATAAATAACTCCCTTCTAATTAAGTTGTGCACAATTTAATTTTGTAAAACTAATATAACGAAAAAGAAATGCAATGTCAAATACATTGTATTGAGAAAGTCTTTGTTACATTTTGGAACAATCATACATATTTTCCTTCATGATGAAAGAAGATAGGGAAGATGATGTTATAATTTATATGGAATAGTTTCCATCACTTGATTATGAGGGCTTTTTTTGGTAACGTACAAATAGAGTTATTAATTTATAATCATTATAAAGTAGAATTTTTTTTATTAGTGTTACTGAATCTCCTTTATTACATACGGAGAATAATTAAAAAATAATCGGTTGTTCACACGATTGTCAGATTCATAAGAGGAAAGTTGTATTATGATAGTAGATAAAGTGATAAAACGGGTGAAGGGGGACATGCTGCGTGCATATTCTTGTTGTTAGTGTAAATTATCGAACAGCCCCTGTAGAATTTCGTGAGAAACTCACATTTCAGGCAGCAGAACTAGAGCGAGCGATGACTACATTACAAAATCAAAAGAGCGTGTTAGAGAATGTCATTGTGTCAACTTGTAATCGCACTGAGATTTATGCTGTTGTCGATCAATTACACACGGGACGGTATTATATTAAGAAGTTTTTAGCTGATTGGTTTCAGCTTGAAATAGAAGAAGTCGCGCCATATTTAACTATTTTTGAACAAGATGGCGCAATAGATCATTTATTCCGCGTAACGTGCGGTTTAGATTCAATGGTAGTCGGAGAAACGCAGATTTTAGGTCAAATAAAAGATAGCTTTTTAGAAGCGCAACAAGTTAAAGCAACAGGCACAATTTTTAATGAATTGTTTAAGCAAGTCATTACATTAGCAAAACGTGCCCACTCAGAAACAACAATCGGGGAAAGTGCAATGTCTGTTAGTTATGCTGCTGTTGAGCTTGGAAAGAAAATATTTGGCGAGTTAACAGATTGTCATGTGCTTATTCTTGGTGCTGGTAAAATGGGCGAACTTGCACTACAAAACTTATATGGAAGTGGTGCTCGTAAAGTAACAGTTATGAATAGGACGCTTTCGAAAGCAGAAGTAATGGCTGAGAAATATATGGGACATGCAAAATCGTTAAGCGAATTACAATGTGCATTATTAGAAGCAGATATTTTAATTAGTTCAACTGGTGCATCTGAGTATGTCATTACGAAAGAGATGATGACAAAGGTGGAGAAAATGCGCTCTGGTCGTCCATTATTTATGGTTGACATTGCAGTGCCGCGTGATATTGATCCAGCGATTGATGAGCTAGAAGGTTCTTTCTTGTATGATATTGATGATTTACAAGGAGTAGTGGAGGCAAACCGTGCTGAGCGTTTGAAAGAGGCAGAGAAAATTCAATTTATGATTGAAGAGGAAATTGTTCTATTTAAAACGTGGTTAAGTACACTTGGTGTTGTTCCATTAATATCAGCTCTTCGTGATAAGGCACTTGCAATCCAAAGTGAAACGATGGTAAGCCTAGAGCGAAAAATACCAAACCTTAGTGATCGTGAGAAAAAAGTTATTAGTAAGCATACGAAAAGTATTATTAATCAATTATTAAAAGACCCAATTTTAGTAGCGAAAGAAATAGCTGCTGAAGAGGGAGCGAGCGAAAAATTAGCGTTATTTGCAAAGATTTTTGATTTAGAAACGGAAGAAGTAGAGAGTCGTGCGGAAGAAGTAGAACATAAAAGAGTGTGGACACCATCCGTTCCATCTTTATAATTTGGAAGGATGATCGGATGAGTTTTTTAAATAACAGTATTATTTATCATATTGCAATTATTTTATATGCTTGTAGCATTAGTTTATATTTTATAGATTATTTCCAAAGTAACCGAAAGGCGAACCGATTTGCTTTTTGGTTACTTGCGATTGTATGGGTCCTGCAGTCTATTTTTATGTTGCTTAGAGCTACAGATTCAGAAACGAATCCTATTTTAACTTTATTATCAGGGATTTATTTTTATGTTTGGTTATTGATTACGATGTCGTTAGTTATTAATCGATTTATGAGAATTGACTTTTTAGTCTTTTTTACAAATGTTGTAGCATTTGGCGTAAGCGCTTTTTCTATTTTTACACCGCTCGGAAAGATGTCGCCAGTACTTGCGGAACAATTAGTTTCAGAACTTGTATACGTGCATGTCGGTATGGCAATTATTTCTTACGCAACGTTTACTGTATCGTTCATTTTTTCTATTATGTATTTATTGCAATATCGCCTATTAAAAAAGAAAAAATGGAATGCGAGATTAAGAAGGTTAGGGAATTTACCGAAGCTAGAATCTATGTCTTACGGATTAAATTTATTTTCTGTTCCATTTTTCTTACTAGCAATTTTATTAGGATGTATATGGGGATATACAAAATTGGATAATTTCCATTGGTATGATACGAAAGTAATCGGATCTTTTGTCGTTCTATTTGTGTATTGCACAGGTTTATATTTACGAGCGGCAGATGTGTTGCAAGGTAAGAAAATTGTACAGTGGAATATCGGATCGTTTCTCGTAATGCTAGTAAACATTTTTCTATTAAGCAGTTTGTCCAATTTCCACTTTTGGTATTTATAATGAGGAGAGAGAATTATGCGCAAAATTATTGTAGGATCACGAAAGAGTAAACTAGCATTAACGCAAACAAACTGGTTTATTGATCAGTTAAAAGCCTTAGGTCTACCATATGAATTTGAAGTGAAAGAAATTGTCACAAAAGGTGATGTTATTTTAGATGTTACTCTTTCAAAAGTAGGCGGAAAAGGCTTGTTTGTGAAAGAGATTGAACATGCGCTACTTACGAAAGAAATTGATATGGCTGTACATAGTATGAAAGATATGCCGGCCGTACTTCCAGAAGGATTAATGATCGGTTGTACACCAAAGCGTGTTGACCCTCGTGATGCTTTTATCTCAAAAAGCGGAGCGTCGTTTAAAGAGTTAGCAGAAGGCGCTATTTTAGGTACGAGTAGTTTAAGACGTAGTGCACAGCTACTCGCTGCGAGACCAGACTTACAAGTGAAGTGGATTCGCGGAAATATCGATACACGTTTACGTAAATTAAAAGAAGAAGATTACGATGCAATTATTTTAGCGACAGCAGGATTACAAAGAATGGGCTGGGATAATGAAGTTATTACAGAACATTTAGATGAGACGTTATGTGTACCTGCTGTAGGACAAGGTGCATTAGCGATTGAGTGTCGTGAGGATGATAAGGATTTACTGCAGTTGTTAGCTCATATGAATGATGGAATAACAGAAAAAACAGTGGCAGCAGAACGCGTATTTCTTCATAAACTTGAAGGTGGATGCCAAGTTCCGATCGCTGGATATGCAACTCTTACAGAAAATGATGCAATCGAATTAACAGCTCTTGTCGGGTCTATGGACGGTTCGGTTTTATTGAAAGAGACAGTAGTAGGAACTGATCCAGAGAAAGTAGGATTAGAGGCTGCGGACCGTTTAATTAACCAAGGCGCAAAAGAACTCATTCTTGCTGCAAATAAGGGGCAACAATAAATATGAACGCTCTCGCTGGCAAAACGGTATTGGTTACACGTGCCCAGCATCAAGCAAAACAAATGAGTGTAGCGGTGAAAGAAATGAGCGGAATTCCATTGGAAATTCCGCTTTTGCGTATGGAAGGTATGTCTCATACGCAAATTCAACATATTGAAGAGCAGCTACATTCATACGACTGGGTTATTTTTACGAGCAGAAATGGTGTAGCTTTCTTTCTAGATAGTTTAAAAAAGAAACTACCGCTAACCATTAAAATCGCTGCGGTAGGTGTGAAAACAAAATTAGAGTTAGAAAAAAGGGGCTATCAAGTTTATTTTGTTCCGACTTCATTTGTTGCAGAAGCATTTGCAGAAGAGTTTCTAAAAGAATTAAGTGGAAACGAACGTATTTTATTTCCGAAAGGGAATTTAGCAAGAGAGGTAATTCCGGTTGCACTTCGGGAAATTGGTGTTTCTCTAGATGAGCTAATCGTATACGGTACGAAAGTGAATATAGAAAAAAAGCAAGAACTTATAGCAGCATTGAAATTAGGGAAAGTAGACATTATTACATTTACGAGCCCTTCAACTGTTACTAGTTTTGTTCGTTTACTTGAGGGTACAAACTGGAGAGAATGGACAAAAAAATGTACAATTGCTTGTATAGGACCTATTACGGAAAAAGAGGCAAGTCTTTATTTTCCGTCTGTTATTGTGCCGAAAGAGTACACTGTAGAAGCATTACTACAATATGTTTGTGAATCTATAAAATGAAAGAATGGGGATAGAAATCTATGAACTCTTTACAATTTAATCGTCATCGTCGTTTAAGACAAAGCGGGGGCATGCGTGCACTTGTGCGTGAAACGTTTTTACATACCGAAGATTTTATTTACCCTATTTTTGTATTAGAAGGTGAAAATGTTCGTAATGAAGTTCCTTCTATGCCGGGCGTATATCAAATGTCTTTAGATTTATTGCAAGCTGAAATGCAAGAAGTTGTTGATTTAGGTATTCGTTCTGTTATTGTATTTGGTTTACCTGCTGAAAAGGATGAAGTTGGATCATCAGCATATTGTGATCATGGAATTGTACAACGTGCTATTCAGCAAATTAAAGGTGATTTCCCTGAGCTAGTAGTAGTTGCAGATACATGTTTATGTCAATTTACAAGCCATGGTCATTGCGGTGTAATTGAAGATGGGATTATTTTAAATGACGAGTCTCTTGCAGTTCTTGCGAAAACAGCTGTAAGTCAAGCGAAAGCAGGAGCGGATATTATTGCGCCATCAAACATGATGGACGGCTTCGTAACAGCAATTCGTCATGCATTAGACGAAAATGGTTTTGGACACGTGCCCGTTATGTCGTACGCTGTGAAATATTCATCAGCATTTTATGGACCATTCCGTGATGCTGCGCACGGTGCACCGCAATTTGGTGACCGTAAAACATATCAAATGGATCCGGCGAACCGTATGGAAGCATTCCGTGAAGCAGAATCAGATGTAATGGAAGGTGCAGATTTCTTAATCGTAAAACCAGCTCTTTCTTACTTAGATATCGTTCGTGATGTGAAAAATAACTTTAATTTACCAGTTGTCGCTTATAATGTAAGTGGTGAATATTCGATGATTAAAGCGGCAGCGCAAAATGGTTGGATTAATGAAAAAGAAGTTGTTCTTGAAAAATTAATTAGTATGAAACGTGCAGGGGCAGATTTAATTATTACGTATCATGCAAAAGATGCAGCAAGATGGTTACAAGAAGGAGGCGCTAAATAATGAAAAAGTTTGATAAGTCAATTGCAGCGTTTGAAGAGGCGCAAGGCTTAATGCCTGGTGGCGTAAATAGCCCGGTTCGTGCCTTTAAGTCTGTTGGGATGAATCCGTTGTTTATGGAGCGTGGAAAAGGCTCTAAGGTATATGATATCGATGGGAATGAATACATCGACTACGTATTATCATGGGGTCCTTTAATTCATGGTCATGCAAATGATCGTGTTGTAGAAGCGTTAAAATCTGTTGCTGAAAGAGGTACAAGCTTCGGTGCACCAACAGAAATTGAAAATAAATTAGCAAAACTTGTTATTGAGCGCGTGCCATCAATTGAGATTGTGCGTATGGTTAACTCTGGAACGGAAGCAACAATGAGTGCACTACGTTTAGCTCGTGGTTATACAGGTCGTAATAAAATCTTGAAATTTATTGGTTGTTACCACGGTCATGGTGATTCGTTATTAATTAAAGCTGGTTCTGGTGTGGCGACTTTAGGTTTACCAGATAGTCCTGGTGTACCAGAAGGTGTAGCGAAAAATACGATTACAGTAGCTTATAACGATTTAGAAAGCGTAAAATACGCGTTTGAACAATTCGGTGATGATATTGCTTGTGTAATTGTAGAACCAGTAGCAGGAAATATGGGGGTTGTTCCTCCGCAGCCTGGATTTTTAGAAGGTCTTCGTGAAGTAACAGAACAAAACGGTGCATTGCTTATTTTTGATGAAGTAATGACAGGGTTCCGAGTAGCTTATAATTGTGGCCAAGGTTATTATGGCGTAACGCCTGATTTAACATGCCTAGGTAAAGTAATCGGTGGTGGTTTACCGGTAGGAGCATACGGTGGTAAAGCGGAAATTATGCGCCAAGTTGCGCCAAGCGGACCGATTTACCAAGCTGGTACTTTATCAGGTAATCCACTTGCAATGGCGGCAGGTTATGAAACGTTAGTACAGTTAACGCCAGAATCATATGTAGAATTTGAGCGTAAAGCTGAAATGTTAGAAGCTGGATTACGTAAAGCAGCTGAAAAACATGGCATTCCGCATCATATTAACCGTGCAGGCTCTATGATTGGTATTTTCTTTACAGATGAACCCGTTATTAATTACGATGCAGCAAAATCTTCAAACTTAGAATTCTTTGCGGCTTACTATCGTGAAATGGTAGAACAAGGTGTATTCTTACCACCATCTCAATTCGAAGGTTTATTCTTATCGACAGCACATAGTGATGCAGATATTGAAGCGACGATTGCAGCAGCTGAAATTGCAATGTCAAAATTAAAATAATGTATTAGAGAAAAATCGCTCTCCATAAGGGGGGCGATTTTTTTTATTCATAAAGTAAGCTTCCCACACATAAATCTGTAATGACATATAGTTTGGGAGGGGGAAAAGAAGTGGCTACAGATCATTCGTTACGATTTTCATTAAAAGAATCTGTTTGGTTCCAAAAGGGACAGGAAGTCGATGAACTTTTGTCAATTTCGTTAGATCCAGACGTTGAGATAGAAGAGCTTGATCATGAAGTAATCGTGAGAGGGCAATTAGATTTAACGGGAGAGTATGTTGCACGAAAAGATGATTCGGCGTATTCATTAAGAGAACTATCGCCAGCAAAGTCAATTGATTATGTAGAAACAAGGGAAGATGGGGTTAATGAACTTGTTCATTCCTTTCCGCTTGAAATATCAATTCCGAGAAATCGAGTGAAAGTAATTGAAGAGCTATATGTATCAATTGAGGAATTTGATTATGAATTAAAGGAAAATGGTTGCTTACAATTATTAGCGGATATATCTATTAGCGGTTTGTGTGATGAAGAGAGAAACGAGGATGAAGCTGAAGAGGAAGAAACGGTGTATGCCGAGTTAGAAGAAGATTCAGCGCAAGAGGATGAAAATAGACCGGCGCCGCATGTAGAAGAACCAGCATATAAGGAATCAGATGAGTGGGAAGATTACGCATTTGAACCGTTCCAATTAGAGGAAAGAAAAGAGCAGGAATTAGAAGAAGAGAAGATAGAGGAACATGAATTTGTGGAGCGTGAAGAGGAGCAGGAAACAACGCCGCAATTTGAACTGTTCGGACGAAAAGATTTCAAGAAAGAAAAAGCGAAAAAGCAGGAAGAACAAGAAGAAGAGTACTCACAGCGAGATGAAAATGCGCTTTATTTAACAAAACTATTTACGAAAGAACCGGAAGAAGAATTTACAAAGTTAAGAATGTATTTCGTGCAAGAAGGGGATACAATTGAATCTATTGCAGACCGTTATGAAACGTCTGTACAAAATTTATACCGTGTCAATCAAACAGAAGATATATTTTTAAATACGGGGCAAATTATTTATATTCCCGTTTCAAGGGTAAAGGCGAAATAAGGAAGTGAGTGTTTTCACTCACTTCCTTTCTTAGAGGCTATGTTTTGAATAGAAAGGGTTATTCGTATGGATATTGAGTTGCGAAATCACTATGAACCTATCGTGAGGCAATATAGATTGGATACGCAGCATATGGAAGAGCACGGAAATGTAATGAAAATTTATACGAATCAAGGTCCATATGCACTCAAGAAAATAGAAGGCAGAAAGTTAGAGCGGAATAACTTTCTGCATCATATTCAATATTTGAAGGAGAAAGGTTTTTCAAATTATGTACCTATATATCATGCGACGGATGGAAGTTATATTTTAAGTGACGGGACGTATAATTATTATTTAATGCCTTGGTTAGAACGTGCAGAAGGAAACGGTGAGGACAATGATCAATACCATAAAATGTTTCAGACACTTGGAACGTTGCATCAAAAAACTGTGAAGGAAGAAACGTATACGGAAGAAGATTTAGAAAAACATTATACAAGTATATCCGATCGTTGGGAAAATGATGGTGAGATGTTAGAAGAGTTTCTCGTGGAATCTGAATCAAAATGGTATATGTCCCCGTTTGAATTGCAATATTGTACGTACTATCATCATGTAATGAGAGCGCGTGAATTTGCAACGAAGCAATTAAATGAGTGGAACGATGCGATGAAAGAAAAGGAGAAAACGCGTATTACTTTTGTGCATGGTAATGTGTCACTGAATCATTTTTTATTTGACTATGAACGGAATGGCTATTTTATTAGTTTAGAAAAATCGAAGTTTGCAACGCCTGTGCAAGATATAGTAGGTTTTTATTCACGGTCTTTAAACACATATCCAATCGCAAGAAGTGATCGGTTTGAATGGTTTCAAATGTATCAAAAAAATTTCCCTTTTACGAAAGAAGAGCAACTACTTATGTTTGCGTATATGACGTATCCATCGCAATTTATTCGGCAAATCCAGTCTTATAAGAAAAGAAGAGATAATCGTAACGAGGAAAATGAACTGCGCGGAGTAAAGAGTTTGCAACAATCGCATTGGCTCGTTAGCAATATAGAATATTTCCTGTCACAATTACAAGCTGCCCAGCAAGGGAACGGATAAAGTAAAGGCATTCCCCGCTTATGATTAGCCTTCACTAATCGGGCGTTTATGGGCAGCAGGGTTCCCGCCTAACTTTTTTACTTCAGCCAAATTTTGAGGTGGGGGTCTTACTGCCCGCAAATAACGGGATAAAGAAGATAAGTAGAGAATGCTACTTATCTTTTTTTGTATTCACCCGAAAAGTCATAGTTTTAAATTTAACTTGACGAATAAGGTTTCGTTTTTTACACTATTGTATATAATAATTAACAATCATATAAATGCCTTGAAGGGGAAGAGTATAACATGAAACGTCTTCAGAGAGGAGAATCATTAGCTGGGAGATTCTCTAGATAGTTATGTTAGAAGGTAGCCCTGGAGCATCTTTTCTGAACGGAATAGTTCTTATTAGGAAAAGACGGATTTGTCCGTTATCAAATTAAGAGTATAAGCAAATTATGAATTTGTTTGTAAATAAAGGTGGTACCGCGATGTCCCTCGTCCTTTTTGGATGAGGGACATTTTTTATTTTAAGGAGGGAAAATAATGTCAAACACGGAAAAGAATTTACCAACTAAATATGATCATATGTCCGTTGAAGAAGGCCTTTATCAATGGTGGCTTGAAGGCAAATATTTTGAAGCAACAGGAGACGAGAAGAAACAACCGTATACAATTGTAATTCCACCTCCGAACGTAACTGGTAAGTTACACTTAGGTCATGCTTGGGATACAACTCTTCAAGATATTTTAACTCGTACGAAGCGTATGCAAGGATACGATGTACTATGGCTTCCAGGAATGGACCATGCTGGTATCGCAACACAAGCGAAAGTAGAAGGAAAACTTCGTGAAGAAGGTATTTCACGTTACGATCTTGGCCGTGAAAAATTCCTTGAAAAAGCTTGGGAGTGGAAAGAAGAGTACGCTTCTCACATTCGTCAACAATGGGGGAAAGTTGGTTTAGGACTAGACTATTCTCGTGAACGTTTCACATTAGACAAAGGTTTATCAGATGCGGTTAATAAAGTATTCGTTCAATTATACGAAAAAGGCTTAATTTACCGTGGTGAATATATCATCAACTGGGATCCAGCAACACGTACAGCTCTTTCTGATATTGAAGTAATTCATAAAGAAGTTCAAGGTGCATTCTACCATATGAACTATCCGTTAACAGATGGTTCTGGTCACATTCGTCTTGCGACAACTCGTCCAGAAACGATGCTTGGTGATACAGCAGTAGCAGTTCATCCAGAAGACGATCGTTACAAACATTTAATCGGAAAAACAGTTACACTTCCAATCGTAGGCCGTGAGATTCCGATTATTGCTGATGAGTACGTAGAAAAAGATTTCGGAACGGGCGTTGTAAAAATTACACCAGCTCATGACCCGAATGACTTTGAAGTAGGTAACCGTCATGACTTACCACGCATTTTAGTAATGAACGAAGATGGATCGATGAACGAAAAAGCTGGTAAGTATAACGGTATGGATCGTTTCGAATGCCGTAAAGAATTAGTAAAAGACTTACAAGAAGCTGGCGTATTAGTAGAAATCGAGCCACATATGCATTCAGTAGGTCATAGTGAGCGTAGCGGTGCAGTTGTTGAGCCTTATTTATCAACACAGTGGTTCGTAAAAATGGCTCCACTTGCTGAAAAAGCAGTAGCGCTTCAACAAAAAGAAGAAGAAAAAGTAACGTTCGTACCAGAGCGTTTTGAAAACACATATTTACGTTGGATGGAAAATATTCATGACTGGTGTATTTCTCGTCAATTATGGTGGGGACACCGTATTCCAGCTTGGTACCATAAAGAAACTGGTGAAGTATACGTAGGTACAGAAGCACCAGCAGATATTGAAAACTGGAATCAAGATAACGATGTACTTGATACATGGTTCAGTTCAGCATTATGGCCATTCTCCACACTTGGTTGGCCAAATGAAGATTCAGCAGACTTCAAACGTTACTATTCAACAGATGCACTAGTAACGGGTTATGATATTATCTTCTTCTGGGTATCTCGTATGATTTTCCAAGGTTTAGAGTTTACAGGCGAGCGTCCATTTAAAGATGTATTAATTCACGGTTTAGTTCGTGACGAGCAAGGTCGTAAAATGAGTAAATCTCTTGGTAACGGTATTGACCCAATGGATGTTATCGAGAAGTACGGTGCAGATGCAATGCGTTTCTTCTTATCAACAGGAAGTGCACCAGGTCAAGATTTACGTTTCAGCATGGAAAAAGTAGAATCTACTTGGAACTTCATTAATAAAATTTGGAACGCATCACGTTTCGTATTAATGAACATGGATGATATGAAGTATGAAGAAATCGATTTAACTGGTGAAAAATCAGTTGCGGATAAGTGGATCTTAACTCGCTTAAACGAAACAATCGAAAGCGTAACACGTAACATGGATAAATATGAGTTCGGTGAAGCTGGTCGTTCATTATACAACTTCATTTGGGACGATTTCTGTGATTGGTATATTGAAATGGCGAAACTTCCACTATACGGTGAAGATGAAGCAGCTAAGAAAACAACTCGTTCTATTTTAGCTTACGTATTAGATCAAACAATGCGTCTATTACACCCATTCATGCCATTCGTAACAGAGAAAATTTGGCAACATTTACCGCATGAAGGCGAGTCTATTACAGTAGCTGCGTGGCCAACAGTTCGCGAAGATTTACAAGATACGGAGGCTGCGGCAGAAATGCACCTTCTAGTTGATATCATTCGCTCTGTTCGTAACATCCGTGCAGAAGTAAATACGCCAATGAGCAAAAAAGTTCAAATGCAAATTAAAGCAAAAGATGAGGCTGTACTTGCTCAACTTACGAAAAATAGCTCTTACATTGAGCGTTTCTGTAACCCAAGCGAATTAACAATTCAAACGGACTTACAAGCGCCAGAAAAAGCAATGACTGCAATCGTATCAGGTGCAGAGTTATTCTTACCGTTAGCTGATCTTATCAATCTTGATGAAGAGAGAGCTCGTCTTGAGAAAGAACTTGAGAAGTTCGATAAAGAAGTAGAACGTGTACAGAAGAAACTTTCTAACCAAGGTTTCGTAGCGAAAGCTCCTGCAGCGGTTATTGAAGGAGAGCGTGCGAAAGAGCAAGATTACCTAGAAAAACGCGAAGCAGTTCGTCAACGTCTAGCAGATCTTGAAAAGTAAAAATATTTTTAGAGACTCACTATATTGGTGAGTCTCTTTTCTTTGCGTATAATAGAACTATGAAAGTTGTCTTTTGAAAGGGGAAAAATATACGTGATACATACATACGAAGAAGCGATAGGGTGGATTCATAGCCGATTGAAATTTGGTATTAAACCAGGATTAGAAAGAATGAATTGGATGCTAGAAGAGCTCGGAAATCCAGAGCGTCATATAAAATGTGTTCATCTTGCTGGTACAAATGGAAAAGGTTCAACGTTAACATATATGCGTTACATGTTAGAAGGCGCGAAATATAAGGTAGGAACGTTTACCTCTCCTTACATCGAATCATTTAATGAACGCATTAGTGTGAATGGAACACCAATTGCAGACGAAGAGATTACTGAACTTATAAAGCTGGTAAAACCAGTCGTGGAAAAACTAGATGAAACGGATTTAGGGGAAGCGACAGAGTTTGAAATTATTACTGTTATGGCGATTTGCTATTTCGGCAAATTCAATTTCTGTGATGTTGTTTTATTTGAAACAGGGCTTGGTGGACGTTTTGATTCTACCAATGTTATACACCCTGTTCTCACGATTATTACGAATATCGGTCACGATCATATGCATATTTTAGGAAATACACTAGGAGAAATTGCATATGAAAAGGCGGGGATTATTAAGTCTGGCGTGCCGGTAATTACTGGTGTACAAGATGAAGAAGCTTTGCAAGTCATTCAAAATGTTGCAAAGGAAAATCATGCAAACTTATACGAGATGGGCAACCATTTTACAGCATTACATAAACAGTCTAGTGAAGATGGAGAACAGTTCGATTTCACTTGTCCTTTCGCCTCTTTTGAAGATGTGCGAATCACAATGAAAGGCAGCCACCAAGTAGGAAACGCAGCACTTGCGCTTATGGCAGTCATGTATGTAAAAACATACTTATCATTTTTAATTGAGGAAGAAGAAATAAGAACTGGATTACAGGAAGCGTATTGGGTGGGGCGCTTTGAAAAACTGCAAAGTAATCCAGATATTATTATAGATGGTGCTCATAATCCAGAAGGTATCGAAAGCCTTGTGAAAACAGTAGAAGCGCATTACAAAGATAAAAATGTAATAGTGTTATTTACTGCCCTTGGTGATAAACAATTACATAACATGGTAGGCCAATTAGAAACCATTGCAGATGAAATTATTTTTACAACATTCGCCTTTGATCGTGCTATTTCTGCTGATAAGCTTGCATCATATTCACAGAAAGAATCAAAATTAGTTTTTGAAAATTGGAAAGAGGCAATTGATACAAAAGTTGAAATGATAGCAGAAAATGATGTTTTTATCATAACAGGTTCTCTTTATTTCATTTCTGAAGTACGAAAATATATTTGCGAGAAAAACTAGATAGTCTTTGCTATCTAGTTTTTTTGTTCTACAAATGAAGTCAAATGCATACATATAAGATAAATATATAGGGTTATTTGGCGAATTCCTCTGACAAATATCTCGTTTTTTTATGAAATGAATATGATATGATGCGGACAACGATAAGAGGTGAGGTGTGAGTGTATGGACAAGCAATCACGAACGATCTCAGTGAAAGTGAATGGAACAGAAGCGAAGTATGAGGAAAAAAAGAAAGATGAATTTGAATGGATGGTAGTAGAAAGTGAACGACCGAAAAATGTTGTTCCGTTTCAAAAAGCGAAATCAATGTCTGTGGAAAAATACCGAAAGAAGTGGAGTAATACATTAATTGTAATCGTTGCAACTGCAATCATTATCGGTACGGCGTTTGGAATGGGGATGCTTCATTTACTTACTGGACAAGGAACGACAGGAGGAAGTGAAGTGACAGCTTCAAGGCCGACTGGAAATGGAGAATCAAAGGTGGGTGGAACGGCAGAACAAACACCAGCATCGAAAGAAGAAAAACAAAAAGCACAAGCAGGAACGTCATTGGATCCAATGAAATTATTTTTTGTTCAAGGGGGGCTTTATTCTTCTGAAGAAAAGGGACAGGCAGCTCTTGAAGAATGGAAAGGCAATGGGGGCATTGGTGCTTTGAGACCGAGCGGTGATAAGTATGCAATAGTTGTTGGTATTGCTAGCGATGAACAGTCTATAAATCAATTAATGACTAAGTATAAAAATGATGGTGTCTCCGTTTTAAAAAAGAACTGGGATATAACAGATAAAGCATTGCTGAAAGATGATAAAGAAGTAGGAACATTTTTAACAAAAGTGCAGCCATTATACACTCATTTAGCAAAATATGCTTCTAGCGTACAAGTTGGTGGAAAAAGCAGCGCAAAAGATATAGAAGCAATTGAAAAAGAATGGAAAAAGGTTGAAAAAGAAGGGAAAAGTATGAAACAAGAAGAAGCGAAGAAACTGTATATGTATACGTCGGTAGCTGTACAAACAGTAAAAGATGGGAAGATGGATAAGGAATCTTTGGCGAAATTAAATCAAGTTATTATTGATGGTTTACTCTCGTATGAAAAAATTGTTTCGTAGAAAGTGAAATGATAGGATAATAAAATGATAGGATAATAAAATGAGTAAGAAAGAAGTACATGTACTTCTTTCTTTTCTTTTGAATTTAGAGCAAAGTGCTTTCTCTATGACAGGAATATAATCGTATGCAATAAAGAAGTGTTATTTTAGTTAGAGAAATTAATATTTCTTTCATTTGTGGACAAACTATTCCTTTGATACGATTAATATAAATTGTTCTGCTTCATGTGAGAAAGGAAGGAGAAAATATGAGAAAAATAATTTTAGCTTCAGGGTCACCTCGGAGGAAGGAATTGCTTGAGTTAGCTAGTGTGCCATTTGAAATCGTTGTAAGTGAAGTAGAGGAAACAATTGGTGCATATTCATCGCCTTCTGATATTGTAATGTCGCTTGCCTTGCAAAAAGCATCAGCGGTGGCAGAAAATAATAGTGATCACATTGTGTTAGGTGCAGATACAATTGTTACATATGAGTCGCGTATTCTTGGTAAGCCTTCTAATGAGGATGAGGCGAAAGAGATGTTGCAATTACTATCAGGGAAAACACATGAAGTGTATACAGGTGTTGCAATTATAGCAAAAGAAAAAACGGTTACTTTTTATGAGCGTACAGAAGTTACATTTTGGGAGTTAACAGAAGAGGAAATTGATACATACGTCGCGTCGAAAGAACCTCTTGATAAAGCCGGTAGTTATGGGATTCAAGGTAAAGGATCTATTTTCGTTCAAAATATTCAAGGGGACTACTATAGTGTAGTTGGCTTACCAATTGCACGTCTCGTTCGGGAATTAAAACAATTTGATATTGATGTAACCCATGCGTAAAATTGCATGGGGTTTTCTTTGAGAGAACAAATAAAGGGGTGGAGAGATGAACGGTATTCGTGATGTTGTAAGAGAAGAACAGCCACGGGAGCGTTTATTGTTAGAAGGTGCTGGAAGTTTATCAAATCGAGAGCTTCTCGCAGTGTTACTCAGAACAGGTTCTAAAGAAGAAACAGTTTTAAAGTTGTCAGATAAAATTTTACATCAATTTGATGGCTTACGTATGTTGAAAGATGCAACATTAGAAGAGCTAATTAGTATACATGGTATTGGGATTTCAAAGGCATCGCAACTTATGGCAGCCTTTGAACTAGGCAGAAGAATGGTACGTTTAGAATATCAAAATAGATATAGTATTCGAAGTCCAGAAGATTGTGCGAAATACATGATGGAAGAAATGCGTTTTTTACAACAAGAGCATTTTGTTTGTTTATATTTAAATACAAAAAATCAAGTTATACATAGGCAAACGATCTTTATTGGAAGTTTAAACACGTCAATTGTACACCCGAGGGAAGTTTTTAAAGAAGCCTTCCGTCGTGCAGCAGCCTCTATCATATGTCTTCATAACCATCCCTCAGGAGATCCCACGCCGAGCCGTGAAGATATTGCAGTAACAAAACGCTTAGTAGAATGCGGCCAGATTATCGGAATTGAAGTGCTTGATCATATTATAATAGGTGACCATAAATTCGTGAGTTTAAAGGAAAAAGGTCATATTTAAGACTATGCTTTTTACTTATTTTGTTTTATAATGTGATTTATGAGTTTTTTGTAGAAATTTATCTACAAAAAGGATAAAGATATAAAAAACGTACTGTTTTTATAATATAAAGTAAGAAAAAATGAGTCCGTGAAAACAAGAAAGGAAGATAAATAATATGTTTGGATTTGGTGGATTTACTCGCGATCTTGGAATAGACTTAGGAACTGCGAACACGCTTGTATATGTAAAAGGAAAAGGTGTAGTTTTACGTGAACCTTCAGTAGTTGCGTTACAAACTGATACGAAACAAATCGTTGCTGTAGGTAGCGATGCAAAACAAATGATTGGTCGTACACCAGGGAACGTTGTGGCACTTCGCCCGATGAAAGACGGTGTAATTGCTGATTATGAAACAACTGCAACAATGATGAAATATTACATTCAACAAGCTCAAAAATCAAACGGTTTCTTCTCACGTAAGCCGTATGTAATGGTATGTGTACCATCTGGTATTACAGCTGTAGAAAGACGTGCAGTAATCGATGCGACTCGTCAAGCGGGTGCTCGTGATGCTTATCCTATCGAAGAGCCATTTGCAGCAGCAATTGGTGCAAACTTACCTGTTTGGGAACCAACTGGTAGTATGGTTGTTGATATCGGTGGCGGTACAACAGAAGTTGCAATTATTTCTCTAGGTGGTATTGTAACAAGCCAGTCAGTCCGTGTTGCTGGTGATGATATGGACGATTCAATCATTCAGTACATTAAGAAAAGCTATAACTTAATGATCGGTGAAAGAACAGCTGAAGCATTAAAATTAGAAATTGGTTCTGCAGGCGAGCCAGAAGGTATCGAGCCTATGGAAATTCGCGGTCGTGATTTAGTAAGTGGTTTACCAAAAACAGTACTAATTCAGCCAGAAGAAATTGCAGATGCATTAAAAGATACAGTAGATGCGATTGTAGAATCAGTTAAAAATACGTTAGAAAAAACTCCACCTGAATTAGCGGCTGATATTATGGACCGCGGTATCGTATTAACAGGTGGCGGGGCATTACTACGTAATTTAGATAAAGTAATTAGTGAAGAAACGAAAATGCCAGTTCTTGTTGCAGAAGATCCATTAGATTGCGTAGCAATTGGAACAGGTAAAGCATTAGACAATATCGATCTTTTCAAAACTGCTGCTCGATAATATTGCAAAATAAAAATCAGTGAAATTAAGAGGGTGTGAACGTGCCACAGTTTTTCTTAAACAAAAGATTAATTGTTTTGTTGGTTAGTATTATTCTTCTCGTGGCATTGATTGGAATCTCATTGAAAGAACGGAACAGTTTAACATGGCCAGAGCAGTTTGTTAAAGATACTGTCGGTGTTGTAGAACGTGTATTCCAAAAGCCAGCGAAATACGTAGCTGGATTCTTCGAAAATGTAGAGGATGTAAAGCGCACGTATGAAGAGAATAAAGAATTAAAAGCAAAATTAGATAATTATGCAGGTCTATCAGGGAAAGTAAAACAATTAGAAGATGATAACAAGAAGTTACAAGAGCTAACTGGTAAAAAAGAGTTAAATAGCGGGTATACTGAAATTCCAGCTACTGTTGTTTCTCGTAATCCAGATAAATGGTACGATTTAATTGGAATTGATAAAGGGGCACAGCAAGGAATTAAAAAAGATATGGCTGTAGTAACTTCACAAGGGTTAGTTGGAAGAGTGAAAAGTGTATCTCAGTTTACATCATCAGTAGAATTACTAAGTTCTATGAGCCGAACAAATCGCGTTTCTGCTATTGTACAAGGGCAAGAGAAAATCTTTGGATTGATTGAAGGTTATGACAAAGAAAAGCAATTACTTCTTTTCACAAAGATTGGCTCTGATGCACCGGTAGAGAAAGATCAACTAGTTGTAACATCTGGACTGGGTGATATTTTCCCGAAAGGTCTTGTAATTGGAAAAATCGTTGAAGTTCAGCCGGATGCATATGGCTTAACAAAAACAGCTTATGTAAAACCTGCCGCTGATTTAAATGACGTAGAGCATATTACGGTTGCTAAACGTGCAACACCTTCAGCGCCATTAGAATAGGAGGAGAAGAAGAGATGATGAAGATATTAAAAAGAGCAGCTCTTCCTCTTTTGCTCCTTTTTGTGTTTCTATTTGAAAATATGTTTGCTACTGTTGTTCCAACGGATGTATTTTGGAAAGACAGCATAGCAGCACCGCATTTCTTTATAATCGTCTTATGTTTTATTACAGTGTATTATAGTCCGGTCCAAGGGATTTATTACGGACTATTATTTGGCTTCTTATTTGATACCGTATACACAGAACTTGTCGGGATATATATTTTTGCTTATCCGATTTTAGCTTATTTAGTATATAGTGTGATGAAAGTACTACAATTGAATTTATTTATTGTTGTTTCTATCATATTAGCTAGCGTTGTAGCACTAGAGTATTATGTGTATGGATTCTTAACTTTATTAGGACGTACTCATATGCCAGCGTATGTCTTTTTCACAGATCGTCTCCTTTCTACTTTATTGTTAAATGCTATTTTCTTATTGATAGTTTGTTTCCCACTGAGACGATATATAGTGCGTCTTTCAAAAGCGATGGAAGAAAAAGAAAAAAGGATTTTCTAATTTTATGTCGAATTGAATCGGTGGGGTGAACTTTAGTGGAAGAAAAAAAGCAACAAAATGTAACGATAAAAGGGACAAAAGATGGGATAACGCTTCATTTAGATGATTGTTGTTCATTCTCAGAATTATTGATGGAATTAGACGAAAAACTTTCTACACATTACTACGATGGTGATGGGCGCTCTTTAATTGAAGTGCATGTGAAAGTAGGAAATCGTTATTTAACAGAAGTCCAACAAGAAGAGATTCGTACGTTAATTCGTAATAAAAAGAATCTTGTTGTGGATTCAATTGAAAGTGATGTTATCACTAAAGCAGAAGCAATAGCTTGGAAAGAAGAAACAGAAATTGTCCCTATTTCCAAAATTGTTCGCTCTGGACAAGTTTTACATGTAAAAGGAAATTTGTTGTTAATTGGAGATGTTAATCCAGGCGGAACGGTTATCGCTGGGGGGAATATTTTTGTCGTAGGATCATTAAGAGGAATTGCACATGCTGGGTATTATGGGGATTCGGATGCTGTAATCGCTGCATCTGTTATGAACCCGATGCAACTTCGAATTAGTGATGTGGCAATGCGGGCTCCGGAAGAGAAAGAAGACGGAGCGGAGGCGGCAGAATGTGCGTATATTAATGAGAACAATCACATTGTTGTCGATCGCCTGCAACTTCTCACTCATCTTAGACCTAATTTAACAAAGTTAGAAAGGGGAATTGTATAGCTGTGGGAGAGGCAATAGTAATTACATCTGGAAAAGGCGGAGTAGGTAAAACTACTACATCTGCGAACATTGGTACGGCCCTAGCGTTATCTGGAAAGAAAGTGTGCTTAATTGACACAGATATCGGTCTTCGAAATTTAGACGTAGTAATGGGGCTGGAAAATCGTATTGTATTTGATCTTGTTGATGTCGTTGAAGGGCGTTGCCGTTTACCTCAGGCTCTTATTAAAGACAAACGTTTTGATGATCTTTATTTATTACCTGCAGCACAAACGAGTGATAAATCAGCGGTAACACCTGAACAAATGGATGAATTAATACAAGTATTACGTCAAGATTATGATTACATATTAATCGATTGTCCTGCGGGGATTGAGCAGGGATTTAAAAATGCGGTAGCTGGTGCGGATAAAGCAATCGTTGTTACGACTCCAGAAGTATCCTCAATGCGCGATGCGGATCGTATTATTGGGCTTTTAGAAAAAGAGGATATTGAACCACCCAAACTTGTTATTAACCGTGTACGTAGTCATATGCTTCATGAACAGGATATGTTAGATGTTGATGAAATTGTACGTACATTGTCAATCGAGCTTCTTGGTGTTGTCGAAGATGACGATGAAGTTATTCGAGCTACAAATACAGGTGAACCTGTGGCGTTGCAACCAAGCGGAAAAGCAGCGTTGGCTTATCGTAATATTGCAAGACGCTTGTTAGGTGAGAATGTACCATTACAAGCATTTGAACAAGAAAAGGTATCGGTATTTGCAAAGGTGAAAAACTTCTTTGGAATCCGTTAAGAGCACTTCGCACATATGCGAGGTGCTTTCTTTTTTCTTCACACGAATATCTTTCTTTCTTAGCTCATACATATGTACAAACTGTATACAACTGTTTCTAATGAAATTAGCTTAACGAAAGAAAGGAGACAGTATGAAGAATAGACGCGTAGAAGAAATTAAAAAGCGGATTGCAAAAAGGAAGGCCGAGCAAGAAAGGATGGAGGAAGAGCAGTATTTTAACGGAGGGAATTTTGATAGTGAAGCAGTATTTATTGAAGATGGAGAAAAGGAAATGCATCCTTTATTTCGAAAGGAAGTCTTTTTCTTCAAAGTTTTATTATCAGCAATATTAGTTCTTTCGGTTGCTATTTTATATAAGAATGCTCCTTCTTCATTCAATGGAGCTAAAGCTGTTACAGAAAAAGTGATGAAAGAGGAATTTCAGTTTGCTACTGTAGCGAAATGGTACGAAAAGCAATTTGGAAAACCGCTTGTATTCTATTCGCCGAACGAGAAAAAAGAAGGAAGTATTCAGCAAAAAGATTATGCAATTCCTGCTTCTGGAAAGGTAATGCAAGGGTTTCAAAAAAATGGCCAAGGTGTATTTGTCCAAACAGCTACAAATGCAAAAGTGGAGTCAGTAAATGAAGGGTTAGTTGTTTTTGCAGGCAAGAAAGAGGAACTTGGAAATACAGTTCAAATTCAACATGCAGATGGTACGGAGTCATGGTATGCAAACTTAAACGATATGTCAGTGAAATTATATGATTACGTTTCAAAGAAACAAAAAATTGGAACGGTGAGTAATGATACAAATGATAAAAATGGAAAGTTTTATTTCGCGATAAAAAAGAATGAGAAATTTATTGATCCGATCCAGGTGATATCATTTGATTAAATATAGGGACGTTTTAACGAAAATTTCCGTGCATCCATTATTTTGGGTTATTATTGTCATTGGTATTTTTACTGCGCGTTTTAAAGAGTTACTACTGTTATTTTGTATTGTTCTTATTCATGAACTTGGGCATGCTTTTGCAGCAGCACACTATAATTGGCGTATAAAAAGAATTCAGCTTTTGCCGTTTGGTGGCGTTGCCGAGCTTGAGGAACATGGTAATAAGTCATTGAAAGAGGAACTTGTTGTCGTAATTGCAGGACCGATTCAACATGTTTGGATGATGCTGGTAGGTTATATGTTGTTCAAAGCTGGTTGGCTGAATGCAGATTTATATTATTTCTTCATGTGGAATAATATAATTATTTTAGCATTCAATTTACTTCCTATTTGGCCGTTAGATGGCGGGAAAGTATTGTTTAATGTATTATCATATCGTTTCCCTTATTTACAAGCACATGAAAAGATGATGCAATTGTCATGTGTTTTTTTTAGTGTAATATTAGGATGGCAGTTACTTTGGAATAGTAACAATATTATGATGTGGGTACTACTCATATTTTTAGCAGTGTCATTATATCAAGAGTGGAAACAAAGACGGTATGCATTTATGCGTTTTTTATTAGAACGTTATTATGGAAACAAAAGAGGAATCGAAAAGATTGCACCTATTGAAGTGCAAACGGAAGATCGTTTATATACGATCTTCACAAAATTTCGTAGAGGATATAAGCATTCTATTATCGTCCGTGGAAAATATAAAGAGCATTACACATTGGATGAAAATGAATTGCTCTATGCATATTTTACTGAAAAACGAACAACTTCATCAGTTGAAGAATTAATCGGTTAGTGTTGACGATAGCACTAACCTTTTATTATTGTAAAAGCAAAGAAGATTATAAAGTGAGGAAATAATTTTGAAAACGTTATATGTGAATTATGCTGGTTCGGAAAAGCGCGTTGCAATTGAAGAGAAGAAAAAGATTGTTGAGTTTTTATGGAAACGTAATGAAGAGCAAGAGATTGTTGGGCATATTTATGTTGGACGTGTCGTAAGAACAATTGCTGGAATGAATGCAGCTTTTGTAAACATCGGTTTAGAAAAACATGCTTACCTTTCATACGATGATGTACCATCTTCTTATCGTATACATGAAGGGCAAGCGATACTCGTACAAGTTGTGAAAGAGGCAATTGATACGAAAGGGCCTAAATTGACAGCGAATATAGAATTTACCGGGAAATATGTCGTTTATATGCCGTTTGATGAGATGCGCGCTGTTTCTCGAAAAATAAAAAATAATAAAAGAAGACAACAGTTACTCCAAATTGAAATAGAGGGAACGGGGGGGTACATTTTCCGTTCTGCTTCTGAAAAAGAAGCAATTGAAGAAATACAAGCTGAAATGCAAGGGTTACAACAGTTGTATGAAGAGTTAAAAAGAAAAGAGGGTCAAGGAAAGGTGCCGTTATTACTTCATCGACCGGCGACCTTTTTAGATCGTGTATTTCAAGAGAATCCAATTGAAACAATTGAAAAAGTAGTTGTAGATACAAGAAGTATAGTAAAGGAATTAGAAGACAAAGTTGGAAAAGAAAAAGTATCTTTTTATAATGAAAAGTCTTCGATGTTTAACTATTTTGGAATAGAGCGTGAGATTGAGAAAGCACTCCAAAAAATTGTTTGGCTTCCAAATGGTGCTTATTTAATTGTAGAACAAATGGAGACGATGACTGTAATTGATGTGAATACGGGCAAGTTTACGGGAAAACAAAATTTACAAGATACAGTACTTCGCACAAATGAGCTAGCCGCTGAAGAAATTGCACGCCAATTAAGACTTCGTGATATTGGTGGTATGATATTAATTGATTTTATTAATATGAAAAAAAGAGAAGATAAAGAAAAGGTAAGAGAATGTCTCATAGCTGCTATGCAAGGTGACCGAACATATACAAGGGTGCTCGGCTTTACGGAGCTAGGGATTTTGGAAATGACACGTAAACGTAAAAAGCATTCTTTACGGGACGTATTATTAAAAGAGTGTGTACCTTGCAAAGCGACGGGTTATGTGATGTCGCATGAAACAATTGCGTATGAGTTAGAGAGAGAACTAATCACATATGGCAATATAGAAGATGAAGCAGTATTAATCGCTGCGCCTAAAGAACTGCAAAAACAGTTTTTGCAAAAAGGATTACAAAAAAATATTCCATTTGAAATTTATTTCAAAGATGATATTATCGAAAAGTATGCTATCGTTCGTTTTGGAAGTAAAAAAGAAATTGTAGAACGGAAAAAATAGTTAGCAGAACATTTATTGACAACCGTCTATGATTCATGATAACATCTTTATGTTATAGTTTATAGCACCTAAACGGCTATATGCTACAACCGCACAAGACAGGTTCCCTAAAGGCATTTATGTCTACCTCGTTTTTGGCGAGTCTTAGTAATTAAGAGGAGGTGCAAGTATGTACGCAATTATCGAAACAGGTGGAAAACAAATTAAAGTTGAAGCTGGTCAAGCAATCTACATTGAAAAATTAGATGTTGAAGCTGGTGAAACTGTTACTTTTGACAAAGTTCTTTTCGTTGGTGGCGAAAACGTTAAAGTTGGTAGCCCAGTTGTAGAAGGTGCAACAGTTACTGCGAAAGTTGAAAAACAAGGTCGCGCTAAGAAAATCATCGTTTTCAAATACAAAGCGAAAAAGAACAATCGTAAGAAACAAGGTCATCGTCAACCTTACACTAAGCTAGTTGTTGAAGCTATCAACGCTTAATTCTGGTTAACATGATTAAAATTACGATAAGTCGCACGAAATTAGGAAGTATCCAATCATTTAAAATGACTGGACATGCCGATTATGCGCCACATGGACAAGACCTTGTCTGTGCTGGAACTACAGCGGTTGTGTTTGGTTCTATAAATGCAGTGGAAGAACTTTGTAATGTGCAAGCAACTATTGAACTCGGAAGTGATGGCGGATTCTTAACGTATGAATTGCCTAATGATTTAGACGTTCATGCAGCAGAAAAAGCACAAACGCTTTTAGAAGGATTAGTTGTTTCGCTTAAGACGATCGAACTTGATTACGGAAAGTATATCCGTTTAATAGAAAAAGTGCAGGAGGTGTAACGTATGTTAAGATTAGATCTTCAGTTTTTCGCATCTAAGAAAGGTGTAGGTAGTACAAAGAACGGTCGTGACTCTCAGTCAAAACGTCTTGGTGCTAAACGCGCAGATGGTCAAACGGTTACAGGTGGTTCAATTCTTTACCGTCAACGCGGTACAAAAATTTATCCAGGTGTTAACGTTGGTCGTGGTGGCGATGACACTTTATACGCGAAAGTTGACGGCGTAGTACGCTTTGAGCGTCTTGGTCGTGACCGCAAACAAGTGAGCGTATATCCTGTTGCTCAAGAAGCATAAGAACTCACGGAAAACTCTAACCTGAGTGCAGGTTAGAGTTTTTCTATATTAAGGGGTATCTAAATGAATGAAAAATGGACAATTATAGATGCATTGCGCCATTCAAGACATGATTGGCTCAATCGTATGCAGATGGTGAAAGGAAACCTTTCCCTTGGAAAAGTGGAAGAAATTCATAGTCTCATCGATCGTTTTGTCCAAGAAGCGAGACAAGAATCCAATCTGATGGGGCTATCAATGCCTTTATTTTCAGAGTGGATTTTAACATATAATTGGAAACAGCAGCCGTGCTTATTGGAGTACGAAGTATTAGGGAAATTACATAACTTATCTCACTTAGATGAGACTGTATGTACATGGACGAATCAATTTTTCTCGATGCTTCAGCATAGTTTAGACGTATATGTTGAAAATTATGTTTGTATCACAATTGAATGTGACGCGGATAATGCTCGTTTCTTTTTTGATTTTCGTGGTAAGCTAACGAGTGTAGAAGAACTACAGAATTGGCTTGCGACCCAAAACAATAAATGGTATTCCATTTCTTATACAGTGCGAGACGAAGAAGTCTCAGTTATATTACAACCAATTGAAAAAAGTGTGGTGAAATAATGTTTGTAGATCAGGTCAAGATATATGTAAAAGGCGGCGACGGTGGTAATGGTATGGTTGCGTATCGTCGTGAGAAGTATGTACCAAAAGGTGGCCCAGCAGGTGGCGACGGAGGTAAAGGTGCAGATGTTGTTTTCGTAGTTGAGGAAGGCTTACGTACATTAATGGACTTCCGCTACCAACGTCATTTCAAAGCTGATCGCGGTCAGCACGGAATGAGTAAAGGTCAGCACGGACGTAAATCTGAAGATTTACTTGTAAAGGTTCCGCCAGGAACAGTAGTAAAAGATGAAAAAACTGGTCAAATTCTTGCCGATTTAGTAACGCATGGACAAACTGCTGTAATTGCAAAAGGTGGCCGTGGTGGCCGTGGTAACTCACGTTTCGCAACAGCTACGAACCCAGCGCCAGAAATCGCTGAGAACGGGGAACCAGGTCAAGAGCGTGATGTTATTCTAGAACTTAAAGTACTAGCAGACGTTGGACTTGTTGGATTCCCAAGTGTAGGTAAATCTACATTATTATCTGTTGTATCATCAGCGCGTCCGAAAATTGCAGAGTATCACTTCACAACAATCGTTCCGAATCTTGGTGTTGTTGAAACTGGTGATAACCGCAGCTTCGTTATGGCTGACCTTCCAGGACTAATTGAAGGCGCACATGCTGGCGTCGGACTTGGACACCAATTCTTACGTCATATTGAGCGTACACGTGTAATCGTGCATGTTATTGATATGTCTGGTTTAGAAGGCCGTGATCCATATGAAGATTACGTAACGATTAATAATGAATTGAAAGAATACAATCTTCGCTTAACTGAGCGTCCGCAAGTTGTTGTTGCAAACAAAATGGATATGCCAGATGCAGAAGAAAACTTACAAGCATTTAAAGAGAAAGTGGGAGACGAAGTAAAAATCTTCCCAATCTCAGCTGTAACAAGACAAGGTGTTCGTGACTTACTGTTTGAAGTAGCGAACTTAATAGAAACAACACCAGAATTCCCAATACATGAAGTTGCGGATGAGTCTGATACAAGTGTAATGTACAAATTTGATACTGAAGGTGTTAAATTTGAAATTACACGTGAAAGTGATGGCACGTTTGTTATCTCTGGTTACGATATCGAGAAAACATTCAAGATGACAGACTTCTCACGTGATGAATCTGTACGTCGTTTCGCTCGTCAAATGCGCGGAATGGGTATTGATGAAGCGCTTCGTGCACGTGGTGCAAAAGACGGAGATATTGTAAAAATTCTTGAATATGAATTTGAATTTATCGATTAAGACTGCCGAAATACGGCAGTCTTTTTTTATATCGTAAAAATCGGATTTATATAGGAAAAAATCCCCACTAATTAAATTTTCAATTTATAATAAAAAGGGAGTGGTTTTTAGAAGAATTTTTTATGGGGAGAAAACGAACATGTATAAAATATTAATTGTAGAAGATGATGAGAAAATCGCGGGAATATTAGAAGAGCATTTAGAAAGATATGGCTATCAATCATTTAGAGCAAGTGATTTACGTCAAATAAAAGATGAGTTTGTAAAAGTGAATCCTCATCTCGTGTTACTTGATATTAATTTACCGTACTTTGACGGTTTTTATTGGTGTCGTCAAATTCGTACTGTATCGAATGCGCCAATTATTTTTGTTTCTGCAAGAACAGGAGAAATGGACCAAGTAATGGCGATTGAAAATGGCGGCGATGATTATATTACGAAGCCATTCCATTTAGATATCGTAATGGCAAAGGTGAAGAGTGCGCTTCGCCGTGGTTACGGAGAGTATGCTTCTGCTGCTGAGAGTGATTGTTTAGGTGTAAATGGACTGTTGTTATTCCCGTCTCAGCATATTGTTGAGTGGCAAGGACAACAAACTGAACTGACAAAAAATGAGTTTTACTTATTAGAGTGTTTAATGAAACAGGTGAATCAATATGTAACGCGCGAAGAACTGTTAGAAGCTCTATGGGATGAAGTAGCATTTGTGGATGATAATACATTAACCGTAAATGTAAAACGTGTAAGGAAGAAACTAGAGGAGTTAGGCATTAAAAATGCAATTGTAACGAAACGTGGATATGGTTATGCGCTTCTTACGGAGTGGGGCGAAGGGCATGAAGGTTAAAATTTACCTCATGGACCGCTTTTCTTTAATTCTTTCTTATATTGTTAGCCTTTGTTTATTTGGGCTCGTTTTACAGTTGCAAAGTCTTTTAGAAAAGCGATCCATTGATTGGAGTACATGGTTATATGGACTTTTATTAGGAACAGTTGTGTTTACTGTATACCTCATTTACGATTACCGAAAACGGAGTGTGTTTTTAAAGAGGATCGAAAAGTATGTTACTGGTGGAAATACATTACATGACTCTTTACTTATTGATGAATCTTATACATCAGAGCAAGAAATGGTCGTTGAATCTTTTACGTTATTAAGACAGCAATATATGAATGAAGTTCATAAACAGCATGCGAAAGAGCAACAGCAAATGATATTTATGAACCAATGGATTCACCAAATGAAAACACCAGTATCTGTTATTGAATTATTGCTGCAAAAGTTTGGCAAAGAGCATCGTGAGGCAAGAGCAACAGTTGAAAGTATTCGTGAAGAAAATAACCGTATACTAAATGGTTTAGATTTAGCGTTACATATGGCAAGACTAGAGCAGTTTGCGAAAGATTATAAGGTAGAAGTAGTAAATGTTATAGATGTCGTGCGAGGTATTATTAATGAAAATCGGAAATCCTTCATTCAATCGTCTGTATTTCCGAAAGTGATGTTTGAAGAAGATACTTGTATGGTTGCCTCTGATAGAAAATGGCTAAGTATTGCTATAGGTCAAATTGTTGTAAACGCAATTAAGTATACAAAAATTTCAGCGGCAGAGAAAAAAGAAATTCAATTTCAAATTCAAGAGAAAGACCAAAAGGTGTTATTACATATTAAGGACAATGGAATCGGTATTCCAGAGCAAGATGTAAAGCGTATATTTGATCCATTCTTTACGGGGGTAAATGGCCGTAAAACGAGAGAAGCGACTGGAATGGGTTTATATATTACGAAGGAAATTTGCGATAATTTACATCATGGAATGTATGTTCAATCGGCTGAAGGAGAAGGGACAACATTCACGTTCCAATTTGCAAAAGATGAAGAATATCATACATTGATGAGAAAAATGACAAAACTGTAAGATAACAAAACGTTTTGTAAGGGAAATCACTCGTTTCTTTTTCTTATTTTTCTTATAGTAAATGTAAGAAGAAAACACGTAGGGGGATTAGAAATGAGTGTTCTTGAAGTAAAAGGATTAACGAAGGTGTACCAATCAAAAGGTTCAGTAGCGACGACTGCTTTAAACGATATAAATTTTAAAATAGAAGAAGGCGAATTTGTAGGGATTATGGGTCCTTCAGGAAGCGGGAAAACGACGCTTTTAAATTTATTAGCAACAATTGATAAGCAAACTTCAGGTCATGTGCTTGTAAATGGTGAAGAAATTAATCAAATGCGTGCTGCAAAATTAGCGGAGTTTCGCCGTACACATTTAGGGTTCATCTTTCAAGATTTTAATTTACTTGATACGCTATCGATTAAAGAAAATATTATTTTACCTCTTGTAATGGCGAAGAAATCTGTAAATGAAATAGATGCAAAAGTGCTTGAGATTGCAAAGTTCTTAAATATTGAAGAAATATTAAATAAAAAAGTATACGAAGTATCTGGGGGACAACAACAACGTGCAGCAGCAGCGAGAGCAATCATTCATGAACCGACGTTAATTTTAGCAGATGAGCCAACTGGAAACTTAGACTCGAAGTCAGCGAAATCGCTAATGGGCGCTCTGCAAGATTTACACGAGCAAAAGAAAGTAACGATTGCAATGGTTACGCACGATCCAGTAGCGGCTAGTTATTGTGAACGTATCCTTTTCATACGCGATGGGGAAATTTTCTCGGAAATACATAAAGGAAGAACGAAACAAGCCTTTTTCCAAGAAATTCTGGACGTACTTGCGATGCTAGGAGGAGAATATCATGAACTTTCGCCAGCTCGCGCTTAATAACGTAAAAGGAAATTGGCGTAACTATAAAGCGTTTCTTATAAGTAGTTGTTTATCGATTGTCGTATTTTTCATGTATGCTTCTTTTATTTATCATCCAGATGTCGTAAGCGGTAATATTAGTATGAGAAAGATGATCACAAAAGGATTAGAATCGATGAATTATATTGTGGTCATCTTCTCGGCACTCTTTATTTTATATGCAAATTCAACGTTTTTACGAGCAAGAAAAAAAGAGTTTGGTCTACTAACATTAATAGGCGGAACGAAATCGCAGCTCGGCCGAATGATTATATTAGAGCAACTGATGTTAGGTAGTATTGCAATTGTAATTGGTATTGGGGTTGGAATGCTTTGTTCAAAATTATTTTTCCAAGCGTTAAGCGTATTATTGAAAATAGATAAGACACTTCCACTTGTTTGGAATAGTAAAGCAGTTCTTATTACAGCTGGCGTATACTTTATCCTATTTTTAATCCTATCATTGTTTAGCGTTTGGACGGTAGGACGCTTGCAAATTATTGATTTATTAAGAGAAGCTAGAAAGCAAAAAGTAGAGCCGTTTGCATTTACATGGTTATGTGTAGTTGGTATAGGATGTATTATTGTTGCATATGTACTTAGCTTCCAAGTAACGTTTCTGAATTTCCTCATCCTCTTTTTACCGGTGGTAGGACTGACAATTGGCGGAACGTATTTATTATTTACACAAGGTAGTACAGTTGTATTAAAAGCATTACAAAAAAGAAAGCAATCTTTCTATACGTATCCAAATATGTTTGTTCTTAGCAATCTTATTTATAAAATGAAAGATAATGCTCGTTTTCTATTTGTAATTTCTATTATTACGGCGGTAGTATCTTCAGCAGTAGGTACACTGTACGTATATTTTGAAAATATGAGTGCGAAAACGGTAGAACTTACACCACATGCTATTTCATATGAGGAAAAGGGGTTAAATACGCATAATCTTATTAATGAAGAAAAGGTACAGGAGCTTGTGAAGAGACACGGGTTTGAAGATGCGCGAAAAGTAACCTACGTTAAACTACCGGCAACACAGAAAATAACGTTGTTTAATAGTGAACATGAAGTACCGATGACGATTATTTCAGAAAAAGAATATAATGCAGAAGTGCGCAAACAAAAGAGAGAGCAACCTACAGAAGTTCATAATGCACCAGGTAGTGCAACGATGGTTATGGTTGATATGTCAAATGAACTGATGAAGATAGATCGTACGAAACCGTATGAATTTACAATTAACGGGCAAAAGCAGTCTGTTCAATTAAATAATCCAACGCAGTATTCTGTTTTTAATGATAGTGAATATCTTATTGTAAATGATCAAGATTTTGAGAAATATGCAAAACTCGTACCAGATGAAGAAAAGACGAAATATTACGGTTATTATATCGAGGATTGGAAAAATACAGAAAATCTTGTATTAGATTTGAAAAATGAAATTGCACCAGAAAAGCAAGGAGAATTGAGAAATTCAGTGTTTGCGTATAAGGATATAAGAGAAGGTGGAGCAATTACAATGTTCATCGGTTTCTTCGTAGCGGTACTGTTCTTCTTCTTCGCTTGTAGTATGACATACTTTAAATGGTTTAACGATAAAGAACAAGATCGTATTCAATTTAAATCGTTAAAGAGAATCGGTATGACAGATAAAGAAATTCGCAAAATTGCGATTCGACAAATGGGAGTTATCTTCTTTATCCCAATTTTAATCGGTTCCATTCATAGTGGAGTTGCTCTTCATACGTTAGGGAAAATGCTTTATATTGATTTATGGAAATCAGGTGCGCTTGTAATTGGAGCATACATTTTAGCTTCTGCCATTTACTTTATGATCGCGCAAAGAGGATATTTAAAACACGTAAAAAGCTAGGGGAACCTCTAGCTTTTTGCCTATGTAGTAAGTTACAGGAGGACGATAGATGAACATTTGGCAACTAGCGCTGCAAAATATAAAAGGAAATTGGCGTAATTATAAAGTGTTTTTCTTAAGTAGTTGTTTTGCAATATTTGCTTCTTACGCATATATGTCTGTCATTGTGCATCCGTATATGCAAGAGACGATGTGGTATCAAAACGTACGTTGGGTACTTATCATATGTAATGTTATAATCATTTCTTTTTTCGTCATATTTATTTTGTACTCTACTTCTATTTTCATAGAAGCACGTAAGAAAGAATTAGGGTTATATATGTTAATGGGAGCAACGAAATCTAACGTAATAGGAATGATTATGACCGAACAAATTTTAATCGGGGTCTTCGCGAATATTTTCGGTATTGTGCTCGGTATGATATTTTTAAAACTCTTTTTTATGGTATTTAGTATGTTACTGGGGCTTCCGAAAGAACTCCCTGTGATATTTGACGTAAGGGCGATTGGTGTAACATTTATTACATATATGGCCGTTTTTATTTTGTTATCTTTTATAAGTGCTTTACGTATATGGAATATAAAAATCATTCGGTTATTGAAAGAATTTCGAACAGATAAAAAAGAGAAGAAAACATCAAAGTGGCTTTGTTTATTCGGTTTTGCTTGTTTAGTGGGCGGGTATGCGTTGGCGCTACAAGTGACGATGACTACGATAGCAATATACTTTTTCCCTGTGTCTATACTTGTCTTTTTTGGAACGTACTTTTCTTTTACACATGGAGCTACCCAAGTGTTAGAAATGATAAAGCGAAATAAAAAGATTATGTATACATATCCGTATTTATTTATAGTGAATCAATTGTCACATCGAATGAAGGAAAATGGTCGCTTTTTCTTTCTGATGTCTATGGCAACGACGTTTGTAGTTACAGCAACAGGTACGGTGTTCTTATATTTTTCTAGCATGCAAGATATGTGGCGAACTGGAGGGGTACACTCGTTTTCGTACATAGAAAAAGGTATTTCTACTCATGAAGTCTTTGAGGAAGGTGCGGTTGAAAAATTACTGCATCAATATGAGTATGATGATTTTCAATATATGAGTTTTGTTGGAGTTTATGCATCCTTTCAGTCTAATAAGGGAGAAACAACAATAGTACCGCTTATAAAAGAAAGTGAATATAACCAAGAAGCAAGGAAACAAAGACAGAAAACGTATCGTCCTAAAAAAGGTACAGTGACACTCGTTTATTATAATAAATACAATAATTCGAATGTATATAATCAAAAAGAGATTCAATTGCAAGTAATGAATCAACCATATCAATTCGTATTTAACGGTCAGAAAGAAGGGGTTCAATTTAACCATCACCCTTCGTACATTAATGGTCTGTTCTTCGTTATGAATGATGAAGATTTTGACAGTATAGCAAATCAGGTTCCTGATTCTGAAAAAATGATATATAGAGGCTACACATTATCAAATATCGAAAAGACGAAGAAATTAAATGAAGATTTACGGAGACATATAAAACAAGATAATAATAATGCATTTCGAAGCAATATGGAGTTGTATGTAAATATGAAAGAAGGCGGCGATATTACTCTATTTGTAGGCTCATTTATTAGTATATTATTCTTTCTCACTTCATGTAGTATCGTGTATTTTAAATGGTTCCATAATATTGCATCGGACCGAAAGCAGTATGGTGCACTCTCTAAACTTGGAATGACGAAGGAAGAAGTATGGAAAATTTCTCGTTGGCAATTATGTATGCTATTTTTTGCGCCAATTATAGTAGGGAGTATGCATAGTGCAGTTGCATTATATACGTTTCATAATACGCTTTTTATGGATGGATCATTAAGAAAAGTAGGTTTGTTCATTCTGTTTTATATCGCAGCATGTATCATTTATTTCTTCTTCGCTCAAAGAGAGTATAAGAAACATTTAGACTAGCGAATGCTAGTCTTTTTTAAATATTCGAAATTTACATAGAAGAATATAAAAAAGTATGGTATAACAGTAAGAAAACGAAAAAGAGGGGAAAAGACGATGATTCGAGTAGGATATTTAGGACCAGAAGCAACATTTACAAATATGGCGGTGAGTCGTTTTTTTCCGGAAGCAGAGCATGTACCGTATCGAACGATTCCAGATTGTATAGATGCAGCTGCAAATGAAAATGTAGACTTCGCAGTCGTACCGTTAGAAAATGCAATAGAAGGTTCAGTGAATATAACGGTTGATTACCTTGTACATGAGCAGCCGCTTTCCATTGTAGGAGAAATTACAGTACCAATTCAGCAGCATTTACTTGTACATCCGCAGTATGCAGAAGTGTGGGAAGAAGTATATGCAGTGCATTCTCATCCGCATGCCATTGCACAGTGCCATAAATTTTTAAATGAAGAATTAAAAGGAGTAACTGTTCGAGATATGACATCTACAAGTGCTGCTGCACAATATGTGAAAGAACATCCTGAAGAGAAAATTGCCGCTATTGCAAATGAAGCGGCTGCAGAAAAATACGGATTAACAATTGTGAGACGTAGTATTCATACGCATAAAAATAATCACACACGTTTCTTAGTACTCCATAAGAAAAAGAAAGCAGTACTCCCGAATAACGGAGAGAACCGCGGAGAGAAAACGACGCTTATGATAACGTTACCTGCAGATTATGCAGGTGCCCTATATCAAGTGTTATCAGCTTTCGCATGGAGAAAATTAAACTTATCAAAAATCGAATCGCGTCCGATGAAAACAGGTCTTGGAAATTACTTTTTCTTAATCGATGTCGATAAAGCATACGATGACGTATTATTGCCAGGCGTAACGATGGAACTTGAAGCACTCGGTTTTTCTGTTACTGTGCTGGGGAGTTATTCTTCTTATTGGTTGTAAGATGTAGATGGAATGTTGGTGTTTGTCTAATCGTCAATATCATTTCATTGCCTAATATATTTTTTAATAGATTAATAAAATCCCACCTGCAGAAGGTGGGATTCTTTATTTTAACTTCGCAAGACGATCTTCTAACTGACCACGCCAAATATCAGCTAGTTCTGGAACAGCAAGAATTTTTTCAATGCCATCTTTATCTTTTCTATTATGAAAATAAATTTCGTTAGAGAACAAAACAGAAACATTGCTCGGCTGACGTTCTAGTAATGTAATTTTAGAATCTTTACGTACAGTACCTTCTTGAAGAACACGGCATAGGTAGCCTGTAAATCCAGTTGCTACAATACGCGGCAGTATGCCAGGGATGCCAAGACGTTTTGAAATTGTGCTACAAGGTACGCGAGCTTGCGTTACTTGAATGATTGCTTCGCCTAGTTGATATGTATCTCCGATGCATACGTCATGCTCTAACATATTTGTTACGGTAATGTTTTCACCAAATGTGGAAGCGGGAAGCGTAGTTTGAAATTCCTCTTCCCATAGTGCGTAATGCTCGTGTGGGTACACACAAACAGCGCGATCAGGTCCGCCGTGATGTTTTAAATCCGCTACGTCATCACCACGAAATCCGTCTTTTGAGAGAAAGGCCTCTTCTGTAGGATCTTTACATATACCTGTTATCATTTCTTTATCTTCGCCATATTTCATTTGTTTTGGTTTGCCAATGCTAAAGTGAACGAGTTCAATTCCCATATTTGATCTCCTTTACGATTGATTACAATATTATAGCATTAAAAAAGCACAGAGAATGATAAAAACTCTGTGCTTTACATTAATAAACGAGAAATCCTGCTTTATCTAACGCCTCACAAGCAGCATCTAATTTTTCTTTAGAATCTGCCTCGATTGTATGTAAGTGAATACCATCTGTTAGTTGTGAAAGATAGGAAGCATTTGTGTTTTCGATTTTTTGTAAATATTGCTCTACATCAAAGCGATTGCTTACCATAATGGAGGCTGTTAAGTCACCGTATACAGGATGCTCAACTTTTACGTCTTTAATCGTAACGCCATGGTCAACAAGCATTGTAAGTTCCTGACGTACTTCTGCTGGTTTATGTTGGCATACGATTACGCGTTCAAAAGTTTGTTGCTTCTCTTGTGGCTTTAAATATAAATAACCTTGAGCAGTCGCAATAATTGGTTCGTTTCGTGCTTTAAGCAAGGAAATATCTTGCACGATAACTTGTCTACTTACGTTCGTCTTTTTCGATAGTTCATTCCCCGATAACGGTTCATTTGCAGCAAGAAGCCACTGGAGGATAAGTTGTCGTCTTTCTTCACCTAAAATCTTTTTTTGTTCATTTTGTTTCATTATGATTTAACACCTCTATAAAATTGATTTCCAATTGTGTGTAGTGCATGAATAGTAGTATCAATTTGATCTTTCGTTGTTTGTTGTCCGAAAGAGAAGCGGACATATTGTTTTGCCTCTTCATACGTTTTTCCAATTGCAAGCATAGTTTTCGAAGGTTCTTGTTTACCGACTTGGCAAGCACTTCCGGTGGAAATGGCGATACCATGGCGATTACATTCTAGCATAGTATATTGACCTTCTATTCCTTTTATTGTAACCCCAACAATATGTGGTAAACAAGAAGTAGAATGACCTTCTACTTCAATTTCTAGCGGAAGTGTTTGTATTTGCTCTAAAAAGTAGGATCGTAACTCTTTAAAACGTAAACTTTCTTCCCGTTGAGTTTTTAATATATTTTCAGCAGCTGTTAAAAAAGATGCGATGCCGGGAACGTTCACTGTACCTGGGCGAAATCCTTTTTCGTGAGAAGTTCCTGGAAATACTTGTTCCCAGCGAATTTGCGGATTTATGTAGCAAGCGCCGACACCTTTTGGTCCGTATATTTTATGTGCTGAAACAGAAAGACTATCAATCCCCATCTCAAAAACATGGATAGGCAGTTTACCAAACGTTTGCACACAATCCGTATGAAATAAAACATTATATTTTTTTAAAAGTGCCCCGATTTCTGTAATGTTTTGAACGGTTCCGATTTCAGAGTTTCCATGCTGTATACTTGCTAGCACAGTATCTTCCGTAATAGCTGCCTCTAAATCTACTAAACAAATGAGTCCATTTTTATCAACAGGAATTTCAGTGATCGTATAGCCTTTTGATTTTAGAGATTGAAAATAACTTCGAATGGATGCATGTTCCATAGGTGTCGTAATAATATGCTTCTTATTTCGGGCATTTAGAAGTGATTGAATCGCAAGATAGTTCGATTCCGATCCACCGCTTGTGAAAAATACTCCTTGTTCTTTGCCTCCAATTATTTCCGCAAATGTTTTTCGGCAAACTTGTAATAAAGAAGAAGCCGTTCCTCCAATATCATGTAAACTTTGTTCATTTCCGAAGTATTGTGAAGCTGCTTTCATATATGTTTGTAACGCTTCCTCGCTCATAGGTGTAGTAGCTGCATAGTCAAGATATATCATCATGTAAGTTCCTCTCTCTAGTAAGAGTTACATTTCTTTTACTTTTTAAATGGTAGTGAAAATAAGAATTATAAAAAAACTCTTGTCATTATTTTAAAACTATGTAAATATAGGTGTCAAGACAGTTGAAAAGTGTAAAGTAGGAGGCAACAATTATGCCAAGCGCAGATGTCTTAATTATTGGAAGTGGCGTTGCGGCACTTCGTGTTGCAAAAGAGATTTGTCACGAAAAGAATGTGATTATTATCACAAAGGAGACGAAACGTAATAATAATACACATTTAGCTCAAGGTGGAATTGCCGCAGCGGTAGCTACATACGACAATCCTAATGATCATTTTGAAGATACGCTAGTAGCAGGGTGTCATTATAACAATGAAGAAGTGGTCCGTTATTTAGTCGAGGAAGGACCGAAAGAAATTAATAACCTTATTGAAAATGGAATGAAATTTGATGGAGATGAAACAGGTCCTCATCTTGGAAAAGAAGGAGCGCATCGAAAACGTCGTATTTTACATGCAGGTGGCGATGCAACAGGAAAGAATTTATTAGAGCATCTTATTCAAGAAGTAGCTCCATACGTTACGGTAGTGGAACAGGAAATGGTGCTCGATTTTATTATAGAAAAAGATAAATGTGTTGGGGCTTTAACTCGCAACAATAAAGGAGAATTGAAACGTTACAATGCAGATTATACGGTGTTAGCTTCAGGCGGTATTGGCGGTTTATACGCCTTTACTTCTAATGATGAGACGATTACAGGCGATGGACTTGCAATGGTGTACCGTGCAGGCGGAGAGCTTGTAGATTTAGAGTTTATACAATTTCATCCGACGATGTTATACGCGGGTGGGCGTTGTTCTGGTCTTGTGTCCGAAGCTGTTCGCGGAGAAGGAGCTGTCCTTATAAATGGAAAAGGGCAGCGTGTTATGATGGATATACATTCCGAACAGGATTTAGCGCCTCGTGATGTAGTCGCAAGGGCTATTCATGAACAGCTACTTGCGGGTGAAAAAGTGTACTTAAACATCGAAATGATTCAAAACTTTGAACAACGCTTTCCGACCGTGTCATCGATATGTAAAACAAATGGAGTCGATATAAATAAAAAACTTATTCCAGTCGTGCCTGGTACTCATTTTCACATGGGCGGCGTGAAAACGAACTGTGATGGAGAGACGTCTATTCCGAACTTATACGCAGTCGGTGAAGTAGCTTGTAACGGGGTTCATGGTGCAAATAGATTAGCGAGTAATTCATTATTAGAAGGTCTTGTGTTTGGAAAAAGAATCGGACGACACATTTTATCTAGAGAGACAAAAGAAAAGGTGAACATGCTAGCCGAAAAGGAAGCAAAGTTTATCGTTCTGAATCATTTACCGACGAAAGAAGAAATACAAAAATGCATGATGAAATATGTTGGGATTGTGCGAACAGAGCAAAGTTTATCTTATGCGAAGAGATGGCTTAGTAAGTATGGTGTTCGAAATATGATATTACAACATGATGTTCTTACGAATGAAGAGATAACGCTTATTAATATGTTAACGGTTTGTGAGCTTATAGTTGTGTCAGCCTTGCAAAGAGAAGAAAGTATTGGCGGGCATTACCGGAGTGATTATCCAGATAGAAATATAGGAAAGAAAGAGATTGTTCGAGTAAAGAGAAAACGACAACTTGTGTAATGAGGGGAAGAGGGGCTTTATGAACACGATAAAAGTTAAAGAAGCATTAAATCGATTTTTTTTAGAAGATATAGGGGAAAGAGATGTAACATCTCAGCTTATTTTTCCAGGTAACTTGCTTTCGAAAGGAACGTTTCTTGCGAAGGATACAGGGGTCTTTGCAGGACGTTTAGTAATTGAATCAGGATTTAAATTAATTGATGAGAGAATTGAAGTAGAGCTTCATAAAAAAGATGGGGACCTTGTAGAAAAAGGCGAAATCATTGCAACTGTGCAAGGTCCAATTGCATCGTTATTAACAGCAGAGCGCGTTATATTAAATGTTATTCAGCGTATGAGCGGAATAGCGACGATGACGCGTAAAGCGGTTCTTGCTTTAGATAGCAGTCATACTCGCATTTGTGATACGCGAAAAACGATGCCAGGACTACGTATGTTTGATAAGCATGCAGTCGTGTGCGGCGGTGGATTTAATCATCGCTTCGGTTTATATGATGGTGTCATGATTAAAGACAATCATATTGCGTTTGCTGGTTCTATTACAAAAGCTGTTACATCAGTGAAAGAGAAGTTAGGACATATGGTGAAAGTAGAAGTAGAAACAGAAACTGAGGAACAGGTGAGAGAGGCTGTTGCTGCTGGTGCTGATATTATTATGTTCGATAATCGTACGCCAGATGAAATCCGGGAGTTTTCAAAAATTGTACCAAGTGCTATCGTTACAGAAGCTTCAGGGGGCATCACAATTGAAGATTTACCGAAATACGGAAAAACAGGGGTAGATTATATTTCACTTGGAGCGTTAACACATTCAGTGAAAGCACTTGATATTAGTTTCAATATTGAAGGATAAGGAAAGTGGCTTAGAGGGGAGAAACGTATATGAGTATTTTAGAACAAGTACAGCCAATTGAAACGATGTTACCAGAGCGTTATTACACGATGTCAACGGAAGATATGGAAAAGCGTGTTCGTGAAATTAAAGAGAAAATGGGGAAAATGTTATTCATTCCAGGGCATCATTATCAAAAAGATGAAGTGGTACAATTTTCAGATGCAGCAGGGGATTCACTTCAGCTTGCACAAGTTGCAGCGAGCAATAAAGACGCAAAATATATTGTGTTTTGCGGGGTGCACTTTATGGCGGAAACAGCAGATATGTTAACGACAGATGATCAAGTTGTCATCTTACCAGATATGCGTGCAGGTTGTTCGATGGCGGATATGGCAGATATTGAACAAACAGAAAGAGCATGGAAAGAGCTCACGAAATTATTTGGAGATACGATGATTCCGTTAACATATGTGAACTCTACAGCTGCAATTAAAGCGTTTTGTGGTCGTAACGGAGGAGCAACAGTAACATCTTCTAATGCAAAGCAAATGGTATCTTGGGCGTTTACTCAAAAAGAACGTCTCGTCTTTTTACCAGACCAACATTTAGGGAGAAATACAGCGTACGATTTAGGTATCCCGTTAGATAAAATGGCAGTATGGGACCCACACACAGATTCATTAGAGTACGATGGGGATATAGAAGAAATTCAAGTAATTTTATGGAAAGGGCATTGTTCTGTTCATCAAAATTTTACAGTGAAGAACATTGAGAGCGTACGAAAAAATCATTCTGATATGAATATTATTGTACATCCAGAATGTTGCTATGAAGTTGTAGCTGCTTCAGATTATGCAGGCTCAACGAAATATATTATTGATATGATTGAATCAGCGCCATCTGGTAGCAAATGGGCGATTGGTACAGAAATGAATTTAGTGAACCGAATTATTCAGCAACATCCAGATAAAGAAATTGTTTCACTTAATCCATTTATGTGTCCGTGCTTAACGATGAACCGAATTGATCTGCCTCACTTATTATGGACACTTGAAACGATAGAAAGAGGAGAAGAAATTAACGTTATTAGCGTAGACAAACAAGTAACGGCAGAAGCGGTTCTTGCATTAAATCGTATGTTAGAGCGTGTGTAAAGCAACGGTATTCCTGTTGCTTTTTTTCATACATATAATCATAACGAGACCGAAATGGGCATACATTGTTTTGAAGAAATCATTGTGGTTCTTTATGCTTATTCCGCTTCGAATGATATTGAAAATCGAAGAAGTGATAAAAGTGAAAAGAAGTTAATGTTATTTAGAAAGAGTTACTTCATGAGATTTGTTACTTATAGATAAGTTATACAGGAGGGGGAAAATTTGAAAATTCATATCGTGCAAAAAGGGGATACCCTTTGGAAAATTGCGAAAAAGTACGGAGTGGATTTTGACACGTTGAAAAAAACAAATACACAACTTAGTAATCCAGATTTAATTATGCCAGGTATGAAAATTAAAGTGCCATCCAAGAGTGTTCACATGAAACAACAGGCTGGAGCAGGTTCAGCGCCTCCAAAGCAATACGTAAAAGAAGTGCAGCAAAAAGAATTTGCAGCAACACCAACTCCGCTTGGAATAGAAGATGAAGAAGAAGTTACGTATCAATCAGCACCAATTACACAGCAGCCAGCTATGCAACAAACACAAAAAGAAGTGCAAGTAAAACCGCAAAAGGAGATGCAGGTAAAGCCGCAAAAAGAAGTACAGGTGAAACCACAGAAGGAGATGCAGGTAAAGCCACAAAAAGAAGTACAGGTGAAACCGCAAAAAGAGGTGCAAAAAGAACAGCCAATTCAAAAAGAAAAACCAGTTGAAAAACCGTCTGTTATTCAAAAACCACCTGTGATAGAAAAACAAAAACCGGCGGAAAAAGAAAACACGAAGTTTTCGGTAAATGTATTACCGCAGCCGCCACAACCACCAATAAAACCGAAAAAAGAATATAAAATTTCAGATGTAATAAAAAAAGGAAGCGAGTTAATTGCTCCTCAAATTAGTAAAATGAAACCTAACAATATCATTTCTCAGCAAACGAAAAAAAACAATATAGTATCGCCGCAAGTGAAGAAAGAAAATGTAGGAAATATAGTATCGCCGCAAGTGAAGAAAGAAAATGTAGGAAATATAGTATCGCCACAAGTGAAGAAAGAAAATGTAGGAAATATAGTATCGCCGCAAGTGAAAAAAGAAAATGTAGGGAATATAGTGTCACCGCAAGTGAAAAAAGAAAACGTAGGGAATATAGTATCGCCAAATGTATCGAAAGAAAATGTAGTGATTCCACAAGTCATACCGCCAAATATTCAAATGCCAAATATTCAAATGCCAATCATGGATAACAACCAACCACCGAATATAATGCCAATCATGGATAACAACCAGCCACCGAATATAATGCCAATCATGGATAACAGCCAGCCACCGAATATAATGCCAATTATGGATAACAACCAGCCACCGAATATAATGCCAATTATGGATAACAACCAGCCGCCGAATATAATGCCGATTATGGATAACAATCAAATGCCGAATATGATGCCGATCATGGATAACAATCAAATGCCGAATATGATGCCGATTATGGATAACAATCAAATGCCGAATATGATGCCGATTATGGATAATAATCAAATGCCAAATATGATGCCAATTATGGATAACAACCAAATGCCGAATATGATGCCGATTATGGATAACAATCAACCACCGAATATGATGCCATATCAAATGCCGTATCAACAGCCTATGATGCCGCCGAATCCGTATTATCAACAACAAAATCCATATCAAATGCCATATCAGCAAGGAGCACCGTTTGGACCGCAATATACGTCTATGCCAAATCCAAATATGATGCCGATGGATAATAATATGCCACCGCTCGTGCAAGGAGAGGAAGATTGTGGATGCGGAGGAGAGAGTAGGCTATATAGTCCGCAACCTGGAGGGCCACAATACGCGAATCCTTTATATTATCAACCAACTCAATCAGCATATGCACCACAGCCAGGAACGATGTATTATCAACCTGATCCACCGAATGTATTTGGAGAGCCCGTTTCAGAAGAAGAGGACGAAGAAGAAGTTTAAAAAGGCGGGAGTATTCCCGCCTTTTTTACATTCCTGTTAATTAAGAAAATGAAGTTTTTTTATGAAGTGCTAGAAAATTCCTAGTGAAATATTAACAGTGTAAAAACCTTCTCGGTTACTCATCATAAGAGGGAGCTTTTCAGTAGAGAAGCTCATTCTAACAGAGGGGGTTTTTGTATTGAATACGAAAGTAAAAGTGATTGCTGCTTCTTTGTTAGTTACCAGTGCATTAGCTGCATGTGGTACACCGAAAGATAATAATGCAATGGATGGACGTAACTACAATTACGAGCGTACATCTTATAATGATACACACCAGTATCGTGATAATGTGACACGTAATGATCGTTATACAGATTATGTAACATATAGAAATGGTCGTAACGATACAGGATACAATTATTATCGAGATGTAAATTACAATGGGCAAATTGCTAATCCGCATCCAACTCGTAATATTACAATGAACAATTCATACATTAACAATGATGGTAAAACAGCTGAAAGAATAACAAATCGTGTGAAACGTATGAATAACGTAGACCGTGTGTCTACAGTTGTATATGGAAACGATGTAGCGATTGCGGTAAAACCACGTAACACAGTGACAAATGAAACGGCGATGGCTAACGAAATTCGTCAAGCTGTTGCAAATGAAGTTGGAAACAGAAACGTATATGTTTCTGTAAGAAATGATATGTTTACTCGTGTCGATGCAATGAGTACGCGTCTACGTAACGGTACAGTTACAAACGATTTTAATCGTGACATAGTGAATATGTTCCGAGACATTCGTTACGGTTTAACTGGTACAGTGCGATAACAAAACAAAAGAGGAAGGGATAGCCCTTCCTCTTTATTCATCGTTGTCTTGTAAGCGACGTTTTTTAATAAAATAACTAACGGAATAAGAAACTAAAAAGCATATGAAAAGAATACTACCTGTTGAAATAGCTTCAAATAGAGGTCTTTCTGGACTGAAAATAATATAAATAATAACCGTAACGATTCCTACAATAAGGGAGTGGAAGACAAGTTTGTAATAAGGAGTTAACTGTATTTCCTTTTCGCCTTCTTCTACATCGATTGAAACACTTAACTGTAAATAAGCAAGTAAAATACTTGTAAACATAAATAATAGCCACAATGGAGATTTCGTAATTTGATCAATGCCTTCAGTGAATCCGATATAGCCTAAAATTCCAACTACGCCAATGTATTGAAAAAGAAAGACAATACGTATGTTTTTTAACATTTGAAGAATGAGGCGTTCATCCTTTATTTTTTTCATAATATTCATCCCCTGCTTATTATGATTTCGCTGTCACATTAATTGTAACATATATATTACAATTATCAATTTATAATTTACATAAAATAATTTGGATGAAAGAGGAAATAAAATATTTTTATAAACATGTTGCACTTATACTTTATTAATGTTATATTAGCAAAGCGATGAGCTAATTTACGTAAGACGAGAGATATGCTTAAGTGCTAAACACGCGAATGTGGTCGCCTGGTCTCTCGCCGTAAACGCATCAAGACGCCTGCTTTGCAGGCGTCTTTCATTTTATATAAAAGTAAATGATACATGCAGATGAGGTAAACCCTTATCTGCATTTTTTATTTTTCGAAAGAAATGTAATATGGATAAAACCCCCATTTCCGGAAAAACTACTAATGAAAGTATGATCTTGCCTAAAAGAGGTGAACGGAAATGAAATGGATACTGATTGCGATGCAAGCTTTCGTTATGATGTTTTGTTTCGTTTATGGAACGAATGTGAAGGCGGAAGGGCCAGTACCAGAAGTAACGAAAAAAGAACCTGAGGTTACAATTTTATTAGAGCGTATGTATGTTGATGGCGAAGTAAGCGAAGAAATACTTACAGAAAAAGTGACGGATTTAGAAAAGTTTTTACAGCAGTATAAAGAATGGCAGCTCGTTGATCGTGATGATGTACAAATTGTATTGCAAAAGAAAGTTGATGATATTTCTCCGTTATTGAAAACGAGCGGGTATTTTGGTGTTTCAGAGGAAGGGATATTACAAATTTTCAAAGGTGTACCGAAAAGTGATAATGCGATCCATTCTTTCTTTCAAATTGATATGAAAAAGCTTGAGAGCTATGAACGTGCGAAATTGAAACGTGGCATTCGTATTAAATCAAAAGAAGGTTTTGTGAAGACGATTGAAAAAATGAAGCAATACGCAGTTCAAAGTAAGAAAAAAAGCAGCTCATGGTGAGCTGCTTTTTTTTCTTATTTGTTTTTAGCTAAAATTTCTTTTGCGATTTCATCAATTAGCATATCTTTTCCGATTGGATTGAATGCTTTCGTATTGAAGACTTCATTTGATACTTCATATACGTGATTATTTTTAACTGCTTTATTGTCTTTCCAAACGGCACTGTTTTTGTAGTCTTCGTAAACTTTATCAGCTTCGCCGCCGAAGTTTACAATAAACATTTGGTCAGGCTGGAATGCAACTAGACCTTCTAGTGATACTTGCGCCATCGTTTGTTTTAAATCCGTACCTTTTGTTGCTGGAAGTTTTAAGTCATTAAAGATGATGTCACCGTATCCGAAGCTACCGTATACACGGAAGTTTTGTGGTGTAACTGCAACGAACATAAAGTTCTCATCTTTTGTTTTCTCTTTAATTTTTTTAGATAAAGAGTCTGCTTTCTTATCGTAGTCTGCAATCCATTTGTCTGCTTTCTTCTCTTCGTCAAATAGCTTACCTACTTCTTTAAACTTACCACGCCAGTCTTCTAAGTTTGTTTCTAGAACAACTGTAGGTGCAACCTTTTCTAGTTGATCATAAATTTTTAATTGACGGTTGTTTAAAATAATCAAGTCTGGTTTTAAAGCAGTAACAGCTTCTAAATCAACTTTAGGTGCCCAGTACCAACCTACTGCTTTTACTCCATCTAACTTGTCTGTTAAGTGAGTTTGGATTTTATCTTTATATGTATTTGCTGTACCAACAGGTTTGTGTCCAAGAAGTAATAGTTCTTCTGTTGATCCAGATAAGTCAACAATTCTCTTTGGATTTACTGGAATTGTAGCTTCACCTTTAGCATGTTTTACAACTTTTGTTTTCGGTTGTTCTTTTGTTTTCGGTTGTTCTTTTGCTTTCGATTCTTCTTTTTGAGAAGAACAGCCAACGATAGAAAGAACAACAAGCATAATAGTAAATAAAATAAATAGTTTACGTTTCATCCTGATGTAACCCCTTTAATTAGTATTGATAATCATTATCGACTTCTGTATATTAAGGTGCTTTAACCTTTCTGTCAATGGAAAATAACAGAAGTTTCAAGTGGAGAACATTTGTTGGGGCAGTCTCGCTTTTCTATCATTAAATATGTTAAAATGGAATACATGATTTAAGAGGGAGAGATCGTATTTTGTTTGAATATGTTACAGGTTACGTGGAGTATGTAGGGCCGGAATATGTCGTAATTGATCATAATGGAATTGGTTATCAAATTTTCACACCAAATCCGTATGTATTTCAAAGAAGTAAGCAAGAAATCCGTGTCTATACATATCATTATGTGAGAGAAGATATTATGGCACTTTACGGGTTTAAAACACGTGAAGAGCGTTTATTATTTACAAAGTTGTTAGGCGTGTCTGGCATTGGGCCAAAAGGAGCTCTTGCAATTTTAGCTTCTGGTCAAACAGGACAGGTCGTTCAAGCGATTGAGCATGAAGATGAGAAGTTTTTAGTGAAATTCCCAGGCGTCGGAAAGAAAACAGCACGCCAAATGATTTTAGATTTAAAAGGAAAACTAGCAGATGTCGTACCAGATGCATTTGTTGATTTATTCTCAGACACAGAACGTTTTGATGAGAAGAAAGGTTCATCAGCTGAGCTTGATGAGGCACTGGAAGCTCTCCGCGCACTTGGATACGCAGAACGCGAAGTTTCTCGTGTTGTACCAGAGTTATTAAAAGAATCATTAACGACGGATCAGTATATTAAAAAGGCACTTAGTCTTTTACTAAATGGTAAGAGGTGAGTATAATGGACGAACGTCTCCTTTCAGGGGAATCTGCATATGAAGATGCGGATTTAGAATATTCATTACGGCCACAGACGCTCCGTCAGTATATTGGCCAAGATAAAGCAAAACATAATTTAGAAGTATTTATTGAAGCGGCGAAAATGCGTGAAGAAACGTTAGATCACGTCCTTTTATATGGACCACCAGGTCTTGGTAAAACGACGCTTGCGAATATTATTGCCAATGAGATGGGCGTTAATGTTAGAACAACTTCAGGTCCCGCAATTGAAAGACCAGGAGATTTAGCTGCTGTATTAACAGCGCTTCAGCCAGGGGATGTATTATTTATTGATGAAATTCATCGTTTGCATAGATCAATTGAAGAAGTATTGTATCCTGCGATGGAAGACTTTTGCCTTGATATTGTAATTGGAAAAGGGCCTTCAGCACGTTCTGTACGCCTAGATTTACCGCCATTTACATTAGTTGGAGCAACAACACGTGCTGGAGCATTATCGGCACCGCTTCGTGACCGCTTCGGTGTACTTTCAAGGTTAGAGTACTACACAGTAGATCAGCTTTCTGCGATTGTTGAACGTACAGCAGAAGTATTTGAAGTTGAAATCGATTCGTTAGCTGCATTAGAAATTGCAAGACGTGCTCGTGGTACACCTCGTATTGCGAATCGTCTTTTAAGACGTGTACGTGATTTCGCGCAAGTTCGTGGTAACGGAACGGTTACGATGGAAATTACACAAATGGCATTAGAATTGCTGCAAGTAGATAAATTAGGTCTAGATCATATTGATCATAAATTACTGCTTGGTATTATTGAGAAATTCCGTGGCGGTCCAGTTGGATTAGAAACGGTTTCAGCAACAATTGGAGAAGAATCTCATACGATTGAAGATGTGTATGAGCCGTATTTATTACAAATTGGCTTTTTACAACGAACGCCAAGGGGCCGAATTGTAACGCCGCTTGCGTATGAACATTTCGGAATGGAGATACCAAAAGTATGACGGAGATGCCAAAGCTGCTTATTACAGCCGGGATCTTACTCATCGTTGTTGGATTAGCTTGGAAGTTCATTGGAAGGCTTCCAGGCGATATTTTTGTGAAAAAAGGAAACGTTACCTTTTATTTTCCTATCATTACATGTATTGTGTTAAGTATTGTATTATCTTTTATTATGTATATAATAAATCGATTTAAATAAGAAATAGGTGGATATAGCTATGGATATAAATCTGTTTGATTTTCATTTACCAGAAGAACTTATTGCACAAGTCCCGTTAGAAGATCGTGAAACATCAAGATTAATGGTGTTAGACCGTGAAACAGGTGATATTGAGCATAAACATTTTACGGATATTCTTTCTTACTTACATGAGGGGGATTGCTTAGTTTTAAATGAAACGAAAGTTATGCCTGCTCGTTTGCACGGTGTGAAAGAAGATACAGGCGCGCACATTGAAGTACTTCTTTTAAAACAAGAAGAAGGTGATAAGTGGGAAACGCTTGTAAAGCCAGCGAAACGTGTAAAAGAAGGAACTGTTATCTCTTTTGGCGAAGGGAAATTAAAAGCAACTTGCACAGGAACTGCAGATCAAGGTGGACGCCAGCTTGAATTTTCATATGATGGCATCTTCTATGAAATTTTAGATGAACTTGGGGAAATGCCGCTTCCTCCATATATTAAAGAGACGCTGGAAGATCGCGATCGCTATCAAACAGTATATGCGAAAGAAATCGGTTCAGCAGCAGCGCCGACTGCGGGACTTCACTTTACAGAAGAGTTACTTGAGAAGTTAAAGCAAAAAGGCGTTCAGTTAGCATTCATTACACTTCACGTAGGACTTGGAACATTTAGACCAGTTTCTGCAGACACGATTGAAGAACACCATATGCACGCAGAATATTATCATATGTCTGAAGAGACAGCGGCATTATTAAATCGTGTGAAAGAGAATGGTGGACGTATTATTACTGTAGGTACGACATCAACTCGTACATTAGAAACAATTGCAACAGATCATGACGGTAAGCTCTGCGCCGCTTCTGGATGGACAGATATTTTCATGTATCCGGGATATGAATTTAAAGCAATTGATGGTTTAATTACAAACTTCCATTTACCGAAATCAACATTAATTATGCTTGTAAGTGCATTTGCAAATAGAGATAATGTACTTCATGCTTATAATGAAGCAGTAAAAGAAAAATATCGTTTCTTTAGCTTCGGTGATGCAATGTTCGTTGCATCTCACGCTAAAATGAGAAACAAATAAAAGGAGTAAGTTATGACAGCAATTCGTTATGAATTTATTAAGACATGTAAACAAACGGGTGCCCGTTTAGGTCGTGTGCATACGCCGCACGGTTCATTTGATACACCAACATTTATGCCAGTTGGTACACTTGCAACAGTTAAGACAATGTCACCAGAAGAATTAAAAGCAATGGATTCTGGGATTATTTTAAGTAATACGTATCATTTATGGCTACGTCCAGGTCATGAAATTATTCGTGAAGCAGGCGGCTTGCATAAATTTATGAACTGGGATCGTGCAATCTTAACAGACTCTGGTGGTTTCCAAGTATTCAGTTTAAGTGACTTCCGTCGTATTGAAGAGGAAGGCGTTCACTTCCGTAATCACTTAAATGGAGATAAATTATTCTTATCACCAGAAAAAGCGATGGAAATCCAAAATGCATTAGGTTCAGATATTATGATGGCGTTTGATGAGTGTCCACCATTCCCAGCTACTTTTGAATATATGAAGAAATCTGTAGAGCGTACGAGCCGCTGGGCAGAACGTTGCTTAAAAGCGCATGAACGTCCGCAAGATCAAGGTTTATTCGGTATTGTACAGGGCGGGGAGTACGAAGAGCTTCGTCGTCAAAGTGCGAAAGATCTTGTTTCAATGGACTTCCCTGGTTACGCTGTAGGTGGTTTATCTGTTGGTGAACCGAAAGATATTATGAACCGTGTTCTTGAGTTTACAACACCACTTCTTCCAGATAATAAGCCTCGTTACTTAATGGGTGTAGGTTCTCCTGACTCGTTAATCGATGGCGCAATTCGTGGGATTGATATGTTTGACTGCGTACTTCCAACTCGTATCGCTCGAAATGGTACGTGTATGACAAGTGAAGGTCGCCTTGTTGTAAAAAATGCGAAATTCGCAAGAGACTTCGGTCCGCTTGATCCAAACTGTGATTGCTACACATGTAAAAATTACTCACGTGCGTACATTCGTCACTTAATGAAATGTGATGAAACGTTCGGAATTCGTTTAACGTCTTATCACAACCTTCATTTTCTGTTAAACTTAATGGAGCAGGTGAGACAAGCTATTCGTGAAGACCGTCTTGGCGATTTCCGCGAAGAGTTCTTTGAACAGTATGGCTTTAATAAACCGAATGCTAAAAACTTCTAATACATAATTTAAAAGGAGGAACAAAAGATGAATGCAGGTATGATGAATATCGTTATGATCGTTGCGATGTTTGCGATTTTCTATTTCTTATTAATTCGCCCGCAACAAAAACGTCAAAAAGCAGTTGCTCAAATGCAAAGTGAGTTAGCAAAAGGTGATGCTATCGTAACAATCGGTGGTTTACACGGCACAATCGAATCAGTAGATGAGACAAAAATCGTTATTAAATCTGGTGGTTCACACTTAACTTTCGATCGCAATGCGATTCGTGAAGTTGTGAAAAACTAATGTGGAAGGCCCTGCATGAAATGTGCAGGGCCTTTTTTAGTTACTTTGCTTTGACATATTTACACCGAAAATACCACCGAGTGTACTCGCCCCCATTAATGCTAATTGATATAGTAATTGTGAGTTCGATAAGGTTTGAGAAAAGCCTAAATAGTTAACTAGAAAGACGAGTATAGTGAACGTGAGCCCTGTTGTGAAACCTACTAGCCAACCTTTTCCTTGAGCCTTTTTGCCGGCAGTAAATCCAGACATAAGCATAGATAAAAGAGCGAGTATAAAAATAGTAACGGTTAATGTCCCTTCATTTATATTCGTAAACTTTAATAAAAGAGCCATAATCATACTAGTAATAGATGCGAGAATTAGTAGCGTAACAATACCGAAGCCAATTGCAGTTGATAATTTTTTCGTTCCATCCATTTATGCATTCCCCCTTTTTAATACAAGCATATTTTCCTTTTGCTCAAGTTAGACTAGTTTCTTTTTTATAGGGGAGTCTATACGTAAAAAAGGAGATGTAGAAATGGAATGGATATCGGTAATTGGACGTACAATGCTTTTGTATATCATCATCTTAATTATTTTTCGTCTTATGGGTAAACGTGAGATAGGAGAGCTAAGTGTATTAGATTTAGTCGTATTTATTATGCTTGGAGAAATGGCTGTAGTAGCAATTGAAAATACCGATAAATCACTTTGGCATCAATTAGTTCCGATGACTTTTCTTATGTGCATACAAATCATTTTGTCAGTCATTTCATTAAAGTTTCAACGATTTCGGCATTTAATAGAAGGTGAACCAGCAATTATTATTAATGCGGGAAAGATTGATGAAAAAAAGATGAGAAACCAACGATATAATATTGATGATTTAATGATGCAATTAAGGGAACAAGGAGTTGGAGATATTCGGGATGTAGAATATGCTATTTTGGAACCGTCTGGGAAGTTATCTGTCTTTCAAAAACAAAAAAATAAACAAGATACATTGCAGTTTACGCTTCCTCTTATTATTGATGGAGAAATTCAATCTAGTCATTTACAAATGATTGAGCATACAGATGAATGGCTTATTGAGAAATTAAAAAACTTAGGTTATAACGATATAACACAAATTTTATACTGTAGTTTTCAAAATGGACAATTTTTTGTTGATGTAAAAGAAAATTAGAGACTTATCCTTTGGAAGAGTAAGGATGATTAGTATAACTAATAATCAGTGGAGATTACCCCACTGATTAAAGTTTCACCTTATTTCAAAAATGAAAGCTTACGAATGATAGGGAGACGACTTAACTCTTCTTTTCGAATGAGTTTGAAAGTGAAGAGAAGTACGATATAAACAATTGTTGTTAAAGTGATTTCCCATAATGTTTGTATGCCAAGGGAATGAGAGAAAATAATATATTTATGAAGATAAAAACCGAAGGCGCCTGCGATACCGATGGCAAGTCCGCCGAAAATATAGTCTTTTGCGTAAATGGTAAATGTAATCTTTTTTAAAACAGTAGCGTAGTGAAGAAATGTTACTGTTACAATATTTGCAGCAATAGCAAGTGCAACCCCCATCATTTGAAACTCTGGCCTTGATGCTAGTACAAAAATAACGATTAATTTCACGATGGCACCAATAAATGTATTCATCATTGCGGCTCTTGCTAAGTTTAAAGCTTGCAAAACAGAGGTAAGTGGACTTTGGAAATAATGAAATAAAAAGCAAGGCGCAAGAAGTTGAATGAATGCTGTTGCGCTGTCTGATCCATACATAAGAGTTAAAACAGGAGAAGCGAATACGTATAATATAACGACAGACCATCCGCCGGTAATTAATGAAATTCGAAGTGCTTGTTGTAAACGGTGCTCTACTAATTTATGTTGTCTTTTTGCCATTGCTTCACTAATAGAAGGAACGAGCGCTGTAGAGAGAGCGTATGTAATAAAGGCGGGTAGTGATAGGAGCGGGAATGCATAACCGTTTAATATACCGTATTGCTGGGTTGCAACAGAAGCAGCGACACCAGCGATTGCTAAGCTTTGCATAACGACAATAGGTTCAAAAAAATATGAAACGGAGCCGATTAAACGACTTCCTGTAGTTGGAAGGGCAATATCCATCAGAGAATAAAATGTCCCTTTGCTTTCCTTTACAGTAGTGAAAAATCCAGAGCGTATTGATAAATGTTTTTCTCGCTGAAATAACGTGAGTAAAAATAATAAGGATGCAACTTCACCGAGAACAGCTGATAACATAGCGCCGGCTGCAGCATATTCTATGCCGTAAGGTAAAAATAATTGAATGCATATAGCGATAATGGTAATGCGGACGACTTGTTCTAGAACTTGCGCATAAGCGCTAGGTTTCATGTTTTGTTTCCCTTGAAAGTAACCACGCAACACAGAAGAAACAGCAATAACAGGAACAACGGGCAAAATGGCCATTAATGGATAGTAGGTTCTTTCGTCGGTTAATAATGTTTTTGCTAAAATAGGTGTGAGGAACATAATTCCGATTGTTAAAATGATACTAATAACGGATGTAACAGCTAGTGATACGGTTAATATTTTTTTAACTCTTTGTTTATCGTTCACAGCTTCCGCTTCTGCTACAAATTTTGCGATTGCGACAGGAAGACCAATTTGTGTCAATGTAATTGCTAAAATGAATGTAGGAACGGCCATCATATAAAGACCAACGCCTTCTTCTCCTAAAATACGTGCCATTACTATGCGGTTGATAAAGCCGAGTATTTTTGTAATAAAGCCGGCTATCATTAAAATAAATGCGCCTTTTAAAAAGCTTTGTCTCGTCATGTTCTTCTCCTACCTTCTCAAAATCAATGGAATGATTTACAATAATTTATATGCACGTACGAGACAAGAATGACAAGCATTTAAGAGAGTGAAGTATGATAGTGCTCTTGAAAGTAGTTATTGCTGTCCATTAGAGCGGGATTAAAGCGACTTTTTCGTGCTGAAATAAGAAGGAGATGTTTATAGATGTTAGATAGAGAGGCTTTGGTAGAATCATACCGCGGACAGTTACAAGTCGTTTTAGAAAGTAAAGTAGAAGAGTTTCAAATGTTCGGTTACGACCGAGTGACAGATGATGACATTTGGAAGTTTCTTAAAGTGAAAAAGTGGAAGAAGATAGACAGCGATGTTAGATTGTATGAATTAGTTAATGACGTATTAACAGTAACAGCTAATGAATATATGACATATTTAACTGTTGAAGCTTACCAAGCGCCACTTTGGTCATTTGATGAGTACGAAAATAAATAACCGACTGCAATTGGTTTGTTCTTCCTTTTGCAGTATAATGATATGTATTGATAAAGAGGAAATAATTATGTCTAAGATTATATATAAAGGAGGTAGTGAAGAGGAAAATAAATGATGGAAGTGTAGGTAGTGTAAAAGCTTACCTATAGAGCTAGTGATGAACTAGCAAAAATTATAGAAAGGAAGTCTACTAACTAGGCGTATGCACACGTATAGCAGTGAATCGTAAGAGATTTATTGAAAGTGTTAGTAGCAGAAAGAGGGTACATATGGCAAAGCGTGGTACGAGAATTGCCGCCTTTTTCCTCATCGTCTTATTAATCGGTGGAGTAATTGGTGCGGCAGGAAAAGACATAGCAAAAGGAATTAGTCTAGGACTAGACCTTCGCGGTGGTTTTGAAATTCTGTATGAAGTAAAACCAGCCAAAAAAGGTGATAAAATCGATCGAGATGTACTTGTAAGTACAGTAGGTGCTCTTGAAAATCGTGTCAATGTTCTCGGTGTAAGTGAGCCGAACATTCAAATCGAAGGGCAAGATCGAATTCGTGTACAGCTTGCTGGTGTACAAGATCAGCAAAAAGCACGTGAAATGTTATCAACACAAGCGAAATTAACATTCCGTGATGTGGACGATAACCTTCTTATGGATGGAACGGATTTAAAAGGCGGCGGAGCGAAGCAAACATTTGATGAGCAAGGCCGTGCGAGCGTAGGTCTTACACTAAAAAGCGCTGAAAAATTCCGTGAAGTAACTGAAAAAATTTCTAAAATGCCACCACCAACGAATTTAATGGTAATTTGGCTTGACTTTGAAGAAGGAAAAGATTCATATAAAGCAGAATCTGCAAAACCGAATCCGAAGTTCTTATCAGCAGCAACAGTAAACCAAGTATTTAACCAAGCTGAAGTATCTATCGTAGGTGGAAACTTCACAGTTGAAAGTGCGAAACAACTTTCATCTTTATTAAATGCAGGTGCACTTCCTGTTGATTTAAAAGAAATGTATTCAACATCTGTTGGAGCGAAATTTGGTCAACAAGCGTTAGAGCAAACGATTTTCGCTAGTGCGATTGGTATCGCTCTTATTTTCTTATTTATGCTTGTATTCTACCGTTTACCAGGACTTGTAGCGGTTATTATGTTAGGGTTATACATTTTCGTTACATTACTTGTCTTTAACTGGATGCATGCAGTTCTTACGTTGCCAGGTATTGCAGCGTTAGTGCTCGGAGTAGGTATCGCAGTTGATGCGAATATTATTACGTACGAGAGACTGAAAGAAGAGCTGAAAATCGGTAAGTCCATGATGTCAGCGTTCCGTGCTGGTAACCATCGTTCATTAGCAACAATTTTAGATGCGAATATTACAACTCTTGCAGCTGCTGGTGTATTATTTGTTTACGGTAATAGCTCTGTAAAAGGTTTCGCAACAAGTTTAATCGTAAGTATTTTAGTTGGTTTTATTACGAACGTATTCGGTACTCGTTTCTTACTAAGTTTACTTGTAAAGAGCCGTTACTTCGATAAAAAACCAGGATATTTTGGTGTGAAACAAAAGGATATTATTCCTTTAACAAAAGGTGTAGTACATCCGCCAACAAGATTTGATCGTATTAATTTCGTAAATATCGGTCATAAATTCCTTATCTTCTCGATTGTAGTTGTAATTGCGGGTGCAATTATCTTACCAATTTTCAAATTGAATCTTGGTATTGACTTTGCGAGTGGTACACGTATCGACTTGCAATCAAAACAAGCCGTTACTGTGTCTGATGTTCATAAAGATTTTAAAGAATTGAACATTGATGTGAAGGAAGAAAATATTGTACCGACTGGAGATGACAATAAAGGTTTCGCAGTTCGTACATTAGGTGTTTTATCAAAAGATGAAATTGCGAAAACAAAAACATTCTTCCACGATAAATATGGTACAGATCCAAACGTAAGTACAGTTTCACCGACAATTGGTAAAGAAATTGCACGAAATGCATTTATCGCAGTACTGATTGCTTCTGCGGTTATCATTTTATACGTAAGTATTCGTTTCCGATTTACGTATGCGTTATCTGCAGTACTTGCATTATTACATGACGCATTCGTTATGATTGTTATGTTTAGTATTTTCCAACTAGAGGTAGACTTAACGTTTATTGCGGCAGTACTAACAATCATCGGTTATTCTATTAATGACTCGATTGTTACATTTGATAGAAACCGTGAATTATACAAACAGAAAAAACGAGTTCGCGACAAAAAAGATCTAGAAGAAATCGTAAATGCAAGTATTCGCCAAACGCTTGGTCGTTCGATTAACACCGTATTAACAGTGTTATTCCCAGTAATCGCACTGCTTATCTTCGGTAGTGAGTCACTACGTAACTTCTCGTTTGCGTTACTTGTTGGATTAATTGTAGGTACGTACTCTTCTGTTTTCGTTGCCTCTCAAATTTGGTTAATGCTTGAAAATCGTCGTTTGAAAAAGGGAAAAAACAAGAAGAAGGTTGAGAAAGTAGAATCTGAACCGCAAGTATAGAAAAGATGATGTCTCTTTATGAGGCATCTCTTTTTTCGTTTGTGGATACAATAAGATAGCAACTTTTTAACAGAAAGAAGATGGAAGAAAGTGGTGGTGTTATCGCTGTTTTTGTTAAAATAAAAAGATAGGTTAAGAAAAGAAGGGATTTTAATTATGGAAAAAGATGAACGTTTTAAACAGGCCGAGTTTGGTGCTATTGTCGGGATCGTTGGTAATATTATATTAGCGATTGTAAAGGCGGTAATTGGTTATATTGGGAACAGTAAAGCGCTATTAGCGGATGCCGTGCATTCTGCATCAGATGTAATAGGTTCGCTAGCTGTACTTTTTGGATTGCGAGCGGCAAAGCAGCCACCTGATGAGGATCATCCGTATGGTCATGGTAAAGCGGAATCGATTTCAGCGATTATTGTTGCGGTATTATTATTTATTGTGGGACTTGAAATCGCGATTTCGTCTATAAAAGCTTTTTCGCAAGAACTAGAACCGCCGAAAGGAATTACGATATTTGCTGTTGTTCTTTCAATCGTCGTGAAAGAAGGAATGTTTCAATATAAATTCCGATTAGGGAAAAGAGTAAACAGTGATGCAATTATTGCAAATGCATATGAGCACCGTTCGGATGTATTTTCTTCAATTGCAGCTTTAATCGGTATTTGTGCAGCTATAATAGGTGGTAAGCTTGGTATAGACTGGCTTGTATACGCTGATCCAATTGCGGGATTAGTTGTTTCACTTCTTGTTGTAAAAATGGCATGGAGCATTGGAGCGGAAGCAATTCATGCAACGCTTGACCATGTTCTTCATGAGGAGGATGTTATTCCGCTTAGAGAAGCAGTTCTTCAAGTGGATGGTGTGAAAAAAATTGGTTCTTTATATGCACGGGAGCATGGTCATTATGTTATTGTCGATATTAAAGTGTCTGTAGATCCATACATTACTGTAGAAGAAGGACACCGTATTGGAAAACATGTGAAAGAAATACTTATGAAACAAGATAATGTACAAAATGTATTCGTACATATAAATCCGTATTCTCCAAATTAAACATCATTAACATTTTAGTATATAGATATTGCATCGTAGTTTGCATTATATTGTCACCCCTTAATCTGTCTTGTATAATGAACAGGTTAAGGGGTGATTTCGTGTTACAACCGAAGACGCGTTGGAAAGAAAAAGAATATAATGACGAGCGAGTGAGTGAATTAGCAAGTAAATTACAGTTATCGCCACTTGTCGTTTCATTATTCCTCGGTAGAGGACTAGATACAGAAGATAAGATTTTAGATTTTTTAAATACAGAAAATCAAGAATTTCATGATCCATTTTTATTAGAAGGAATGGATAGAACGGTAGAACGTGTAAATAAGGCGATTCAAAATGGAGAGCAAATATTAATATTTGGTGATTACGATGCGGACGGAGTAAGTAGTACGACAGTTTTATATCTTGCCCTTCAAGAATTAGGTGCAGAAGTAGAATTTTACATTCCAAATCGTTTTACAGAAGGGTATGGACCGAACGAAGAAGCATTTCGTTGGGCGCATAGCGCAGGGTTCTCGCTAATTATTACTGTCGATACTGGTATTGCAGCAGTACATGAAGCGAATGTAGCGAAAGAGCTTGGAATAGATCTAATTATTACAGATCACCATGAGCCACCGCCAGAATTGCCAGAAGCACTTGCGATTATACATCCGAAATTAGATGGCGGTGTATATCCGTTTCACTATTTAGCTGGTGTAGGTGTTGCGTTTAAAGTTGCGCATGCACTATTAGGCCGTGTACCAGAACATTTATTAGAGATCGCAGTAATCGGTACAGTAGCCGATTTAGTATCACTTCATGGTGAAAATAGGTTGCTAGTGAAACGCGGTTTAAAACATATGCGTATGACAAGAAATATTGGTTTGAAGGCATTGTTTAAAGTTGCTAACGTTTCGCAAAGTGAAATTACCGAAGAGAGTATTGGCTTCTCAATTGCACCTCGTATTAATGCGGTTGGGCGTTTAGAAGATGCTGCGCCGGCTGTACACCTTTTATTATCAGATGATCCAGAGGAAGCGAAAGAGCTAGCTGAAGAAATTGATGAGCTGAACAAACTGCGAAAAGATATTGTAAAGCAAATTACAGAAGAGGCTATCGCTGAAGTTGAAAATAACTTCCCGCCAGAAGAAAATAAAGTATTAGTACTTGCAAAAGAAGGCTGGAACCCAGGGGTAATTGGAATTGTTGCTTCGAAATTAGTTGAACGTTTTTATCGTCCGACGATTGTATTAAGCATTGATCCTATAAAAGAAACAGCAAAAGGTTCAGCACGCAGTATAGCAGGATTTGATTTATTTGCAAATTTATCAGATTGTAGAGAGTTATTACCACACTTCGGAGGACATCCGATGGCAGCGGGAATGACGCTACATATGAATGATGTAGATGAATTACGTCGCCGCTTAAATGAACAAGCAGATGCAATTTTAACAGAAGAAGATTTTATTCCAATTACAGCAGTTGATGTTTTTTGTAAAGTAGAGGATGTAACGCTAGCAGCAATCGAAGATATGCAAAAACTAGCCCCGTTTGGTGTTGGGAATCCGAAACCACGTATTGCAGTAAAAGATGCAGAGTTAGAAAGCATTCGCGCAATCGGATCAGATGGCTCTCATTTAAAAATGGCTCTTCGTGATGGACAAGCAACACTGGATACAATTGGATTTGGTTTTGGTGCATATGCGAAAGAAATCTCTCCAGTTGCAAAAGTATCTGTAATAGGAGAAGCATCCATCAATGAATGGAATAATTTTAAGAAGCCACAACTAATGGTACAAGATATTGCTGTAGAGGCGTGGCAATTATTTGATTGGCGTAGTATGCGCAATGCAGAAGCAAATTTAGCAGAACTTCCGAAAGAAAAAATAACAATGGTGTATTTTTCTGAAGAGGTATTGAATAAATTTTCTTTAGAGGGCTATAAAGAAAAGCTCATGCATGCTTCAGAAGTAACGCATTTAGATGATCAATATATCGTGTTACTTGATTTACCAAAAGGAACAGATGAATTACGTGAGCTCTTTAAAGTAGGATTCCCAGCGCGAATTTATACACTATTTTATCAAGAGAATAACCACTTATTTAGTACAGTTCCGACGAGAGAACACTTTAAATGGTACTATTCTTTCTTAAGCCAAAAAACACCATTTTCTTTAAGGCAATATGGAGAACAACTATGTCGTCATAAAGGTTGGTCAAAAGATACAGTAAATTTCATGACACAGGTGTTTTTTGAGTTAGAATTTGTTACAATAAAAGATGGCGTCATTTTTATGGCAGACAAAAAACAAAAGCGTGATTTAATTGAATCGAACACATATCGTGAAAAAATGAACCACTTACAATTAGAAAAAGAATTGGTTTATAGCACATATCAGCAACTATATACATGGTTTGAAACGATTCGTAATCATAAAGAAGTAGAACAGTTAGGGTAAAGGATTTGTATTTACAAACCTTTTAGATCTGAGGAGGATTCAGAAATATGGATTTCAAGCAACATATCGCAATTGTACCGGATTATCCGAAAGAAGGTATTGTGTTTAAAGACATTACACCTTTAATGAATGACGGTAAAGCATACAAAGCAGCAACAGACGCAATCGTAGAGTACGCAAAAGAAAGAGATATCGATGTTGTAGTAGGACCAGAAGCTCGTGGTTTTATTATCGGTTGCCCAGTTTCTTATGCGTTAGAAGTAGGATTTGCGCCAGTTCGTAAATTAGGAAAATTACCACGTGAAGTAATTACAGTTGACTACGGTAAAGAATATGGTAAAGATGTTTTAACAATCCATAAAGATGCAATTAAGCCAGGTCAACGCGTATTAATTACAGATGATCTATTAGCTACAGGTGGAACAATCGAAGCGACAATTAAGCTAGTTGAAGAGCTAGGCGGAGTTGTAGCAGGAATTGCATTCTTAGTAGAACTTACTTACTTAGATGGTCGTAAAATGTTAGATGGTTACGATGTATTAGTATTAGAAAAATACTAATCACTATATAGGTAAAACTACGGTGATAAAAAGTACCCGTGAATCTCTTGGAGAGGAGCGGGTACTTTTGTATAATTGAACAAAAAATTATGGTGAAATGTCAGTAAAATCTTTTCCTTTTCACAATTCACAATCATTGGGTTATAATGATAGAATATAATTTATTCTATTAAATAAAGATAAAGTCAATTTTCAATAAAAGGTGATTCGATGGCAAATGAGCAGGTACTAACAGCTGAACAGGTACTCGAGAAAGCAAGTCAATATTTAGCGGATGAAGATATTGAGCTAGTGGCACGTGCCTATGAATATGCACGTGATGCGCATAGCGAACAATATAGAAAATCGGGTGAACCGTATATTATTCATCCGATTCAAGTTGCAGGTATTTTAGTTGATTTACACATGGATCCAGCTACGGTATCAGCAGGTTTCTTACATGATGTAGTGGAAGATACAGAGATTACGTTAGAAGATATTGAACGGGAATTTAACAAAGAAATTGCTATGCTTGTTGATGGCGTTACAAAGCTTGGGAAGATCAAATATAAATCTCACGAACAACAACAAGCAGAAAACCATCGCAAAATGTTTATTGCAATGGCTCAAGATATTCGAGTTATTTTAATTAAACTAGCTGATCGTCTTCATAACATGCGTACATTGAAACATTTGCCTCAAGAGAAGCAGCGTCGCATAGCGAATGAAACGTTAGAAATCTTTGCACCTTTGGCACATAGACTCGGAATTAGTACTATTAAATGGGAGCTAGAGGATACGTCACTTCGCTATTTAAATCCACAACAATATTATCGTATTGTAAATTTAATGAAGCGTAAACGTGCAGAACGTGAAGAATATTTAGACGAAGTAATGACTGGTATTCGTGAGAAATTAAAAGAAGTTGCAATTCAACCTGAGATTTCTGGAAGACCGAAACATATTTACAGTATTTATCGTAAAATGGCACTGCAAAATAAGCAGTTCAATGAAATTTACGATTTATTAGCTGTACGTGTCGTTGTAAATAGTATTAAAGATTGTTATGCTGTGCTTGGAATTATTCATACGTGCTGGAAGCCGATGCCAGGTCGTTTTAAAGATTATATTGCAATGCCAAAAGCAAATCTATATCAATCTCTTCATACGACTGTAATTGGACCGAAAGGTGATCCACTTGAAGTGCAAATTCGTACGAAAGAAATGCACGAAATTGCAGAATTCGGGATCGCGGCACACTGGGCATACAAAGAAGGAAAAACAGCAGAAACAACAGGTACATTAGAGAAGAAACTCACATGGTTCCGTCAAATATTAGAATGGCAAAATGAAGCTTCTAATGCAGAAGAATTTATGGAGTCATTAAAAATTGATTTATTCTCTGACATGGTATTCGTCTTTACACCGAAAGGCGATGTAATGGAATTACCACTTGGATCTGTTCCGATTGATTTCGCGTATCGTGTCCATTCGGAAATTGGGAATAAAACAATTGGTGCAAAAGTAAACGGGAAAATGGTGACGCTGGATTATAAATTAAAAACAGGCGACATCATTGAAATTTTAACGTCGAAACATTCATATGGCCCAAGCCAGGATTGGGTAAAACTTGCTCAAACATCTCATGCGAAAAATAAAATTCGTCAATTCTTTAAGAAACAACGTAGAGACGAAAATATTGAAAAAGGCCGTGAACTTGTTGAAAAGGAAGTACGTGGTCTAGAGTATGAGATGAAAGAAGTATTGGCGCCGGATAACTTAAAACGCGTCGCTGAGAAATTTAACTTTGCAAATGAAGAAGATATGTTTGCAGCAGTTGGATATAGCGGAATTACAGCTTCGCAAATTGTTACGCGACTAACGGACAAGTTCCGCAAACAACGCGAAGAAGAAGAAATTGTTGAAGTTAAAGAAGTCCGTAAACCGATGAAAATTCGAAAATGGGATTCTGGTGTAAAGGTAAGCGGTGCTGATAATTTATTAATCCGTTTATCGAAATGCTGTAACCCAGTTCCGGGCGATGATATCGTTGGGTATATTACGAAAGGCCGAGGTGTATCAATTCACCGCCGTGATTGTGTAAATGTTCATACAGAAGAAGCTGTAGAACGATTATTAGAGGTAGAGTGGGAAGGTAGCCCTGAAAAAGAAATTGAGTATAACGTTGATATTGAAATTTCAGGTTACGATCGCCGCGGTTTATTAAATGAAGTACTGCAAGCTGTTACAGAGACGAAAACATACATTTCAGCTGTTTCTGGTAGAAGTGACCGTAATAAGATGGCAACAATTAATATGTCAATCTCGATTCGTAACTTACAACACTTGAAAAAAGTAGTAGAACGCATTAAACGCGTTCCAGAAATTTATGCAGTACGACGCATGATGCATTAATAGGGAGTGTAGAAAGATGAGAGTTGTTTTACAACGATCAAAGAAAGCGTCTGTCACAGTAGACGGTGAGATCGTAGGACAAATTCCGTTCGGTTTAACATTACTAGTTGGCATTACGCACGAAGATACAGAAAAAGATGCAACTTACATTGCGGAAAAAATTGCAAACTTACGTATTTTTGAAGATGAGAGCGGAAAGATGAATCATTCTGTACTTGATGTAGAAGGACAAGTTCTATCTATTTCGCAATTCACATTATACGGAGATTGCCGCAAGGGCAGACGTCCAAACTTTATGGATGCTGCGAAACCTGATTATGCAGAGCGTTTATACGATTTCTTTAATGAAGAAGTTCGTAAACAAGGATTACATGTGGAAACAGGAAAGTTTGGAGCAATGATGGACGTTTCTTTGATCAATGATGGTCCGGTGACCTTAATTGTAGAAAGTAAATAGTGTTCATAAAAAAGAGAGGGTTATATAATCCTCTCTTTTTTATACATTGTTGTATGTTTTGTTCATTTATTTGGAATCAATAGCAGTTTCGGTTATGTATAACTCTCTCATCAATATGGAACAATAAAAAGTAAAACATCCATATTGAATGTGAGGGATATACGTATGCGTATGAATGAAAAAGGGCATTCTGTTACAAATGGTGCAAATCAACTGTTTAACGTGAATTTTCATGATTTTATTTCAAAAGAGCAAAACAATACTTCAATGGAGCTTGCTTCGGAGTTTGGGATTTCTCTTCAAGATGTAAAGCGTTTAAAGAAGCAGATTGAACGTTCTTAGAGCACTTGACAATCCTACTTAACAAACGTATAGTAATTTTATATTTACATATGAATATAACCGTTGATAGAGAAGAGTAAATGAGACACACATGGAAAGAGAAGGAATGTCTTAGGCTGAAAACATTTCTGCATGATGACTGATTGAATGACACTCTAGAGGTTTCAACTTGAACGGCATATATGCTTAGTAGGGATGAACGCATATTTAAGCGTTATTAAAAAAGTGGAAGCATACGTGCTTCAATTAGGGTGGCACCACGGGTATAATACTCTCGTCCCTACTGTTTAAACAGTAGAGGCGGGAGTTTTTTTATTTTTATTAAGATTAAAACAATTTGAGGAGGAACTGAATATGTCTATTCAAATCCCACGCGGAACGCAAGATATTCTTCCAGGCACTGTTGAGTTATGGCAGTATATCGAAGGGCAAGCACGCGAAATTTGCCGTCGTTACAATTATAAAGAAATTCGTACACCAATCTTTGAACACACTGAGCTATTTTTACGCGGTGTTGGTGATACGACAGATATCGTACAAAAAGAAATGTACTCATTCCAAGATCGTGGAGAGCGTAGCTTAACATTACGTCCAGAAGGTACTGCACCTGTTGTACGTTCTTACGTTGAAAATAAAATGTTTGGTGATGCGACACAACCAACGAAATTATACTATATCGGTCAAATGTTCCGTTATGAAAGACCACAAGCAGGTCGCTATCGTCAATTCGTACAATTCGGTATCGAAGCAATCGGCAGTAATGACCCTGCAATTGATGCAGAAGTAATTGCACTTGCTGTTGAATTTTACCGCGGCATGGGCTTAAAAAATATTAAAGTTGTATTAAACAGTTTAGGTGACGCAGCGAGCCGTCAAGCACACCGTGATGCATTAATCGCACACTTTGAGCCACGTATCGGCGAATTCTGTTCTGACTGTCAATCTCGCTTAGAAAAGAACCCACTTCGAATTTTAGACTGTAAGAAGGACCGTAACCATGAATTAATGGGAACAGCACCATCTATTACAGAATACTTAAACGAAGATTCAGCAGTATACTATGACAAAGTTCAAGAACTATTAACGATGATGGATGTTCCATTTGAAAAAGATCCGAACTTAGTGCGTGGTTTAGACTACTATCAACACACTGTTTTTGAAATTATGAGTGAGGCAGAAGGTTTCGGTGCGATCACTACATTAAGCGGTGGTGGCCGTTATAACGGACTTGTACAAGAAATTGGTGGACCAGAAATGCCAGGTATCGGTTTTGCAATGAGTATTGAACGTTTAATTATGGCGCTAAAAGCTGAAAACATTGAATTACCACTTGAACATAGCATTGATTGTTACGTTGTAGCGCTTGGCGAAAAAGCGAAAGACCATGCTGCAAAAGTTGCGTTCGATCTTCGTAAAGCTGGATTGTCAGTTGAAAAAGATTATTTAGATCGCAAAATGAAAGCACAATTTAAATCAGCAGATCGTCTAAAGGCGAAATTTGTAGCTGTATTAGGAGAAGATGAGCTAGATAAAGGCATCATTAACTTAAAAGATATGGCAACAGGTGAACAAGAAGAAGTAGCGTTAGATGTATTTGCTTCATACGTAGCAGAGAAATTAATATAGGGGGAACTTACAGTGGCTGAAAGAACACATGCATGTGGAAAAGTAACAGTAGAAGCTGTTGGACAAACAGTTCAATTAAAAGGTTGGGTACAAAAACGCCGTGACTTAGGTGGATTAATCTTTATCGATTTACGTGACCGTACAGGTATCGTACAAGTTGTATTTAACCCAGAAACATCAAAAGAAGCGTTAGAAGTAGCAGAAACAATTCGTAGCGAATACGTATTACACGTAGAAGGTACAGTTGTTGAACGTGGTGAAGGCGCAATTAATGACAATATGGCAACTGGTCGTATTGAAGTACAAGCAACAAAAGTAAATGTACTAAATGCAGCGAAAACAACGCCAATTATCATTGCTGATGATACAGATGCATCAGAAGATGTGCGTTTAAAATATCGTTATTTAGACTTACGTCGTCCTGTAATGTTCAACACATTCAAAATGCGTCACGATGTAACAAAAACAATTCGTAACTTCTTAGATACAGAAGAGTTCTTAGAAGTAGAAACACCAATTTTAACGAAAAGCACGCCAGAAGGAGCTCGTGACTATTTAGTGCCAAGTCGTGTACATGATGGTGAATTCTATGCATTACCACAGTCACCACAGTTATTTAAACAGCTTCTTATGGTCGGCGGATTTGAGCGTTACTATCAAGTAGCACGTTGTTTCCGTGATGAAGATTTACGTGCGGATCGTCAACCAGAATTCACGCAAATCGATATCGAAGCTTCATTCTTAACACAAGATGAAATTTTAGATATGATGGAGCGTATGATGACGAAAGTTATGAAGGATGCAAAAGGTGTAGAAGTGAGTGCACCATTCCCTCGTATGAAATATGCTGATGCAATGGCTCGCTACGGTTCTGATAAGCCAGATACACGCTTTGAAATGGAACTAACAGACTTATCTGAGTTTGCAGCAGATTGTGGCTTTAAAGTGTTTACAAGTGCTGTAGAAAGCGGCGGACAAGTAAAAGCAATTAATGCAAAAGGTGCTGCAAGTAAATATTCTCGTAAAGACATCGATGCATTAACTGAATTCGTGAAAGTATACGGTGCAAAAGGTCTAGCTTGGCTTAAAGTTGAAGAAGACGGCCTAAAAGGACCGATTGCGAAATTCTTCGGTGAAGAAGATGCAAATGTGTTAATGAGCACATTAGAAGCTACTGCTGGCGACTTATTACTATTCGTAGCAGATAAGAAGAGCGTTGTTGCAGATAGCTTAGGCGCACTTCGTTTACGTCTAGGTAAAGAGCTTGAGTTAATTGATGAAAGTAAATTTAACTTCCTATGGGTAACTGATTGGCCACTACTTGAGTACGATGAAGATGCAGATCGTTACTTCGCAGCTCACCACCCATTCACAATGCCATTCCGTGAAGACGTTGAGTTACTAGAAACAGCACCAGAAAAAGCACGTGCACAAGCATATGACCTTGTATTAAACGGTTATGAGCTTGGTGGTGGATCACTTCGTATTTACGAGCGTGACGTACAAGAAAAAATGTTCAAAGCACTTGGATTCTCACAAGAAGAAGCGCAAGAGCAATTCGGATTCTTATTAGAAGCATTCGAATACGGTACACCACCACACGGCGGAATCGCATTAGGTTTAGATCGTCTTGTTATGTTACTTGCAGGCCGTACGAACCTTCGTGATACAATTGCATTCCCGAAAACAGCAAGCGCAAGCTGCTTATTAACAGAAGCTCCAAGCCCAGTTGCAGAAGCGCAGCTTGAAGAACTGAACTTAAAATTAAGCTTGAAAGAAGAGAAGTAAGAATAGGGTCTAGATGGTTATACTATAACCGTCTAGACTTTTTTTGAGAGGTTGTTTAAAAAGTCCGGTTTAGATAACTGTCGCATCTCATCGTTGCTTCGCCAGTCCGGTGCTCGAGTAGTGTTTCTACACTGCGCTCCTCCTGGCTTCAGCGCCTCGATCTGCTCGGTTCTCTAAATCCTCTTTTTTAAACGTGTATTTAGGAAGAAATAAAATTCTGGTCTATGTTTTCATTCTCGAAATATGTATTTTTAGGAATTCTATAACTTTTTCTATACAAATAGTCGGAAAAACGCTAGAATACATGGTAGACCATTTTTGTAATAGGAGTGTAGAGCTGAATGTTACATCAATTTTCACGTAATGAATTAGCCTTCGGTAAAGAAGGACTTGAAATATTAAAAAATAGTACAGTCGGTATTTTAGGAATTGGCGGTGTAGGTTCTTTTGCAGCTGAAGCGTTAGCACGTTCTGGCGTAGGACGTCTCGTATTAGTTGATAAAGACGTTGTAGATATTACAAACGTAAACCGTCAAATTCACGCTTTAGTATCTACTGTAGGACGTTCAAAAGTAGAATTAATGAAAGAGCGTATCGCGGACATTAACCCAGAGTGTGAAGTAATTGGACTAGAAATGTTTTATACAGATGAAACATATGAAGAGTTCTTTAAGTACGGTTTAGACTTTGTAGTGGATGCATCTGATACGATTACGTTCAAAATTCATTTAATTAAACAATGTTTACGTCGTAAAATTAAAATTATCTCAAGTATGGGTGCAGCGAATAAAATGGACCCAACTCGTTTCCGTATTGCGGACATCTCTAAAACACATACAGATCCAATTGCGAAAGTCATTCGTACGAAGCTTCGTAAAGAGGGTATTAAAAAAGGTGTAAAAGTTGTCTTCTCTGACGAAAACCCAATCGTAATTCGTGAAGAAGTACGTAAAGAAATTGTACCAGACGAGAATGCAAAAATTCGTAAGGCGAAATTACCGCCTTCATCAAATGCATTCGTACCATCTGTGGCAGGCTTAATTATGGCAAGTCACGTTGTACGTGAACGCATTAAAAACGTAGAAGTGAAACGTGTAGGGCAAGAATAAAAGAAAAGCATATATCCATTTTGGATATATGCTTTTTTATCTCTTTGGGAAAGAAAACTCCATCTGATTTGTGTTACGGGTGAAAATCAACAATTCAGGTGGAGATGAGTTGCCGTAAGAAGGTAGACCAAACACCTTTGTTTCGTTCATAACAATTTCTTGAGGGCGAATATTTGTTTCTTTTTGTCTTACGATATAATCTGCCCTTAGATAAGGAGGGAATATATCGTAAGATAACGAAATTGGATAATAATAATTTGGTTACTTGAGCTAAAAGAAATAATTTTAATAAACTCTCTAAGAAAGGTGGTGAAAGCAATGGTTAGAAAGAAAGCAGTGAAAGTATTACGTAAACAAAAGAAAAGAGAAAACATGCAACGATTCACGCAGAAACAGAATATTGGGCGAGCTTGCTTGACTGCAAAAGAATTCCGCTTACTGCAACGCATGTCACATAGTTCAAAAGCGTTACGAAATGTTGGGTTGTACACGATGAAACAAAGTTACTTGAATCATAATAAAATGGCTACTGTAAAAGAAGTGGACACTGCCATGCAAACCGATATGAACTACTGGGGCATTCAATCAAACTCTGTCCAAGCAATTCGTAGAGCCTTATATGCAGAAGTAAAAAGCTTTTTTAAGGCATTGGAACAGTGGAAGAAAAAAACTGAAACATTCACAGGTCGTCCTAAGTTTCCAAATTATTCTCGTTCAAATGACAAACGAATCATTGAAATCTATCAAGTTCCAAAAGTGGATGATAACGGGTATTGGATCATTCCGATGAATGTGGCATTCAGAAAAAAATTCGGTTCCATTAAAATATGTATGCCTAAAAACTTGAGAAATAAAAAAATCTCCTACATTGAGATTGTACCGAAGCAAAAAGGTCGGTTCTTTGAGGTGCATTACACATATGAGATGTACGTTTCTCAAATGAAGAAACAATCCACGACTACTAGTAGCGCTTTGAGTTGCGATTTAGGTGTAGACAGATTAGTAAGTTGCGTGACAAATACGGGTGATACATTTTTAATTGATGGAAAAAAATTAAAATCCATAAACCAATATTTCAACAAAGCGATACGTAATCTGCAACTGAAAAATATGGAAAATGGACTTTCAAAACGCGTTGTAACGAATAAAATGGCCGCACTTTGGCATAAACGAGAACGACAAATAAATGGTTACATTTCACAAACTGTAGGCTTGTTGTTCAAAAAAGTGAAAGTATTTGGCATAGATACGGTTGTCGTAGGGTATAATGCTGGTTGGAAACAAAAATCAGATATGGGAAAAAAGAATAATCAAAAGTTTGTTCAAATCCCATTTCATAAACTGATTGCAGCAATTGAGAATAAGTGTGTAAAAGAAGGCATCCGATTTTTGAAACAAGAAGAAAGCTATACTTCAAAAGCCAGTTTCCTAGACAAAGATCCGATTCCTGTTTGGTCTAAGGATGATAAGAAGTATTATCACTTTAGTGGCAAACGAATGACTCGTGGTCTGTACCAAAGTAAAGCAGGAACATGTATCCATGCTGATATTAATGGTGCATTGAATACATTGCAAAAATCAAGAGTTGTAGAATTGGATGACAATCTCAAGGTGAAAACGCCGATTCTATTAGAAGTGCAAAAATGTAAGGCTGTTGCTTCGCGCATAGCTTAGTGGGTGCGTCAACCATCCATGTGTACTCGACTTGTCGGGGCTTGTAGCACACGCCGGAGTCATCTGAGTGGTGGCTTCTTCTATAAGGAAGAATTGCTCTTTTTCGAAAGGGTGGTGCAAGTGGGAAAACAATCGTTCGTTGCCAGTACCAACCAAAAACATACTTGGGGTGTTACCGTAAGGTGGCATGAATACTAGAGCGTCAACTGTCTAGCGATAGACGAAAAGACCTAGCGTTCTAACTCAAGCCCCCACTGAAATGTTTCATCTCAGTGGGGGGAGTTGACATGTATTAAAGAAATATGGATATTTGCATTACTACTAGTTCAAATGTAAGTAAGGTTAGTAAGCAATAATCATATTTATCTGATTTATAGGCGGATGTCTTTTTTAGACTGTTAATGGTGAAAAGAGCTAAAGTTAGGACGAGAAGGCCAAGAGTTATTTTGAAGATTATTAATGAAATAGCGACCATCTCCCTTTAAAGGTATATGTTTATAATAACATTTCTGTTGTAGGAGTTTCCTTGTATGACAAGGAGGAATGTTATTGTCAATCTTTGTCGTTAAATCGATATCCTTTATTGAATCGTTGATATATTGTAAGTTGTGATAGATAAATTTGAAAAATCGTTGATATATTGCAAGTTGTGATAGATAAATTTGAAAAATCGTTGATATATTGTAAGTTGTGATAGATAAATTTGAAAAATCGTTGATATATTGCAAGTTGTGATAGATATATTCGAAAAACCGTTAATATAATTTCATTTACCGATATCTATATATGGTTCACCGAAAACAAACAGGGATGTCACTCAGTTAAAAAAGTGACATCCCTGTTTTTAATTCTCTGCAGAATAAATAATATCTAAATTCCCATTTTGATCGGTTTTGAAAATCGGGGCAATTTGCTCTTCTTGCTCTTCGACTGAAACAAGTTTTCGAGCACGATCCATAATTCGAACAAGCATCGCGTAATCTTCTTCGATTGCTTGTTGTTTTTTTGTGAGTACCGCTAATTTCGTTTCAAGTTCATGATTCGTTTTTTGCAGAGAGGTGAGTTGAGCTTGTAATACATCATTTTCAGTTTGCAACTTTGCAAGTGAAGGATTGTTATGTTCTAAATTTTGTAAAAATGAAATGACATTTTGCATTGTAAGATCTTGTTTACTTGGCGTAATATCTTCTGAAAAATCGGCGTCAATTACGAGTTGTTTCGTTTTCGTGAACCGATTTTTTTCTATATTAGCTTCAGAACGTTTTAATTCTTTACGTTGTTTTTTTGCAAGCTGCACCGCATCTTCGTAATTCGGTCTTACTTCAGCATTCCATCTAAAGCCGCAAGCTGCTGAAGTCCGGTTCAACGCATCGCCAACTTCATCAAATGCTTTTATTTGTGTACTTCCGCTGCGAATATGTCGTAAAACAGTTTCTGCTAAAAGGAGATCATCTTCTTTTGTCCATGCATCTTGACGTGTTTTCATAAGCGAAGCCTCCATAATGGTGACGTTTTCGTTTATGTTACCCTTTATTTTTCGTTTTATTCGAAGTTTGTAATCTTTCATAAACAGTAGAAAGTGCTTGCTCAAATTTTCCTGTCGTTTTCGGTTTATAATATTGCTTGCTTTTTATTTTATCAGGTAAGTATTGTTGCCTTACCCAGCCGTTTGGATGGTCGTGCGGATATAAATATCCAATGCCTCTTCCAAGTGATTCTGCGCCTTTGTAATGACTATCTTTTAAATGGCTTGGAATGTCACCTGTTTGACCGTTGCGTAAATCGTGTAATGCAGCATCAAGTGCTTTATAAGCTGAATTTGATTTTGGTGATAAGCATAGCTCGATAACGGCATTTGCAAGTGGGATGCGTGCTTCTGGGAATCCAACTCGTTCAGCTGATTCAATTGCAGCTAGTGTACGTGGTCCAGCTTGTGGGCTAGCAAGTCCAATATCTTCATAAGCCATAATAAGAAGGCGTCTGCCAATGCTTTGTAAATCACCTGCTTCAATAAGGCGTGCTAAATAATGGAGTGCTGCATTTACATCACTTCCGCGCACTGATTTTTGAAATGCTGATAATACATCATAATGAGCATCGCCGCCTTTGTCGTGGACGAAGCTCTTCTTTTGTAAGCATTCTTCTGCAATCTCGAGTGTGATTTCAGCCGCTTGATCGTCTGTAGTAAAGCTAGATAATACAGCAAGCTCAAGTGCGTTATAAGCGGAACGCATATCACCACCAGAGGCGTTTGCAAAGTGATGTAGTGCTTCATCTGTTACCGTTACTGCATATTCTCCAAGCCCTTTTTCTTTATCTTCTAAAGCTCTTTTTAACCCAATTAAAATATCTTCTTCTGTTAGTGCGTGTAATTCGAAAATTTGACACCTGCTTCGAATAGCGGAGTTTATTGCATGGAATGGATTACTTGTCGTAGCACCAATTAAAGTAAGAAGTCCGCTTTCTAAGTGAGGTAATAGAAAGTCTTGCTTTGCTTTATCTAGACGGTGAACTTCATCTAAAATTAAAACGAGGTGTCGATGCATCTTCGCTTCTTGTACGACAACTTCCATATCTTTTTTATTGTGAGTAACAGCGTTCAATAGACGAAACGGGGTACCGGTACTTCCTGCAATTGCACTGGCAATGGATGTTTTTCCTGTACCTGGAGGACCGTATAAAATCATAGATTGAAAATGATTGGCTTGGACCATTCGCCATAAAATCTTTCCTTCACCAACTAAATGTTGTTGCCCAATAATTTCTTGAATATTTGTAGGGCGCATTCGATGTGCGAGTGGTTGTTTCATTTGGACCGTCTCCCTTAATATATAATCTCGTTCTATCGTATCATTTTTTTCTACGGAATTTGAAATAGGATGCTGTTTTATGGGAAAAATGAAGGTTAATATTTTCATTTTTCTTTCAATTGTAATAATTTCCGAGTTTTTCAATGTGATTTTATGTTATCATTTTGATACACAAGTTGAAATTTCTTATAATACTATATTATGCTATAATTTCATAGGATTTTAAATTGTGTTCTTTTTATAAATAAGATATAACCAATAGAAGTGAAAATTTGAAAAGAGGTGCAAAATAGATGAAGATTTCAACAAAAGGCCGCTATGGCTTAACAATTATGATTGATCTTGCAAAAAAGTTTGGTGAAGGTCCGATTTCATTAAAATCAATTGCGCAGGCGCATGACTTATCCGAGCATTACTTAGAGCAATTAATTTCACCACTTCGTAACGCTCGTCTTGTAAAGAGTACGCGCGGGGCATACGGCGGATATGTATTATCTGATCAACCGGCTAACATTACAGCTGGGGATGTAATCCGTGTATTAGAGGGACCGATTAGTGTTGTAGAAATGATAGAAGAAGAAGAGCCAGCACAGCGCCAGTTATGGATGCGTGTTCGTGATGCGGTGCAAGAAGTGTTAGATAGTACAACGTTAGAAGATTTAGTACGTTATGAGGAAGAAAATCACGGGGGCTATATGTTTTACATTTAATTCCTTGTGAAACGATTTGGAAAGAAGGAGATTTAATGGAACGCATTTACTTAGATCATGCTGCGACATCTCCGACTCACCCAGAAGTGGTCGAAAAGATGATTCCATATATGACAGAAATATTCGGGAACCCGTCTAGTATTCACTTTTATGGACGTCAAACTCGCCATGCAGTAGATGAGGCGAGACGAGTGTGTGCACGCAGCATTCATGCGAATCCGAATGAAATTATATTTACGAGCGGTGGTACAGAAGCTGATAATTTAGCGCTTATCGGTGTAGCACGTGCGAACCGTCATAAAGGTAACCACATAATAACGACGCAAATTGAACATCATGCGATTTTGCATACGTGCGAATTGTTAGAGCGTGAAGGGTTTGAAGTGACATATTTACCTGTCGATGAAACAGGGCTTATTCAAGTTTCTGACATACAAAAGGCATTAACAGAAGAGACGATTCTTGTATCTGTTATGTTTGGGAATAATGAAGTAGGGACAATGCAACCAATTGTGGAAATAGGAAAGTTGCTAAAAGATCATCAAGCTTATTTCCATACAGATGCGGTACAAGCTTACGGTTTAGTAGAAATTAATGTGAAAGAGTTTGGAATTGATTTATTATCAATTTCAGCTCATAAAATTAATGGGCCAAAAGGTGTAGGGTTCTTATACGCTGGTGCAAATGTGAAATTTGAACCGTTATTAATAGGCGGAGAGCAAGAAAGAAAACGCCGTGCTGGTACGGAAAATGTGCCTAGTATTGCTGGGCTTCAGCATGCAATTCTTATAGCTGAAAAAACTCGTGAGCAAAAAAATGCCCAATATGAAGAGTTTAAAGATATAATGGTATCTGTCTTCAAAAATGAAGGCATTACTTTCGAGGTAAACGGAAACTTAGAACATCGCTTACCGCATGTACTTAATGTAAGTTTTACAGGAATGAACATTGAACCATTTCTTGTGAACTTAGACCTTGCTGGTATTGCAGTATCAAGCGGTTCTGCTTGTACAGCTGGTTCGATTGATCCATCACATGTATTAGTAGCGATGTTTGGAAAAGACTCCGATCAAATACGTTCATCCGTACGCTTTAGTTTTGGACTTGGAAATACGAAAGAGCAAATTGAAAAAGCGGCGTACGAAACAGTGAAAATCGTGAAGCGATTAACACAAAATTAGCATGGGAGGTGACATGATGAACAAACTACCTCACGAAACACGCGTTGTCATCGGAATGTCCGGTGGCGTCGATTCATCTGTAGCAGCACTTTTATTAAAAGAGCAAGGTTATGATGTAATCGGAATTTTTATGAAAAACTGGGATGATACAGATGAGAATGGTGTCTGCACAGCAACAGAAGATTACAATGATGTAATTGAAGTGTGTAACCAAATTGGTATTCCGTATTATGCAGTAAACTTTGAAAAACAATACTGGGATAAAGTATTTACGTACTTCTTAGATGAGTACCGAGCTGGTCGTACACCAAACCCAGATGTAATGTGTAATAAAGAAATTAAATTTAAAGCATTTTTAGAGCATGCAATTGCGCTTGGTGCGGATTATGTGGCAACAGGCCATTATGCACGCGTTGCTTATATGGACGGCGAATATAAAATGCTTCGCGGTGTTGATGACAATAAAGATCAAACATATTTCTTAAATCAATTAAGCCAAGAGCAATTATCAAAAACAATGTTCCCGTTAGGTGAATTAAAGAAACCGCAAATTCGTGAAATGGCGAAAGAAGCTGGCTTAGCGACAGCGGCGAAAAAAGATAGTACAGGTATTTGCTTCATTGGTGAGCGTAACTTTAAAGATTTCTTAAGTAACTACTTACCGGCACAACCAGGTGTAATGCAAACATTATCTGGTGAAGTGAAAGGGAAGCATGACGGTTTAATGTATTATACAATTGGACAACGTCATGGCCTTGGAATTGGTGGTAATGGTGATCCATGGTTTGCTGTTGGGAAAAATCTAAAAGAAAACATTTTATATGTTGATCAAGGATTCCATAACGAACTTCTATATGGTGATGAAGTTATTGCTACGAATGTAGGATGGGTAAGTAACAAAGAAAAAGAAACAGAATTTAAGTGCACGGCGAAATTCCGTTATCGTCAAGAAGACAATAAAGTAACGGTTCAAATAGTTGATGAAAATACAGTTCGTATTCTTTGTGATGAGCCAATTCGTGCAATTACACCAGGACAAGCAGTCGTTTTCTATGATGGAGATGAGTGCTTAGGCGGTGCTACAATTGATGAAGTATACCGTAGTGGTAAGAAATTGGATTATTTAGGATAAACGAGAAGCCTCTGCCGATTAGCGGTTAGAGGTTTCTTTTACATAAAGCGAATTTTCGTTCGCTTGGAAAATACATTCTTTGTTATAATTTGTTGTAGAGGTGAAGGACATGTCAAACAAACTTGAAACAGGTATTCAATATATGCAAGAAGGAAACTGGGAAGAAGCAGCTAAAAATTTTACAGAAGCAATCGAAGAAAATCCGAAAGATGCGCTTGGGTACATTAATTTTGCAAATTTATTAGACGTATTAGGTGATAGCGAGCGAGCGATTTTATTTTATAAACGTGCACTAGAGTTAGATGATAAATCTGCAGCAGCCTATTATGGTTTAGGAAATGTATATTATGGCCAAGAGCAATTTACTGAAGCGAAAGCTGTATTTGAACAAGCAATGCAAGCTGGATTACAATCAGCTGATGTAACATTTATGTTAGGTATCACACATGTACAGCTTGGAAATGATCGTCTTGCACTACCATTCTTACAAAGAGCAACAGAATTAGATGAAAACGATGTAGAAGCTGTATTCCAGTGCGGACTTTGCTTCGCGCGATTAGAACACGTTCAAGAGGCGAAACCTTATTTTGAAAAGGTATTAGAAATGGATGAGGAGCATGCAGATGCGTATTACAATTTAGGTGTTGCGTACGTATTTGAGGAAAATAATGAGAAGGCTCTCGCTTTATTTAAGAAAGCAACTGAAATTCAGCCAGATCACTTTTTAGCGGGTAATGGCGTTCGTTTATTAGAGCAAGAAGCTGAATAAGATAAAAATATAGTTTAATGGGTAGTTATCCCTCATCTAAAAAGGTGGGGGATGTACTGCTTATTAAAGTGAAAATACCGGAAAGGAGAGGAAAAATGGGAAATCAACATGCAATGGATTTGTTTGAGGAAGAGAAAAAGTTTATAAAAGCGCAAGTTCTTCATACCATTTTCCACAACGAAGAAAACCTCTATTCCGTTGTCAGTATGAAAGTCATTGAAACGAATGAAACGTATGACGAAAAGAAAGTAATGATAAACGGTCATTTTCCCCGCATGCATGAAGATGAAGTGTTTACATTGACAGGTCATTTTAAGGACCATCCAAAGTATGGAAAACAATATATGGTTGAAACATTTAAAAAAGAATTGCCGCAAACAAAAGCAGGTATGGTGCAATATTTAGCGAGTGATTTATTTAAAGGGATAGGAAAGCGTACAGCTGAAAAAATTGTGGACCATCTCGGAGAACATGCTATTTCTAAAATTATGGATGACCCTGAGGCATTAAATGGTGTTGTTAATAAACAAAAGGCTCAGGAAATATATGAGACAATTGTTGAACATCAAGGGCTAGAGAAAGTAATGAGCTTTTTAAATGGCTACGGTTTTGGAACGAAACTTTCTATTAAGATTTACCAGCAATATAAAGAGATGACATTAGAAGTGATTCGTAATAATCCGTATCAACTTATCGAAGAAGTGGACGGGATTGGTTTTGGAAGAGCGGATGATATAGGGCGTGCGTTAGGGATATCGGGTAATCATGACGACCGTGTACGCGCAGGATGTTTTTACACATTAGAGAATGTCTCATTACAACTTGGTCACGTTTATATGAGGAAAGATCAACTTGTAAGAGAAACGATGTCACTTTTAAACAATCAAGAAGGAAGAGTGACTGAGGAAGATATTATAGGTTGTATTGAAACGATGCAAAGTGAAGGGAAAGTCATCATCGAAGAAGAACGAGTGTATTTAGCAACGTTATTCTACTCTGAGAAAGGTGTTGTAAAGTCTATTCGCAGGCTTATGAATCAAGAAGAAACACCTTCATTTCCAGAAGCAGAAGTGTTAAAAACGTTAGGTGAAATTGAAGAACAACTCAACGTACAATATGCACCGTTTCAGCAAGAAGCAATTCAAACGGCACTTCATAAACCGATGATGTTATTGACAGGTGGACCAGGAACAGGGAAAACAACAGTTATTAAAGGGATTGTTGAAATGTATGCGTCACTTCACGGGTTATCGTTAAATCCGAATGAATACAGTGATGATAATCCATTTCCAATACTATTAACAGCTCCAACAGGAAGAGCAGCGAAGCGGATGAGTGAATCGACAGGACTTCCAGCTTGCACAATTCACCGTTTACTTGGTTGGACGCCAGAAGGATCTTTCCAGCGTAATGAAACGGATCCTGTCCAAGGTAAGCTCCTTATTATCGATGAATTTTCAATGGTTGATATTTGGCTTGCAAATCAGCTATTTAAGTCGTTGCCGACGAACATTCAAGTTATCGTTGTAGGTGATGAAGATCAGTTGCCATCTGTAGGACCTGGACAAGTATTAAAAGATTTATTAAATGCAGGCGCAGTTCCGACAGTGAAGCTTACTGAAATTTATCGTCAAGCGGAAGGCTCATCAGTGATTCAACTTGCCCATGCGATAAAAAATGGAACTCTACCACCCGATTTAGCACAAAATCAAAAAGATCGTTCATTTATCAGCTGTACAGGAGCTCAAATTGTTGAGGTTGTGAAAAAAGTTTGTGAAAATGCTAAAACAAAAGGCTTTAGCGCAAGAGATGTACAAGTATTAGCACCGATGTACCGCGGGCCTGCTGGTATTAATGTATTAAACGAAGCGCTGCAACAAGTATTTAATCCGAAGAGGGAAAAGAGTAAAGAAATTGCTTACGGTGATGTTGTGTATCGAAGAGGCGATAAAGTACTGCAACTCGTGAATCAGCCGGAGAGCCAAGTGTTTAATGGTGATATTGGGGAAATTGTTTCGGTGTTTTATGCGAAAGAAAACGTTGAGCAACAAGATATGATTATCGTTTCATTTGATGGAATTGAGGTAACGTATACGAAGCCCGATTTAAATCAAATTACGCATGCATATTGTTGTTCCATTCATAAATCACAAGGTAGTGAATTTCCGATTGTTATTATGCCAATCGTGAAAAGTTACAACCGTATGTTACGTCGTAATTTAATTTACACGGGCATTACAAGAAGTAAGAAGTTCCTTATTATTTGCGGAGAGGAAGCAGCTTTCCAATCTGGTGTAAATCGCCTTGATGATGCAATGCGTCAAACAACCTTAGCTAGTCGCTTGCAAGAATCACAAGGAGAAGTACAGATGGTCACAGTTAATGGCGAGGAAATGGACGTGGAAAACATTTCACCGTATGATTTCATGTAACAAGGTGAAATTATATAGTGAAACTTTCAAACGCATAGCGTTGAAAGGCTCCAGTAAAATGTATAAATGAATGCAGTTTGGACATAATGGCGAATAGAATCTGGGAGACTGTAAGGAGATGAAAGCCATATGTTTATTTGTCCAAATTGCAAAGGGAAAGACATTGGAAAAATAGGTGTCAACCAATTTTATTGCTGGAATTGTTATATCGAATTATCGGTTTCAAAGGGGAAAATCCATACGCATCAAGTTGAGGAAGATGGTTCATTAAGCTCTCTTGATGATTTATTTGATGAGAATGAAAGAACGATCGGATAACGAAAAGGGGGATTTACTTTGAATCTACGCAATTCATTAATCGCATTAGGTGTTGGAGCTGCAGCATATCAATATGCTCGTAAGCAAGATGTATTTTCAAAACGCAATATGAAAAAAGCACGTAAGATGATTAAGTCTTACTTATAATCATTTCGATAAAGTGAAAAACTCCCTTGTAGACAAGGGAGTTTTTTTATGCACCCATATGCAAATAAAAAAGTCCGATCTCTGAGAAAAGATAAGATAGACCGTAGCAGCCAACGCCAAGTATTCCATACTGCCATAATTGCTTCGCTTTTTCTTTACGTGAGGAATGAATAAAGAACCCCTTCCAAATACCGAACCCGATACAAATCCATTCAAGAATCATAAAAAGTGCTGATAATCCAAGCATAAACAAAACCATAATTAGCCCTCCTGATTATATTAATTCATGCTGTATTCTCAGGGGTGGTTGTCCTTGTTATGTTATTTATATGTACGTCTTTAAAAAACAGTATGGTCCGTATGAAAAGATTTTAAAAGTTTCGCACATAACCTACCCCATTTATTTTCAAAATAAAGGTGGAGGAGGTTTTTCATGTGAAGAATCTTAAAATCATTTGGATATATCGTTTAGGATTATTGTTACTTGTTTTTCTTTGTCTGCTCGTCTTTTTAAAAATTAAGCCGCTATGGGCACCGATTATTTTTGTATTTAAAGTAGCAATCACGCCGTTTCTTATCGCGTGTTTTATTGCGTATTTATTGCACCCTTTAATTGAAAAAATTCATAAGGAAGGGATGCCCCGTACACTTGCCATTTTGCTCATTTATATCCTTTTCTTTGGCGGAATTGGTTATGGGATTTATAAAGGAACACCAGTTGTTATTAAACAGTTACAAGAGATTAATGAACAATTTCCCCAGTTTACAAAGATGTACGATTCGTGGATGGATGGCGTTACAGAACAAACAGCGAATTTCCCTTCGTTCATTCATGAAAAGGTGAAGCAACTTTTTGTGGGTGTGGAAACGAAGATTCAAGCGCTTTTAAATAAAGTGATGAGTACAGCTCGTGGTGTACTCGATTCATTGCTCATTATTTTCTTAATACCGTTTATTGTATTTTACATATTAAAAGATTATGGTGAGTTTTATCATATCTTTTGGAAACTAGTCCCAAGTAAATGGCGAGGTACGGGGCAAATGCTTGCGAAAGAAATTGATAAGTCACTTGGAAGCTATATTCGAGGACAGTTATTTGTTTGTTTAGTATTAGGGGGAGTATCAGCTCTTTCTTTTTGGTTTATCGGTATGAAATATCCATTATTGCTTGGCATTATTATTGGGGTAACGGATATAATCCCATACTTCGGTCCTATTTTAGGAGCGATCCCGACGTTAATGATTGCAGCAACAGTATCAACGAGTTTACTTATTAAGGCGGGGATCACGATTGCGATTTTGCAATTTGTGGAGAGTAACATTTTATCGCCTTACATCGTTGGTAAGTCACTTCGTATGCATCCCGTTATTATTATGCTTGCCTTACTAGTTGGGGGAGAGGTAGCTGGGATTGTAGGATTGCTAATATCGGTTCCGATTTTAGCAGTTATTCGCACTGTCATTGTTCATGTGAGACCGCTCTTGAAAAAAGAAGATGTGTAAGTATAGAAGCCCTCTATGTAAGAAATAGAGGGCTAATCATATATTTATTTAGAAAGTTGCTCGTGTATTTTTTGAACGAGGGAGCCCACATCATTTGTTTGAATATGTTTTATTTTTTTCCATTCGTTATCATACATAAATATAATTTGATTATTGAAAAGACGCTTTTGTTCTTTTAGATTAGAAATTTTTGCGAAAGAGTACTCTTCAAATATTGGATTCTTACTTACATCTGGCCCATAAAAGAATAGTCTTTTGTTCGTTAAAATTAGCAATCCTGGCCTTGCGACGGAACGATAAATAAATATGTCTAATGAACATGCTGCGTAAAATAATATCGTTTCGTCAGTCGCTAATATGTTTTTAGCTTTGCTAAGTAAGGTTGTCATTGTGATCGCTCCTTTATTTTATTAACAATAATTTAATTGTAGCAAAAAAAGTAATATTTAGAAATTTTTATAAATCATTCTTATAAGGAGATTCCGATTTGTTAATAAACGCATAATATATGAAAAGGCTGTTAAGAATGAATAGTAGAATACCTATGATAAATAAGCAATTAATACAATATAAATGATTATCTACATTGACAAACTTAAGAGAATTCTATTATATTTAGTCATATAATACATTAAATCAATGACGGAACAAGTACGTTACAGTCCATTTATAGAGAGAAGCTTCCATATGGCTGAAAGAAGCTTTAAATGAAGGGTAACAGAAAGCTAATCCTGAGAGCAGCTAATCACTGCCGTCTTGCCACGTTACGGCACCATGAGGTGATGAATTGATTGTTATTGTAATCAATTCATAATTAGGGTGGTATCGCGAGTTAACTCTCGTCCCTTTTATAGGGACGGGAGTTTTTTATATTTAAGGAGGAAAATACAATGAAACAACTAACAGGCGCACAAATTCGTCAAATGTTTTTAGACTTTTTCCAAGAAAAAGGACATGCAGTAGAACCTAGTGCATCACTAGTTCCGCATGAAGATCCATCTCTTCTATGGATTAATAGTGGTGTAGCTACATTAAAAAAATATTTTGATGGACGTGTAATCCCACAAAATCCACGTATTACAAATGCTCAAAAATCAATTCGTACAAACGATATTGAAAACGTAGGGAAAACAGCTCGTCACCATACATTCTTTGAAATGTTAGGAAACTTCTCAATTGGTGATTACTTCAAAGAAGAAGCAATTACATGGGCTTGGGAATTCTTAACGAGCGACAAATGGATCGGATTCGATAAAGAATTACTATCAGTTACAATCCATCCAGAAGATGAAGAAGCATTCACAATTTGGAATGAGAAAATGGGCGTTCCAAAAGAGCGTATTATCCGCTTAGAAGAAAACTTCTGGGATATCGGTGAAGGGCCAAGTGGACCGAATACAGAGATTTTCTATGACCGCGGAGAAGCTTACGGTAATGACTTTAGTGACCCAGAATTATATCCAGGCGGAGAAAACGAGCGTTACTTAGAAGTATGGAACCTTGTATTCTCTCAATTTAACCATAATCCAGACGGTTCATATACACCACTTCCTAAGAAAAACATTGATACAGGGATGGGTCTAGAGCGTATGACATCTATCGTTCAAGATGTACCTACGAACTTTGATACAGACCTATTCATGCCGATGATTGGTGCAACAGAAACAATTTCTGGTGAAAAATATCGTAATGGCGATTTAGAAAAAGATATGGCATTCAAAGTAATTGCTGACCATATCCGTACAGTAACATTCGCTGTTGGTGACGGTGCTCTTCCATCTAACGAAGGCCGTGGTTATGTATTACGTCGTTTATTACGCCGCGCTGTTCGTTATTCGAAGAAATTAAACATCAACCGTCCATTTATGTTTGAATTAGTACCGGTTGTTGGAGAAGTAATGAAAGACTTCTATCCAGAAGTACTTGAAAAGAAAGATTTCATTGCGAAAGTTGTGAAGAACGAAGAAGAGCGTTTCCATGAAACACTTCATGATGGTGAAGCGATTTTAGCTGAAGTAATTGCAAAAGCAAAAGAAGAAAAAACAACTGTTATTTCTGGAGTAGATGCGTTCCGTCTATATGACACATACGGTTTCCCAATTGAATTAACAGAAGAATATGCAGAAGAAGCTGGCATGACAGTTGATCATGAAGGTTTTGAAAATGAAATGGAAAAACAACGTGAGCGTGCACGTGCTGCTCGTCAAGACGTTGATTCTATGCAAGTTCAAGGTGGTGTCCTTGGAGAAATTAAAGTAGCGAGCGAATTCGTTGGTTACGGTACAGTTGCAACAGAAAGTAACGTTGTTGCACTTGTGAAAAACGGCGAATACACAGACAGCTTACAAGCTGGTGAAGAAGGACAGTTAATTCTTGATGTAACACCATTCTATGCTGAGAGTGGTGGACAAATTGCAGACCGTGGTTACCTTCTTGCAGATGGTGTGAAAGTTCTTGTAAAAGACGTACAAAAAGCACCAAACGGCCAAAACTTGCATAAAGTTGTTGTTGAAGAAGGTATATTAACGAAAGATGCGGCTGTAAAAGCTATTATCGATACGAAAAACCGTAGTAGCGTTGTAAAAAATCATACAGCAACTCACTTACTACACCAAGCATTAAAAGACGTACTTGGAACACACGTTAACCAAGCAGGTTCTCTTGTAACTTCTGAACGTCTACGTTTTGACTTCTCTCACTTCGGTCAAGTACAAGCTGACGAATTAGAAAAAATTGAGCGTATGGTAAACGAAAAAATTTGGGAAAGTATTGATGTTGAGATTTCTCAAAAAGCAATCGAAGAAGCGAAAGAAATGGGCGCAATGGCATTATTCGGTGAAAAATACGGAGATGTTGTACGCGTTGTACAAGTTGGCGATTACAGCTTAGAGCTTTGTGGTGGTTGTCACGTTGATAATACAGCTTCTATCGGTATTTTCAAAATCGTTGCTGAGTCTGGTATTGGTGCAGGAACTCGTCGTATTGAAGCAGTAACTGGTAAGTCTGCATACGAATTAATGAACGATCAAGTAGGTTTATTAAAAGAAGCAGCAGGAAAAATGAAAACAAATCCGAAAGATATTTTAACAAGAGTTGATGGTCTATTTGCTGAAGTGAAACAACTGCAAAAAGAAAATGAATCTCTTGCTGCGAAATTAAGCAATATCGAAGCTGGAAACTTAACTGATTCTGTAATGACAGTTGATGGTGTGAATGTATTAGCAGCGAAAGTAAATGTTGCAGATATGAACAACTTACGTACGATGATGGATGATCTGAAAAATAAATTAGAGTCAGCAGTTGTTGTATTAGCGTCTGTTAATGACGATAAAGTAAACATCCTAGCAGGTGTAACGAAAGACTTAATTAGCCAAGGTTACCATGCTGGTAAACTTGTGAAAGAAGTAGCTTCTCGTTGCGGCGGTGGCGGTGGTGGCCGTCCTGATATGGCGCAAGCAGGCGGTAAAAACCCAGCTCAAGTCGAAGAAGCTTTAGCATTTGTACAAGAGTACGTTAAATCTGTTTCAAAATAAAGAGATAGTAGTGTACAATGGTAGGGAGAGGAGAAGTTCTTCTCCCTATACTTACTATATAAGTGAGGTGCTTGAAATGGACGGTTTTGATAAAACAATGAAGTTTAGCATTCAAGATGAAAAACAGAGTGTCCATGTAAATGATGTACTTTTAACTGTGTATGATGCACTTCAAGAAAAAGGCTATAATCCGATTAACCAAATCGTCGGTTATTTATTAAGTGGAGACCCAGCATACATACCTCGCCATAAAGATGCACGTAGCATCATTCGCAAGCTTGAACGTGATGAGTTAATTGAAGAGCTTGTGAAGTCTTACTTGAAACATCATCGTGAGGAGTAGTTTATGCGGATATTAGGTTTAGATGTAGGTACAAAAACAGTCGGAGTTGCAATTAGCGACGAGATGGGCTGGACAGCACAAGGATTAGAAACAATTAAGATTAACGAAGAACGAGGTCACTTTGGTTTTGATCGTATTTCTGAGTTAGTAAAGCAGTACAATGTGGACAAAATAGTAGTAGGTTTACCTAAAAATATGAATGGTACAATTGGCCCACGTGGTGAAGCGTGCCAACAATTTGCAGAAAACCTACGAGAGCTGTTACAATTAGACGTTGTAATGTGGGACGAGCGTTTGTCAACAATGGCAGCGGAACGTCTACTCATTTCAGCTGATGTAAGTCGTAAGAAGCGAAAACAAGTAATCGATAAGATGGCTGCAGTCGTAATCTTACAAGGATTTTTAGATAGAAAATAAGAGGTGACCAAAATGGAAGAACGTCAAATTACAATTGTAGACGAAAAAGGTAACGAACATTTATGTGAAATTATTTTCACTTTTGATGCTGACAAATTTGGTAAAAAATCATACGTAATCTTCTCTCCAATCGGTGAAGTAGATGAAGATGGAGACCCAATTTATGATGCAATGGCTTATGAGCAAAATGAAGAAGAGGGCGGAGTTTTACTTCCAATCGAATCAGAAGAAGAGTGGGAAATGGTACAAGAAACGTTTAACACTATTGCTGATGAGCAAGAAGCTGAATAATAAGTACTGAAAAGATGGACGACATACAGTCCATCTTTTTTTTGTATTTATATGTAAAATGAAAGATTTTTTGTCGAAACTGTGTAAGTCTTTGTAGTATAATGAGACGGATTGTAGAAAAATAAAGTATCAATTAAAAAAGATAAGTGAATTTGTTGCGTTTTTACATCGTGCTGTATAGAAAGGTGTACATACGGTCTACAATTAAGTAAGGAGGAAATGTTTTGATAGAGAATCAAGTGAAAAAGAAGCGTAGACGCATCTTTTTATTTTCGATTATTGCACTGCTTTTAGTTTGTGGTTCAGTCTATGCGTATATTTCATCCGCATTAGGACCAGTTGATAGCGGGAATAAAAAAGAGATTGAAGTAGAAATTCCGAAAGGATCATCTACAAGTAAAATTGGAGAAATTTTAGAAGAAAAAGGCGCTGTAAAAAACGGTACAGTTTTTAGTTTTTATACAAAGGCTAAATCGAAAAGTTTACAAGCAGGTACATATTTATTAAATCCTTCAATGAATGCTGAAGATGTGATCGAACAAATGTCATCTGGCAACGTGCATCGTCCAGCTCTTTATAAAGTGACGATTAAAGAAGGGGCGCAAGTAACTGAAATTGCAGAAACGATTGCGACAGAACTAAAGTGGAATAAAGATGATGTTACGCGTCAATTAAACGATAAAGCATTTATTCAAAAAATGCAGCAAAAGTATCCGAAGTTATTAACAGATAAAATCTTTGATAGTAATATTAAATACCCATTAGAAGGTTATTTATATCCTGCAACGTATTCGTTTTATAAGAAAGATACGACGTTAGAAGCAATTGTAATTCCAATGCTTGAGAAAACAAATGCAATCATTGTTCAAAATGAGGCGAAAATGAAAGCGAAGAATTGGGATGTTCATCAGCTTTTAACATTATCTTCACTTATTGAAGAAGAGGCAACTGGTTTTACAGATCGTCAAAAGATCTCTAGTGTCTTTTATAATCGTTTAACAAAAGGTATGCCACTTCAAACGGATCCAACGGTATTATATGCACTTGGAAAGCATAAACAACGTGTATTATACGAAGATTTAAAGGTCAACTCACCGTATAATACGTATGTTGTAAAAGGATTGCCGGTAGGGCCGATCGCAAACTCTGGTAAACATTCAGTGGAAGCTGCGTTAGAACCTGCGCAAACAGATTATTATTATTTCTTAGCTGCACCAAGTGGTGAAGTGTATTATGCGAAAACATTAGAAGAGCATAATGCATTAAAGCAAAAATACATTACGAAAAAACAGTGAAATGGGGAGGGATAGCGAAAAAAGTCGCACATCCCTCTTTTTTGTGGTAAAATATATCGGGTTAAAAACTGGCAGAAGAATCGTTTTTAATATCAAAACGGGACGTACAAGCTAAGGGTAAAGCTGGCTTGTATTTTTATTGCATTCTATGTGTGAAAAGACGTCATAGAGGCACTTCTCCATGTAAATAAGGAGGACCATTTATGGAGGATGCAGTTAACGAGTACCTATTATCATTTATTGATCCGAAAGATAAATTAATTCTTGAAATGGAAGAATATGCAACAGAAAATCATGTGCCGATTATGGATCGACTTGGAATGGAATTTATGCTGCAATTTTTACGTTTAATTGGACCGAAAAGCATTTTAGAACTTGGAACAGCAATCGGTTATTCTAGTATTCGTATGATGCAAGCTATTCCAAATTCACGTATTGTGACAGTTGAGCGCAATCGTGAGCGATATGAAAAAGCACTTGAATATATAGAACGTTCCCCAGTAACAGATCGTATTTCAGTTATTTACGGTGATGCGTTAGAGACAGGTGAACAAGTAAAAGAACACGGGACATTTGACGTTATTTTTATTGATGCAGCAAAAGGACAGTATCGTCGCTTTTTTGACTTATATGAACCGTTATTAAATCCTGGTGGAGTAATTATTTCAGATAATGTTATGTACCACGGTCTTGTAACGACAAAAGAGAAAATTGAAAACAGACGTACACGTGGTTTAATCCGTCGTATTAAGACGTACAATGAGTGGCTTATGAATCATGAAGGATATGATACAACGATTTTCCCAATTGGTGATGGAGTAGCTGTTAGTAAAAAGAGAGGGTGACCAAGGTATGAAGAAACCTGAATTGTTAGTAACGCCAAGAGCGGTGGCGGATATCGAACCTCTTGCGAAAGCAGGAGCAGATGCGGTAATGATCGGTGAGCAAAAGTTTGGTTTACGTTTAGCAGGGGAGTTTTCACGTGAAGATGTAAAACAAACTGTGAAGATTGCACATGAAAATGGTGTGAAAGTATACGTAGCCATGAACGCTATGTTCCACAACGATAAAGTAGAAGAATTAACAGATTACGTTTCATTTTTAAACGAAGTAAATGTAGATGCAATTGTTTTCGGAGATCCAGCGGTATTAATGGCTGTTCGCGAAGTAGCACCAAATATGCAGTTGCACTGGAATACAGAAACGACAGCAACAAACTGGTTCACTTGTAACTACTGGGGACAAAGAGGAGCGAAGCGCGCTGTATTAGCTCGTGAGCTGAGCTTAGATGAAATTGTTGATTTAAAAGAAAATGCTGAAGTGGAACTAGAAGTACAAATTCACGGTATGACTTGTATGTTCCAATCGAAGCGTTCATTAGTAGGAAACTACTTTGAGTATCAAGGACGTAATCTTGACATTGAAAAGAAAAAATATGAAGAGAATATGTTCTTATATGACCCAGAGCGTAACAATAAATATCCAATTTATGAAGATGAAAATGGTACTCACATTATGAGTCCGAACGATATTTGTTTCATCGATGAATTAGAGGAACTAATCGAAGCTGAAGTTGATAGCTTAAAAATCGACGGTGTACTAAAAAGCTCTGAATACATTATTGAAGTAACGAAGAAATATCGTCAAGCGATTGATTTATGCGTAGAAGATCGTGATGCATATTATGACGTGAAAGATGATCTATATAAAGAAATAGAAGAAATGCAACCAGTAAATCGTCCGTTAGATACAGGATTCTTCTTTAAAGAAACGGTTTACTAAACGAGGAGGGTGTAGGAAATGACTGTACAAGAAATTTCACGAGTGATCGATGGCAAACGTGTTATTGTGAAGAAACCTGAACTGTTAATCCCTGCGGGTAACTTAGAAAAATTAAAAGTAGCTATCCATTACGGGGCAGATGCTGTATATTTAGGTGGACAAGAATTTGGTCTTCGTTCGAATGCAGGTAACTTTACGCTAGAAGAAATGGCAGAAGGCGTTGAGTTTGCAAAGAAGTATGGAGCAAAAATATACGTAACAACAAATATCTTTGCACATAATGAAAATATGGACGGGCTAGAGGAATATTTAAAAGGGATTGAAAAAGCTGGCGTAACGGGAATTATCGTTGCTGATCCGCTTATCATTGAGACTTGTAAACGCGTAGCGCCTTCTGTTGAGGTGCATTTAAGCACACAGCAATCACTATCCAACTGGAAAGCAGCACAGTATTGGAAAGAAGAAGGTTTACATCGTCTTGTATTAGCTCGTGAAGCAAGCTATGAAGAAATGAAAGAAATTAAAGAAAAAGTGGATATTGAAATTGAAGCATTCGTACATGGTGCAATGTGTATCGCATATTCAGGAAGATGCACATTAAGTAACCATATGACAGCGCGTGATTCTAATCGTGGTGGTTGTTGCCAATCTTGCCGCTGGGATTATGATTTAGTTCAAACAGTATCACAACATAAAGATGCAAAAGAGCTTCCTCTATTCCAAGAAGGAGATGCTCACTTTGCGATGAGTCCAAAAGATTTAAATTTAATTTTATCAATTCCGAAAATGATTGAAATCGGAATCGATAGCTTAAAGGTAGAAGGACGTATGAAATCAATCCATTACGTAGCGACTGTAGCAACTGTATATCGTAAAGTAATTGATGCTTATTGTGCGGATCCAGATAACTTTGAGTTTAAACAAGAATGGTTAGATGAGCTTGATAAATGTGCAAATCGTGATACAGCTCCTGCATTCTTTGAAGGGGTTCCAGGACATCAAGAGCAAATGTTTGGAAATCATAGTAAGAAAACAACGTATGATTTTGCTGGTTTAGTGTTAGATTATAATGAAGAAACGGGCATCGTAACGATTGAGCAACGTAATCATTTCAAACCAGGACATGAAGTGGAGTTCTTTGGACCAGAAATAGAAAACTTTACGCAAACGGTGGAGAAAATTTGGGATGAGGATGGAAACGAATTAGATGCAGCGAGACATCCGTTGCAAATCGTGAAATTCAAAGTGGATCAACGAGTGTATGTGAATAATATGATGCGCAAAAGCATACTTCAATAAGAAAGAGTGATAGTCGAATGGGGACGAATAAGCCTGTTGTAATTGGAATTGCTGGTGGTTCGGGATCAGGTAAAACGAGTGTAACGAAAGCGATTTTTGACCATTTTAAAGGTCATTCTATTTTAATCTTAGAGCAAGATTATTATTACAAAGATCAAAGCCATTTACCAATGGAAGAGCGTTTAAAAACAAATTATGATCATCCGCTTGCGTTTGATAATGATCTGTTAATTGAACATTTGCAGCAGTTGCTTGCATATGAGCAAATTGATAAGCCTGTATATGACTATACATTGCATACGCGTTCAGAAGAAATTATTCCAGTTGAGCCGAAAGATGTAATTATTTTAGAAGGAATTCTTATTTTAGAAGACCCACGTCTTTGCGAGTTAATGGACATTAAATTATTCGTTGATACGGATGCTGACCTTCGTATTCTGCGTCGCATGCAGCGTGATATTAAAGAGCGCGGTCGTACGATGGATTCAGTTATTGATCAGTACGTAAATGTTGTACGTCCAATGCACAATCAATTTATTGAGCCTTCTAAGAAATTTGCGGATATTATTATCCCTGAAGGTGGACAAAACCACGTTGCAATTGATATTATGGTGACAAAAATTGCAACAATTCTTGAACAAAAAGTAAATTTGTAATAGCATAGTAAAAGATATACGGTAGGAAGGGATTTTTTCCCTTCCTATCGAATACAATGAAACATGCAACCTCATCTATATATAGGTGAGGGCATATTTATATCAACTTTCCATACATATCTTCTTTATATAAAGAAGAATTGGAAATACGGGGTTGTATGTGACAACTCCGCTAGTGCAAGGGTACTAGAAACCTCCGCTAACAATGGAAGCGGAGGAGTTTTCATATGGAACTCCTCTTTTTTTCGGGGGATTGGTATATAAAAGGAGTGGAAAATATGTCAACAGAAAAAACATACCCTATGACGCAAGAGGGTAAGCAAAAACTAGAGAACGAACTTGAGCAATTAAAAACAGTAAGACGTAAAGAAGTAGTAGAACGTATTAAAATCGCACGTAGCTTCGGGGACCTTTCTGAGAACTCTGAGTACGATGCAGCGAAAGATGAGCAAGCGTTCGTAGAAGGACGTATTACACAATTAGAAAATATGATTCGTAACGCAGTTATCATTAAAGATAATGGCGAAGTATCTACTGTTGTTACATTAGGTAAAACAGTAACATTTAAAGAATTACCTAATGGAGATGAAGAAGCGTACACAATCGTAGGTAGCGCGGAAGCTGACCCATTTGAAGGAAGAATTTCTAACGATTCTCCAATCGCAAAAAGCTTATTAGGTAAGCAAATTGGTGAGAAAGTAACAATCCAAACACCAGGCGGAGAAATGCAAGTAGAGATTGTCTCTGTAAAATAAAAAAAAAGATTCTCCTATCGGGAGAATCTTTTTTTTTATCCCGCTATTTGCCAGGCAGTAAGACCACTATCTCAAACTTCAGCGGAAGTAAAGAAGTTAGGTGGGCGTCGGACTGCTCGTAAACGCCCGCTTGGTGAGGGCTAATTAAAGTTTCACTTTATCTGTAGAATAGAAAAAATTGTGTAAACCTTAGAGTGATTCGACAAAAAATGTCAAAAAAACATTTTAAACTTTGATATCATAATTGGAGAATATAGGTTTCAAAAGGGAAAAGGGGCTAATTATGAAACATAAAATCTTTACAGGATTGGTTTGTAGTATCTCTATATTAGGACTTGCTGCCTGCGGAACGAAAGAGGAAACTACATCATCAAAGGGAGAAAAAGTGAAGCAAGAAGAAAAACAGGATATTAAAGCAACTGAGAGTTCAAAAGCAACTGAGAGTTCAAAAGCCTTAGCAAATCCACAAGATAAAAAGGAATTCAATGATTTTGATGTAGCGTATCAATTAGCTATTGTGATGAAAATATTTCAAGATGTAACGATTAAGTACGATTATGCGATTGGGAATCCAGATTATTTATTGCGAGATTCGATGGATCAAAAAACAATAGATGATATGAAGAATATGTTACAAGAACAGGCGAAAAATAATGATAAAATTTTAAAAGATGAAGTGAATCAAGCATATACATATTTAAAACAATCGAAAGTAAGTAATAAAGATGACGTTCAAAAAATAATAGATGCACAAAATAATTATTTACATATTGTAGATAAGATGATTACTTGTATTGATTCTGTAACAGTTGAGAATGCAAAAGAAAAAAGAAATGAAATGGATAATTTCAGTAAGGACTATTTAAAAGTAGCGGCTAATGTAACAACTACTGTAATTGAAGTTGCTAAAAACACTGGAGTGAATGAAACTGAATTTAAATCGCTTCTTACGAAATTTTTAGAGAAGCCAAAAAAACAATAATAGCTTTATATAATATCTATTTTTGTTTTGGAGCTTGTATAAATAAAATAGTACCTCGTCTAAACTACAATAGACGAGGTGTTTTTTATGAAAATAAAACGGAGAATTACAATTGTTTTAATTTGTTTTATGAGCGTTATGTTTTTATTGCTTTGTCGTTTAATCCAAATTCAAATTATAGATACAGAATCATTTACTGATCGCAAAATAAATTTAATTGAAAAAAGTGTTACGCAACGCACACAATCTATTACAGTAGACGATGGACGTGGGCAGTTTATAGATCGTAATGGTAAAGAAATAGGTGAGGAAAAATATCCTGTTTTAATTATTTTTCCATTTTTACAAATAAAAAATGACATGTTAGAGAAAATCGCGCATATCATTGGTGTGTCGAGACAAGAGATTAGAAGACAAATGAAAAATAACAAAAATGCATTTACCCTACAAGGAGAAACTGCTCCATTTCGAGTGACACGAGAGCAGATGGAGAAGGTAAATGAATTACATGTATTAGGTATTGTAGCAGCTGAAGTGCGATTAAAACAAACTGGAGAGATAAGTCATTTAATTGGTGATGTAGGGGAGAACGAAAGGGAATTTCAAAAGCGATATGGAGAATTGAAAAAAATTTCAAAACAAACGCCGATAGGTATTTCAGGATTACAGCAATCATTTGATGAATTTCTATTGACTGATGGAGAGGCAAAAGTATTATATCAAGTAGATCGGCAAGGAGAACCAATTTTCGGAAAGCAAGCGAAATACACTTCACCAGGAAATCCATTTTATCCAGTTAGGATTCAAACTACTTTACATAAAGAGTTGCAGCAAAAAGCAGAAGAAGTGATTGAAGCAAACGAAATAAAGAAGGGGGGATTAGTATTACTTGATGTAAAGACAAATGAAATATTAGCGATGGTTAGTAAGCCGTCTTTACAAGTAAGGGATGAGAATTTATATAAAACTACACTTGAAAATCAAATGTTAACGCCACATTTTCCAGGCTCTGTTTTTAAAACAGTAGTTGCAGCTGCAGTCATTGATCAAAAAGTAAATTTGTTTAATCGGACATTTAACTGTAATAAAGATTTATATGGTGAAAACGACCCGCAAGTTAGGATGGGTACGCTTAACTTTAAAGAGAGCTTTGCTAGGAGCTGTAACAGGACATTTTCCGAGTTAGGTAACGAGCTATTACAAAAGGATAGGACGGTGTTAGAAACATACGTAGCAGCTCTAGGAGCAAATGAAAAGGTTGGATGGAAAGGTTCTGTATTTCATACACCTCATTTTGAGCAAATGCCAGAAGAGAAAGGCACTACTATTTGGGGGAATGAAGAAAATAAAAGTAATAAAAAAGCGGTAGAACAAACAGCGATTGGACAGAAAGATGTACGTATATCACCTCTAGCAATTGCAAATATGATGGCGACGATTGCGAGGAATGGAGAAAAGATGGAAGTGAAAGCTGTTGAAAAAATAGTATATAAAAATGGAGCGGATTTTTTTACATTTGAGAGCCATACGTTAAATGGAAAACAGCTTTCGTATGAAACAGTGAAAACATTACAAGAGTTATTAAGAGGCGTTGTAACAAGGGAGAAAGGAACAGGAACAGCATTCCGTTCGTTGCCACTAAGTGTTGCTGGAAAATCCGGGACAGCGCAAACAGGGAAAGGGACGAGGGTGAATCGCTGGTTTGCAGGTTATTTTCCGTATGAGAATCCAAGATATGCTTTAGTTGTTGTTGATCTAGAGACTGATAGCAAAGTGAATAAAGTTACACCTACTTTTAAAGATATGGTGGGAGCAATCTATCAATTGGAGAATGAAAAGTAATCTTGCAATTTATAGTGAAATGTCTTCATTTCATGAAAATATCATTGTAAATGTTCAACCTTTCTAGATTTAATGTTACAATAGCAATTAGGAAAAACTGCATGGAGGTTTGGAGAATGGCAGGAGGATCAAGATTCCAACAGAAACAACAAAAACGTCGTCAAAACGGTGTTTTAAATATTGCAATCGCTATTGTATTACTATTAGTAGCTATTGTAGCATATCAATTGTTCGTTCCTAGTACGAAAGAGCAAGCATCTTCTACTGATAAGAAAGTCTCTCAACAAACAACAAAGAATGAGAAAGCTGGAAAATCAGAAGATAAAGAATCTGCTAAGAAAAAAGAAAAAGAACAAGAGCAAGCAGAAGCTAAGAAAAAAGCTGAAGAAGAGAAGCTAAAGGCTGAAGAAGAACAGAAAAAAGCTGAAGAAGAAGCGAAAGCTAACGAGAAAGTATCAGCTGAAAAAACTGTATCTAAGGCAAAAGAGGCTTACACAAAACCTTCTTGGAAAGCTGTAGGAACAGAACAAGGTTCATCACCGGCGATGACGTTTAAACAAGGGTCATCAGATTGGAATGAGATGCAAAGTGCAATTGCTGCAGGTGTTGAGATACCGAAAGAGCAATTAGTATTCCATTTTGTTGGAAGAGACAAAACTGGAAAGAGCAAAGCTTATGGTGATGTTCAAGATAAGCAAAGTGGGAAAAGATATTACGTAAATATTGATTGGGTAGACAATGAGGGCTGGAAACCAGTACTTGTTCAAACTCTAAACTAAAAAAGAGAAGCTCCTTAGGAGCTTCTCTTTTTTGTTAACGTAATTTCTTTAATTTAAAATGAACAACCGCGCTATAATACGGTCTTTTGCTTTCAGGATCCATAACCATTTGATGAGAGATGTGATGAACTTCAAGCATAAGTGCTTTATTATTATCAATTTGTTCACTAATTTTTCGTTCTAAAGAAGCTAAGTCTCCCGCTTCAAAAAACTCTACTTTATCTTCTAACATTTCAAAGGTAAATGACATGAAGACGGCCCCTCTCCTATGTAATCAACTATAGTGTAACAAAGAAAAGAAGGAAATACCATGTACATTTCAATTGACATTTTTAGAAAGAGGGAATATCATACTGATAAAACCGATAAGAAAAAGGGGAATTTTTATGGGTACAGAATTTAATGGTTTATTTGATGAGTGGGCTCATACGTACGACTCATTTGTACAAGGCGAAGATATACAATATAAAGAAGTTTTCGCTCATTATGAGGACATTCTAGAGGATGTAGTTAACAAGTCATTTGGTAATGTATTAGAATTTGGTGTCGGTACAGGTAATTTAACAAATAAATTATTACTTGCTGGCCGCACAGTTTACGGTATAGAACCGTCGCGTGAAATGCGCATGATTGCAAAAGAGAAATTGCCAAAAGAATTTTCAATTACAGAGGGTGATTTTCTTTCGTTTGAAGTTCCAAATTCAATTGATACCATTGTAAGCACCTATGCATTTCATCATTTAACAGATGATGAAAAAAATGTAGCGATTGCGAAGTATAGTCAATTGCTAAACAAAGGTGGTAAAATAGTGTTTGCTGATACGATATTTGCAGATCAAGATGCATATGATAAAACTGTTGAAACAGCAAAAGAAAGAGGTTTCCACCAGTTAGCAAACGATTTGCAAACGGAATACTATACACGTATTCCAGTTATGCAGACTATTTTTGAAAACAATGGCTTCCATGTAACTTTCACGAGATTAAATCATTTCGTTTGGGTAATGGAGGCAACTAAGCAATAGAAAGAGGGATTAGATTGAGAATTGCTGTAATTGGAGCAATGGAAGAAGAAGTACGTATTTTACGTGACAAATTAGAACAAGCAGAAACAGAAACGGTTGCTGGTTGTGAATTTACGAAAGGGCTATTAGCAGGGCATGAAGTAATCTTGTTAAAGTCTGGTATTGGTAAAGTAAACGCAGCGATGTCAACGACAATTTTATTAGAAAAATATAAGCCTGAAAAAGTCATTAATACTGGTTCAGCTGGTGGATTCCATCATTCTCTAAACGTTGGTGATGTAGTTATTTCCACTGAAGTTCGTCACCATGACGTAGATGTAACAGCATTTAACTATGAATATGGTCAAGTACCAGGAATGCCGCCTGGATTTAAAGCTGATGAGGCGTTAGTTGCATTAGCTGAGAAATGTATGCAGGCTGAAGAAAATATTCAAGTTGTAAAAGGTATGATTGCAACAGGTGATTCATTTATGAGTGATCCGAACCGCGTTGCAGCCATCCGTGATAAATTTGAAAATCTTTATGCGGTAGAAATGGAAGCAGCAGCTGTTGCACAAGTATGCCACCAATATGAAATTCCGTTTGTTATCATTCGCGCACTTTCTGATATTGCTGGTAAAGAATCAAATGTTTCATTTGATCAGTTTTTAGATCAAGCAGCTCTTCATTCTACAAACTTTATCGTAAAAGTGTTAGAAGAGTTAAAGTAATGTAACAAAAAGGCAACTGTCTCATATAAAGAAAATACATACAGTTGCCTTTTCTTTATTGGCAAACAAGGGGGAGAACACGATGAATGTATATCGTGGAGTTCATGAGTTAATTGGTCATACACCAATTGTAGAAATTACTCGTTTTTCACTTCCAACAGGGGTCCGTTTATTTGCAAAGCTTGAATTTTATAATCCAGGCGGAAGCGTTAAGGATCGTTTAGGAAGAGAATTAATCGAAGATGCGCTAGAAAAAGGGCTTGTTACCCAGGGTGGAACAATTATTGAACCGACTGCTGGGAATACTGGTATTGGACTGGCACTTGCAGCATTAGAACATGATTTACGTGTTATTGTTTGTGTACCAGAGAAATTTAGTATTGAAAAACAAGAATTAATGAAAGCACTAGGTGCAACTGTCATGCATACACCGACTGAGCAAGGAATGACCGGTGCAATTGCTAAAGCAAAAGAGTTAGTAAATGAAATACCGAATTCATACTCTCCAAGTCAGTTCGCAAATGAGGCAAATCCTCGTGCATATTTTAAAACATTAGGACCTGAACTGTGGGACGCATTGAATGGAGAGATTAACATATTTGTTGCTGGAGCAGGAACTGGCGGTACGTTTATGGGGACTGCATCTTACTTGAAAGAAAAAAATATAGATATTAAAACAGTTATCGTAGAGCCAGAAGGATCTATTTTAAATGGTGGTAAGGCTGGTTCACATGAGACCGAAGGAATTGGACTGGAATTTATCCCCCCATTTTTGAAGACATCTTATTTTGATGAAATTCATACGATTTCTGATCGAAATGCATTTTTACGAGTGAAAGAATTAGCGCAAAAAGAAGGACTTCTCGTTGGAAGCTCTTCAGGAGCAGCATTTCATGCGAGCTTACTTGAGGCAGAGAAGGCAGCACCAGGTACAAATATTGTAACCATTTTTCCAGATAGCAGTGAGCGCTATTTAAGTAAAGACATATACAAAGGATGGGAATAAAAAATGAGAGCAAAGACAAAGTTAATTCATGGTATTCGCATAGGAGAACCTTCAACTGGATCTGTAAACGTACCGATTTATCAAACAAGTACGTACAAACAAGAAGCAGTTGGTAAGCATCAAGGATATGAATATTCACGTACAGGTAACCCAACACGTGCAGCTTTAGAAGAAATGATTGCTGTATTAGAAAATGGGCATGCTGGATTTGCATTTGGTTCAGGAATGGCTGCTATTACAGCGACAATTATGTTGTTCTCAAAAGGTGACCACGTTATTTTAACAGATGATGTGTATGGCGGAACATACCGCGTTATTACGAAAGTATTAAACCGTTTCGGTATTGAGCATACATTTGTAGATACAACAAACTTAGAGGAAGTTGAAGAAGCGATTCGTCCAAATACGAAAGCAATTTATGTAGAAACACCAACGAACCCACTACTAAAAATTACTGATATTAAGAAAATATCTACTCTTGCTAAAGAGAAAGACTTATTAACAATTATTGATAACACATTCATGACGCCATATTGGCAGTCGCCGATTTCTTTAGGAGCAGATATTGTGCTTCATAGTGCAACGAAATATTTAGGAGGTCATAGTGACGTAGTTGCAGGTCTAGTAGTTGTAAATAGCCCACAACTAGCAGAAGATCTTCACTTTGTACAAAACTCAACAGGAGGTATTCTTGGGCCACAAGACAGCTTCTTACTACTTCGTGGTTTAAAAACATTAGGAATTCGTATGGAAGAACATGAAACGAATTCACGCGCTATTGCTGAGTTCTTAAATAATCATCCAAAAGTAAATAAAGTATATTACCCAGGTCTTGAATCACATCAAAACCACGAGTTAGCAACAGAACAAGCAAATGGATTTGGGGCAATTATCTCATTTGATGTAGATAGTGAAGAGACATTAAATAAAGTACTTGAGAAATTGCAGTACTTTACACTTGCTGAAAGTTTAGGAGCAGTAGAAAGTTTAATTTCTATTCCATCTCAAATGACACATGCATCAATCCCAGCTGATCGCCGCAAAGAATTAGGAATTACAGATACATTAATTCGTATTTCTGTCGGTATTGAAGATGGTGAAGATTTAATTGAAGATTTAGCACAAGCGCTAGCATAATAAAAAAACGCACTGCTCTATATTAGCAGTGCGTTTTTTTATTACATTATTTTGTGAAACATTTCACAAAATAGACATACACAAACGAAATGATTTCATGTATATTGAATTCAGGAAATGTTACTCACGAACAAACTTGTGAAACATTTCACAAACAATGAAATTCATGTAGGAAAGCATCTCTATTTTTTTATGTTAATTGGGACTTATTTTGACCTATAGGGACATATAAGGAACGTGATAGTAGAATAGGAGGAAATTTACATGGTAGTCAAAGAGAAAGTTGTAAATGAAATGCAGGAAGTAAAAAAGATGATTGATACGCTAGTAAATAATGGTCAACAAGCTTTACAAGCATTAGAAAGTTTTACACAAGAGGAAATTGACAACATTGTTCATGAAATGGCATTAGCAGGTGTTGATCAACATATGCCGCTAGCAAAATTAGCAGTTGAAGAAACTGGCCGTGGTGTATATGAAGACAAATGCATTAAAAATATTTTTGCCACTGAATATATTTGGCATAGTATAAAGCAAGATAAAACGGTAGGAATTATTCACGAAGATTCTCATGAAGAAATAATAGAAATCGCGGAACCTGTCGGTGTAGTAGCTGGGGTAACGCCAGTAACGAATCCAACGTCGACAACAATGTTTAAAGCGTTAATTGCGATAAAAACAAGAAATCCAATTATTTTCGCATTTCATCCTTCCGCACAAAAATGTTCTGTGGCAGCGGCGAAAACAGTATATGATGCAGCGATGAAAGCTGGTGCACCAAAACACTGTATTCAATGGATTGAAAGACCGTCTGTTGAAGCGACGAAACAATTAATGAACCATGATGGTGTAGCACTCGTTCTAGCAACTGGAGGCGCTGGTATGGTGAAATCAGCTTACTCTACTGGAAAACCAGCGTTAGGCGTTGGGCCTGGTAATGTACCGTGTTATATAGAAAAATCAGCACATGTAAAACGAGCTGTTAATGATTTAATTTTATCGAAAACATTTGATAACGGTATGATTTGTGCATCGGAACAAGCAATCATTGTCGATAAAGAAATCTATGATGATGTTAAAACAGAAATGATTGAAAACAATTGTTACTTTGTAACAGAAGAAGAAAGAGAAAAATTAGAAAAGCTTGTTATAAATGAAAATACATGTGCAGTAAATAGTGATATTGTAGGGAAATCAGCACAGTATATTGCCGATTTAGTTGGGATTACTGTTCCTGAACATACAAAAATGCTTGTAGCTGAAATTCAAGGTATCGGAGCAGCATATCCGTTATCTCGTGAGAAACTGAGTCCAGTATTAGCTTGTGTGAAGGCGAATTCATTAGAAGAAGGATTTACATATTGCGAAGAAATGTTGAACCTCGGTGGTTTAGGACATTCAGCAGTTATCCATTCTACAAATAAAGATGTGCAAAAGCAATTTGGGTTACGTATGAAAGCTTGCCGTCTCATTGTAAATGCACCTTCATCACAAGGTGGAATAGGGGATATATATAATGGATTTATTCCATCACTTACACTTGGTTGTGGTTCATACGGAAAGAATTCAGTTTCCCAAAATGTAACAGCCACTCATTTATTAAATATAAAAAGGCTGGCAAATAGAAAAAAGAATATGCAGTGGTTCAAATTACCACCAAAAATTTATTTTGAAAAACATGCTACAGCTTATTTAGCAAATATGCCTAACATTTCACGTGCATTTATTGTAACGGACCCTGGAATGGTTGAACATGGCTATGTCGATACAGTCGCGCACTATTTAAACAAGCATGCAAATGATGTGAAAGTTGAAGTTTTCTTTGAGGTCGAACCAGATCCATCAGATGAAACTGTTTTTAAAGGTGCGGAAATGATGAGAAGCTTTAAGCCAGATGTAATTATCGCACTTGGTGGTGGTTCAGCTATGGATGCAGCAAAAGGAATGTGGTTATTCTATGAGCATCCAGAAACGACATTCTATGGCATTAAACAGAAGTTTTTAGATATAAGAAAACGTACATGTAAATATCCGGAATTAGGAAATAAGGCGCAGTTTGTTGCGATTCCAACGACATCAGGAACGGGATCAGAAGTGACACCATTTGCGGTTATTACAGATAAGAAAAATAATATAAAGTATCCGCTTGCAGATTATGAATTAACACCAGATGTAGCAATTGTTGATCCGCAATTTGTAATGACAGTACCACCACATGTAACAGCAGATACTGGTATGGATGTTTTAACACATGCAATTGAGGCGTATGTGTCTGTTATGGCAAATGACTATACAGATGGATTAGCATTAAAAGCTATTGATCTCGTATTCAAATATTTACCGAGAGCATATAAAGATGGAAATGATGAAGAAGCAAGAGAAAAAATGCATAACGCTTCTGCAATTGCAGGTATGGCATTTGCAAATGCTTTCCTCGGTATTAATCACAGCTTAGCACATAAAATTGGACCAGAATTCCATATTCCGCACGGACGCGCAAATGCCATTCTAATGCCGCATGTAGTCCGCTATAATGCTATTAAGCCAAGAAAACACGCATTGTTCTCAAAATATGAGCACTTTGTGGCAGATGAAAGATATGCACATATAGCGAGAATGCTCGGGCTTCCAGCAAGCTCGGCAGCAGAAGGGGTGGAATCACTCGTCAAAGCAATTATTGAGCTTGGAAAAAGCTTAAATATTAATATGAGTATTGCAGGACAAGGAGTAGATAAAGAGCAATTTGAAGAGGTTGTTGGAGTATTAGCAGAAAGAGCTTTTGAAGATCAATGTACAACTGCTAATCCAAAGTTGCCGCTTATTTCAGAACTGAAAGAAATTTATATGGAAGCATATAAAGGTGAATAATGATTAAAAAAGAGCCGCAGTAAAGCGGCTCTTTTTTTATTGGAAAACATCTCCCAGAATGGATGTATTTACTGGTCTTTCAGTTTCATAGAATATGATACAGTGAAATGGAGGAGTGAGAATATAATGAAAGAATTAAAAGGAAAAATAGAAGACTATACTCGGTTCGGACAAATTCTTCTCGCTGTAAGTACATTGTTAATGGTTGGCTTGTTGATTCCGAATGGAGCAAAAGAGACAATCCAATTTTTTGTTATGATGGGGAGCATCGTTATATTTTTAAGTTTATCGTTCTTTTTCTTTCAGCGTGTGAAAGTGATGCGTGACCAGCTAGAGGAAAATGAATGTGAATAATATTGTTAACTAGAGCGCGGCGAAAAGAAAAAATCTTTTTGTCACGCTTTTTGTTTTTTGTAGAAAAATGTATGCGTTTCGTGTTGACAATGATAATCCTTATCAATTAAAGTAGAATAGTAGTTAATGATTATCATTATCAATTAGAGGTGAAGGAATGAAAAAATCTATTACGCTATTTACAGCGATTTTATCTATTTTTTTCTTGTTAATAGGTTGCAGTGCCAAAGGGGACGAAAAAGCGTCTGCAACCAAAACAGAAAAAGGAAAAGAGAAAATCGAAATTACCGACCTATCAGGAAGAAAGGTAACATTCGATAAAGTGCCAGAAAGTTTTGCAACATTAAGTATGGGGGACATGGATATTATTCATGCTTTAGGTGGAAAAATAGTAGGTCGCCCGGATACGAAATTAACTCTTCCAGAGGAGTTAAAGAAAGCACAAGTAATTGGGAATGCACATCAACCGAATTTTGAGCAAATTGCTAGTTTAAAGCCCGATGTACTTGTTGCTAACAATGGATTCCAAAAGAATGTGCCAACGGTTGAAGGACAAGGAACGCAAGTTATCATTTCTTCTGCGAATTCTGTACAAGATATTCAAAAGAATATTGAATTATATGGAACGGTAATGAAGAAAGAAGATAAAGCAAAAGAAATTAATCAAAAAATGAATGATCAAATGAAGAAATATGAGAAAAAGAGCGATGTGAAAGCATTGCTAGTGTATGGCGCACCAGGTACTTATTTAGCGGCATTACCAACATCTTTATCAGGTGATATTTTAGAAAAAACAGGCGGAAAAAATATTGCTTCTGATTTTCCAGAAACGAAAGAATATCCGCAATATGCACAGCTAAGTGTAGAACGTATTATTGAGGCGAATCCAGATGTGATTTATTTAATTACACACGGAGATCCAAAAAGTGTGAAGAAAGCATTCGAAGGCGAAATGATGAAAAATGAAGCGTGGAAAAATTTAGAGGCAGTAAAACAAAACCGCGTAGTTATTTTGCCACCTGATTTATTTGGATCTAATCCTGGTACAAAAGTTACAGAAGCAATGGACTTTATGTATAAAAGTATACAAGATGTAAGGAAATGATACGTATGGAAAGTAGTGAAGTAGTAAGAGAAAAGGAACATCCTTTTGCGAAAAAAAGATGGATAATAGCAATTACTTTAGTTATATTAACAATCCTAGGTCTCTTGTACGGTCTTTTCGCAGGAAGTTTATCCTTTTCTATACGAGATATTTTAACAGGTATACAAGAGGAAGGTTCGACAGTTCATCGAATTGTATGGGATCTTCGCATACCGAGAGTGCTTATTGGGTTTATAGTAGGAACATGTTTAGCTGCATCTGGTACACTGCTACAAGGGGTTATGAGAAACCCTCTTGCAGATCCTGGTATTATCGGAGTTTCATCTGGAGCAGGCTTTGTAGCAATTGTCATCATGATTTTATTCCCACAGCATCTAGCTTTTTTACCACTAGGGGCGTTTTTAGGAGCTTTCATAACAGCGATGGTTATTTATGCTTTATCATGGCAAAAAGGGGCACCACCTTCAAGAATCGTCTTAGTAGGGGTGTCGATCAATGCATTAATTGGTGCAGCAACGTCAGCATTAATGTTATTACATAGTGACAAAGTACAATCGGTGTTACCGTGGTTAGCGGGCGGTATTGGTGGTGTAAGTTGGGCACATTTAAACATGATTATTTATTATGCAATATTCGCCATTATATTAGCTTTCTTTGGTATTAAGCATATTCGAGTGTTAATGCTTGGAGATGAAATGGCAAAGTTATTAGGACATAATGTGGAAAAAAGTCGGTTTTATTTAATCGTAGTAAGTACATTATTAGCTGGAATTGCAGTAAGTGTGTCTGGTCTTATTGGATTTGTCGGTCTTGTCGTACCACATATGCTACGTTTATTAGTTGGAAATGATTATAGATATTTGCTACCTTTATCATGCCTTGGCGGCGGGGTATTACTTGTTTTTGCGGATGCAATAGCTCGAAGTTGGTTTGACCCAATCGAATTGCCTGTTGGTATTTTACTGTCCTTCTTAGGTGGTCCGTTCTTCTTATATTTAATTCATAGAGGAGGAAAACAAAGTGATTTCCGTTAACAAAGTGTTTTACGCACACTCTGAAAGATTTCAAATGCAAAATATGAATGTACATATTAAGGTTGGAGAAATCGTTAGTTTAATTGGTCCGAATGGATCGGGAAAATCTACTTTGCTTCGTTTAATAGCAAGGCTACTGAAACAAAGCGAAGGGGACATCATTTTAGATGGGAAAAATATTCATATGATGAAGAGTGCTGATGTAGCGAAGCAATTAGCAATGTTACCACAAATGCATGATCATCAATTAGACTTAACAGTGAAAGAACTAATTGAGTTCGGAAGAGGTCCACATAAATCATGGAGTAGCCGCTTAAATAAAGAAGATGAAGAAATTGTTGATTGGGCATTGTCTGTTACAAATCTTGAAGGGTATGAATATCGTCTTTTACATTCTTTATCAGGAGGGGAACGGCAACGTGCTTGGATTGCGATGACGCTAGCGCAACGTACAAATGTCTTATTATTGGATGAACCAACAACCTTTTTAGATATCGTTCACCAGTTGGAAGTAATGGAACTTGTGAAACGATTAAATGAGGAGTTTGGAATGACAATTATAATGGTTTTACATGACATTAACCAAGCTGCTCAATATAGTGATCGTTTACTTGTATTAAAGCGAGGAAAGATTCAGTATGATGGTATACCAGAAGAAGTACTATGCCATGAAATGTTTCAACATGTATTTGGCATAGATGTAGATATTTTTCAGGGAAGTGACAAGCCTTTTTTTACACCGAAACGAATTTCTAAAAGGGGAGAAGAGCGATGCAAACAGAAGAGCGTATTACCACTGAATTAGTAAGAGAATTTGTTATGGCAGCTCACGGGGATTTAGAGAAAGTACAAGAGCTATTGGTTGAATCACCAAGCTTACTTCACGCTTCTTATAATTGGGGTGGATCAGATTGGGAAAGTGCGTTAGGCGCATCGGCACATGTAGGTCGTAAAGATATTGCTCTTTATTTACTAGAAAAGGGTGCTCGGATGGATATTTTTGCAGCAGCTATGCTTGGTGAATTAGAAGTTGTACAAGCTATTTTAGTAGCTCAACCAGAAGCATTGCGCGCATCTGGCCCTCATGGTATTTCTCTTCTTCAACATGCACGAATGGGTGGAGAGAAATCTAAGCGTGTATATGATTATTTAGCAATACTATCTTAATGAACGAAGGAAGTTCTTATGAGCGGTAAACTTTTCACTTGAAACAATTGGAAAGTTTACCGCCCGTTAGAACGGGATAAGTATCTAGTATATTTGAAAATCCTACACCCCCCTCAATTGTAGTTTTCTTTATGCTAGTTATGATATGGATGCAGTGGACAATATTTGTCTACTGCTTTTTTTAGTTATTTGGAATGAATATTGTGTATTTTATCGTTGGTTCATTTATCCCGCTATTTTCCAGGCAGTAAGACTCTTGCCTAAAAATTCAGTTAAAGCAAAGAAGTTAGACGGGAGATCCACTGCCCGTAAACGTCCGATTGGTAAAGGCTAATAATCAGTGGGGTGAACAAAATTCCCCACTGATTAAAGTTTCACTTTATAATAAATAGTAACATACCGTATACATACAAAACATGATCGTGAAATGAAGAATAAATTAGTGGAAAGGAGTGCCAGCATGTTTCATACAGAACGTTTACAAATTCGCAAATATACAATGGATGATTTACAGTTCTACGTTTCACTGTGGGGGAACGAGAAGGTAATGCGTTATATTGGAAATGGGACGTTAAAAACATATATGCAGTGTAAAAAAAGTCTGGAGGAATGGGTGATTCCTAGCTATAAAAACGGTCTCGGTTTATTTGTATTGATTGAAAAGGAAACGGGAACAAGAATTGGTCATGCAGGGCTGGTAAAGCAGAAGATAGATGGAAAAGAGGAAATTGAAATTGGTTATTGGTTACTTCCTCAGTATTGGGGAAAAGGGTATGCAAAAGAAGCGGCGGCAGCATTTCGTGACTATGGTTTCCAAGCATTACGAATGAATAAATTAATTTCTCTTATTAATCCGAATCATCCCGCCTCAATATTTGTTGCTAGAAAAACTGGGCTCAGCTATGAGAAAACAACGTCATTTCATGGAATCGATGTTCTAGTTTATTCTATTAAGCGTGTTGGATGAAAAAATTACTTTTTTAAAGGTAAATTGCATTTTTTGAAGAATGGTATATGAAAATAAAGGGAGGGGTTACATGTACATTTATCATAATGGACTTATTATTCGTGAGGGAACGAGTAGCGTACCAGCATATGCAATTAAAGCTTTGTTTGAAGATGCTGGTTGGAGTAATGATAATATCCCTTCTTGGCAAATTGAAAAATTTACGATAGCATTTGAAAATTCAACATGGGCTTTCACAATTTGGGATGAGGAAGAGATGATTGCGATGGTTAGAGTCATTTCTGATGGAATTATGATTGCGAACATAGTAAATTTAGTTGTGAAGTGTGAATATAGAGGGAAGGGATTAGGTAAGAAGCTTGTAGCTCTTTGCCTGCAAAAACTTCCCCACGGTGATTGGTTTGCGCATACATCAGCGAACAATTTTGATTTTTATAGAAGCTGTGGATTTGAAGTTAGAGAGCTATCGAGAAATGGAACATGTGCGTATTATGGATATCAAGTCGCAAAAAGAGATGGTCACCGATAAATGAATGGAAAGTAAAAAAGTATAGCGAGGTAATTTTGAGACTTTTGATAATAGAGAATGGATTGAGGCTCGTTTTATGATAAAATAAAAGAAAATTCTGTTTATTATTAGGGGGATAAAAATGAGTGTAAAAGCTGGGGATGTATTTAAATATGAAAGAAGATTTACTGAGGAAGAAGTTTTTGAATTTGCAAATATTACCGGTGATAAAGGTAGACACCATGTGGAATACGATGAAAATGGAAGATTAATGGTTCATGGTTTATTGACTGCTAGCATTGGGACGAAAGTGGGAGAAGAGTTACATTACATAGCAAGAGAATTAGTAAGTGAGTTTATTAGACCAGTTTTCACAGGAGATACGATCACTTGTGAACTAACTTTAACAAATGTTGAGCAAATGGAAGGCTATAAAAAAGTTTCAATCGAGTCAGTTTATCGCAATCAGCATGAAAAGACTGTACTAGTTGGGACAAGTTATGGAATTATAAGGGGATAAAAAAGAAGCCTGTTTAACAGGCTTCTTTTTTATTATTTAGTAAACACGTTTTCGATTTTCTGCATAACTAGAGATGAGTAATAATGCAGTTTCTTCTCCTATATTACGAACAATATGAGGAACGCATGCATTCCATGAGAAAGAATCACCTTCTTCTACAATTGCAATATCTTCACCGTGCTGAACTTCTAATTTTCCGCGTAATACAAGGTGACATTCTTCCCCTTCATGGGCATTTGGTGAATTTTCTTTCGGGAATCCAGTAGGGATTTCTACTAAAGATAGGCGAAGGCCCCCTTGCTCCGCAACATGTTCAATTCTTTGCTCATCTTTGCCGTATACACTGTATTTCCGTTCTTCTTTTTTGACAATTTTTAATCGATCTTTTTGCTCTAACAATAAATAGGGAAGGGGAACGTTTAAAAAATTGGAGATCGTTTCTAAAGTTGAGATAGATGGTGATGTTTTATTATTTTCAACCTGACTCATAAATCCTTTAGAAAGACCTGTTCCCTCACAAATTTGTGCGATTGTTATGCCCCTACGTTGACGAATTTCACGTATTGCAGAACCAATATTCATAAAATCAAGCTCCTTTTTGTAAACAACTATTTGTATCATAGCAAAAAAAATATATTTTTTCCCAGTGAAAATGAATTGACGAATAAAAAAAATTAGTGTATGTTTTGTGATGTAAATAAAAGTTTTGTACAAGAAAACTATAAAGGAGAGAAAGAAATGAATCAACATATTGGTAACTTAATTATTCGTATCGTGTTAGGGGTAACATTCTTCATGCACGGTTTAACAAAATTCCAATCAGGAATTGACAATATTGCAGGGTGGTTTACAAGCATTGGTTTACCAGGAGGACTTGCATACGGTGTAGCAACATTTGAATTAGTTGGAGGCCTATTATTAATTCTAGGTTTAGGTGTAAGATATATTGGATTATTATTTGCGCTTGTTATGGTTGGAGCAATCGTAAAAGTGAAATGGTCAGCTGGTTTATTGGGAGATGGAAAAAATCCTGGTTTCGAATTAGAACTTGCATTATTAGCAATGGGTGCATATTTATTTGTTGCAAAAGCTGATGGTTTTGTAGATAATTTCTTAAAAGAAAAAATGTCAAAGAAGAACTAATTTAAATGGGGGGGCTAACAAGATGAGTTTTCAACTTCATCCCGATACAACACTTGATGTTGTTCATTTATACGTATCTAATGTAAAGAAATCACTAGAGTTTTATACGGAAGTACTAAGTATGAAGGTGCTAAAAGAAGAAGAAGCAGTCGTTACATTTGGGAATGAAAATGATGAACCACTTCTTATCATTGAAGAAAAGAAAGAAGCTTTTCCGAAACAAAGAGCAAGAACAGGGTTATATCATTACGCAATTTTATTACCAAGTAGGCAGGATTTAGCGAATGTTCTTCGTCATCTTGTAGAGATGGTATATCCACTACATGGCGGAGCCGATCATTACTTTAGTGAAGCTCTTTATTTAGCTGATCCAGATGGAAACGGGATTGAAATTTATCATGATCGACAAAAAGAAGTTTGGCGTGATGAGAATGGAGAACTCCCATTTGTTAGTAACCCGTTAGCTGGTGAAGAATTATTACAGCAAGGAAGTACATGGAATGGATTTCCAGCTGGTACTGTGATGGGGCATATTCATTTCCATGTAGCTGATTTAGAGGAAGCGAAACGTTTCTATGTTGATGGTCTTGGTTTTGAAGTAACGATCCCAGCTCGTAATGGAGCGTTGTTCGTATCAGCAGGTGGTTATCATCACCATATCGGTTTAAATACGTGGCAAGGTGAAGGGGTACCACCGCAAATGCCAGGTTCTGTTGGTTTAAAATATTTCACAATTGTACTAGCGGATGAAAAACAAAAAGAGCAAGTATGTGAAAGCTTAAAAAATATTGGCAAGATTGCTACGTACAAAGATGGAATATTACAAGTCGAGGATCCATTTGGACATTGTATCCATTTCAAAATAAAAGGAGAAGCCTAAAAAGGCTTCTCTTTTTTAGTTTCTTATAATTGCGTTTTCGTTTTGTAAAAATAGTTCATCAAATTGTTTTGCAAGCTCAAAATCTAGTTTCGTTAAACCTTTTGCATTCCAAGATGACAAAGTAATAATAACTGCTTTATACTGGATAAGGATAAATGGATGGTGATTATGTTCTTCTGATAGTTTGGCGGCTTCAGAGACAAATTCGACTCCTTTTAAGTAGTCGGAAAACATATATTTTCGTTCAATCCATTTCTCATCTTTTACCATCCATTTATCTACCTTCAATAATTCCTCGTGAACTTCTTCTTCAGTTAATCTTAGCATCATTTTTCACATCCTTTACTGGAAGTAACGCAAGACCATTGTTAATAAGGCGTGTTACAGCTTCGTCAGTTGTGAAAGTAGAAAGTTGATGTAGTAATGCTGCAGATGTTTCATGCCCTTTGTTATGCTCTAAAAGTAACTCTAATACTTCAAGGCGCAGCAACCATTCTTTCGCATAAAATTTATTTAATACTTCTTGAATTGCTACTAATTGATCGATATGCGCTTCGTGTAAAATCCCCTCACTTCGAATATCTCGAACTGTTTGATACATACGTTCAAGTTCATTCAGTACAAGTGGAGCAGGAATTTCTTGAACTTCTTCATCCATTGGGAAAAATGCTGCTGCATCTGCGGCACCTGGGAATACTGAAGTGATTTGTGAGCCAACAGCCATATCAAATGCGCCCCATGAAGCATCAAATAAAACGCGGGCGTTATAAGTAACTGTGCAATCGATAAAGGAAATAAGAGCAATTTTCTTATCGTTTTTTACAATATCTGTTACTGTTCCTTTTACATGAATACCACTTGCAAAAGTAAACTCAGCGATAGTTCCAATTGTAATTCCTAATGATTGTAGTTGTTCGTCTGTACAATTTTCTAATGCAATATTTTCAGTGAGTAATCCAATTGGTGTTCCAAATCCGTCACTGTGTACAGAAGTAGAATGATTCGCTAACTGTTTATTATGAAGTGCTAATGCCGTTGGCGAATTTGTTCGCATGTAAATTAATTCACCTGCATCGTTTTCAATTGTCTCGCTAAATGTACCTGTAATTTGTAATCCGCTATTTAGCTCAGCTGTTGCATAGTTCTCAGAGCGAATTGCTTTTTCTAAACCTTCTTTTCCACCTGTTTTAAAGGCCATTGTTTTAGAAAATGTTTCAAGCGCATCTGTTAATTCTTCAAAGGACTTGCAAACGAATAGTTGTGGTTGCATTTTTGTTACGTCATAAGTTGTCCCTGTACATGCTTCGATAGAAAATGGAACTTTTTCTACAGCGTCTGTTAAGCAATGTTTGCTTTCGCCAACAGAAGAAAGGAGACCAGCACCATATATTTTTGGATCATCTATATTTCCAATCAATCCATATTCTACTGTCCACCAGAAAAGACGTGAAATTTGTTCAGCTTCTGATAAACCAGAAACTAAGTTTTGTTTTTCAATTACAGCATTTTCAGCAGCCTTAACTTCATCAGGAGTAGAAGTAGGGCTTTCTTTTACTATCGTTAATGTACGAACAGCTTCAAATGCATCATGTTCTTCTTTTGTAGAGAAAGCTTTTGCACCAATTTGCCCAAAACGTTTCACATATTTTGCATATGTAGGATCAAGTAAAATCGGTGCGTGTCCTGCGGCTTCGTGTACGATATCTGGCGCTGGTGTGTACTCGATATTTTCTACTTTCCGAATATCTGTTGCGATTGGTAGTAATCCGTGTCCTTGGAAATCGAAGAATGCTACGCCGGGAATAAGTCCGTCAATCGTTACAGCACCCCAGCCACTTGGTGCCAAACACTCATTCATTTCTTCTACTTTTGGAATTGAATCTATATTAATACCAGATGATTGTAGTCCGTTCACATAGGCTGGATGAGCAACGTCTTTTAAGAAGCTATGATTTTGTCTCATAATATAACGCCACACAGCGTGATTCACCGGTGTGTATTGGTCATAATGTTGTGTGGATACGAATGGTTTTAAATGTGATGGAATTTCTGTTTTCTTTGTCATTTAGACATCCTCCTTTTTTTCAATAAAATTGAATATCGATTTCGTATAGCTTGTATCACCTCCTTTCATTTTTGTAAGCGCTTATAAAATTTTATCATAAGATTCGGAATTATTTAACATCTGTTTCTGTGAGAAATAGAAAAAGCCCCTATCGGAAAGTCCGATAGGGGCGAAAGAATCGCGGTACCACCCTATTTGTAAGTGAAAATATACTTACATCTCAATTAATGATAACGGAAAAATTCCGTCTTTTCCTTCATGCATAAAAGCACTACGAAAAAGAAGCTCCAGAATTGTAATTCATACTTATATATGTGCTAATTTCCACCGACCATTAGCTCTCTGTAACAGGGATATAAGATACTACTGCGATTCTTTCAACGCGTATATATGAAATTGTGTAAGAGGATGGACGCAAAAAAGTCCCTATCGGAAAATCCGATAGGGACGATAAAAATCGCGGTACCACCCTATTTGTAAACAACTAATTGTTTACCACTCACTTTACGATAACGGAAAGATCCGTCTTTCTCTTCATGCATAAAAAGCATTACGGGAAAGAAGCTCCAGAATTGTAATTCACGCTTGTATATGTACTGATTCGCACCAACCATCAGTTCTCTGAGACAGTGATATAAGTCGCTACTAGTATTCCTTCAAAGCCGATATATAATTCGTTCAACTAAACTATGTTTTGTATTATAAAACTATATTAAAAAAATTGTCAACAAAAATTTTTTATCCCGTGTTAATGAGCAGTAAAATTCCTACCTCAAAATTCGGTTGGAGTAAAGAAGTGAGAGGGGAGATTAACTGTCCGTAACTCCCGATTGGTGAAGGCTAATAATCAGTGGGGATGAACGAAATCTCCACTGATTAAAGTTTCACTTTATTTCACTTCTAAATTAACAGTTAAATTAGAGGTATTGCCAGCTGCATCAGTTGCTACAATGTGAATAGTATTTTTTCCTTCTTGTAATTGAGTACGATCGAAATAAATGTCATAGCTTTTCTCCCAAGGGTTCAGGAATGCCTGGTCCCATACACCATTTCCATTAATTTCATATTGCATTCTCACTGGAATACCAGGTGCTATCCAACCAAATTCTGACATCCAATCTAGTAGAATATCATCAACTTTTCCTTTAATTACGAGATTTTCTTGGTCAACTTCGTATGTTAACTTAGGTGCAGTTCGATCAAGAAATACAGCAGCTGTTTGTTTTGTTTCTCCGCCAGAATTAGAAGCAACTGCTTCGATTTGATATAGCCCGTCAGCTAAAGGAGTGCCATCGGCTTTTGTACCATTCCATTTGAAAGGTTTGTATCCAGGAGTTGCATTTTTAGCTTGATGGATAATCCCTTGATACGTTACACGTTCTTTCGTAACTAAATTTGCATGCAATGTGACATCATCCACAGGCGCAACTAAATAGTAGTTGATGAGATTATCATCTAGTACGTGGTCGCCATTTGGGCTAAAAGTAGAATTAATAATTTCAAGTCCATCGATACGTTTATAATCTTTAGGATCGATACTAAATGTGAATGGAATTCGAATTTCTTCTTTTGCCCCTTGTTCTTTTACATATACATTTCCAGTATACACACCTTGTGGTAGTGAGCTATCTACATTGATAGTAAATGGTTTTTCGGTACTACTATTTGTTTGTATGCTAATCGATGAAGGGACAGAAGCTCTTACTTTTGTGTTTGCATCTAGTAATTCCACACGAGTTGAAAAACTTTTCTTTTTACTAGAAAGGTTTTGTAATGTAACATTTTGCGTCAGTTTTACTTTTCCTCTATTGGGCTTAATAAGACCGAAGCTGACATTGTTAGGTTTTACTAATACATTTGTTTGAGCTGCTTTCGGAATGTTAATTAAACCAGATCCTTGTGCCATAACAGGGTATGCATTTTCATTGACATCATGTAATGTTTTGGCATTGTTGGCAAGAGCCGCTTTCAATTGTTCTGTCGTCCAATCAGGATGCATTTGACGCAAGAGGGCAACCGCTCCAGCTACTTGCGGAGCAGCCATACTTGTTCCGTTATGCGATTCATAGCCGCCTCGCGGTACTGTACTAGTAATTTGTACTCCAGGTGCAACAACATCAGGCTTTATTAGCCAACTTCCTTGTGATGGTCCTCTTGAACTAAAGTTACCGATAAGTTCTGTTTGCTTTGGTTGTCCAATTTTTATATTTTTCTTTCGTTTTGTAATTAAAGTTTTTAATTCTTCCCCATTTGTATTTGATAATTGCATTACTGGGACAGCTAGATGTTCACGTGAAAAATATTCCGGCATCATATTAATTTCTTTTTCGCTAGAGATTAATAACACACCAAGTGCACCAGCTTGCTTCGCTTGTCCTGCTTTTACTAATGTACTAGAAGTACCTTGTAAAATAAGTACGAATTTCCCTTTCACATCTTGTTTTGCATAATCACTTGGATTGCCATAACCAACATATACAAGAGGAGAATCATTTCCTATTGGAAAATCGGATTTTGATAATGGTAATCCTTGATATGTTTTGCTGGAACCAGTTACTTGGAATGTTGGAAACGGGATAGAAACCGTAGATGCTCCAACAGAAATGACACTACTTGCGTTACCGGGAGCATCAACAGACCAAGGTTTTGGTCTGTCATTTCCATTTGAAACGACAGCAGTAACACCAAGTTTCGCTGCTCGTTCTAACGTTAATGTTACAGGCTGATCAGGTACATTTAAATCCTGCCCAAGGGAGAGGTTTAACACATCCGCACCATCTTGAATTGCTCGCTCAATTCCTTGGATAATATCATCTGTTGTACCAGTTCCACCGTCATTCATTACACGATAGGCTAGAATAGAAGCGTTTGGAGCAACGCCTTTAATTTTTCCGTTACCCGCAATAATTCCAGCTACATGAGTACCATGTACGTTACCATCCATTGGATCGTTATCTTCATCAACCGTGTCATATCCACCGATATAATTTGCCTTTAGGTCAGGGTGTGTATAGTCTACGCCAGAGTCGATAATGGCTACTTTCATGTCTTTTCCATCAAGCGGTTTGCCAAATGGATCTTTTAAATTCCACGCTTCAGTTGCACCAATTGTCGGTCCACCGATATTTGGTGCTTCTTCGTTAATAGCACTTTTTGATGTTTCATGCAATTTATATGTTAAGTTCGGATAGACTGCTTTTACTTCAGGTAAAGAGGCAAGAGAGGTAATTTGATCTCCAGGAATTGAAATAGAGAATCCGGAAAATAACGTATTATACACTTCTTTAATTTTTGCACCAGGTGCTTTTTCTTTTATTTTCTTAGTCGTATCTTCTTGTGCTTTTTTGAGCTCAGCATGATAAGACTGTGCATTACTATTTTGTAAATCTGGAGCATGCTGAATATTACTTTGAGCAGCGAGAGGTGCATGTTGTAATTCTACAATTACTGATATTTCTTTTGTTGTTTTCGTTTCAACATTTTGAGCGATTTTATGTTCTCCCCACTGTTCAATCGTTGTTTTTAATTGTGGACTAAATTGCTTCTCCTTTTGTAGTGATTCAGCATGAGCACTTAAAGCTCCAAAACTAGAAAAGACAAGCGCCATGCTTAATAGTGTAGATGTAGTTTTTTTCATTGATACTCCCCCTAATAAAAAGCGCCAATATTCAGAAATGTAATCTTACATTTTAGTTAGAACTTATACATATAAATGTTGGCTAAACTATACTTTCGACATAATTCATACCAATCCTCTATGAATTGAAAATTTCTTGGGGAATTTTTTCTGATTATGTCGAATCGATATTTTTCACATATTGTAGGAAGAAAGTGAGGAATGCTATGAGGGAAATGGAGTGATGGTATGAAAAGGCTAATAGTAAGTAGTAGTGTAGTGTTGTTTATGTTTTTATGTTCTATCGCTATTACTAGCGCAGAAAATAATAGTGTGAAAGTTGCTTTTATTCGTCATCATAACCTTTGGATTAAAGTTGATGGGAAAGAAAAACAACTTACAAAAGGAGAGTACATAACAGGGCCAAAGTGGTCACATGATGGAGAATGGCTGGCATATGTAAAAGGGAAGAAACAAAGTATTCTTGAGTTATATCGGTTGAAAGATGGAAAGAAAGTTACGCCGTTTCACTCAGAAGCATCGAATTATCAATGGTCACCAACAGAAAATATAATTGCATTTATATTTACAGGTACATTACATACATTTGATGTAGAAAAAAAGAATGCAGATTTTGAAAATGTATCGGCTGGTGTAGGAGATTATGCATGGTATCCTGATGGAAAGAAGTTTTTTGTATCCTCTGAAGCACACTTACTTCCAACAGGATGGACAGGGGCTCAGCTATATGAAGTGCAAAAAGATGCACATATGAATCCTCACAAAATGAAGCATTTGTATGCATTACCAAATGAACATGATGATTTCCTAGCATTAGTTGCAAGTGGCTTTCAGTGGTCGCCAGATCAAAAGTGGATTTCATTTTTAGCAGTACCGACAGCTTCATGGTCAGCTGATAGCAATACGCTTTGCTTAGTTCGTGCAGATGGTAGTCGTTTTGAAAAGGTAGATCAAATGTTATTAAACACACAATGGTTCAAATGGGCGCCAGCCAACAATATATTGGCCTATATTGAAGGAAGCGGGAGAGTTGCATTAGAGAATAAACATTTAAAAATAAAAGAACTGCCAGTACTCCAGCAGCAAACATTTACGCCGAAAGGATATGTGGATTGGGATTTTACATGGAAGAACGATAATGTAATTATCGTTTCACGAGCAAAAGAGGGAGGGTTTGAAACTCTGCCAGAAAAAAGGCCATTCCCATCTTTATATGAGATAAATAGCACAAGCGATAAACAATATCAAATTACAAAGTCATCTAATAAGCAAGGCGATTATCATCCAATTTTCATGAAGAAGAGCAATCAATTAATATGGATACGTTCAGATCGTAAGAAAGCTAATATATGGATAGCTCATAGTGATGGAAAACATGAAAAAAAGTGGATTGAAAATGTAGATATACCAGAGTGGTATTATGAGAAATGGAATTGGGAAAATGTTATCTCGGTGAAAGAAGAATAAAAAACTGCCTAAAAGATTGTTTTAGGCAGTTTTTTACTGTTATTTATGTGTTTTATTTGGCTTTTTTTTCGCTGGGTTTCCGTTCCCTTGGCGCTTTCTATTTTGTTCATCTTTTGCTTGTTTTTCATGTAGTGTATCTAAAAATTCATTCGAGTTACTCATGTTTATATCTCTCCTTTCATTTTGTCATGATTACTATAACCATTTAGGAGGATAATCATGAGTTAGAAGTTAGGCACTTAATTTTCTTCGATAATGTAAGTAAAATATTCCATACATAACAAATAGCATGAGTAAAACTTGTAACTCTACATTTTCTTTTAAAATAGCTGCGATAGTGTCTGGTAAGTACGGTGATTTATCGTTTGTGCTTAAACCTAACCATTTATTTAAGAGGCTAATGGTACAAAACATAAAAACACCGGACCAGCTTGCCGTAATTGCTTTTTGCTTAATTTTTGTTTCACGTTCATCATCTGTAATCCAAGGATTAGCAGTTTTATCCCGCATTAACGGGCAGTAAGACCCCCACCTCAAAATTCAGCGGAGGCAAAGAAGTTAGGTGGGGATCAACTGTCCGTAAAAGCCCGATTGGTTCAACTAATAATCCGTGGGGGGATGAACAAAACCCCCACGGATTAAAGTTTCACTTTATCACTACTAAAAAATCCATTTATGTATCCCCATATAATCATTCCAATTAAGATGGTTATCCATTTTATATTTTTTGATTCACTTCTCCCTTGTAAAAAGTATTTTACATATCAGTTTTTCATATAGCAGGAATAAAGTATGAGATAGGGAAGAAATATGTAAGAGGATTTCATAATGAGAGGAGGAAGGGGATGAAAATCGTCTTTGTTCGGCACGGGGAAGGAGAACATACAAGGGATTTGCCATCAAGTTTAAAAGTGCTTCATCCGCCATTGACGGATGAAGGAAGGAATCAGGCTAAATTACTTCAATGCAATGTGCCATTACAAGAGGCGGATATATTAATTGCTAGTCCTACACTTAGAACTTTGCAAACGGCGACAATATGGAGTGCGAAAGTTGCTTGTCAAAAAATCGTTCATCCATATGTATCTCCGCGTATTTTTCCTTATCGAGAAGGAGCAAAAACATTACCATGTGACCACATAGTAGATCAGGGGGTAATAACAAATTTACTTCCACATTTTTCGATAGAGAAAAGTACAAATAAACAGCTATGGACGGAAGGTATAAATACTATTTCAGAGAATCGTTTTCAGCAAATCGTAGATGAATTTCTTCTTTGGTGTTGTGAGCTAGGCGCTGAAAGAATTTGCATTGTATCTCACGACGGGACAATTACAGCATATAGGCAATATTTACAGAAAGTCGTTTTAACTAGATCTGATTTTTTGCAAGAAACGGGTATATATGAAATGGATGTATCCCTTAAAATTTTGATTGAGGAGATCTAATTATAGGATGGTGGGTGTATGTTGAATGTTGCACTAGTAGTTGGTTTTAATTCGGATTTAGAGGCGCAATCAATCCGAGCATCTCTTGAATATTTTGGTGCAAGGGTTGTGACATATTGGATTGGTAGACCGAAAGATTTTGTGGAAGTTCTTTCTGGAAAGAACTTATTTAACGATATTAATTATATTATTTTTTGCTTTCATGGTGAAGAAGGGAAGTTTGTCATGGAAGAGTTAGGCGAAGAAGTATATGAACAAGATGAACCGAGAGGGTATTTTGGTACAGAAGAAATTTATAAATATGCAAAATTGCATAATACACATATTGTAAATAGCGGGTGCACGTTAGGGGAGCAAAATCTAGCAAAATCTTTTTTACATAGTGGTGCGAAATCATATATTGGATCGATTGATTATGTAGATGGAAATGCAGCACTTATGTTTACTATACGCTTATTTTATGGGGTTATTAACCATGGGAAAACGTTAGAAGAAGCCTTTCAAGAAGCGAGTTTAATTGATGAGGAGACACATACATTTCGATTCTATAATTAGCGTGAAACACGTTTATTCTATATTCGAATAAACGTGTTTCACATTTAACTCACATTTTTTTTACATTTTTTTCAATGAAAATGGTTATCACTTGTGGTATGATATGTTCAAGTTTTTACAGGTAATAAAAGTTACTATATAAACGTTAGTTTTTAATGTTTCATACGCATGTCACAGATTATTCATAATTAACGTTTGAAAAATAAGTAACTAATGTTATTATATTATCTGTAACTAACTTAATTACAACTTTAGGAGGAAGATATGGTTATTCAATTTTTAAGAGAAAACAAAGCAGTTTCTTTTGCATTAGCAGTAATTCGAGTATATCTTGGTTACACATGGTTAATGGCTGGAATCGGTAAACTACAAGGAAAAGGATTCGATGCAACAGGTTATTTGCAAGGGGCAATTGAAAAATCTAAAGGTGCACAACCGGCTGTTCAATCTTGGTGGGCATCATTCTTACAAGAATTTGCAATTCCAAATGTAGATTTGTTTAATACACTTGTAACATGGGGAGAAATTTTAGTCGGAATTGGTTTAATTGTAGGCTGTTTAACAAAAACAGCGGTCTTTTTTGGTCTTGTAATGAACTTTTCCTATATGTTTAGTGGGTCAATTGGTGTGAACCCTGAGATGGTTATCTTATCTATGTTTGTTCTTGTTTCCGGTATGAACGCTGGGAAATTTGGAATGGATGGCTTCGTTATCCCGAAAGTATTAGGATCAAAAACTCCAAAACGCCAAAAGCAAGCTGCTTAATATATGAAAACGGGTATCTCATTTTGAGATACCCGTTTATGTTATTTTTCAACTTTAATCGGATTGTTCTTAAAGAAATCTTTTACATACCCGACAAATTCTCGTGGTTCTTGGCGAAATGGTGCATGATAACCTTTTTCAATAATATGTAAAGTGCTATTTTTTAAGAATTGATGATACGTTTCTCCTTCTTTCCAGGAAACGCTACTATCATTTCTGCCCCATATAATTAAAGTTGGCTGTTTTATTTCATTTGCATTAATTTTAAGACGTCTAGGCCATAATTTCATTTTATTATAATGCTCTTCATCATTACGTTTGAATTTCACTTTGCTTTCATCATAATCTGTAATAGAAGAAACGGCATTTAAATCAGTCGACAATTGTGGTTTTGGTGAGCCTTGTTTATTAACGAATGTATGAGGGCCACCTGTAGCATCAGTTAAAATAAGGTGAGTAACTGCTTCAGGATATAAATATGTTAAATTTAGAGAAATTTCTCCCCCCATGGAATGCCCCAGTATTGCGAATGAATCATACCCTAGTTTTTTCATTAATTTATAATACAAATTTGCATGAGTTGGAAAAGAATAATAAAAATCCATTGGCTTAGATGAGCGCCCGAATCCTAAAGCATCTACAGAAATAATTGTATGATCTTTTGCTAAATCGGAGTAAATCTTTTGAAAACCATCTGATGACCCTCCAAAGCCATGAATCATAAGTAAAGGTGGTTTTTCATTACCAATCTTTTTAAAGTAAATGGTTTGACCATCTATTTCTACCATTTTTTCCTCGGTAGCTAGTTTCGCTGTAATTGTATTTTTAACTTGTTTTACTTGTTCTACTGGCTTTTCTGCTGCACTACATCCTACTAATAGTGTAAGAGTAAGACAACCTACCATAAAATAGCTAAATTGCTTCAATTAGGTGTCTCCTTTCTAACATAACGCTGTATCTATCATAGCAAATAGCATATTACGATTTCCAGGAAGTTGGCTACCATTTTTTATCATAAGAGGTGAAAGGAGCGTTTCTTGGAAATTTTCTGTTTGAAGAAATTGACGAAATGTAAATTGTGAGTGTGGAACATCAATTCGTACTATACCATTCCAACATTCACATATCTTTTTTAATAATTGGATAGCATCTTCTTCTTGCTTGGCGATAAGTGGATTGATACATAATATATTGCCCTTTTGTATGCATAATGAAAAAGCTTCTATACAGTTATTTCTTTCAATTTTAAAAGAGTATACGGCCCTTGGTAATAGCAAAGAGTAAAGTAGAGAACGATTCATACCAGTTGCAATTTGATCCAGAGAAGTAAGAGATATAAGGTCTTCTTCTTGTACTTGTTGTAAGTGAGAAGGATACGTCTTAATAGTCTGCTTTTCAAAACGATGAATCGTTGTTGCTGTTTGAAATCCACATGATGTGTATAGAGGTTCGCCAGCTTTTGTCGCAATAAGTGCAATGGGTTGTTTTGGATGAATTTGTTCCAAGCAATGATTTAGCAACATGCGCCCTAATCCGCGTCCTTGAAAATTAGGGTGAACGATTAACATACCAATGGAAGCGAAGTTACTTGGAAAGGGAAATACTCCTCCAGTCGCAATGAGTTTGTTTTCATGAATGTAACCTACAAGTGTGCCGATAGAAAGATACATTTCGAATTGTTTTTTCATAAAAATTTCATCGTGTAACCATCCAACAGATTTGCAAAGATTAAGTAATTCAAAAATAAAAGACTCATTTAGCTTTACTATTTTCATAAAGGCTCACCGCATTTCTATTTATTTTCATAAAAATAGAGTCAAAATGTAAAAAAAGAGATTTATGTTAAATGAAATCCAACTTGTTTATATTTAAATTGTAAAGGGCGAGATGATTGATACAAAAAGACAAAGTTATACAAATTATAACTGATATTTACATAAGTTAACAAAAAATTTACATACAGCTAATTTTCTCTTAATAGTCTTCCATTAAATTTGATAGTGGGAAATGAATAACCTAATTAGGGGGACAAGACAGTGAAAAAGTTTGTGAAAAAAGCATGGCCATTTGCAGTTGTGGCATCATTAGCAGTTACTTCGGTAGCAACATGGAATTTTACTCGTTCTAGTGAGGTTAATGCAGATGAGAACGGAAGCAATGCAAAGATTAAAAATGTTATCGTATTAATTGGGGATGGTATGGGCCCTTCATATATGACGGCTCACCGTTATATGAAAGATAATCCAAAAACCTTTGAAATGGAATCTACAGAATTTGATAAGCATCTTGTAGGAACACAAAAAACATACCCAGAAGATGAACATGAAAATATTACAGACTCTGCATCGGCAGCAACAGCTATGTCAGCAGGGATTAAAACATATAATGCTGCAATTGCAGTTGATAATGATAAAACGGAAGTGAAAACAGTTCTTGAGCAAGCGAAAGAAAAAGGGAAATCAACGGGACTCGTTGCAACTTCTGAAATTACACATGCAACACCAGCTGCTTTCGGTGCGCATGACATTAGCCGTAAAAATATGGACGCAATTGCAAATGATTATTTTGATGAGAAAATTAAAGGGAAGCATAAAGTAGATGTTATGCTTGGCGGCGGCGTAAAGAACTTTGTTAGAAAAGATCGTAATCTTACAGAAGAGTTCAAGAAATCTGGTTATAGCTATGTAACGGATCGAGATCAATTGTTAAATGATAAAAATGATCAAATTCTTGGTTTATTTGCACCAGGTGGATTAGATAAAATGATTGACCGTAATGAGAAAACACCTTCATTAGAAGAAATGACTAATGCAGCAATTGAGCGTTTGAACAAAAATAAAAATGGTTTCTTCTTAATGGTGGAAGGAAGTCAAATCGACTGGGCTGGACATGATAATGATATTGTTGGTGCAATGAGTGAAATGGAAGACTTCGAAAAAGCTTTCAAAGCAGCGATTGAGTTTGCGAAAAAAGATAAAAATACGTTAGTTGTTGCAACGGCAGATCACGCTACTGGTGGATTATCTTTAGGTGCCAATGGCGAGTATAACTTTAAAGTAGATCCAATTAAAGCTGCAAAGCGTACACCAGACTTTATGGCAAATGAGATTGCAAAAGGTGCAAATGTAGAAGAAACATTGAAAAAGTATATTGATTTACAATTAACTCCAGAAGAAATTCAAGCTGTAAATGATATAGCTCCTTCAAAAGATGTAACAAAGATTGATAATGCAATTGAAGATATTTTCAATAAGCGCTCGGTTACAGGCTGGACAACGGGTGGACATACAGGGGAAGATGTGAACGTATATGCATTTGGTCCAGGTAAATACTTGTTCTCTGGCGTTCAAGAGAATACAAATATAGCGAAACGTGTCTTTGATATTGTTGGCGGAGGCGATCCGAATAAAGGAAGACGCTAATTAAGAGCGAAAGTGAGGCGAAATGCCTCACTTTTCTTTTTAGGAGTTGGGAATATGAAAAATTTATTTAGGAAATTAAGATTCCTTTTAGTATTTGTAGTATTACTAGTTGGATGTCAACAAGAAGAGAATAATGTAGAACAAAAATCTACTACTAAAAAAACTGAGGAAAAGGTACAAATAACAAAAGAAGAAGAGAGATCTATTCAAGATGTTATTCATACATTTGTGCGAACGACGAATGAAAAAAATCTTGCAGAACATATGGAGTTATTTTCAAAGAAGATGCCTAGTGCTGAAGACTTAAAAACACAAAAAGAAGCCGCATTTCAAAAGGGAAATAAGAAAATTGAATTGGAACATATAGATATGAAAGTTAGTAAAGTAGGGTATGTTATTGTTGAAACGAAAGAAAAGGAAGTAGACGACAGTATCACTCTTCAAAAGAAAGTACAGTATGCCCTTGGAAAAGAAGAGGATAAATGGAAGATTGAAGAGGTTCGAACAATAGAGAAAAAATAACGTGAAACTTTAATAAGTGTAGGAGTCGTACTTCCCAAAATGGTAGAAAAAAGGTTCTCATTGGCGAGAACCTTTTTTTATAGTGGTAGCATAATTTGATTTGAGCATGCCTCAATATCATCAATATCTTGACGGATTGTGGCCATTTTATTATCAAGATCTTCAGCTTTCATTGCTGCATCATGTAGTTCATCTTTTAAATACTCCGGTATTTTCCCTTCATATTTATAATAAAGTTTGTGTTCTAAACTTGCCCAAAAGTCCATTGCTAGTGTACGTAACTGAATTTCTGCAAATACATCTTTTGTACCAGAATTTAGTGATAAAGGGTATTTAATAATCATGTGTAAACTTTTATATCCGTTTCGTTTTGGATTAGCGATATAATCTTTTACTTCTATGACTTCCATATCTTCGCGTTTTTGAATGACTTCTTTCAAATGATAGATATCTTCTACGAAGCAACATGTAATACGAATACCAATAATATCTTGTAAATGTGTTTGGGCGTTTTCAACTGTTGGTAATAAGCTTTTGCGCTCTAGTTTTTTAATAATACTTTCAGGTTGTTTTAGTCTTGTTTTTATATGTTCAAACGGGTTGTAATCCTCTAGAAATTGAGCTTCCCGGTTCATAATTTCAAATTTAGTTTTTAACTCTTCTAAAGCAAATGTATATGGTAATACAAAAGCTTTCCAGTAGTTAACTGTTGATTGATTATATTCCATTTATATACACACCTTTTCCTATTTGCAAGTGAGGTCGTTATTATACTAAATACCAAATCATATAAGCGCAAGCAGCAAATGATGAGATCATAAAGCGATATTTAGTTTTCATACTTTCAACTCCTTTCGAGTAAGATTTTATATAAATAAACGTGATTGTTAATAAGTTCACTATGTACAGTTTCTATAGTAATAGATTCGTGTGAATTTCGTATGAACTAATTGTTTCAGCTTTTTGTCTTTTTTGCTGTTAATCATAATTATTATTCGGATTTAAAGTGTTTTTATTTGATTTATCTATTTGTATAAATTAATGTATATTTGAATTTATAGTTATTGAGGAGGATATATGGTGAACTTTGAAGAATTAGCAATTGCTAGACGTTCTGCAATGAAATTTATACAAGGTATAGAAATCCCTAATGAGGATTTTAAAAAAATATTTGAGTTAACTAAGCTTTCTCCATCTTGCTATAATTTGCAGCACACACATTATGTTGTAATTCGTGATCAAGAGCGAAAAGAAAGATTAAAAGAATTAGCTTTCGGTCAATATAAAGTATCGAGTGCATCAGCGGTAGTGCTCGTTTGTGGTGATAAAAAGGCATACCAAAATGTTGAAAATATTTACTTCGGTATGAAAGTTTTAAAAATGATTGATGAATGTGAATATGAAGATACAATTAGGCAAACGAAAGGTTTATATGAAGGAAAAGGAGAGCGTTTCATGGAGGATGAAGCGATTAGAAATGCTTCGTTAAGCGCGATGACTTTTATGTACGCAGCTAAATATTATGGCTATGATACATGTCCAATGATTGGTTTCGATGAAAAAGCAGTACAAAGTGAATTAAATATGCCGGAGCATATAGTACCTGTTTTAATGATTACGATAGGAAAAAGTGATATGACTAAAACTCGCCCACGAGGATATCGAAAGCCGATTAGTGAATTTGTTACATACGAATCGTTTTAATAAAGTGAAACTTTTAATTAGTGGGGGTCTTACTGCCCGTTAATGCGGGAGAAAATTGATTTAACTATAAAAACAAGGGGATTCTAAATGGAATCTTCTTGTTTTTGCAATTGACAAATAGAATGAAGTTTTATAATATATAAATCGTAATCATTACGTTTTAGTTGCAATCTTTGAAAGAAAGGAGAATTAAATATGCGTGTAAATATTACATTAGCTTGTACGGAGTGCGGCGATCGTAATTACATTTCTAAGAAAAATAAACGAAACAATCCAGAACGCATCGAACTAAAAAAATATTGTCCACGATTAAAGCGAGTAACGTTACACCGTGAGACGAAGTAGAAGACTAGAGATATCTCTAGTCTTTTTTTGTTAATAAGTTTTGGTTTTCTTTGTTATAATTACCTTAAATTGTAACGAAGGAGAGGGCATGGTGAATCAAAAAGATAAAGAAAGAAAAGAGCACGTAGCTCATATTATTGAAATTCCAGATGAATATAGGCTTGTTGTAGATGATCAAGAAGGGGTTGATGCCCCGTATCATCTATTATGGTGGGAGCATAAAGAGGATCAGGAGAGAACGATACAAATTACATTGAATAGACATACTGGTAATTTAATTGAATTTAGGATAGATGATGGAAATTATTTTTCGAGTGATAAGGAAGTTATAGAGGAGAATAGGGTAAGAGAGATTGCAAATGTATTTATAAAAAAACATGTGGAAGAAGGATTAGAGTTTTATACATATGTAACTATCCAGGATGATTGGCGTGGCTGGAAAGAAATAAATTATATGCAAGAAGTAAATGGATATCCATTACCGGATACAGGATGTGTGGTGCAAGTGCATCCTTCAGGGAATGTTGTGAATTTTCATTATAACGGACGAGAAAGCATAAAAGAAAAGCCGTTATGGCCAAGTGAGATTGTTGAGGAGAATATCGTTTTAGACAACTTAAAGGCCAAACAAGATATGAGGCTTGTATTTGTAGATTTAACACATTCTTTATGTAAATATGAAAATGGAGAAGAAGTAAAAGGGTACCACCTTGTGTATGTACCAGAACCTAGTCATGTATTTATTGATGCAAGTACAGGTAAAGATTTATTTGGACCAGATCATTATAAATTACCGCCAACAGTGGCTGTTAGAAAACAAAAAAAGGGTAGCCAACAAGATGATGTATTCGATTTGTTTGACTGGAATAAAGAAGGTTTTACAAAAGTAGATGAGACGGAAAATGATGATGAAATAAGGATGAAATTTGTTCTGAAAGAGGAATTACAAAAACAGAAAGAAGAAAAGAATCCGTATTTAATGAATGAATTCTTTAACAAGCATTTACCGATGTTGAAATATAATAATTTAGTTAGCGTTACAATTGATAAATTAACCAATGAATTAACTGGTTTTATAAAACTGACAGATGATAAAAAAGTAAAGCAAATACTGTCTAGAGAGGAATGTTTACAAAAAGCACTTCAATTTTTAGAACGAGTTATTCCAGATATCAAACAATATCTGCGTCTTTGGGAGGAACGTGAAGAAGCAGAAGATGGGATTGAAAGATTTATCTTTTCTGTATATATAAATGATATTCCGGCAGAGTATAACCAATTTATGATCAACATCAATGCAGAAAATGGTGCTGTTATGCACTACTCGGGGGAGTCTAGCAACTTTATAAAAAAATTACTTACATATGAAACAACACCAAAAGTAACAAAAGAAAAAGCGTTAGAAATATACAGAGAGGCTATCCGAGTTAAATTAGAATGGTTTGTAGATCATGATGCAGAGGAAACGAAATACAAACTACTGTACAAACAAACGACAGATGAAAAACATAAAGAACCTTTTGATTGTAGTCGGGAAATTCGTTATATTGATGCCCAAACTGGGAGAAAGATTTGGAGTAAGTAAAATAAAAAGAGTTATTTTTCAAAGAAAATAACTCTTTTTATTTTTATAATTTGCCTGTTCGCTTTTCAAAAGTAAATGTGATAGGAAGATTGGAATGAGAACTATCACTTTTAAATATTACTTTCCATTCTTTAGTATGGGCTTTAATTTCAAAATTAAGAAGATTCATCGCTCTACGTTTATCTATTTCTAAAAACATATTATGAATTTCTGGTTCTTGCTGTAAATTAAGAGCCTTTAGTGTGACTGTAAATGTGAAAAAATTCTGCCCTTCATATACTATTTTTGATATTTTTGTTTTTTGTGTATTTAACAGCACATAAAAACGGTCTGATGGAGTTAATTGTACAGAGTCATCAGTAATTTCATTCTCGCTATTATGAAGTTCAACTAAGAAAGATGTACTATGGGAAGAATCTTTTTTGCTTGTAATCTGTAATTCAGTAGGAATCATCGGTATTTCATAAAAGTCATTCCTTATTATGTTATTGTAATCCTCTGAAAATTTACGGACTTCTTTTGGAAAAGAGTCTTCTTGTGTACTTAAAAAAGTTTTATGTTGCTTTGGAATTTTTTTACTAAAATTTAATGTTTCTTTAAAGTAATAATTGGATCCAGTTAAAAATAAAAAACTACAAATTAATAAAAAAATTCGATACAGATTTTGAAAATGAAAGAACAATAATATACATGTAATAATTCCAATTACATAGAAAATAAAGATAAGTAGTTCTAGTTTTGAGTGAAAGGAGAAACCATAGTTATGAAAAAATTTTATTCCAGTTATAATTTGAGCTCCAAAAAACAAAGAAATCCCAAATTGAAAAAATAATAAATCAGGCCCTCTTTTAATAACAAAAGTAATGAACGAAATGAAAAGTAAAAATACTCCTAAATAAATTGTTACATTTAATAATCGATCTAATGTAAGCATGAATAATGTCCCCTTTAATAGCATATTCATATATAAATAACAATTTTATATAATTATAATATAACAATAAATTATTTTAAATGTTGGAAGTGTTGAGTTTTATAAAAAAACTGTACAGACACAAACAACCTCACGCCCACATACACATAATAAAGACCACTATTTTGGCGGAGGTGAAAGGTTTGAGTCTATTCGCCGCAATTGGATATATGGTTCGAGAAGTGTTTGTCTTTGTTTCTTATGTGAAGAATAATGCGTTCCCGCAGCCGTTATCATCAGATGATGAGAGAAAGTACTTAGAGTTAATGGAGCAAGGTGATGCTCAAGCGAGAAATCTTTTAATTGAACATAATTTACGGCTTGTAGCTCATATCGTTAAAAAATTTGAGAACACAGGAGAAGATGCAGAAGATTTAATTTCAATTGGTACGATTGGGCTCATTAAAGCGATCGAGAGCTATTCTGCAGGAAAGGGAACGAAGCTTGCGACGTATGCAGCACGCTGTATTGAAAATGAAATTTTGATGCATTTACGTGTACTAAAGAAAACGAAAAAAGATGTTTCACTTCATGATCCGATCGGGCAAGATAAAGAGGGCAATGAAATATCGCTTATTGATATATTAAAATCAGAGTCTGAAGATGTAATTGATATGATTCAGCTTAGTATGGAGTTAGAAAAAATTAAAGAGTATATCGATATTTTAGACGAAAGAGAAAAAGAAGTGATTGTGAAACGTTTTGGACTTGGGCTAGATAAGGAGAAAACACAGCGGGAAATCGCTAAGGCGCTTGGTATTTCTAGAAGCTACGTATCACGGATTGAAAAGCGTGCTTTAATGAAAATGTTCCACGAGTTTGTCAGGGCAGAGAAAGAGAAAAAAGCGAAAGAGTAAAGTGTATTAGAAGCAGCCATATTTAAAATGGGCTGCTTTTCTTATTGTAAATAAGAAAAGAAAACGCGTTATGCTAAGAAGAAATACATGTTCACTGTTGAAAATGACGGATTCTATCTGTAATATTAGAAGGTGCTAAATAATTTAAGAATAATACCATACTTAGTTTTCTGTATATATAATAAGGCTGCTTTATATGATATGTGGGAATAAGAACCAATTTTACATATGATATAGAAAGAAAAGAAGGGAAAACTAAAGTTATAGACTGATTAGGGGGTTTCGCAATTTGCGACGTACATTATATCGACTTATGATAGAACTTACAAATGGTCGCTTTACTTCTTATATATTACGTAAATTTGCACAATCTCGTTTGAGCTCTATCATTATTCCATCGTATGCGAAAGTTTTTCAAATTAATCAAGATGAGATGGAAAAGGGTTTGAAGGAATATAGAACATTGCATGAATTATTTACGCGTAAGCTAAAAGAAGGAAAGCGTAGTATTGATACAGATGCATCGAGTATCGTTAGTCCTGTTGATGGTGTTTTTGCAGATCATGGTCCTATTGAGGATACAAAAACATTTTATATTAAAGGAAAGCGCTATTCAATTGTGGATATGCTAGGTAATGAAGAACGTGCAACGCGATATGCAGGCGGTACATATATGGTAATTTATTTGAGTCCAAGTCATTATCATCGTATTCATAGTCCGCTTTCTGGTTCTGTGACTGAAAGATTTGTACTCGGTAGAAAATCATATCCGGTAAATGCAGCTGGTATGGAATACGGGAAAGAACCACTGTCAAAAAATTATCGTTCTGTTACAGAAGTAAGCAGTGATGGCGAGCATATGGCTCTTGTAAAAGTAGGGGCCATGTTTGTTAATAGTATTGAGCTTTTACATGAGAGAGACACTGTTCAAAAAGGTGAAGAAATGGCATACTTTACATTTGGTTCAACAGTTGTGTTATTGTTTGAAAAAGATATGATAGAAGTAGTGCAGGAATTAAAGAGTGGACAAGAGCTTCGTCTTGGTGAAAAAATAGCTACTCGCTTAGCTCATAAATAAAGAAAAGCTTTTATAACCGTAAGTAAGAGTTATGGGCAAAGATACTTAATGATGAAATCCCCTAGATGGGAGTACTTGTTTATTCGAGAGCCATCGTAGGATGGCTCTTTTTACAGGGCATCCAATAAATTATCCTTTAACTGTTTAATTGGTAAGGGCTGATTAAACTTTCACTTTATATGTAATCAAGATGATTTGACAAGCTTGTCCTCTAATGAGCGTCTAATGATTTCTTGTTTTATAAGTAAAATGAAGTCGGGATTTAATTTTAGTTCTTTTGCTTTATAATAAGACTCAGTGAGTAACTCAGTGGATAACTGTTCCATATGTTTTGTTTTCAAGGTGAGTCACCTCCTAATAATATAAGGATTGATTCGTTGATGCATTTAATGTACCAAAAAAATATGACAGTCACAAATGAGTGGTTATCCACATACCTAGGTGGATAAAGTGTGTATAGTTTGTTAGTAAATTCCAAATTAACTGAAAAATTAATGTGGAAAATGTGTACAATTTTATCCACAGGTTATATATCGAAAAATGTTGTCGAAAAATTTTATGAAAAATCCTCAAAGAGGTGAAAGAAATTGAAACTATTTTTACCAAATGAATATGTGAAAAATGTATATCATGTTCAACCAGAAGATTTAAAAAAACGTGGGATTAAAGGCGTTATTACTGACTTAGATAACACTTTAATTGAATGGGATCGTCCCAATGCAACACCGCAACTTGAAAAATGGTTCTTGGAAATGAAAGAGCAAGGCATTCAAGTAACGGTCGTTTCAAATAATAATGAGCAACGTGTAAAAGATTTTGCTGATCCATTAGGTATTCCATTTATTCATAGTGCACGTAAACCATTTGTTCGCGCATTTAAGCGTGCGATACAAGAGATGCGTTTGCAGCCAGATGAAGTTGTAGTAATTGGAGATCAGTTACTGACGGACGTGCTTGGTGGCAACCGAGTAGGCCTTCATACAATTTTAGTTGTACCGGTAGCACAAACGGACGGATTAGTAACGCGCTTTAATCGAAAAATTGAACGAAGAATTATGAAAAATATGAAGAAAAAAGGTTTAATTAACTGGGAGGAATAAAGTTTGACTGAAACAATTAAATGTATTGGTTGCGGTGTAGAAATTCAAACAGAAAATAAAAACGAAGTGGGGTATGCTCCTGCCTCATCTTTAGAGAAAGAACAAGTTATTTGTCAACGTTGTTTTCGCTTGAAGCATTACAATGAAATTCAAGATGTATCGTTAACAGATGATGACTTCCTACGCATTTTAAATGGAATTGGAAAATCAGATGCATTAGTAGTCAAAATTGTAGATATTTTTGATTTTAATGGTAGCTGGTTACCTGGCTTACATCGTTTCGTAGGGAATAATAAAGTATTACTTGTTGGAAATAAAGCTGATTTAATTCCAAAGTCAGTAAAACATGATAAAGTAAAACATTGGATGCGCTATAGTGCAAAGCAGCTAGGATTAAAACCAGAAGATGTCTTTTTAATTAGTGCAGCGAAGGGACAAGGAATCGCTGAACTAGCAGATGCTATTGAGTATTATCGCGGCGGCAAAGATGTTTATGTTGTCGGATGTACGAATGTAGGGAAATCGACATTTATTAATCGTATGATTAAAGAATTTAGTGATGAGACTGAAAATGTAATTACAACATCTCATTTCCCAGGAACAACACTTGATTTAATTGATATTCCATTGGACGAAGAGTCTTCTTTATATGATACGCCAGGTATTATTAACCACCACCAAATGGCTCATTATGTTGGAAAGCAAAGCTTAAAGCTTATTACACCAACAAAAGAAATTAAGCCGATGGTATTCCAATTAAATGAAGAACAAACGTTATTTTTTAGTGGGTTGGCACGTTTTGATTATGTAAGTGGTGGTCGTCGTGCATTTACTTGTCACTTCTCGAATCGCTTAACAATCCATCGTACAAAGCTTGAGAAAGCAGATGAATTATATAAAAATCATGCCGGGGATTTACTAAGCCCACCAACGCCAGAAGAATTAGCAAATATGCCTGAGCTAGTGAAATACGAATTTAATATTCGTGAACCTAAAACGGATGTTGTATTCTCTGGATTAGGATGGGTTACTGTGAACGAACCAGGAGCAAAAATTGTTGCACACGTACCAAAAGGAGTAAGTGTTTCACTACGTAAATCTTTAATTTAATATGGAGAGGGATTTATGAAACAATTATATGGTGTAATCGGAAATCCAATTGGACATTCATTATCACCCGTTATGCATAACGATGCATTTGAACACTTGAATATGGATGCCCATTATCATGCGTTCCTTGTTGAAGAGGAATTGCTAGGGGAAGCAGTAAGAGGTTTAAAAGCATTAGGTATTTCAGGATTTAATGTAACAACTCCGCACAAGGTTGCTATTATGGAGTATTTGGATGAGATTGACCCATTGGCAAGGAAAATCGGTGCAGTAAATACAGTGGTTCATAAGGATGGAAGATTAATTGGCTATAACACAGACGGGATTGGTTTTGTTCGAGCGCTGCAGTCAATTAGTAATGAACCACTTCAAGGGAAACGTATTTTGTTACTTGGTTCAGGTGGTGCTAGCCGAGCTATTTATTTTTCTCTTGCTGATGTAGGTGTAAAAGAGATTGATGTAGCCAATCGTACAGTAGATAAGGCGAAGGAACTTATTGCTGCACGTACGGCCGATGTTAATTCTGTTGCTTTGTCGTTAGAAAAAGCGACAGAAGAACAAGGAAATTATGATATTATCATTCAGACGACAACGATAGGTATGCATCCACACGTAGAACATACGCCATTACAAATTTGTTCGTTAAAAAAAGGAACGATTGTATCAGATATAATTTATAATCCATTTGAAACGAAAATTTTATGTGAGGCAAAAGAGCAAGGCGCAATCATTCAAAATGGTATTGATATGTTTGTTTATCAAGGAGCACTTGCATTTGAAATGTGGACAGGACGCACGCCAAATATCGAGAGAATGAAACAATTAGTTATAGAAAAGCTTGGAGGCTAACATATATGTTAACAGGAAAACAAAAAAGATTTTTACGTGCACAAGCACATCATTTAACACCAATTTTTCAAGTAGGAAAAGGCGGAGTAAATGAAAATATGATTAAACAAATCGCAGATACTTTAGAAGCTCGTGAGTTATTTAAAGTAAGTGTATTACAAAACTGTGAATTTGATCGCCGTGAGGTTGCGGAAGAACTTGCAAAAGGTGCACGTGCTGAAATCGTTCAAGTAATTGGAAGCACAATCGTTTTATACAAAGAATCAAGAGAAAATAAACAAATTAAGCTTCCTCGATAAAAAGACTAGCATGCGCTATTTTTATCGTTTATGCGTAATGATGTAGAGAGCGAAACCAATTGAACTTTTATTAATAGCAACTCTCTTCATTCCTAACCGAGGAGAGTTGCTGTATGTAAAAGGAAGGGGCGTTTCTTTTGAGAAAAATTGGCATCATTGGCGGTACATTTGATCCGCCTCACTATGGACATTTGCTAATTGCAAATGAAGTATATCATGCTTTGAACTTGGAAGAAGTATGGTTCTTGCCAAACCAGATTCCGCCACATAAACAAGGGCGGAATATTACAAGTGTAGAAAGTCGTTTACATATGTTAGAGCTCGCGACTGAGGCAGAAGAGCACTTTTCTATTTGTTTAGAAGAGCTAAGTAGGAAGGGCCCATCTTATACGTATGACACTATGTTACAATTGACGAAGAAGTATCCGGATGTGCAGTTTCACTTTATTATTGGTGGGGATATGGTTGAGTATTTACCGAAGTGGTATAACATTGAAGCTTTACTTAATCTTGTAACGTTTGTTGGAGTTGCAAGACCTGGGTATACATTGCATACACCATATAAGATTACTACAGTGGAAATTCCGGAATTTGCAGTTTCTTCATCCTTATTACGTGAGAGATATAAGGAGAAGAAAACGTGTAAATATTTACTTCCCGAAAAAGTACAGGTATATATCGAGAGGAATGGGTTGTATGAATCGTGAGAATGCACTGCATATTGTCAAACAACAAATGCATGAAAAACGTTATATACACACAATTGGTGTAATGGAGACAGCGATTGAGCTTGCTAAGTTATACAGTGTGGACGAAAAAAAAGCAGAGATGGCAGCTATATTCCATGATTATGCGAAATGTAGAGCAATTTCAGAGATGGAAGAAATTATTAAACGTGAAGATTTGCCGAAAGACTTACTTTGCTATAACAAAGAGTTATGGCATGCACCTGTTGGGGCATACTTAGTAGAAAAAGAAGTAGGCATTACGGATTCTGAAATTTTGCAAGCTATTACATATCATACAAGTGGTCATGAGAATATGACGATGTTAGATAAAGTGATTTATGTAGCTGATTACATTGAACCTGGGCGAAAGTTTCCAGGAGTGGAAGAGGCTCGTAAACTCGCATATACGGATATAAATCAAGCTTTATTATTTGCGTTAAAGAGAACAATTCAATTTTTAATGGAAAAAAATCAGACGATTTATCCATTAACATTCCAAACATACAATGCAGTTATCAAGGAGGAAATGAGTAAATGAACGATAAAGATTTATTAGTATTAGCGGCAAAAGCAGCTGATGATAAGAGAGCAGAAGATATGGTTGTCCTAAATATGCAAGGTATTTCACCAATTGCAGATTATTTCATTATTTGTCACGGAAATTCAGACAAACAAGTGCAAGCAATTGCACGTGAAATTAAATCAAAAGCACATGAGTTCCAAATCGACGTACAACGTATGGAAGGGTTTGACGAAGCACGTTGGGTATTAGTTGATCTTGGAGATGTAGTTGCTCATGTATTCCATAAAGATGAGCGTAATCACTATAATTTAGAGCGTCTATGGGGCGATGTGCCACGTGAAGATATTACAGAAGAGTTAGGCCAATGAAATACGAACAATTTGCATTGTTGTACGACGAACTAATGAATGATGTCCCTTATGATAAATGGGTGGAATTTACAGAGGGAAGTTTACAGCAGGCAGATATGAAAGAGGCAAAAATTCTTGATGTAGCATGCGGTACGGGTAATGTAACCCTGCCGCTTGTGCAAAAGGGTTACGATTTAATAGGTGTCGATCTTTCAGAAGAAATGTTAACAGTCGCTCAGCAAAAACTAGGAGGAGAGGGATACTTTATTCCTTTTTATCAACAAGACATGCGAGAGCTTGATGTTCCAGGTGAGTTTGATTGTGTAACCATCTTTTGTGATTCGTTAAATTATGTATTGCAAGAAGATGGAGTACAAGAAACATTTAGAAGAGTATTTCACCATTTACGTCAAGATGGTTTGTTTTTATTTGATGTACATTCTTTATATAAAATACATCATGTATTTCAAAATGAAACGTATACAGTGAATGGAGAAGAAATATCTCTTATTTGGAATTGCTTCCCTGGTGAAGAATCAAATAGTGTAGAGCATGATTTAACATTCTTTGTTCAAGATCCGGAAGAAGATGTGTACCATCGGTTTGACGAATGTCACGTGCAACGTGCATATCAAGTGGAAGAGTTAACGAAATGGCTTGAAGAAGCAGGTTTTACAGTGCTTCGTGTAACAGGTGATTTTGAGCGACTTGAAGTTACAGAACAAACAGAGCGTATTTTCTTCATGGCGAAGAAAAACGGATAAAAACAAAAGCAACCGAGAAGGTTGCTTTTGTTTTATAAAGAAGATGTATTTTTAGTTCTAGCATAATCTGAAGATTGTATGCGTAAAGTGTGGGAATAGTAGTTGAAGTGAAAATGTATTGTAAAAAAGTAAGTATTTATAAAAAGGATTTGGAATGAAAATGACGTATTTATTATGTGTGTTTATTGAATTGCTGATCAACGCATTCTAAATCTTCATCAAATTTTTCATGTGTTCGCTCGATTAACTTATGGAACATATCTCCAACGTGCTCTTCTAAAACCCGAATGCCCTCCCCAGTAACGCCGCCTTTCACGCAAACCTTTTCTTGTAAGGTAGGTAATGTGAAGATTTCTTTTTCAAGTAATTTCCCCATCCCCACGACCATTTCACTTACTAAAGTAGTAGCCTCTTCGTGTGTAATATTTGTTTTATCTACAGCAGCGTTAATGAAGCATTGTAGTAAATAACTAAAGAAAGCAGGACCGCAACTTGCTATATCAGATGAAACGCGCGTTATATCTTCTTCTATTACAAGAGGTGTAGAAATGTTTTTGAATAGACGAAGTAGTTTTTGTTGCCATTCTTCAGAGCAATTATCTCCAAATGTAAATAGTGAGGCGCCAGAGAGCGCGCGATTTGTGATACTTGGAATGATACGCGCGACGTGGCAAGGTACGAGAGTCTCTAATTGTGATGGAGATATTGGACTTGTAATAGAAACTAAGCACGTTTCATCAGAAAAATGTTCAGCGTATTTTTTTAGGATAGGGTATATATCTATCGGCTTGACACAAATAAAAATAAGTTGTGATTGTTCGATTACTTCCGGGATTGTTTTTGCTATATGAACAGAAGGGTATTTTTCTTTTATATGATATGCTTTTGCAGGCGTCCGATTAATGATTGTAAGGCACGAAGGTTTGACAGCACGGGTTTCTAAAAATGCATCGATTAGTATATTCCCCATGTTTCCTGTCCCTATAATTCCTATGTTCAAAGTTTCATCCCTCCTTCGTAACAGCTTTCTCCTAAACAATATGAATGATGTTATAAATTTATGATTAGAGGTGTAAAATGATGTGGGATTTTCCGAAAAAGTGGTTAGGTTTAGTAGCTATTATTGGAACTTTACTTTTTCTTGTTTTTTGGAAAACGAATCAGAGTGTAGAACGAATGCCTATTACAATGAATGTACAAGAGAAGGAGATCGAAAAAAAGGGTAAACCGAAAATATCGGATACAAAGGAACAGAAAAGAACAATTATAATTGATGTGAAAGGAGCGGTTAGTAAAGAAGGGGTATATGAAATGAAGGAAGGAGATCGCGTAAAGGACGCGGTTCAAAAGGCTGGTGGTTTTTTATCAGAAGTAGATATGAAAAAAGTGAATTTAGCACAAATTGTACAAGATCAAATGCTTCTTTATATACCGAGTAAAAATGAATCAGAACAAGGGGTGCTTACTTCTTCTAAGGAAGATGGCAAGATTCGAATAAATACAGCGGCGAAAGAACAACTAGAAAAAATTACAGGGATTGGCTCTCGAAAGGCAGAAAGTATTTTGAAATATCGAGAAGAACATGGTCCGTTTCAGAAAATAGAAGATTTATTAGAGATTGATGGAATTGGCGCGAAGTCTCTTGAAAAGATAAAAGATCAAATTATTATTCCGTAAAAGATTGACGAAGTTTTTCTTCTTTCGCTACACTACAAGTAGACAAAAAAGTAGGTGAAAAATATGGAACGAATTTCATGGGATCAATATTTTATGACGCAAAGCCATCTACTATCTTTGCGTAGTACATGTACAAGGCTTGCGGTAGGAGCGACAATCGTTCGCGATAAACGAATTATTGCTGGTGGATATAATGGTTCAATTAAAGGTGGCGTACATTGTATAGATGATGGTTGTTACGTAATCGATAATCATTGTGTTCGGACAATTCATGCCGAAATGAATGCTTTATTACAATGTGCCAAGTTTGGTGCGAAAACAGAGGAAGCAGAAATTTACGTTACGCATTTCCCTTGTTTACAATGTTGTAAGGCAATTATTCAAAGTGGTATTACAGCGGTTTATTATGCGCAGGATTATAAAAATCATCCATACGCCATAGAGTTATTTGAACAAGCGAATGTAACAGTGAAACACGTTCCGCTAGAATATGATATTGCTGCATTAGAGGATCAAAAACGTTATACAGAGTTGAAAGAATTATTTGCGTCTTTAGAAAAAGATAATTTATCAATGGAAGAATTACAGCATGTATTCACGAAAGCAAAAATGATGCTATAAGGAGTGAGTATAAGTTGCAAGAACAATGGGGGTATGTTGCAATCTCGTTTATAATAGGGATTGCAATTGCCTTTTCCTCGTCACTTTTATTGATAGTTTTTTGCCTCTTTTTAAATGTTTTCTTCTGTTTATATCGCACTTCGCGTAAAACCTTCATTCTTTGTATTGTAGCGTGCTTTAGTAGCGTTATATATACTTCCTATGTTCAAGTATGGAATAAGCCTCTAGGGAAGCCCTATGCAGTTACAAGAGGGGTTATACAAAACACACCGCTTGTTAATGGGGATCGCCTATCTTTTCAATTTGAAGATCAGAATAAAAATATAGTGCAGTTAAGTTATAGAATAAAATCAGCTTTGGAAAAGAAAAAAATGCAACAATTATACGCAGGGATATCATGTGTATTCGAGGGTGAGAGGAAAGAACCGGAAACAGCTCGGAATTTTCATGGTTTTAATTACCGTGATTATTTATACAAGCAACATATTCATTTCACATTTAAGGCTACATATATTTCTGAATGCTATAAAACATCATTGTCGCTCACGCAATGGATTCTTCTTTTAAGGCAACAAGCAATCTCGAAAGTTACAGAAATGTTTCCAGAGCAATCAGGTGCTTTTATGAATGCATTACTCTTTGGTGATAGACAACAAATGACGTTTGAAGTGGAAGAGCAATATCAACAATTTGGTCTTGTACATTTGTTAGCAATTTCAGGTTCACACATTGTATTGTTGATGGTGATAGTATATTTTATTTTGCTAAGAAGCGGTGCGACGAGGGAGGTAGCAACAATTTGCCTTATCATTTGTATTCCTTTGTATATGGTTTTAGCAGGGGCTTCACCCTCTGTTATAAGAGCTTCTATAACAGGGGTTTTGATGTTGATTGCTTTTATGTGCTCGATTCGTTTATCTAGTTTAGATGCTTTAAGTGTAACAGCTATATGTATGCTTATATATGACCCTTATCTTGTTTTTAATATTGGATTTCAGTTTTCTTTTGTAGGTAGCTTCGCTTTACTTTTGTCTGCTCCGTTATTGTTAGGGAGTAGCAACGGAGTAATCCGAAATTCTATTTATATTTCTATCATTTCACAGCTCGTTAGTACTCCGATTTTGTTATATCACTTTGGTTATTTTTCTCCATATAGCATTCTCCTCAATCTCTTATACGTTCCGTTTTTATCTATCATTGTATTACCATGTAGCATTATTATTTTACTGTGTATGCCAATTGTCCCGTTTCTCGCAAAAGGATTTGCGGATGTATTATCAATAGGCTTGAGTATGTCTAATGATTTTCTAAGTTATTGTGAAAGTTTACCCTTTACCCAGCTTATCTTCGGGGAAACGCCCTTCAATCTTGTAGCTGTATATTGCGCGAGTATTGTCAGTATATTGATGGTTTGGGAAAGAAGAGCGCCGAAAAAAATGGTTTGTATAGTTGCGAGTGTATTTATTTTTATTAGCACATGTCATTATGTATATCCATATTTTAGAGGAAGCGGAAGTGTAACATTTATTGATGTTGGACAAGGTGATGCAATATTAATTCGCCTTCCGTATGATAAAGGGATTTATCTTATTGATACAGGTGGAACGCTTCGTGTGAATAAGGAAGAATGGCAACAAAAAAAGCATGAATTTTCTGTTGGGAATGATGTTTTAATACCCTTTTTACAAAAAGAAGGTATTAAAACAATTGATAAATTAATCGTAACGCATGGAGATGCAGATCATATAGGTGCTGCGCAAGAATTATTATCATATATACCTGTAAAAGAAGTGGTATTTGGCCGAAAGGGAAAAGATGCAGTATTAGAAAAAGTAGTCAAGAAACAGGCATTAGAAAAGGAAATGAAAATAACTGAAGTGGGGGAAGGGGCGAGTTGGAGTGTAAATGAAGCGGAATTTTTCGTTTTAGCTCCAAAAGGAAAAGAAAAAAGCGAAAATAACGCTTCAATTGTAATATGGGCAAAACTTGGAGGGTTGAAGTGGCTATTTACAGGCGATTTGGAAGAAGAAGGGGAAAAGATTTTAGTAGAGGCATATCCAGATTTACAAGTGGATGTTTTAAAAGTTGCTCATCATGGGAGTAATACGTCATCTATAGAGCCTTTTTTGAACGTCATACAGCCTCGTGTAGCGATTATATCTGTTGGTAAGCAGAATAGGTATGGACACCCGCATAAAGAAGTGATAGAGCGTTTTGAGAAGATGGGGAGTGCGATATGGCGCACGGACAAGCAAGGTGCTATTTCCTATGTTTTTAAAGGGGAAAATGGAACCTTTAAAAGTAAAATCACATATGATAAAACACATAATAGATGAAAAAGAGAAGACTGCCATGAAGTGGCAGTCTTTAAGAACCGATAAATTTAATAACAGTTGCAATGATGAAAAGTGTTGCGAAAAAACCAAATGAGACGATAAATCCTACCCCTGAATCAATAGCGTCATTGCGTTTACTTTGAACGTTTTGTTCAAAATCATTCATTTAGAATCCCTCCCCAACATTCCACTTTAGTATAAAATATTGTCAGAAAAAAATCTACAATTTCCATATGAAGAGAAAACGAGCTTTTTTGCTACTTTTAAATCATGAAGTAATGTGAGTTTTTCGTTTCCAAGCATGTTAACAGTTGGCACTTATACTCAAATTTTTATTGCGAATAATAAAGGGAAGGTGATTACCGCACACCAATAAGAAACCCGGGGCTTATTGCGTGGCGTTTAATATAAATAAAGGGACGGGTTATAAAGCCTGTTCCTTTGTACTTGTAAAACAAAAGCTAGGGCATTAGTATAAATATATATTGCCAAGTTAGGGAGTAGGAAAAAGTATGAGTGATATACATAAAAAAATTAAAAAGAAACAGTTTGCTCCGTTATATTTACTATATGGAACGGAAGCTTTTTTTATAAATGAAACGATAAAGCTTATTACGACAGAAGCACTTGAAGAAGAAGATCGAGAGTTTAATGTTGTGACATACGATTTAGAAGAAGCGTATTTAGAAGATGTGGTTGAGGATGCGCGTACGCTTCCTTTCTTCGGAGAACGGAAAGTACTGTTAATAAAATCACCGCTATTTTTGACTTCGCAAAAAGAAAAGTTAGAGCAAAATATAAAAATTTTAGAAGAATACATTGGTGAACCTTCTCCATTTTCTATTCTTGTTTTTGTTGCGCCTTACGAAAAACTTGATGAGCGAAAAAAAATTACAAAACTATTAAAGAAAACAGCAGATGTAGTAGAAGCAAATGCGATGCAAATACAGGATGTTCAGAAGTGGATTGTTGCTCGTGCAGATGAAGTGCATGTGCATATTGATAACACGGCTGTTAGTTTGTTGCTAGAGCTTGTGGGAAGTAATGTAACAATGTTGGCGAAGGAAATGGACAAGTTAACGTTATACGTTGGTATGGGCGGAGAGATTACGACGAAACTTGTTGCAGAGCTTGTACCAAAATCCGTTGAGCAAAATGTATTCGCTTTGACAGAAAAAGTGGTGAAAAAAGATATTGCAGGTGCAATGCAAATTTTGGATGGATTATTTACGCAGCAGGAAGAGCCGATTAAATTGCTTGCGTTATTAGTGAGTCAATTCCGCTTGTTGTATCAAGTGAAAGAGCTACAGCAACGTGGTTATGGACAAAATCAAATTGCGTCTCATATTGGTGTACATCCGTATCGCGTGAAGTTGGCAATGAATCAAACGAAGTTTTTCTCTTTTGAAGAATTAAAAAAAGTGATTATAGAATTAGCGGAAGCTGATTATAGTATGAAGACGGGAAAGATGGATAAGAAACTTGTGCTCGAGTTTTTCTTAATGCGATTAAATCATATGTGATGACACAAAAAAGTTCATGTACTAAGTACATGAACTTTTTTGTATATAAAAAAACGATCCAAATGGATCGTTTTTTAAACGCCTTACGCGTTTACTTGTTTCGCTAAGCGAGATTTTTGACGAGCTGCAGCGTTTTGGTGGATAAGACCTTTACGAGCTGCTTTGTCAAGTTTTTTAGAAGCAGTTTTGAAAGCTTCTTTAGCATTTTCAAGATCGTTATTAGTAACTAAAGCTTCTACAGTTTTAACAGCAGAACGCATGTCAGACTTGATAGAAGCGTTATGTGCACGACGCTCTTCGCTAAGTTTAGCGCGTTTGATAGCAGATTTGATGTTTGCCATACTTTTCACCTCCCTGGTGCAATCGAATGACTCGATTCTTACATAGAACAAGTGATATTCTATCAAACGGTGAAGAGAATTGCAATAGTATATCCATGAAATTTCACGTAAAGGAAAGAATGACCTTATATAACTTTGGGAAATCTAACGATATTTACTATGAATTACGGAGGAGATACGATGAAAGAACCATTAGATTTAAGTAAATATAGCATTAGAACTGACCTTGCTGTAGAAGCCCATCAAATGTTGCAAGAAAGCCAAGAGGAACAAAAAGGGATACAGGGAGTTATTGTAAAAGAGAGAGAAGAAGAGGGGACTATAATTACAAAAGTAACAATTGATGAAGCTGCCTCTGAAGCGATGGGTAAAAAGCCTGGAAATTATTTAACGCTTGAAGTTCAAGGTATACGTCAGCAAGATACAGAACTTCAACAAAAAGTGGAGCGTATTTTTGCAAAAGAATTTTCTAATTTCTTAGAAGAGGTTGGCGTTACAAAAGAAGCAAGCTGTTTAATTGTAGGTCTTGGGAATTGGAATGTAACACCAGATGCTCTTGGACCGATAGTTGTAGAAAATGTATTAGTAACGAGACATTTGTTTCAATTACAGCCTGAAAGTGTAGAAGAAGGGTTTAGGCCTGTTAGTGCAATTCGGCCGGGGGTAATGGGAATTACAGGGATCGAAACGAGCGATGTTATTTATGGGATTATTGAGAAGACGAACCCGGACTTTGTAATTGCGATTGACGCATTAGCTGCCCGTTCTATTGAACGAGTAAATAGCACGATACAAATTTCTGATACTGGAATTCATCCCGGATCGGGGGTTGGGAATAAACGTAAAGAACTAAGTAAAGGCACATTAGGTATCCCTGTAATCGCGATTGGTGTTCCGACTGTGGTCGATGCTGTTTCGATTACAAGTGATACGATTGATTTTATTTTGAAACATTTCGGCCGAGAGATGAAAGAAGGAAATAAACCTTCACGCTCTTTGTTACCAGCGGGATTTTCATTTGGAGAAAAGAAAAAATTAACGGAAGAAGATATGCCGGATGAAAAGAGCAGAAATATGTTTTTAGGTGCTGTTGGCACGTTGGGAGAAGAAGAAAAAAGAAGGCTGATTTATGAAGTGCTATCTCCTCTTGGTCATAATTTAATGGTAACCCCAAAAGAAGTAGATACTTTTATTGAGGATATGGCGAATGTAATAGCGAGTGGTTTAAATGCGGCGCTGCATCATCAAATTGATCAAGATAATACGGGAGCATATACACATTGAGGGGAACAGATGATTATCGTTTGAGTCGCTTTACGCTTTTGTGTATATGTAGTGTGGCTTTATGTTTACTTATGATGATAGCAGGAGTGGCACTTGCTAATCATGGTTTGAAAAGTATGAAAGGCTATCAGCAACTGTCATATGAACAAATAGCTCATATGACAGGGACAGAAAGTACAGGTGCTGAATCAGAAATTTTGGGTAGCTCGTTTTCGGCCTCAGAAAAACAACAACAGTTAGAACGTTTAAGAAGTTTTAATGTTGTAGAAGGAATTGGGATGGCAGTAGCAAGTGTAGCTTATGAAATGACGAAGTTCGGAACGGATATCGTTGTTGGGAAAATAAAAGGAATTTTTAGCTAAGAGTAACATGGGAGGCGGTTGTTTTACTGGTTTGTAAGACAGCCGTTTTAAAATTTGAAAAGGGTTTGTCTCTTATGGTTTATTCGCATAAGATATAGATAGAATGATTTGTATCGTAAGCAGCACGAGTTTTCATTGAATCTTTGTTGCTCTATTGATATAATCAGTGCTAGTGTATATTGGCGAGACTATTAGGAGTTGAGAACATAGATGAATAAAGAAGAAAGAGCAAAAAGACAGTCCAAAATTCGTAATTTCTCTATTATTGCTCATATTGACCACGGAAAATCAACGTTAGCAGACCGTATTTTAGAGAAAACAAACGCGTTAACACAACGTGAAATGAAAGCTCAGTTGCTTGACTCTATGGATTTAGAGCGTGAGCGTGGTATTACAATCAAATTAAACGCAGTACAATTAAACTATAAAGCAAAAGATGGTGAAGAGTATATTCTTCATTTAATTGATACACCAGGACACGTCGACTTTACGTACGAAGTATCTCGTAGTTTAGCGGCTTGTGAAGGCGCGATTCTTGTAGTAGATGCAGCGCAAGGTATTGAAGCGCAAACGTTAGCAAACGTATACTTAGCGCTTGATAATAATTTAGAAATTTTACCAGTTATTAATAAAATCGACTTACCGAGTGCGGATCCAGAACGTGTACGTCAAGAGGTAGAAGATGTAATTGGTTTAGATGCATCAGAAGCGGTACTTGCTTCTGCGAAAGCTGGAATTGGTATTGAAGAAATTTTAGAACAAATTGTTGAAAAAGTACCAGCTCCGTCGGGTGATTCAGAAGAGCCATTACAATGTATGATTTTCGACTCTTTATATGATCCGTACCGCGGTGTAATTGCTTATATCCGTGTTGTAAATGGAACAGTAAAAGTTGGCGATAAAGTACGTATGATGGCAACGGGTAAAGAATTTGAAGTAACAGAAGTAGGTGTATTTACACCGAAAACTACGCAACGTGACGAGTTAACAGTAGGTGATGTAGGTTTCTTAGCAGCATCGATTAAAAATGTTGGTGACACACGTGTTGGTGATACGATTACACATGCGAAACGTCCAGCTGCAGAGCCGTTAGCAGGTTACCGTAAGTTAAACCCGATGGTATTCTGTGGTCTGTATCCAATTGACTCTGCTCGTTATAACGATTTACGTGATGCATTAGAAAAATTAGAGTTAAACGATTCTGCTCTTGAGTTTGAACCAGAAACATCTCAAGCGCTAGGATTTGGTTTCCGTTGTGGTTTCTTAGGGCTTCTTCACATGGAAATCATTCAAGAACGTATTGAACGTGAATTTAAGATTGACTTAATTACAACAGCGCCAAGCGTTATTTATAAAGTTTATTTAACTAACGGTGAAGATGTTATTGTTGATAACCCATCTAATATGCCAGATCCACAGTCTATCGATCGTGTAGAAGAGCCGTTTGTGAAGGCTTCAATTATGGTTCCGAATGACTATGTTGGAGCTGTAATGGAGATTTGCCAAGGTAAACGTGGAACGTTTATTGATATGCAATATTTAGATGAAACGCGTGTTACATTAACATATGAAATCCCGTTATCAGAAATCGTATATGACTTCTTCGATCAATTGAAATCAAATACGAAAGGGTATGCATCATTTGACTACGAGTTAATTGGGTATAAGCCATCTAAACTTGTGAAAATGGATATTCTTTTAAATAATGAACAAGTGGATGCTTTATCATTTATCGTACACCGTGATTCAGCGTATGACCGTGGTAAAGTAATCGTAGAGAAATTAAAAGAATTAATTCCGAGACAACAGTTCGAAGTGCCAATTCAGGCGACTATCGGAAATAAAGTTGTAGCACGTTCTACAATTAAAGCGATGCGTAAAAACGTACTTGCAAAATGTTACGGCGGTGACATTTCTCGTAAGCGTAAACTTCTTGATAAGCAAAAAGAAGGTAAAAAACGTATGAAGTCTGTTGGCTCTGTAGAAGTACCGCAAGAGGCATTCATGGCTGTACTGAAAATGGATGACAACTAATATTTGAAATAAAAAAGAAGTCGTTTGTGCGGCTTCTTTTTTCTGTATAATTACTTTTTAGACATCTGAGCAGCTCTCATTTACAATAATGAGAGAGCTTTTTAGTTCATATAGAGTTAGGAGATTGTTAATGTCCGAAAATATTCGAAAAGATATTCAAGATAAAATACAAAATGGTAATTTTAATTGTGAAAAGGAATTGACGCTTTCTATTATTAGTGGAAAGTGGAAAGTTGTGATACTGTGGCATCTTGGTGTGGAAGGGCCGCATCGTTTCAGTGAATTACAACGGTTATTCCCAAGCATTTCTCATAAAGTTTTGTCGAACCAATTAAAAGAGTTAATGGAAGATGGGATTGTTGATCGGACAGTATATCCCGAAATTCCTCCTCGCGTTGAGTATTATATGACGGAACTAGGCATGTCACTTTTACCGATCGTTGAAATGATGTATGATTGGGGAAAAATGCGAATGGAACAAATTCGTAATACGTTAGAGAAGTAGAGAACCCTCCGGAGTGCGGAGGTTTTCTTTTTAGAAAGGTAGGAGTTATATTTGGTACAAGCTGCATACATTCATATTCCATTTTGTCAGCACATTTGTCACTATTGTGATTTTAATAAAGTGTTTATTGAACGCCAACCGGTTGATCAATATTTAGATTATTTAGAGAAGGAAATAATAAATACGGTTCAAAAAGTTCCATTTGATAGTATGAAAACGATTTTTGTGGGTGGGGGAACTCCGACAGCGTTAAATATGGAACAGACAAAAAAATTACTCGAGATTATTAATCGTCATTTGCGTCCGTTCGCCCCGAATTGTGAATTAACATTTGAAGCGAATCCAGGAGATTTACCGAAAGAGAAGCTAAATGTACTGCTAGAAGGTGGAGTAAATCGAATTAGTTTTGGTGTGCAAACGTTCCGTGATGAACTTCTTGAGAAGATCGGGCGCAAGCATACGAGGGAAGATGCATTCCTCGCGATTCGAGAGGCACAGGAAGTAGGCTTTAAAAATATTAATGTAGATATTATTTATGCTTTGCCAGGACAGACGATAGAAGATGTAAAAGAAACATTAGATATTGCTTTTACGCTTGGTGTACAACATTTCTCGGCATATTCATTAATTGTGGAGCCAAAAACAGTGTTTTATAACTTAATGAACAAAGGGAAATTACGTCTTCCGGGTGAAGACCATGAAGCGAAAATGTATGAAATAGTAATGGATGAAATGGAGAAACACGGTTATAACCAGTATGAAATTAGTAATTTCTCAAAAGGTGACAATAAAAGTAGACATAATCTCACATACTGGAATAATGAAGAGTATTATGGATTTGGAGCTGGAGCTCATAGTTATGTGAACGGAGAACGTATTCAAAATGTTGGTCCTCTGAAGCAATATTTTAATAAAATTGATGAAACAGGATTTCCGTATTTAGATGTTCACAAAGTGACGGAGAAAGAAAGAATGGAAGAAGAGCTGTTCTTAGGGCTTCGAAAAACAAAAGGTGTTTCTAAAACGGCGTTCCGCAATAAATTTAATGTAGAGATGGATCAAGTTTTCGCGAAGCAGTTACAAAGCAACCAAGAGCAGGGATTGCTTGAAGAGGAAGATGGACATGTGCGTTTAACGCGAAAAGGAAAATTATTAGGGAATGAAGTATTCCAATCATTTTTGATTGACTAATTAAATGTTCCATAGGCGTGAAAAAGTTTCATTATTTCGTGACGTTTCCGTTGACAATTGAATGTCAATTTTGGTAAGTTATTAATAGATTTAGCACTCAAAGACAAAGAGTGCTAACAGAGGTGATGATGAGATGCTTACGGAACGTCAGCTCTTAATTTTACAAACAATTATTGATGACTTTATTGGATCAGCGCAGCCCGTTGGGTCTAGAACGTTGGCTAAAAAAGATGAAATCACATTTAGTTCAGCTACTATTCGAAATGAAATGGCGGACTTAGAAGAATTAGGTTTTATTGAAAAAACGCACAGTTCTTCTGGACGTGTTCCTTCTGAGAAAGGCTACCGATTTTATGTAGACCATCTTTTAGCGCCGCAAAACTTACCGAACGCTGAAATTGTACAAATTAAAGATTTATTTGCTGAAAGAATTTTTGAAGCGGAAAAAATTGCACAGCAATCTGCTCAAATTTTATCAGAACTTACGAATTATACGGCAATTGTTCTTGGACCGAAGTTAAGTACAAATAAACTTAAAAATGTACAAATTGTGCCGCTTGATCGTCAAACTGCAGTCGCTATTATTGTAACCGATACAGGGCATGTACAAAGTAAAACGATTACCGTTCCGGAATCTGTTGATTTATCAGATTTAGAAAAAATGGTTAATATTTTAAATGAAAAGCTATCTGGCGTACCGATGGAAGAACTTCATAATAAAATCTTTAAGGAAATTGTTACAGTTTTACGTGGGTATGTTCATAATTACGATAGTGCAATAAAAATGTTGGATGGTACATTTCAAGTTCCGTTATCGGAAAAGATATACTTTGGAGGAAAAGCAAATATGCTTTCGCAGCCAGAGTTCCATGACATTCAAAAGGTTAGATCTTTACTTACCATGATTGATAATGAAGCCGAATTTTATGACATTTTGCGTCATAAACAAGTCGGGATTCAAGTGAAAATTGGTAGGGAAAACTCTTCGACGGCTATGGAGGATTGTAGTTTAATTTCTGCAACATATTCGATTGGCGAAGAGCAACTTGGAACAATTGCTATTTTAGGTCCTACGAGAATGCAATATTCTCGTGTAATTAGTTTGTTACAGTTATTTACGAGACAATTTACTGATGGGCTTAAAAAGTAAATGAGAGTAATACATTCGCTCAAGTGATGAAATTTTCATTGCTGTGTGTAATATATAATGATTAGGTAATCATGCTATGCATGATACCTAATACCTTTTAAGGAGGTGAATATTGTGGAAGAGCGTAACGAACAAGTGGTAGAAGAAGTAAAAGAAGCGCAAGTTGAAGAAGCTGTCACGCCAGAAAACAGTGAAGAAACTGTAGAAGAAAAAAGTGAGGCTGCTCTTTTACAAGAAAAAGTAGATGAGTTACAAGCGAAACTAACGGAAACGGAAGGTCGCACATTACGTCTACAAGCTGATTTTGAAAATTATAAGCGCCGTGTCCAAATGGATAAACAGGCTGCTGAAAAATATAGAGCACAAAGTCTAGTTTCAGACATCTTGCCAGCTCTTGATAATTTTGAAAGAGCAATGCAAGTGGAAGCGACTGATGAGCAAACGAAATCATTGTTACAAGGTATGGAGATGGTGCATCGTCAATTGTTAGAAGCGCTGACTAAAGAAGGTGTGGAAGTGATTGAAGCTGTTGGTAAACAGTTTGATCCTAATGAACACCAAGCTATTATGCAAGTGGAAGATAGTGAATTTGAATCAAACGCGGTTGTGGAAGAATTCCAAAAAGGTTATAAATTAAAAGACCGTGTGATTCGCCCATCAATGGTAAAAGTAAATCAATAATTTACATAAAACTAGGAGGATTCGCCATGAGTAAAATTATCGGTATTGACTTAGGTACAACAAACTCTTGTGTAGCTGTTATGGAAGGTGGAGAACCAAAGGTTATCCCAAATCCAGAAGGGAACCGCACAACACCTTCTGTTGTAGCTTTCAAAAATGAAGAACGTCAAGTTGGGGAAGTTGCAAAGCGCCAAGCAATTACAAACCCAAATACAATCATGTCTGTTAAACGTCATATGGGTACAGACTACAAAGTAGAAGTTGAAGGTAAAGATTATACACCTCAAGAAATTTCTGCAATCATTTTACAAAATTTAAAAGCTTCTGCTGAAGCATACTTAGGTGAAACAGTAACGAAAGCTGTTATTACAGTACCTGCATACTTCAACGATGCAGAGCGTCAAGCAACGAAAGATGCTGGTCGTATCGCTGGTTTAGAAGTTGAGCGTATCATTAACGAGCCAACAGCAGCAGCACTTGCTTACGGTTTAGAAAAACAAGACGAAGAACAAAAAATCTTAGTATATGACTTAGGTGGCGGTACATTTGACGTATCTATCCTTGAGTTAGCAGACGGCACATTCGAAGTTATTTCAACTGCTGGTGACAACCGTCTTGGTGGCGATGACTTTGACCAAGTTATCATCGATCACTTAGTAGCTGAGTTCAAAAAAGAAAATAACATTGATTTAAGCCAAGATAAAATGGCGCTTCAACGCTTGAAAGATGCAGCTGAAAAAGCGAAAAAAGATCTTTCTGGTGTAACACAAACTCAAATTTCATTACCATTCATTAGTGCTGGAGCTGCCGGTCCATTACACTTAGAATTAACGTTAACAAGAGCGAAATTCGAAGAGCTTTCAGCAGGTCTTGTTGAAAGAACATTAGAGCCAACTCGTCGTGCATTAAAAGACGCTGGTTTTGCTCCAAGCGAATTAGATAAAGTTATTCTTGTTGGTGGATCTACTCGTATCCCAGCTGTACAAGAAGCTATTAAACGTGAAACTGGTAAAGAGCCATATAAAGGTGTAAACCCTGATGAAGTTGTAGCATTAGGTGCTGCAGTTCAAGGTGGCGTACTTACTGGTGATGTAGAAGGCGTTCTATTATTAGACGTAACTCCACTTTCTTTAGGTATTGAAACTATGGGTGGCGTGTTCACGAAATTAATCGAGCGTAACACTACAATTCCAACAAGTAAGTCACAAGTATTCTCGACAGCTGCTGATAATCAACCAGCAGTAGACATTCACGTATTACAAGGTGAGCGTCCGATGTCAGCTGACAACAAAACGTTAGGTCGTTTCCAATTAACTGACCTTCCACCAGCACCACGTGGTATTCCACAAATCGAAGTAACATTCGATATTGATGCGAACGGTATCGTTAACGTACGTGCGAAAGACTTAGGAACAAGCAAAGAGCAAGCTATTACAATCCAATCTTCTTCAGGTCTTTCTGATGAAGAAGTAGAACGTATGGTACAAGAAGCGGAAGCAAATGCTGACGCTGACCAAAAACGTAAGGAAGAAGTTGAACTTCGTAATGAAGCTGACCAACTTGTATTCCAAACAGACAAAGTTGTAAAAGATTTAGAAGGTAAAGTAGATGCAGCTGAAGTTGCAAAAGCAACAGAAGCGAAAGAAGCATTACAAGCTGCAATCGAGAAAAACGAGCTTGAAGAAATTCGTGCGAAAAAAGATGCTTTACAAGAAATTGTACAACAATTAACTGTTAAATTATACGAGCAAGCTCAAGCAGCTGCTGGTCAAGCAGAAGGTGCGCAAGGTGCACAAGACGCTGGCGCGAAGAAAGACAATGTAGTTGATGCTGAGTTTGAAGAAGTAAAAGAAGACAAGTAATTCAACTGTAAACATAATAAGTAAGATGACAAAAAGTCAAAGTCAAGCGTGCCTTGACTTTGGCTTTTTTCACGAATGAGAAGCGATGTGTGAGGATCTTAAGTTTTTCGCTTTGCATACTGTAAGTGAGGAAACTTTGTTGCAAAGCACTTTCTTTCGGTGTTAAAATTACGTTTATGTGAAAGATTCGGGGGTTGTAAATTTATGAGTAAACGAGACTATTATGAGGTCCTTGGACTTAGCAAGGGCGCTTCAACAGATGAAATAAAAAAAGCGTATCGTCGTTTGGCTAAAAAATACCATCCAGACGTAAGCAAAGAAGAAAATGCAATTGAAAAGTTTAAAGAAGTACAAGAAGCATACGAAGTGTTAAGTGATGATCAAAAGCGTGCGCAGTACGATCAATTTGGTCATGCTGGTGCAAATCAAGGATTCGGTGGATTTGGCGGCGGAGGAGACTTCGGCGGTGGCTTCGGTTTTGAAGATATATTTAGTTCTTTCTTTGGCGGTGGCGGCGGCAGGCGTCGTGATCCAAATGCTCCGCGCCAAGGCGCTGACTTACAATATCAAGTCACTTTAGATTTTGAAGAAGCTATTTTTGGTAAGGAATTAAATGTGGAAATTCCAGTAGAAGATCCATGTGATACTTGTAAAGGTAGTGGAGCAAAACCAGGAACTTCAAAAGAAACATGTAAACATTGTTCAGGTTCTGGTCAAGTGAGTGTTGAACAAAACACACCGTTTGGTCGTATCGTAAACCGTCAAGCTTGTGGTCATTGTTCAGGAACTGGACAAATTATTAAAGAAAAATGTACGACATGTCACGGTTCAGGTAAAGTTCGTAAACGTAAAAAAATTAATGTTAAAATTCCAGCGGGTATTGATAATGGTCAACAAATTCGTGTGTCTGGAAAAGGTGAAGCCGGCGTAAATGGCGGACCAGCAGGAGACTTATATGTTGTTGTTCATGTAAGAAATCATGAATTCTTCGAGCGTGAAGGAGACCACATTATTTGCGAAATGCCATTAACATTTGCACAAATGGCACTTGGTGCTGAAGTGGAAGTCCCTACTGTTCATGGTAAAGTGAAGCTGAAAATCCCAGCAGGAACACAAACTGGAACAGAGTTCCGCTTAAAAGGAAAAGGTGCTCCGAACGTACGTGGATACGGTCAAGGAGATCAATATGTAGTCGTTCGTGTTGTTGTACCGACGAAATTGACTTCACAGCAAAAAGATTTATTACGTGAATTTGCAGGACAAGAAGAGCAGGATGATAGTTTATTCGGAAAGCTTAAACGTGCTTTCAAAGGGGAATAATGGAAATAAAAAATGGAGTTGGTAAATTGTGAAATGGTCAGAAATTAGTATTCATACAACAGAAGAAGCAGTAGAAGCTGTCTCTCATATTTTACATGAAGCTGGTGCTAGCGGAGTTGCGATTGAGGATCCAGCGGAGTTAACGAAAGAGCGCGAGCAACAATATGGTGAAATTTATGCATTGAATCCAGATGAATATCCGGCGGAAGGTGTATTAATAAAAGCATATTTCCCGCAAACCGATTCTTTACATGAAACGATTGCAGGTGTAAAATCATCTATTGATGTGCTTCCATCTTACGACATCGAAATTGGTACTGGAAATATTACCGTTAACGAAGTCAATGAAGAAGATTGGGCTACTGCTTGGAAAAAATATTACCATCCAGTACAAATTTCTGATACATTCACAATCGTACCGACTTGGGAAGAATATACACCATCTTCTCCTGATGAAAAAATCATTGAATTAGACCCGGGCATGGCGTTTGGTACAGGAACTCATCCAACAACAACGATGTGTATCCGTGCTTTAGAAAAAACAGTACAGCCAGGTGACGCTATTATTGATGTAGGAACAGGTTCTGGTGTACTTAGTATTGCAGCAGCAAAATTAGGTGCGTCTTCTGTTCAAGCGTATGATTTAGATCCGGTTGCGGTTGAAAGTGCAGAAATGAATGTACGTTTAAATAAAACAGATGATATCGTGTCTGTTGGACAAAATAGTCTTTTAGAAGGTATTGAAGGTCCTGTTGATTTAATCGTAGCTAACTTATTAGCAGAAATTATTCTATTATTCCCTGAAGATGCAGCAAGAGTTGTGAAGTCAGGTGGATTATTTATTACATCGGGCATTATTGCTGCGAAGGAAAAAGTAATTTCTGGGGCGCTAGAAAAAGCTGGATTTACAATTGAAGAAGTGTTACGAATGGAAGATTGGGTAGCAATTATTGCACGAAATGCGTAATATAGATTTTAGTCTATAATGAAAAGGGGAGTCTCTCACTATAAGGTGAGGGACTTGCCGTTTGTTATATGAAAAATGATAACGTTTCGTTCTTTTCGTAAGTGTTGACTTACGAAAGGAACGAAACTCTACTAAGGTGATTATATGCAACGTTATTTTGTAGAAGAGAAATATGTAAATGAGACAAGTATTCGCATTGTAGGTGATGACGTACATCATATCGCAAGAGTGATGCGTATGTCAGCTGGTGATCATATTTATTGCTGTGTAAATGGAAAAACAGCAGTATGTTCAATTGATGAAATTACCAGTGAATTTATTAATACGGCTATTGTAGAATGGGTAGAGGCGTCAAGTGAACTTCCTGTTTTCGTGACGATTGCAAGTGGACTGCCAAAAGGAGACAAGCTAGAGTTAATTTTTCAAAAAGGAACTGAGCTTGGGGCAGCTGCATTTTTACCATTTCAAGCATCTCGCTCTATCGTAAAATGGGATGCGAAAAAAGCTGATAAAAAAGTTGAGCGTTTAAGAAAAATTGTGAAAGAAGCTGCGGAACAATCACATAGAAGTGAAATTCCAGAAGTACATGCTCCAGCATCATTTAAGCAATTGCTTTCAATGAGTGGTGAGTATGATGCTTGTCTTGTTGCTTACGAAGAGGAAGCAAAACAAGGCGAGAAATCTAATTTTGCGAAAGCTTTAACGACAATGAAACCAGGTCAAAAGCTATTGATTGTATTTGGCCCAGAAGGCGGTTTAGCTGAGGAAGAGATTACAGCGCTTCGTGAACATAAATTTGTACCATGTAGTTTAGGACCAAGAATTTTAAGAACAGAAACGGCGCCGTTATACGCGTTAAGTGCTGCTTCGTATCATTTTGAATTGATGGGGTGATGATCAATGTCAACTGTTGCGTTCCATACGTTAGGTTGTAAAGTAAACCACTATGAAACAGAAGCCATTTGGCAATTGTTTAAACAAGGTGGTTATGAAAGAACAGAATATGAAAAGAAAGCTGATGTATATGTTATTAACACATGTACAGTAACGAATACTGGGGACAAAAAAAGCCGTCAAGTAATCAGACGTGCTGTGCGTCAAAATCCAGATGCAGTTATTTGTGTAACGGGATGTTATGCACAAACATCTCCAGCTGAAATTATGGCGATCCCGGGTGTGGATATTGTAGTTGGTACACAGGATCGTGAAAAGATGTTAGGTTACATCGAAGAATTCCGTAAAGAGCGTCAACCAATTAATGCTGTCCGCAATATTATGAAAACACGTGTGTACGAAGAACTTGATGTACCTTATTTCACGGATCGTACACGTGCGTCTTTAAAAATACAAGAGGGTTGCAATAACTTCTGTACATTCTGTATCATTCCTTGGGCGCGCGGTTTAATGCGTTCTCGTGATGGAAAAGAAGTTATTAAACAAGCGCAACAATTAGTGGATGCAGGCTATAAAGAAATCGTATTAACGGGTATTCATACAGGTGGATACGGCGAAGACATAAAAGATTATAACTTAGCTGGATTACTTCGTGATATGGAAGCGGAAGTAGGCGGATTAAAACGTCTTCGTATTTCTTCTATTGAAGCGAGTCAAATTTCAGATGAAGTAATTGAAGTGTTAGATAAATCTGAAGTAGTTGTACGCCACTTGCATATTCCGTTGCAATCTGGCTCTAATACTGTATTAAAACGTATGCGTCGTAAATATACGATGGAATTCTTCCAAGAGCGTTTAGATCGTTTGAAAGAAGCGTTACCAGGCCTTGCGATTACATCTGACGTAATCGTTGGTTTCCCAGGTGAAACAGAAGAAGAATTCATGGAAACATACAATTTCATTAAAGAGAACCGCTTCTCTGAGTTACATGTGTTCCCTTACTCAAAACGTACAGGAACACCTGCAGCGCGCATGGAAGATCAAGTTCCTGAAGATGTGAAGAACGATCGTGTTCATCGTTTAATTGAGCTATCTAATCAATTAGCGAAAGAGTACGCATCAGCGTTTGAAGGTGAAGTGCTTGAAATCATTCCGGAAGAGCAATTTAAAGAGGGCGACCGTGAAGGGTTATATGTAGGTTATACAGATAACTACTTGAAAATTGTATTTGAAGGATCAGAAGAATTAATTGGTAAGCTAGTGAAAGTGAAAATTACGAAAGCTGGTTATCCATATAACGAAGCGCAATTTGTTCGTGTTCTTGAAGATGATGTGAAAAAAGAATCAGCTAGCGCATAAAAAGAGCGTGCAACCGGAAACGGTTTGCATGCTTTCTTTATTTGAAGCGATTAAGTAATAGAAGGTGGGGAGGCGTTTCATGCATCCCTGTATGAAAAAAGATGAAATGATAAAAATATAGTTGTCTTCATCAGTGAAGGATACTAGTTATTTGCATAACTTTTGAAAAGGAAATGCTTCTATTCTTCTTTTATTCTGCCAAATAGTTGACCTGAAGTGATAAAATGTATTATAATCGTAAAAGACATGCTGAAGAAGTGTTTCTTTTTGCATGCTGAAGTTAGTATGTAAGTGTGATGTTTCGGAGGGAGGGAAAGAGAATGTCAAAAACAGTCGTTCGTAAAAACGAGTCTTTGGAGGATGCACTTCGCCGTTTTAAAAGATCGGTTTCTAAAACTGGTACACTTGCTGAAGCAAGAAAGCGCGAGTTTTATGAAAAACCAAGTGTAAAACGTAAGAAGAAATCTGAAGCGGCAAGAAAGCGTAAATTCTAAGAGAGGGTGTAAGTTATGAGTCTTCTCGGTCGTTTAAACGATGATATGAAACAAGCGATGAAGAATAAACAAAAAGAAAAATTAACCGTTATTCGTATGGTTAAGGCTGCTTTACAAAATGAAGGTATTAAACTGCAACATACTCTTACTGAAGAAGAGGAAATAACAGTTTTAGCTCGTGAAGTAAAACAGTATAAGGACTCCCTCCTTGAATTTAAAAAAGCTGGTCGTGAAGACCTTGTTAATAAACTGCAAAGTGAAATTCAGATTTTAAGCGCATATTTGCCAGAGCAATTAACTGAAGAAGAACTAGTTGATGTAATCAAGCAAGTTATTTCTGAAGTTGGTGCGACTTCTAAAGCAGATATGGGTAAGGTGATGACTGCTGTTATGCCGAAAGTAAAAGGTAAAACAGACGGATCACTTGTGAATAAGCTGGTTATCCAGCTATTAGCATAAAAAAACGTCTCATTTCGTATGAGACGTTTTTTTATTGTTCTTATTAAGGAGAAACGCTATATTGCTTAAAAAGCGTTTCTGTAAGTGATAAAAACCCCTCTAGTTAAAGTTTCAATTTATTATTTCCTTGTATAATTCCGATTCTACACCTATTCTTACTTCCTTGACTAAAACTTCTTTCGCGAATAAAAGCTAAGTACCGAGCCTTCTGAAACTCAGATTGAAGTTTTATAGCTTGCTCTTCAGCATAATCCTCAAAGGTAACGAAAGAGATTCTAACTATTTTAGATTTTGCATCAGTTGCATAAAATGGCTGGATATTACTGTCGGTAACTTGTTTTAAAACATTCAAAATTTCTTGACCAAAGCCGATTTCCTTTCGTATTTCCTCATTTATTAATTCATTTTTTAATGAACCCTAATATTTTTTGAAATTCATATAACAACCATCTATAAAATATTCTTACTTACAACGTAACATTCAGATTGAAGAAATTTTCTTTTTTTTGATTTTATCCCGCATTAACGGGTAGCCCGATTGGTGAGGATTGATTATAGTTTTACTTTATCTCAGTTGTCCAATAAATGACAACTACTTATTCTATGGTCAGTATGTCACGTCCAGAACGAATTGTAACAGGTTTTTTCAAGTTTCCCACTTCTCGCTAGGCTCAATTTCTTAATGTAACTTGTACTGATATCCTGTAGGGGCGCATATTCTTGTATTAATACTTCTATTATTAAAGGTAACATCCTCTGATCCATCATTGTCCTGACAAATATGATTTCATATAGCGACTGTTTTAATTAACATGATATGAACTCTTGCAGAATATAGTTATGTTAGTGAAGTCGTTATAACACGATAGGCACTTGTGAAGAAATACATATATATGGGATGAGAGGGGGTCTTTCGAGATGAAGAAATTAGAACAAATGAAAAATTGGTTGACAAAACAAGTAGACCTACCAGTGGATGTATTAATGGATCTACCTCGGATTACTCTTGTTGGGCAAATACATATTTATATAGAAAATCATCGGGGGTTATTAGTGTTTTCAGATAAAGAAGTGCGATTGCTTTTAAAACACGGTCAATTATTAATTAAAGGACAATCCTTTGTTATTAAAACGATTCTTCCAGAAGAGCTTTTACTCGAGGGGATAATTGAGCAAGTAACATTTTTAGAAAATGAAAAAAAAGGTGATTGAAGTGAAACTTCCATTTGTGAAGTTTTTCTTCTTTATCCTGTAAAAGTTCCGTTGATAGAGACTGATTACAGTTTTACTCTGTTTTATTTTAGTACGAGCTATTTTAATGCTTCAAATAAAAAGTAGTATATCTACTTTTAGAAGGGTAGTGAAGGTGGTAAATGAAAAATAAATGGTTTATAAAGTGGCTTGGATATGTAAAAGTGCGAATTGAAGGTAGAGGAGCGGAACGGTTTGTTAATGAATGTGTACGGAGGAATTTATTAGTTTGGGATGTTAAAAAGATAGCTGATGAAACGTTAGTTTTTTGTATGTTGTTACGCGATGTGAAAAAAATAAAACCAATTTATAGAAAAAATGAATGTAAATTATATTTTATTGGACGTTATGGTTTTCCTTTTTGGAATAAACGTTTAATTAAAAACAGTGGATTTTTAATTGGTTTTTTAATTTTCTTTTTTGGTGTGATTGCAATGTCAAATATGGTTTGGAAAATTGAAATTACAGGAGCTAAACCTGAAACAGAATATATATTGATGAAAGAATTGGATAAAATGGGTATTAAAAAAGGGAAACTACAATTTCAAATGCCGAATGTAGAAGATGTACAACGCCATTTGACAGATAATATTAATGCCATTACTTGGGCGGGACTAGAAGTAAGGGGAACGACTTATCATTTTAAAATTGTTGAAAAAAACGAACCGAAGAAAGAAAAGGAACAAAGGCCGCAAAATTTAGTAGCAAAAAAAGAAGCGATTATTACAAAGACGTTTGTAGAAGTTGGAAAGCCGGTTGTACTGAAAAATGATCATGTAGAAAAAGGGCAGATTCTCGTATCGGGAATATATGGTAATGAGGAAAGTCCGACGATTGTTTCAGCGAAAGGTATTGTATATGGCGAAACGTGGTATACATCTAAGGTGGATGTCCCGTTAAAGACGCAATTCCAAGTGTATACTGGTAATGTATACAATGAACATTTTCTTAAATTCGGGGATACGAAAATAAAAATATGGGGATTTCAGCATGATAAGTATAAACGCTCTCGTACTGAAAGTGTAAAGCATGATGTGAAATTATTTGGTTTTACACTGCCGATTGCATATGAAAAAGATGTTGTGAGAGAAGAGGAAGAAGCGAATCGAGAATATACAGAAAAGCAAGCGCTGAAAGTAGCGAAAGAGATGGCCGAAAAAGAACTAAAGAAAAAATTGGATGAACATGCTATGATTGTAAGTGATAAGATTTTGAGTAAAGAGGTTGAGGCGGATCAACTGAAAGTCACATTGCATTATACTGTGGTTGAAAATATTGCAGAGCCACAACCAATATCCGAATCCGATATTCAAGGAGACTGAGTAATGGCAGAACAATTAGTAGAAATGAACCAACAATTGGAAAATGCTAACGAAGCAATCGCTCTTTTTGGAGTTAATGATGCGCATTTAAAAGTAATTGAACGAGAACTGAATGTATCGATCGTAACTAGAGGAGAAACTGTTCATGTATCTGGGGCAGTTGAAACGGTGGCACTCGTAGAAAAAATCTTACAGCAATTACTTGTTGTAATTCGTAAAAGTATATCAATTTCAGAGAGAGATGTTGCGTATGCGATTCAGCTTGCACAACAAGGGAAAATTGCTCAATTTGAAGAGTTATATGAGGAAGAAATTTTCAAGACTGCAAAAGGTAAATCCATTCGTGTAAAAACAATGGGGCAAAGAAGATATATTCATGCGATGAAGAAGAATGATATTGTCTTTGGGATAGGGCCTGCAGGAACTGGAAAAACATATTTAGCTGTAGTAATGGCTGTGAGGGCTTTAAAACAAGGATATGTAAAGAAAATTATTTTAACAAGACCTGCTGTAGAAGCTGGAGAAAATTTAGGTTTTTTACCAGGGGATTTGAAAGAGAAGGTAGATCCATACTTACGCCCGTTATATGATGCTTTACATGATATTCTTGGACAAGAATATACGCAGCGTATGATGGAGCGAGGAGTAATTGAAATAGCTCCGCTTGCTTATATGAGGGGGCGTACGCTTGATGATTCATTTGTTATTTTAGATGAGGCTCAAAATACAACGGGTGCTCAAATAAAAATGTTTTTAACAAGATTAGGTTTTAGTTCTAAAATGGTTATTACAGGGGACCCTTCACAAGTAGACTTGCCAAAAGGGGTAAAATCAGGGCTATCTATAGCTGCTAATATTTTATCTGGTGTATCAGGTCTGTCATTTATTACATTAGAACAAACGGACGTTGTGAGACATCCATTGGTGCAACGTATTATTGAGGCATATGATAAAATGGAATGATCCTATTTGTCAGGATCATTTCTTTTTGTATGATAAGGTTGGCGAACGTCATATTGTTTACTATCATGAAAGATAAGGAAAATAAACTATTGGTACTAGTGTATAAAATATTGCCTCAAAGTATCGTTTGGTAGAAGAAATGAAAGCTATAAATAGTTTCACTTTATTTCTGGAGAGGAGAAGGTATTGAAATCATGTCAAGATCTCAAGAAATTTCTAAGTGGTTTCGTAATTTACAACATTCGAAAAAACTAAGTTGGATTTCTTACGTTGTGTTAGGAGCAGTGCTGTTTTTTGCGCTTATGAATAATGTAAAACCAGAACAATTAGATGTTAATATGTATTCTATTGCGAAAAAGACAATCCATTCTCCTATAAAAATTGAAGATAAAGTTACAACGGATAAAAAGAAAAAAGAAGCCGCTACAAAAGTTGAAGATCAATATACATATAAAAGTGAGTATAAACAAAACAAAGTTGATATTGTGAATGACGTCTTTGCTAAAGTGGATGAAGTGGTGCAAGAGATTAAAGCTGTTGGACCGGATGATCAAAAAAAGATGACTGATGCTGAGAAAGTGGACAAGTTAAAAAAGAAACTACCCGCTGACTTAACGAAAGAATTATCTGATTCAAACTTACTAAGTTTGATTAATGCAGATTCGAGCCAATTAGTATTAGCGAAAGATGCTGCGGTCACGGCGATTAATAGTATCATGACTGAGCATATTAAAATGGACGAATTGAAAGATGCGAAAGAACGATATGTAAGTGAGATGAATAGTGTTAATGTTGATAATGGTTTAAAAGAGTCGATTAAAGCGCTAGGAAGATATGCAATTTCAGCGAACTATTTTTATGACCCGATCTTAACGAAAGAGAAGAGAAAAGCAGAGGAAGACTTAGTTCCACCTGTTTATATTCTTCAAGGACAAGTTCTTGTTAGAGAAGGTGAAACCATTTCAAGTGATGTGTATAATCAGTTGAAATTAGTTGGTTTGTTAGAAAAAGGGAACGGCTTTCAACCTTATGTTGGATTAGCGGTACTCATTGGTGTGTTACTATACTTTATGCATAAACAATTTGAATTATTTTTAAAGAGAAAAAGAGAAGATAGACCGTATGTTTTAGCGTATATTACAATTTTGTCTATCACAATCGTCTTAATGAAAATCATTAGTTTGTTTCAAAAACTTGAATACGCGGGGATTGCATATGTTGTCCCAGTTGCGATGGGAACAATACTTGTAAAACTAATGATTGGTGATCGATTTGTCTTTTTAACGAGTATGATTTTTTCTGTATGCGGAAGTATTATGTTTAATGAAGGGGTAACGAGTACATTAAATTATAGTGTAGGGATTTACGTATTGTTAAGTTCATTATCGGTTAGTATTTTCTTGCGAGAAAAAAATCGTCGTACAATGATTTTACAAGCTGGTATACTCGTTTCTGTATTAAATGTAGTCGTATTGGCGGCGCTCTTATTATTACGTAATGGGAATTTTTCGCCTCTTGAAATTGGTACGCAATTATTAATGGCTTCACTTTCAGGGATTATATCATCCGTTTTGGCTATGGGGATTTTACCATATTTAGAAAGTGGACTTGGAATCGTATCAAGTATGAAGCTTATGGAATTATCAAGCCCAAATCATCCGCTTTTACGCAGAATTTTGTTAGAAGCGCCAGGGACATATCATCATAGTGTAATGGTAGCGAATCTTTCTGAGGCTGCTTGTGAAGCAGTCGGGGCAAATGGTGTATTAGCGCGTGTAGGGGCATATTATCATGATGTAGGAAAAACAGTACAACCGCAATTTTTTATTGAAAACCAAATGGGAATTGAAAACCCGCATGATAAATTAGATCCTGTAACGAGTAAAGATATTATAATTGCTCACGTAACGGATGGAGTAAGAATGCTCGAAGAATATCATATTCCACAAGAAATTATTGATATCGCTGGGCAACATCACGGTACAACGTTACTGAAATATTTTTATTATAAAGCTATTAAAGAAGATAAAGAAAAATATACAGAAGAGATGTTCCGTTATCCAGGTTCAAAAGCAACTTCGAAAGAATCGGCAATTGTTGGTATTGCTGATAGTGTAGAAGCTGCGGTACGTTCTATGAATCACCCAACGCCAGAACAAATTAATAATTTGGTGCAAAGTATTATTAAAGATCGACTGCAAGACGGTCAATTTAGTGAATGTGATTTGACGTTTAAGGAACTACAAATCGTTGGAAAAACGTTGTGTGAAACGTTAAATGGTATTTTCCATTCGCGTATTACATATCCGGAACCTCCGGAAGAAAAGGAGAAAGAATGAATTTGTTAATTGATTTTATTGATGAAACAGAAGAAGTAAAAGAAGAGTATATGAGTTTAATTCGTGAAGTGTTAGAAAAAGCAGCTCAAATGGAAAATATCGAGGATGGTGCGGAGGTATCGGTGACATTTGTAGATAATGAGCGCATTAGAGAAATTAATCGTGATTACCGAGATAAAGATCAACCTACAGATGTAATATCCTTTGCCATGGAAGAGATGGGAGAAGGAGAAATGGAGATTGTTGGTGCAGAGATGCCGCGCATGTTAGGGGATCTTATTATCTCTATTCCAAGGGCGAAAGAGCAAGCTGAAGAGTACGGACATTCTTTCGATCGTGAACTTGGATTTTTGGCGTTACATGGCTTTTTACATTTACTTGGTTATGATCACATGACAGAAGAAGATGAAAAAGAAATGTTCGGAAGACAAAAAGAAATTTTAGAAGCTTTTGGATTAGGACGATGAAAAAAGGAAAACTTATAGATAGTTTTGGATATGCTATAGCTGGTATATTCTTTTGTTTTCGTCATGAACGAAATATGAAAATCCATTATTTAGCCGCAGTCATTGTTATATGCTGCGGCTTTTATTTCCATATTACGAAAATAGAGTGGATGATATTACTTATTGTAATAGGGAGTGTAATGAGTTTAGAGATGGTAAATACGGCTGTGGAAAAAACGGTAGATTTAGCGACTGCCGATATTCATCCGTTTGCAAAAATTGCAAAGGATGTTGCGGCAGGAGCGGTTTTATTGTTTGCAATTATAGCTGTTATAATTGGTGCTATTATCTTTTTACCGTATATGGTATAGTTGCATTCCGAAGCTTTTATTAAGCTTTGGAAGTGCCGTAAGGGCCTTTAATGAGAGAGTGTATCTCTTCATAGCTGTGAACAGGAAGGATGCGGGAATATGAATAGTAAACAATTAATTCTAGAAGCAATCGAAGCGCGTAAACAAGCGTACGTACCATATTCTAAATTTCAAGTAGGTGCAGCATTATTAACGCGCGGTGGAAAAGTATATCGTGGATGTAATGTTGAGAATGCATCATATGGCTTATGTAATTGTGCTGAAAGAACAGCTTTATTTAAGGCGGTTTCTGAAGGGGATAACGAATTTGTAGCCATTGCGGTTGTAGCAGATACAAAGCGTCCAGTACCTCCTTGTGGAGCATGTCGACAAGTTATGGTAGAATTATGTAAACAGGATACGAAAGTATACTTATCAAACTTACATGGTGACGTTCAAGAGACGACAGTCGGAGAATTGTTACCAGGAGCATTTTTAGCGGAGGATTTACATGAATAGAAAAGGTTATAAATCAGGTTTTGTCTCTATTATTGGCAGACCGAATGTTGGAAAATCTACATTTTTAAACCGTATTATCGGCCAGAAAATTGCTATTATGAGTGATAAGCCACAAACGACTCGTAATAAAATTCAAGGTGTATATACAGAAAATGATGCACAAGTTATTTTCATTGATACACCAGGAATACATAAACCTAAACATAAATTAGGCGACTTCATGGTAAAGATGGCGCAAACGACATTAAAAGAAGTTGATATTGTTCTGTTTATGGTTAATGCAGTTGAAGGATTTGGTCGTGGTGAGGAATTCATCATTGAGAAATTAAAAGAAACGAAACAACCAGTATTTTTAGTCATTAATAAAATTGACCAACTTCATCCAGAGCAATTACTAGAGTTAATTGATCAATATCGTAAACTACATGAATTTGCAGAGATTGTACCAATTTCTGCGTTAGACGGTAATAATGTGGACGCTTTAATTGGAACAATTAAAAAGTATTTACCAGAAGGACCACAATACTATCCAGAGAATCAAGTAACGGATCATCCGGAGAGATTTATTATTGCAGAGCTTATTCGTGAGAAAGTACTACATTTAACACGTGAAGAAGTGCCGCATTCTGTGGCTGTTGTTATCGATGCGATTCAAAAGCGTGAGGGCGGGGCAGTTTATATAAATGCAACGATTGTTGTTGAACGTGCATCACAAAAAGGAATCATCATCGGAAAACAAGGAAAAATGTTAAAAGAAGTTGGTAAGCGAGCTCGTTTTGATATTGAAGCGCTACTTGGTTCTAAAGTATTTTTAGAAGTATGGGTAAAAGTGCAAAAAGATTGGCGTAATAAAATGTCTCAGCTTCGTGACCTAGGTTTCCGCGAGGATGAGTACTAAAATAGAGTAAAGTTGTAATCAGTGGATGGTTGGTTCATCCACTGATTATTGGTTTTTATGAACTTTGATAAATTAGGAAAAATTTTTCTCACATGAAAATGGACAAAATGGGTCAATTTAATAACAACAAAGGAAATTGGTTTATAGGCTACGCTTATTGAGAAAGGTGGATTCTTATGCTAGATTTTACCTGGAAGTTTTTCTCCAAAACAGGAAGCATTGAAACGTACTTGCTTTTGAAAGAAATGGAAAAAGACGTAAACGATGAGATGGATCAACATGAAGAGGAGCTAGCGCATCTAGACTCTCCAATTTCTTGACCCGTTTTGTTCAAACCTTGGATGGTGACGAACATGTTTCAAAAAGTTGAGGGCATCGTTATCCGTACGACAGATTACGGAGAAACGAACAAGATTGTTACAATATTCTCAAGAGAACTTGGTAAGGTAAGTGCAATGGCAAGAGGGGCAAAAAAACCGAAAAGCCGATTAGCATCTGTGTCGCAATTAATGACACATGGCCAGTTTCTTATTCAAATGGGATCTGGGCTTGGAACATTGCAACAAGGCGAGATTATTTCAACTATGAAAGAAATTCGCGAGGATATATTTTTAACTGCTTATGCATCATTTATTGTTGAATTAACTGATAAAGCAACAGAAGATAAAAAACATAATCCGTATTTATTTGAAATGTTATATCAAACGTTGCATTATATGTGTGAGGGTGTTGATCCAGAAGTATTATCATTAATTTATCAAACGAAAATGCTTCCGGTATTAGGGATGCGCCCGTACTTTGATACATGTGCGATTTGTCATCAAGAAACAGACTTTGTCGCCTTCTCCGTCAGGGAAGGCGGTTTTCTGTGCTCACGTCATGCAGAGCAAGACCCATATCGTATACCGGTAGGAGAAGCTGTTCATAAATTATTACGTCTTTTCTTCCATTTCGATTTACATAGGCTCGGAAATGTATCGGTAAAGGATAGCACAAAAAAACAAATGCGTTTAGTATTGAATACATATTATGATGAATATTGCGGAATTTATTTGAAATCAAGACGTTTTTTAGAACAACTTGATAAGTTTCAAATATAATTTTGGGCCGTATACGGTCCTTTTTACATACTTTCTTTTTCGAATAGCATATTTAGTATATAATATTTAAGAGATAGTATAACTTTTTTCGTTGTGCATTAAAGGTGGTGATTATCATAGAGCTGAATAAACGGCAAGAACATATCATTCAGATTGTAAAAGATCACGGTCCTATTACAGGGGAATCAATTGCAGCGCAATTGGGTCTAACACGTGCGACGCTAAGACCAGACTTAGCAATTTTAACGATGGCTGGTTATTTAGAAGCACGTCCACGCGTAGGTTATTTTTATACGGGTAAAACTGGGGGGCAGCTATTATCTGAAGCTGTTAAGAAAATTAAAGTACAAGATTATCAATCTAGACCGGTTGTAATTGATAAAAATGTTTCCGTATACGATGCAATTTGTACGATGTTTTTAGAGGACGTTGGTACATTGTTCGTTGTAGATCAGATGACTCTATTAGTTGGTGTTGTGTCTCGTAAAGATTTATTAAGAGCGAGCTTAGGAAAGCAGGATTTAACCTCTCTTCCGGTTAATATTATCATGACAAGGATGCCAAACATTGCGATGTGTCGTAGAGAGGATTCTTTATATGATATTGCGATGGAATTAATAGAAAGACAGATTGATGCAATGCCAGTTGTAAAAGATACGAAACAAGGTTTAGAAGTGATTGGGCGAATTACAAAAACAAATATTACACGTGCGTTTGTAAATTTAGTAAATAACGAATAAGTGTAATTTGTTTAAAGTGAGGTAATGTAATGGATAATAAAATCGTATATGTCGTATCTGACTCTGTAGGGGAAACGGCTGATTTGGTTGTTCGAGCAGCAATGGGGCAATTCCCGTTTGCTCCTGATATTAGACGTGTACCGTATGTAGAAGATACAGGGACATTAAAAGAAGTGATTTCGATTGCTAAGAGTAATCAAGCACTTATATGTTTTACGTTAGTTAAGCCTGATATGCGCCAGTATTTAGTAACAGAGGCTGCAAAAGAAGGGGTAGAGGCATACGATATTATCGGCCCTCTTATTGATCAAATTGAAGAAATTACGGGGCAAGTGCCGAGATATGAGCCAGGTGTTGTCCGTAGGTTAGATGAAGAATACTTTAAAAAGATTGAAGCGATTGAGTTTGCTGTGAAGTATGATGACGGCAGAGATGCACGAGGTATTTTAAAAGCAGATATCGTGTTGATTGGTGTTTCGCGTACATCAAAAACACCACTTTCCCAATATTTAGCTCATAACAAACGCTTGAAAGTTGCGAATGTACCACTCGTGCCAGAAGTTGACCCACCTGAAGAACTATATCAAGTGGCAAAAGAAAAATGTTTCGGTTTGAAAATTACGCCAGATAAGTTAAATCATATTCGAAAAGAACGATTAAAATCACTTGGATTAAGTGATGGAGCAACATATGCAAATATTAATCGTATTCAAGAAGAAATTGATCACTTTGAGGAAGTAATTAGTAAAATAAATTGCCAAGTAATCGATGTATCGAATAAAGCGATTGAAGAAACAGCAAATATTATTGTGAATGCAGTGCAAAACCAAAAAATGTTTTAGCACATTTACCAAAGGTGAATGTGCTTTTTTCGCTCGTGTGAAATATGATACCTATGGATTTTGTAATAGATTGTAGTGTAATGGTTATACTTATACTCCTTTGTCTTTTAGTATATTCAAGGTGTGAGTTTGTCATCCTGAAATGTAAGATGAAAAAATAAAGGGATATGTAGCGTAGTTGAAGAAAATATATTATAATAAAAAATTGTGATAAAAACCTATATTTTACGTTTAGACTTTAATTTTTCAGAATAAACTAGGGATAGGATTTACGAAAAAGACATGTAATTACGTTAAATCGACAAAATCTATACAAGAAAACGCACATTATGGAAGGATTCACAGAAGGGATGTAGAATACAGAAATATGCAAAACATCAACAACATATTAGTTGGTGTAGATGTATATCCCGTGAAGGCTGAAATTGTGCAAGTTGGAGCGGAATTTCATGTCGGAATTTTGTTTGTCGCATCATATGCTCATCCTTTAAGGAAATAGCAAGGCAATTGGATCATTGTAGATACTGAACAAAATGGAGTTGATTGTTATATGGATCAACATGAAAAAGTTACAGATCTCAAGATCAAACAGTATATGTGGCTTGCTACTCTTCTTGGAAAAAGGTGTATATGTATTGTTTCTAAGAGATACATTTGTAACAGATGAGCAAATGTATACAATTTTATATAGCAAGTATGTATATGCGATTTATGCAGATAAAGGACCTATAGGAAAGGTTCAAAATCGTTTATACAATGTAATCGGCAACACTTTCTAACAAGTTTAGAAAAATATTGTCGAATTATAAAGGAATTTTTTAATTTATATCGAATACAAAATACGACACGGAGATGGAGTTATGGGGAACAGAATTCCCGAAGAAGTTGTTGAACAGATTCGGACATCATCCGATATTGTAGAAGTCATTGGTGAATACGTTCAACTTAGAAAACAGGGGCGTAACTATTTCGGCCTTTGTCCATTTCATGGTGAGAATTCTCCTTCATTCTCTGTTTCATCTGATAAGCAAATTTTTCATTGCTTCGGATGTGGAGAAGGTGGAAATGTATTTTCCTTTCTAATGAAAATGGAAGGACTGGCTTTTACCGAGGCTGTTCAAAAGCTAGGCGAAAGAAATGGAATTGCGGTTGCAGAGTACACATCAGGACAAGGACAACAAGAAGACATATCTGATGACACTGTCATCATGCAACAAGCTCATGAATTATTGAAAAAGTATTATCATCATTTATTAGTAAATACGGAAGAGGGAAATGAAGCACTTTCATATTTATTAAACCGTGGTATTACGAAAGAGATGATTGAGAAGTTTGAAATTGGTTATGCATCACCTGCTTGGGATGCGGCGACGAAAATTTTACAAAAAAGAGGTTTATCGCTGTCTAGTATGGAACAAGCTGGCCTTCTAATAAGAAGTGAGAAGGATGGTAGTCATTACGATCGCTTCCGTGGAAGAGTTATGTTCCCGATCTATACGTTACAAGGTAAGGTGATAGCGTTTAGTGGAAGGGCGTTAGGGGATGACACTCCGAAATATTTAAATAGCCCTGAAACACCGATTTTTCACAAAAGTAAATTGTTGTATAACTTCCACCAAGCAAGACCGTTTATTAGAAAGCGTGGGCAAGTGGTTCTTTTTGAAGGATATGCCGATGTACTAGCTGCGGTAAAAAGTGGTGTGGAAGAAGCTGTTGCGACAATGGGAACAGCTTTAACTGAAGAACAAGCAAAACTTCTGCGACGTAACGTTGAAACTGTTGTTCTTTGCTATGATGGTGATAAAGCAGGGCGAGAAGCGACGATGAAAGCAGGGCAATTATTGCTAAAAGTTGGTTGCCAAGTGAAAGTCACATCCTTGCCAGATAAGCTTGATCCTGATGAATATGTGCAACAATATGGGACTACCGCTTTTGAAAATCTTGTGAAATCAAGTGTGAGTTTTGTTGGTTTTAAAATAAATTATTTGCGTTTAGGGAAAAATTTGCAAGATGAGTCTGGCAAAGAAGAATATGTGAAAAGTGTTTTAAAAGAGTTATCGTTGTTACAAGATGCGATGCAGGCAGAGTCATATTTGAAGTCATTATCGCAAGAATTTTCGTATTCAATGGAAACACTTTTGAATCAATTGCACCAATATCGCAAAGAACAAAAGGTACAGCAAAAACAAATAAAGCAGGTTGCTAAACCGTCTCAAGTCGTTCAAACAAAACCGAAGTTAACAGGTTTTGAAAGAGCGGAAAGAGAAATTATTTACCATATGTTGCAAAGTGCAGAAGTAGCTGTTCGTATGGAATCCCATATAGAAGATTTTCATACAGAAGAACATAAAGGGATTTTATATGAACTATACGCATATTATGAAAAGGGAAATGAACCTTCAGTCGGAACATTTTTAAGTTGGCTCTCTGATGAAAAGTTGAAAAATATTATCACTGATATTTCGACGGATGAATTTATTAATCCAGAATACACAGAAGAAGTGTTGCAAGGCCATTTGGAGACGCTTAGGCGGCATCAGGAAAAACTTGAAAAGATGGAGATCATCTTTAAAGTGAAACAAATGGAAAAAACAGATCCTGTAGAGGCTGCTAAATATTATGTAGCATATTTACAAAATCAAAAAGCGAGAAAATAGCTTTTTTGATAAAGTTTTAGTATAATGAATGTTTGTATCTCGCGTAAGGAGGGGAACAGATGGCTGACAAACCAGCTCGTTCTAAACAAATTGAAACTGAAATGACCCTTGAGCAAGTGAAAGAACAACTCACTGAGCTCGGAAAAAAACGTGGCGTTCTTACATATGAAGAGATTGCAGAACGCATGAATGGATTTGAAATTGAATCCGATCAAATGGATGAATACTATGAATATTTAGGTGAACAAGGCATTGACTTAGTTGGTGATAATGACAACGAAGAAGGCCCTAATAATCGCCAAATTTCAAAAACAGAAGAAGAGTTTGACCTCAATGATTTAAGTGTACCACCAGGGGTTAAAATCAACGATCCTGTTCGTATGTATTTAAAAGAAATTGGTCGTGTAGACTTACTATCTGCAGAAGAAGAAATTCGACTTGCAACGCGTATTGAAGAAGGCGATGAAGAAGCGAAACGTCGTCTTGCAGAAGCAAACTTACGTCTTGTAGTAAGTATTGCAAAGCGCTATGTAGGCCGTGGTATGCTTTTCTTAGACTTAATTCAAGAAGGTAATATGGGTCTAATTAAAGCTGTTGAAAAGTTCGATTATCGTAAAGGTTTCAAATTTAGTACGTATGCAACTTGGTGGATTCGCCAAGCTATTACACGTGCCATTGCAGACCAAGCGCGAACAATTCGTATTCCAGTCCATATGGTTGAAACGATTAACAAGTTAATTCGTGTACAACGCCAATTATTACAAGATTTAGGTCGTGAACCGTCTCCTGAAGAGATTGGTGAAGAAATGGATCTTGCTCCAGAAAAAGTACGTGAAATCTTAAAAATTGCACAGGAGCCAGTTTCTCTTGAAACACCAATTGGTGAAGAAGATGACTCCCATTTAGGTGACTTTATTGAAGACCAAGAAGCAACATCGCCTGCGGACCATGCAGCCTATGAATTGCTAAAAGAACAATTAGAAGATGTGTTAGATACGCTAACAGATCGTGAAGAAAATGTTCTACGTCTTCGTTTCGGTTTAGATGATGGACGAACTCGTACGCTTGAAGAAGTTGGGAAAGTATTTGGCGTAACGAGAGAGCGTATCCGTCAAATTGAAGCAAAAGCACTTCGCAAATTAAGACATCCAAGCCGTAGTAAGCGTCTTAAGGATTTCTTAGAATAGGTTATTTTTTAAGTTTACTTCACCATTGTGAAGTAAACTTTTTTATTTTGTTAATTTTTGTTAAAATTTAGCTATCGGCAACGATTACAATTTCTTGTAATTTATTTTACAGAATTGTCTTTTGATTTGCAAATGCTCATTTTTCGATTTTTCGATTAATTTTGTTTATTCTATACAAAAATATATGTAGAAAAGCGAAAAATATGATGAGAAACGTTAATAATTATCGAAATAATAAGCGATATGACAATAAAAAACAATAAACTGAATTTATGGAATATTTTTAACAAGTGGTAGTTTACTCTTTTCTGATAGAGCGTTTTCAAGTACAATGGAAATGACTGAATCATCTAACTATTTAGGGGTATAGAGGGGGGAGAAGAGATATGAAACGTAATCCGCTGATTCCGTTCGCTCTTATTGCAGCATTGGGTATTATCGTTATGTTTGTATTTTCATTTCAGGGGCTAAATAAATCTAAAGAGTTAGCTGATGCAAAAAATGGCGGGAAGCCAGCACAAACGGCATCAAAACCAGAAGATATTGTGAAGCAAAGCTGTACGAGCTGCCATGGTGATCAGTTACAAGGGGCAGTTGGACCTAACTTGCAAAAAATTGGTGGGAAACTTTCAAAGGATGAAATTAAAGAAATTCTTTCGAAAGGAAAAGGCAATATGCCTGCCAATATAGTTCCAGCTGATCAAGCCGCTAAAGTAGCTGATTGGTTATCGAAGAAAAAATAAAGTTCCGTATGACAAGCCTTTTGCTTATGCAAAGGGCTTGTTTTTCTATATTTTCTAAAATACGATGAATGATAGAGCAGTGAATTGTTGTTATGGGCTTGCAACAACTACTATAAATTCATTATCATGGAGACAGACTGACAAGAGAAGGAGTAATGGAAATACATGAATGAAGTAAAGCTTTCAAAACGATTAGAAGAAGTTGTACGTGAAATACCAGTAGGATCTACAGTCGCTGATATTGGATCGGATCATGCGTATTTACCGTGTTATACAATTATAAATAATATTGCTACAAAAGCAGTTGCAGGAGAGGTCGTAGATGGACCATTTCGCTCTGCGCAAGCAACTGTAGCTGAAAGTGGTTTACAAGATAAAGTAGATGTGCGTAAAGGGAATGGATTAGCTGTTATCGCACCAGGAGAAGTAGATGTAATTACAGTTGCCGGAATGGGCGGAGCGTTAATTCGTGACATTTTAGAAAGTGGTAAAGAAAAATTAGAAGGTGTAACACGTTTAATTTTACAGCCTAATATTGCAGCGCATCATATTCGTGAATGGTTTATTGAGAATGGTTGGGAGCTTATCCATGAAAAAATCGTAAAAGAAGATGGGAAAATTTACGAAATTTTAGTAGGGGAGCGAGGAAATGTTGCAGCGCCTTACTCTGAAAATAAACAAGCTGAATTGTTTATGGGACCATTTTTAATAACAGAAAAAAGTGAAGCCTTCGTTGAAAAATGGGAAGGAGAATTAAAAAACTTCCAAAATATTTTAAAACAGTTAGAACGTGCAGCTGATTCTGAAGAAACAAAAGCGAAGCGTGGGGAAGTAGAAGCGAAAATGAAAATGATAGGGGAGGTTTTATCATGAGTAAAATTCCAAATGGCCATGAAATTATTTCTTTATTTGAAAGTATGTATCCGAAGCATTTGGCGATGGAAGGAGATAAGATTGGCCTGCAGATTGGAGCGCTTAATAAACCGGTGCGGCACGTATTGATTGCGTTAGATGTAACGGAAGAAGTTGTGGATGAAGCAATTCAATTAGGGGCAAATGTCATTATTGCTCATCATCCTTTAATTTTTAACCCGTTAAAAGCGATTCATACAGATAAGGCGTATGGGAAAATTATTGAAAAGTGTATTAAAAATGATATTGCAATCTATGCAGCGCATACAAATGTGGATGTTGCTAAGGGCGGGGTAAATGATTTACTTGCTGAGGTGTTAGGATTGCAAAATACAGAAGTTTTGGCACCGACATATGCAGAAGAAATGAAAAAAGTTGTTGTGTTTGTGCCAGTCACTCATGCAGAAGAAGTAAGGAATGCATTAGGAGACGCAGGTGCTGGTCATATCGGCAATTATAGCCACTGTACGTTTAGTAGCGAGGGTACAGGCACATTTGTACCTCAAGAGGGGACAAATCCTTATATCGGGGAAACTGGACAGTTAGAACGTGTAGAAGAAGTGCGAATCGAAACGATTATTCCAGCTTCATTACAGCGGAAAGTGATTAAAGCAATGGTAACGGCGCACCCTTATGAAGAAGTAGCATACGATGTGTATCCGCTTGATAATAAAGGTGAAACGTTAGGCCTAGGAAAAATAGGATACTTACAAGAAGAAATGACGCTTGGTCAATTTGCAGAACATGTGAAACAATCATTAGACGTGAAGGGCGCAAGAGTTGTCGGTAAGTTAGACGATAAAGTGCGTAAAGTAGCTGTACTTGGTGGAGATGGTAATAAATATATAAACCAAGCGAAATTTAAAGGAGCAGATGTATATGTAACTGGTGACATGTACTATCATGTTGCTCATGATGCGATGATGCTCGGTTTAAATATAGTTGACCCAGGACATAATGTTGAAAAAGTAATGAAACAAGGTGTACAAAAGCAATTACAAGAAAAAGTAGATGCAAAGAAACTCAATGTACACATTCATGCTTCGCAGTTACATACAGATCCATTTATATTTGTATAAGAAAAATAAAAACCGTTGCTCATGCAAGCAACGGTTTTTATTATTGTTCTTTTTTCACTTTCACGCGAGGTAATATTTTTTGTAACGGTACTTTTCGAACTCTTTCCCATGTAGCGGGATTCATTGGGTTATATTGCTCTAAGAAAGCGATAACTTCTTTCGTAATTGGCGTTGGAGTAGAAGCACCTGCTGTAACAGCTACGTTTTCTACACCTTGTAGCCACTCTAATTGAATTTCGCTTACATCAGCAACTCGATATGCTTTTGTACCCGCGATTTCTTGTGATACTTGTGCTAAGCGATTTGAATTGTTACTTTTCGGATCACCAACAACAATTGTTAAGTCTGCAACATCAGCTTGTTTAGCGACAGCTTCTTGGCGAACTTGAGTTGCTAAACAAATTTCTTTATGGAATTCTGCTGTTGGGAATTTTTTTTGAATGTCCTCCATTAAATGTTGAACATCCCATTGACTCATCGTTGTTTGATTTGTTACTAAAATTTTATCTGTTGGGATTTCTAATGTTTTTAAATCATCGGCTCTTTCGATAAGGTGAACGATGTCAGGTGCAATACCAACTGCGCCTTCTGGCTCTGGATGATTTTTTTTACCGATATAAATGACATGATACCCTTCCGCTTTCTTAGCTTCGATAAGGTCATGCGTCTTGGTAACATCTGGGCAAGTAGCATCGATTGTTGTTAAACCTTTTTCTTTTGCGCGTTGTTTAACTTCTGGAGAAACACCGTGTGCAGTGAAAATAACAGTACCAGAATCAATTTTATCTAAAATTTCTAAGCGACTTGGACCGTCTAATGTGATGATTCCATCTTCTTCAAAAGCGTCTGTAACATGTTTATTGTGAACAATCATACCTAAAATATAAATGGGTCTCGGCAATGATTTATCTAATGCGGCGTTACGTGCAATTACCATTGCATCGACAACACCGTAGCAATAACCACGAGGGGAAATTTTAACAATTTTCATATGAGTAATCCTCTCCTTCTAAACAAGGGATACTTTTGTGCATAGTCTTTTACATTATAAAGGAGGAGTGGATAGAAAACAAAGGATTGTTACACATATAGTTTTGGTTTTGTTGCTGTTTGTTGAACTGGTTCTTTCGGTAACTCTTTTTCTATTACAGGTTCAATCACTATTTTCTTTCGTTTTCGTTTCTTTTTTTGAGGTGCAGGAGGCGGACTTTCTACTTCAACTGGCTCTGTTACATTTTCCGTTTGATTTTCTTCCGTGCTTTTTCCAGAGGTGAGGATTTTAACAATGCTTGGTAGACTACGCATAATAGGACCGTACTGTTCGACGACAGGACCTACAGATTGAACGACTTGGGATACTTTTTCGATGTTATTTATCATATTAGTTGGATTTGAAATTAAGTTCGAAAAAAAACTGCCGATGCCACTGCTTGCTGTTGCCGCAGCTGTAGTTGTGCCCCCGCGCGTTTCATTTGATTCATACATTTGAGGCGGTATCATTTGCTCAGGATGTTGCTGCATGTATGGTTGATATTGTGGATGTTGCTGCGGATATTGTTGCTGGTATTGCTGCGGATATTGCTGATGATATTGCGGCGGTGGTGGTTGCTGATGCATCATTGGTTGCCCTTCCATTTGTCGGTAAGGTGGAACCATTTGCATAAAAGGCTCGGTTGGATCGTGTTTTTTAAAAAGCTTAGCAAGAAAACCTTTCTTTTTTTGTGCCATTGGTGGTAGTTGTGGAATTGGATATGGTGTATAAGGTTGCTGCCCTGGATTCGGATACATTTGCCTTGTAGGGGATTTCGGAAACATGTGAGAAATCCTCCTTTCTTCAGTTAGGTATATACACATACAATATGCAATAAAAGGGAAGAAGGTTAGTTTTTGAAGTGAAAACCTAAACTAAAGATGGATTTTACTTGTAGATTTCGATATAATGTAGACTTGACTGATTTGTGCGCGCAGTAGAAATTTTAGAAAGAAGGTGTAACTTATGACACAACAAACTTTTACACAGTATGATTTTAAACCATTTTTAATAGATGCAGTTCGTGAACTACGCTTTACAGAGCCGACAGGAATTCAGCAGAAAATTTTCCCAGTCGTGAAAAAAGGTGTAAGTGTAATTGGACAATCCCAAACAGGTTCTGGGAAAACACATGCATACTTACTTCCTACATTAAACAGAATTAATGCAAGTCGTGAAGAAGTACAACTTGTTATTACAGCGCCTACTCGTGAGTTAGCACAACAAATTTACGAAGAAGTCGTGAAATTAACAAAGTTTTGTGCGGAAGACCAAATGATTACAGCACGTTGTTTAATTGGTGGAACTGATAAACAACGTTCAATTGAGAAATTGAAAAAACAACCTCATATCGTAGTTGGGACACCAGGACGTATTAAAGACTTAGTTGAAGAACAAGCATTATTTGTTCATAAAGCAAATACGATTATTGTCGATGAAGCAGACTTAATGCTTGATATGGGATTCATTCATGATGTAGACAAAATTGCAGCACGCATGCCTAAAAACTTGCAAATGTTAGTTTTCTCTGCAACAATTCCTCAAAAACTAAAACCGTTTCTGAAGAAATATATGGAGAATCCAGAGCATATTCATATCAATCCAAAACAAGTTGCAGCTGGAAACATTGAACACTATTTAGTGCCTTCTAAACATCGTAATAAAATTGATTTAGTGCATAAAATGCTACTTCAATTTAAACCGTATTTAGCAGTTGTTTTCACGAATACGAAAAAGATGGCAGACCAAGTTGCTGATGGATTAATGGAACGTGGCTTAAAAGTTGGACGAATTCACGGGGATTTATCACCACGTGATCGTAAAAAAATGATGAAACAAATTCGTGACCTTGAATTCCAATATATTGTTGCGACTGATTTAGCAGCACGTGGTATTGATATTGAAGGGATTAGCCATGTTATTAACTATGAGTTACCATCAGATTTAGATTTCTTCGTTCACCGCGTTGGAAGAACAGCACGTGCGGGGCATTCTGGTATTGCAGTGACGATTTATGATCCAGCAAACGAAGAAGCGTTAGATAGCTTAGAAAAACAACGTCATATCGAGTTTAAACATGTAGATTTACGTGGAGATGAGTGGGCAGATTTAGGTGAGCGTCGTCGTCGTAAGAGCCGTAAAAAACCAAATGACGAACTTGATGTTATGGCAACGAAAGTTATAAAAAAACCGAAAAAAGTAAAACCAAACTATAAACGTAAACTTGCAACAGAACGTGACAAAGTGAAGAGAAAATATAGCAATAAAAAAAGATAAGGGGTTTCCCTTATCTTTTTTTAATCCCGGTAATTTAAATGAAGAGTATAGTCTGTCTAAATAGTCATATGAATTTGTGTAGTGCGTCTTTTGTGAACAAACAATTCACTACATATTTCTACAAATTATGCTATCATTATATCTATTGTATATTGAAGAGGTGATTGTATGTTAAAGATTGGATCTCATGTTTCTATGAGTGGTAAGAAAATGTTATTAGCAGCAAGTGAAGAGGCTGTTTCATACGGTGCAACAACGTTTATGATTTATACAGGTGCACCGCAAAATACACGAAGAAAACCAATTGAAGAATTGAACATAGAAGCAGGAAGAAAACATATGGAGCTGAACGGAATTGAGGAAATTATCGTCCATGCGCCGTATATTATTAATGTTGGGAATACGACGAAGCCAGAAACATTCCAATTAGGCGTAGACTTTCTTCGCATGGAAATTGAAAGAACATCGGCATTAGGTGTAGCGAAACAAATTGTTCTTCACCCAGGAGCGCACGTTGGTGCTGGAGCAGATGCTGGTATTCAACAAATTATTAAAGGGCTTAATGAAGTATTAACGCCAGAACAGACGGTTAACATTGCGTTAGAGACGATGGCAGGAAAAGGAACAGAATGCGGTCGTAGCTTTGAAGAAATTGCGAAGATTATTGATGGTGTAAAATATAATGAAAAGCTATCTGTATGCTTTGATACGTGTCATACGCACGATGCAGGATATGATATTGTAAATGACTTTGACGGCGTATTAAACGAATTTGATAAGATCGTTGGTATAGATCGTTTACAAGTACTTCATATTAATGATAGTAAAAATGTACGCGGAGCAGGAAAAGACCGTCATGAAAACATTGGATTTGGTCACATTGGGTATAAAGCATTGCATCACATTGTACATCATCCACAGTTAATGCATGTACCAAAAATTCTTGAAACACCGTATGTAGGGGAAGATAAAAAAGATAAGAAGCCACCATATAAATTGGAAATCGAAATGCTGAAAAACGGCACTTTTGATGAAGGGCTTCTTGAAAAAATTAAAGCGCAATAAGGAGGGGAAATCCCCTCCTTATTTTAGTAGTTGCTGAAATAATGTATTTACTTGTTGGGCAGTGGCAGGGGAAGTTACTTTTGCGATCTGTTTTAAGAGCTCTAGTCGCTCGTTGTTATCGTAAATATTAATATTTTTACCCTTCATAAGTAAAACGATTTGGTCAGCTTGTGCGGCTGTAATAGGAACTTCGTATTCTTTGCTATATTTTAATAACTCTTTTGTAGAAATATGATTTAATTTTTTATTAACAATTTGTTTAATGAGGTTCATCTTATTATCCTCCTTCACGCGTTCTTCTATCGAAATATATGAGCATGTAGCTTGTACATATTCGTATGGAGTTTCTTTTTTCATGAGGAAAAGAAGCGTATGTTATAATATAAGGACGAAACTACAGAAAAAGAGTACAGGGAGGGCTTATGGAGCAAAAGCAACATCGAAAAGAAAGTGTTATTCATCTCATTTATCGTTTAGTTATGATTATTTTTGGAGCAGCATGCGCGGCGGTGGCGATTGAACTATTTTTAATGCCAAATAAAATTATTGATGGTGGAATTATTGGTATTTCTCTTATATTAGATTATCTTACTCCTAACATTTGGTGGTTAAGTTTTTCTACTTTAGTCGTTGTTCTCAATATCCCATTTATGTATTCCGGTTATAAGCAAATTGGAAAAACATTTATGTTATCTTCGACATTTGGTATTGTAGCGTTAGCTTTCATTGAGTCAACGTTACATGCGGTGCCACCATTTACAACAGAACCTATTTTAGCGACAGTGTTTGGTGGGCTTATTTTAGGTCTTGGTGTAGGACTTGTAATTCGTCATGGTGGGTCGTTAGATGGAACTGAAATTATGGGGATTTTATTAACGAAGAAACTACCGTTCTCTGTTGGTGAATTCGTAATGTTTGTGAACTTATTTATTTTTGCATGGGCAGCATTTGTGTTTGGTGTGGAACAAGCGATGTATTCTGTTATGACGTACTATATCGCATTTAAAACAATCGATACAGTAATTCAAGGGCTAGATGAAACGAAGGCGGTTTTAATTGTATCTGATCAATATGAGGAAGTATCAAACGCGATTTTGCATCGTCTTGGCCGTGGAACGACAAAGCTTGTAGCGAAAGGTGGTTACACGGATAAAGAAAAAGAAGTTATTTATGCAGTTGTAACGCGTCTAGAAGTGACGAAGTTAAAATCAATTGTGCATGAAATTGATGAAAATGCATTTGTTACGATTATGAGCACGCAAGAGACAAATGGTGGTAAGTTTAAATCGGCTATTCACTAAAAGTTTATAGGAATATTTTTTGAAAGCAGAGAATTTTTCTCTGCTTTTTGTTATAATAGTAAGGTTTCTTGAAAAAATAGATATATTTTAGGCAGATTGGTTTACAACTATAATAAGCTGTACTATAATTCAAATAGATATAAATCGGAATCATTCTGAATTAAAATAGGTGAGATGCTATGAATAATATATTAGAAATTGAAGGTTTAACATTCCGATATGAAGATCGGAATGTGTTAGAAAATATTAATTTGCAAGTTCCGAAGGGAGCTTTTTTAGGTTTAGTGGGACCGAATGGTTCAGGTAAATCAACTTTACTTAAGTGTTTATTAGGCGTTTTAAAGCCAAAAGAAGGAAGCATACGCGTGTTTGGCGTTGATAGTAAGAAGTTTAAGGAATGGAACAAAGTTGGTTATGTATCCCAAAAGGCAAATAGTTTCAATTCTGGTTTTCCAGCAACTGTTTCTGAAGTTGTCTCAATGGGACTTGTTTCGAAAAAAGGGCTTTTTCGCTTTTTTACAAAAGAGGATAAAAAAAAGGTAGAAAAAGCAATTGCTGATGTAGGGATGAGTGAGTTTCAAGGTCGTAACATTGGAGAGCTTTCTGGTGGACAGCAACAGCGTGTATTTATTGCTCGTGCGCTCGTTAGTGATCCTGAATTGCTTATTTTGGACGAGCCTACTGTTGGAATCGATGTGAAAAATGTGGAAAGTTTTTACGAAATATTAGAGGATTTAAACAAAAGGCTCGGGATCACATTAATTCTTGTTACTCATGATATGGGAGCTGTTACTGAAAAAGTAACACATGTTGCATGCCTAAACCAACATCTACATTTCCATGGAAATGTAGAGAAGTTCCGAGAGTTAGAAGATGCAGAAATGTCCGTCTTATATGGACATCATGTTCATCGTTTAGAACACGAACATGAGCATCACGGGAGGATATAATGATACAAGATTTTTTACAATATGACTTTTTACGTAATTCTTTATACGCAGGTATTTTAATTGGACTTGTTGCACCGCTAATTGGTGTGTTTGTTGTTATTCGTCGTTTATCTCTTATTGCGGATGCATTAAGTCACGTGACGTTATCGGGTATTGCAGCAAGTTTATTACTTGAAAAAACCATTTTTACAGGTGGATTTTTAAACCCCTTATATATGGGGATGATTTTCTCGATTGGTGGAGCGCTACTAATCGAAAAGTTACGAACTGTATATAAGCACTATCAAGAATTAGCAATTCCAATTATCCTTTCGGCAGGGATGGGGGTTGGAGTTATTTTCATTTCACTTGCAAATGGATTTAACACAGACTTATTTAGTTATTTATTTGGTAGTGTCAGTGCTGTAACAAGTACAGATTTAATTATTATTGGGATTGTAGCAATTGTTGTTGTTGCGACAATTATTTTATTATATAAAGAGCTGTTTCTATTATCATTTGATGAGGAATACGCAGTATCAACTGGTTTAAGAGCGAAATGGATTCACTTTATTTTCATTATATTAGTTGCTCTTGTCATTGCAGTATCAATGCGTGTAGTGGGGGTTCTTCTCGTATCATCATTAATGACATTACCAGTTGCAGCAAGTATTCGTATTGCTAAAGGATTTAAACAAACAATTTTCTTTTCCATTTTATTTGGTGAAATTGCAGTAATTGGTGGAATGTTTGCTTCGTATCAACTTGATCTAGCGCCAGGTGGTACAATTGTTATGATAGCAGTTCTTATTTTAATCGGTGCGATTTTATGGAAGAAGAAAAAAACTGCATAAAGTAGGGATAGGTATGAATCTAACAGAAGCTTTACGCCTAATGAAAGAAAAAGGATATAAACATACTGGAAAAAGAGAAGAGATGCTCAGATTATTTGCAGCACATAATCGTTATTTAACTGCGAAAGACGTTTTAGAACATATGAAAGACGATTATCCAGGGCTTAGTTTTGATACGATTTATCGTAACTTAACAGTTTTTGCTGAGATTGGTGTTTTAGAACAAACGGAATTAAATGGCGAAAAACATTTTCGTTTTACTTGTTCTATTATGGAACATCATCATCATTTTATTTGTTTGGATTGTGGGGGGACGAAAGAGATTACTTCCTGCCCAATGGATTTTATGAATAAAGATTTTACTGGTTATGAAGTAACGGGTCATAAGTTTGAAATATATGGTCGTTGTCCAAAATGTGCAAAGTAAAAGCTCGTCGGTTATGTAACTGACGAGCTTTTTTACGTAGAAAAGAAGGTTGCTCACAAATATTGTGGCAACCTTCTTTTTATTGTTCTTGTGTCTCTTTTTCTTTTTCTCGTTCAGCAGCCATTTCAGCAGCAATTACGTCGATTTCTTTTTTCAGTTCTTCTACCATTGTTTCTTCTGGTACTTTACGAACGACTTGCCCTTTACGGAATAATAATCCCTCTCCACGTGCACCGGCAATACCGATATCAGCTTCACGAGCTTCACCAGGGCCATTTACAGCGCAACCAAGTACTGCAACTTTAATTGGTACTTGAAGTGTAGAGATGTATTCTTCCACTTCGTTAGCAATGCTAATTAAATCGATTTCAATACGACCACAAGTTGGACAAGAGATAAGTGTTGCTGCATTAGACGCAAGACCGAATGATTTTAATAATTCGCGAGCAACTTTTACTTCTTCAACTGGATCAGCACTTAATGAAATACGTAGTGTATTTCCGATGCCTTTATTTAAGATTGCTCCAAGACCAGCAGCACTTTTTACAGTTCCGGCAAACAATGTTCCAGATTCTGTAATACCTAAATGTAATGGATAATCAAAAGCACGAGCAGCTTTCTCGTATGCTTCGATTGCTAAGTTAACATCAGAGGCTTTCATAGATACGATAATATCGTGGAAATCTAAGTCCTCTAAAATTTTAATATGATGTAGCGCGCTCTCAACCATACCATCTGCAGTTGGGTACCCGTACTTTTCTAAAATGTGTCGCTCTAATGAACCAGCGTTTACACCGATACGGATTGGAATACCGCGCTCTTTTGCTGCATTTACAACAGCTTCTACTTTATGGCGACGACCAATATTACCTGGATTGATACGTACTTTATCGATGCCACCTTCAATTGCTTTTAAAGCAAGGCGATAATCAAAATGAATATCAGCAACAAGTGGAATGTTGATTTGTTTTTTTATATCAGCAATAGCATCTGCTGCGCGTTCATCTGGAACGGCAACGCGGACGACTTGACAGCCGGCTTCTTCTAAACGCTTGATTTCAGCAACTGTTGCTTCAACATCATGTGTTTTTGTTGTTGTCATACTTTGTATAATTAATTCATTATTACCGCCGATTGTTAAATTACCGACTTTAACTGGACGTGTTTTTGTACGATGAGTCATTTCATTCACGAATAGATCGCTCTCCTTATAAAAGAAGTTTCTTATTTAGTCCCTCATATCAATGATAGTATACGTGATATAGGGCTATAGAAACCGAAGTACTCGGTTTCACTTTTACTATTGTATCAGCGCCTTTATGTAATTGACAAGGATTAAGTGATAGCTTATTGATATAACGGGAATTTATAAGACTTTCCAATTTGTATTTTTGTAGCAGATGTACTTTTGTTTAATTGTTTAAAGTCGTCAATGACTTTTTCTATGGAAGGAATTTTTTTCTTGTTAATTTGTTCTGTAATAGAAAGAACTGTCTCACCAGTTTTTACTTCAATTGTTTTATAAGATACATCCGTTTCTTTTTCTGTTTTGTTCGCTTTATTTTGTTGACTGTCTGTGTTTTCTTTTTTAATTGTTTGAGCAGCAGTTGTTTTTTTATATGAACTTAACATCGGTAAAGTACCGATTTTTATATCGTAATAAAATATATAACCGAGAACAAGCACGAATAGGAATATACCTAATCTCTTCATATTCTTCACTCCTTTGCTAGGAATATATGCTTGTCCAAAAAAAAAATGCCTATTTAGGCATTTTTTATTTTTCTTTCGGTTTGGGTACCTCTTTAATCGTTAAGTATAGAACGATTAAAACAACAGCGATATAAATGAACGTTGCTCCAGGTACGACGATTTTGAATAAATCCATAATCATGAAGAAAATGGTTGGGATCGTGTAGCTGTATGCAGTTAGTGTCCAAACTTGTTTATAGGATAGTTTACGTTGACCGCTCATAGCAGAACCGATGAACGCAAGTAAAGTCACGCCTACAAAAGTTATGAATAATTGGAATAGGTACACTAAGAATCCAATAACAAATAATAAAATTGGATAAATATTATCGAATAAAGAAATAAATTCTTGTAGATCTTTTTTCTCAAGAGATGCACCTAACAAATCGTTATAAGAATACGTTTGTGTTTGACCATTTCCCATAGAGACTACTTTATCTTTTAAAACAAATAAACCTGTTTTATTTTGATATTTTTCTAGGTCTGTTGAATTTGGATCAAATACGAAAAGTGTATTTCCTTCTTCTTTTTCAATAGGTTGATCAATATCGGCTTTTAGTTCGCCATTTTCGATTTTAAAATCAGGTAAATCTTTATCGATGACTTGATTTACCATGCCAACACCATCCTGGATAAAACTACCGTACAAAAAAGTTCTTGGAATAGTAGTAATTAAGCAAAGTAGCATAATATACAAAATGGTTTTACCGATTTTTTGAAAACGGAATAGCGCCATATCTTTAGGCGAGTATATGCTTTTTACGAATTGGGTAAATATGGACATAGATTCACTTCCTTTATGTATGTATAAAATCATTGTAACGTAGGAATCTAGAGAATCTCAAGATATATTATATTTACATATAGTGGAGATAACTAAATTTCTTTTATTAACTTTCTTCTTTTAAATAAGAAAAATACAATTGACACTTTTCTTTTCTATATGGTAAATTTATCTTACATTTCTTAAAGAGCATATCCGATAGGAATTCCTCTATTTGATATGTTGTTACATACATAATTGTGGACCCTTAGCTCAGCTGGTTAGAGCAGACGGCTCATAACCGTCCGGTCGTAGGTTCGAGTCCTACAGGGTCCATATCCATTTCGCATGTTTATTATGTTAGCAGGAAGCTTCCTTGTAGAAGGAAGCTTTTTTTACGGAATATATGAGCATTTTAATTGAAAAGAAGTGGGAATTTTGCTACTTTAATGATAGCAAGACAATGTGATTTATTTGTTTGCACCCTATGGCAATTAGGGTAGAATGAAGTTGTATGTCACTTAAGTGGCAATACATAAACTGGGAGGAATATAACAATGGCAAAACACGAATTACCAAATTTACCTTATGCGTATGATGCTTTAGAGCCTCACTTTGACAAAGAAACAATGAACATCCATCATACAAAACATCACAACACGTACATTACAAACTTAAACGCTGCTTTAGAAGGTCATGCAGAATTAGCTGACAAAAGCGTAGAAGAATTAGTTGCAAACTTAAACGAAGTACCAGAAGCAATCCGTACAGCAGTACGTAACAATGGTGGCGGACATGCTAACCATACATTCTTCTGGACAATCCTATCTCCAAACGGCGGAGGACAACCTGTAGGTGAACTTGCAACTGCAATTGAAGCAAAATTCGGTAGCTTCGATGCATTCAAAGAAGAATTCGCAAAAGCTGGCGCAACTCGCTTCGGTTCTGGTTGGGCTTGGTTAGTAGTAAACAATGGTGAGTTAGAAGTAACAAGCACTCCAAACCAAGATTCTCCTTTAACTGAAGGTAAAACTCCAGTTATCGGTTTAGATGTTTGGGAGCATGCTTACTACTTAAACTACCAAAACCGTCGTCCAGACTACATCGGCGCATTCTGGAACGTTGTAGATTGGAACGCTGCTGAAAAACGTTACCAAGAAGCAAAATAATCGTAATAAATATAGAAAAAGCTAGGGGAGAGCTCCTAGCTTTTTTCTATGCTTTCCTTTTACATAATTGGGCTTGTCTTTGGAAGACTAGAACATGAAGTAAAGGAGAGTTGTGTATGAAATGGAAACATATAATTGGTGACGTTGAAGTGAATCGGGATTTAGTGTTATTGCTCCTTATAGGAGGTTTATACACGCTCGCAATTTCTTTATCGAATACGTTTGTAAATATTTATTTATGGAAACAAACACAAAATTATGTGAATCTTGGCTTGTATAATTTAGCCAGCGTGGTATTACAGCCTCTCACATTTCTTGTAGGGGGAAAATTAGCGAAACGTATCGATCGCTCGATTTTATTACGAATAGGAGTAGGGACGCTCGCAATTTTTTTTATTGTTGTCTTAGTAGCAGGGAAAAGTGCTTCTCAGTATATTTTATTAATGGGGGCTCTTTTAGGAGTAGGATACGGTTTTTACTGGTTGGCTTTTAACTTATTGACATTTGAAATTACAGAACCAGAAACAAGAGATTTCTTTAATGGGTTTCTTGGACTTCTTACATCCTTCTCTGGAATGATTGGACCAATAGCAGCAGGATACACAATTTCACGTATGGAGAAATGGAGTGGCTATACTGTTATATTCTTTCTTTCATTAGTTCTATTTGCAATTGCTGTCGTCTTAAGCTTCTTTTTATCTAAAAGAGAATGTGAAGGGCGTTATGAAATCGTGCAAGTATTGAAAGAACGACGGATTGATAAAAATTGGGGAAAGATTACACGAGCTCATTTTTTCCAAGGATTGAGAGAAGGAACATTTATTTTTGTCATTTCAGTATATGTTTATTTAGCAACTAATAGTGAGTTTGCATTAGGGAAATACAGTTTAGTGAACTCTGCTGTATCCTTTGTATGTTATTACTTAGTTGCTCGTATGTTAAAGAAGGAGTGGCGAAAAAAAGCAATTTTACTTGGAGGCATTATTTTATATGCTGTCGTCTTTTTAGTTATTTTCAATGTTACATACACGAAATTACTTATTTATGCGGCATGTATTGCAATTGCATATCCTATTTTACTTGTTCCGTACGGATCAATGACATATGACGTAATTGGTAGAGCGAAAAATGCGAGAGAATGGCGTGTGGAATATGTCGTTGTTCGGGAGCTGTGGTTAAACGCCGGAAGAATCTGTTCCATTTTAAGTTTTTTATGTGCTGTACTATTCTTTCCACCTGAAAAAAGTTTACCTTACTTATTATGTATTTTAGGTGCTGGACATTTTCTTATTTATTTTGCAGTTAAAAATGTCAAATATGATGAGGGAAATGCGAGTAAAGCAAGTGTTGTAACGCAAGGGAACGCGCAAAACCAAACTGAACCAGAAGGTTAACTTCTCGTTTGTTTTATGCTAGAATAGAAAAAGATGTAAGACAGCAGTGAGGACACCTGTATGAAGGTGTCCCTTTCACATTACATAGCTGTTGGTAGAGGGGGTTTGTATGAGCAAGAAACAGAAGCAAAATAAGAAAAAGACCCACGTTCCTTTTCGGTTAAACGTGCTGTTTTTCTGCGTGTTTTTAATGTTCTCCGCGGTTATTGTAAGGCTCGGATATGTACAAATTGTTCGTGGTGAAGAATATAAGAATGAAGTGGAGAAGAAAGAAAACTCAACGATAAGTAATCCTGTACCGCGTGGGAAAATATTTGACCGTTATGGGCGAGCTGTAGTAGATAATGTAGCCATTCGTACTATTACATTTACAAAAATGAAAGGATCAACTGCAGAAGATCGCTTAGAAACAGCGAAAAAGCTAGCAGATTTGATTGAAGTACCGACAGATAAATTAACGGATCGCGATAAAAAGGATTATTGGCTTGCTATGCATAAAGAGGAAGCTAAAGAAAAAATTACGAATAAAGATCGTCAAGAGTTTAAAGATAAAAAAATTGATGATAAAGAATTAGACGAGCGTCAGCGAAGTCGTGTAACAGAAGAAGAGGTTAATCAATTATCCGCAAAAGATCTAGAAATACTAGCGATTAAGAGTAAGATGGATGGCGGATATGCAATGACACCTCAAGTTATTAAAAAGGATGCTACAGAAAAGGAATATTCGATTATTAGTGAAAACCTAGCAGCATTACCAGGTGTAGATACGAATGTTGATTGGGAGCGAAAATATACGTACGATGATTTATTCCGAAGTGTACTAGGTGGGGTGTCGACATCTGATGAAGGCTTACCGAGAGAAAGACTAGATTACTATCTTGTTCGTGATTATAATCGAAATGACCGAGTAGGAAAAAGTTATCTTGAACAACAGTATGAAGATAGTCTGCATGGTACGAAAGCAGAAGTTAGAAATGTTACAGATAAAAACGGTAATATTTTAGAAACGATTAATGTATCAAAAGGACAAAGCGGTAATGACTTGAACTTAACAATTGATATGGAATTACAAAAGCGCGTGGAAGATATTCTTGCGAAGAATTTAATGAGGTTTAAAGGAAGCGAACCTCTTTTAGATCGCGCATTCGTTGTAATGATGAACCCAAAAAATGGTGAAGTTTTATCTATGGCGGGGAAACAATTAGTTAACGAAGATGGCCAAACGAAAGTAAATGACTTTGCATTAGGTACCATGACAAGTTCTTATCCGATGGGATCAACTGTAAAAGGTGCAACAGTACTTACAGGATATCAAACTGGTGCGATTCAACCAGGGGCAGTACAATTGGATGAACCAATTAAATTAAAAGGTACACCTACGAAGTCGTCTTGGAAAACGATGGGATACATTAATGACCTGACAGCTTTAAAAATGTCTTCTAACGTTTATATGTTTAAAACAGCGATGAATATCGCCGGTGTTCAGTATGTGAGAGGTGGTACGTTAGATATACCTCAAAAAGCATTTGATACGATGCGTTATTATTTCGGACAGTTTGGACTTGGTGTAAAAACAGGAATTGATTTACCGAATGAATCTGCTGGTCAGATGGGTAGAAGTAGTCAACCAGGTTTCTTACTAGATTTATCAATTGGACAGTATGATACGTATACACCACTTCAATTAGCGCAATATATTTCGACGATTGCCAATGGCGGATATCGTATGCAACCACAAGTTGTAAAAGAAATTCGTCAACCGGCAGTGAAACCGGATGAAGTTGGGAAAGTTGTTCAATCTATGGAACCGAAAGTATTAAATCGTGTTGATATGCCAGAATCGCAAATTAAGCGTGTTCAAGAAGGATTTAGACAAGTTTATAATGATTCAGGTGGTACAGCTACAAAATACTTTACAGGTGCAAAATATAAAGCGGCAGGGAAGACAGGTACCGCGCAAACTGTGTATGGCGGAGATAAAGAGATTGGTAGAAAGGCAAACGGTGAACGTGTGGAAACATATAACTTAACATTAGTAGGTTATGCGCCACTTGAAGATCCAGAAGTAGCATTCTCTGTTGTCGTTCCGTGGGTACATGATGATAAGACTGGTATTAATGGATATATTGGTCGTGAAATTATGGACGCTTACTTTGATTTGAAAAACAAGGAAGTAAATGGTGAAGCTCCAAAAGATGATAAAGACAATAAAAATAAAGAGCAAGATGATGAATAAAAAAGTTGTAAAAAAGCACACTATCTGAAAAGATAGTGTGCTTTTTTTTATGGTTTATGCATATCGTGTAATAAATGTGGACAAGTATATAACATTGAAAAAACGCGGCCGTATAAATGATACTTGTATATGATGGGATAGGGGATAACTGTTTTATAGGGAAATCATCAGAGGAAATGAATAGCTACTACTGAATTAAAATTGTACCGTATGTTGATTTTTGTGGAACTTTACAAAACTTTTACAAACAATTAAAACCGAATTAATAGTTTAGCAGTATTCTTATATCTGTAATCCTGTTATTTCCGGTTACTTCTAGGAGGAAGAACACGTGAAATGGATGCGTACACCGATTAAAGTTTTCGTATTATCAATATGGTTCCTCTGTTTTGAAATGTCTACTGCATTTGCTTTAAATGATACGGGAGAAGTTAGAGTTGATGGATCCTCAACGGTTTTTCCTATTATAGAAGCAGTAGCGGAGGAATATACAAAGGTGCATCCAGACGTGAAAATTTCCATCAGTATTTCTGGAACTGGGGGAGGATTTAATCGTTTCAGTAAAGGAGAAGTAGATATAAATAATGCTTCGAGAGTAATGAAACAAGTCGAGAAAAATGAAATGAAGAAAAACTCTATTCAGTTCACACCTTTTGAGGTTGCTAACGACGGTCTTACGATTGTTGTGAATCGCCATAATACATGGGTAGACGATATGTCAGTAGACGAGTTACGACTACTTTGGAGTGAAGATGGAAGAGAGAAGCGATGGTCACAAATTCATTCAACATGGCCACGTGAACAAGTGAAGTTTTATGCACCAGGCGTAGACTCTGGTACGTATGATTATTTTCAAAATGTCATCTTACAAAATCATCGCATTGTAAAAAAAGTCTCTTTGTCTGAAGATGATCAAGTTATTATGCAAGGGGTAATGAATGATAAACATGCCATTGCTTTTGTAGGATATGCTTATTATATGGCTAATCGAGATAAGGTGAAAGCAATAAAAGTAAATGGTGTATTTCCGACGAAAGAGACCATTCAATCAGGTAAGTATAAGCCGTTATCTAGGCCGCTACTTACTTATGTGAATAATGCATCTATCCGAAATAAAATGAATGTAGCAAACTATGTTGAGTTTATGATTCAGCATGTCGGTAACCTCGCTGAAGAGGTCGGGTATGTAAAATTAAGAAAAGAAAAATATAATGAACAGCTGCGTATGTTAACAGAAATAAAAAGGTAATGTCAGGGTGGAAAGGGGTTTTCATCTTTGGCTCATAATGACAAAAGTCAAATTACATTTTCTGTACAACATTTGATTGAAAGAAATACAAAACAAAGAAAAAAAACGCAGCGAATCAATCGAATAGTACCTTTATTACTAAAAATAATTGCTAGTGTTTCTATTGTGACGACACTTGGCATTGTTTTTACGCTCTCTAATGAAACAATCATGTTTTTTCAAAAAATATCATTATACTCCTTTTTAACGGAGAAAGAATGGTTACCATTTTTTGAAGATCCTAAATTCGGTATATTACCACTTATATGTGGAACGTTCCTTGTAACAGCAATTGCTATGTTTGGAGCAATTCCTATCGGTTTAGCGTGTGCCGTATTTTTAAGCGAATATGCTTCAAATAGTGCACGGAAAATATTAAAGCCGATGTTAGAGCTATTAGCAGGTATCCCGACAATTGTATATGGTTTTTTTGCATTAACAGTTGTTACACCGCTTTTACAAAGGATTATACCAGATTTACAGTTTTTTAATGCGATTAGTCCAGGAATCGTTATCGGATTTATGATGATGCCTACAATTGCATCTCTATCTGAAGACGCGATGAGAGCTGTGGCGAAAGGGACGAAAGAAGCTTCATTAGCACTGGGAGCGACGCGGTTTGAAATGGTAAAACAAGTGGTGTTTCCGTCCGCTTTTACAGGGATTATGGCAGCAATTATATTAGCAGCTTCTCGTGCAATTGGTGAAACGATGATCGTTGTAATTGCAGCAGGATCCACACCAAATGTATCGCTTGATCCGACACATTCTATTCAAACGTTAACAGCCTATATTGTGCAAGTAAGTTTAGGTGATGCTCCGCATGGAACGATTACGTATTACAGCATGTATGCTGTAGGCGCAACATTATTTTTGTTTACCTTTATTATGAACATCATTTCGCAGTCAATTATGCGCCGTTTTAGGAGGATGACATAATATGCGAATGTTGAATCATAAAAAAATACAAAAAAATATGGCATCACGCTTTTTAAAAGATCGAATTTACAAATTGTTATTTTATATAGCAATTTTATTTTCAATCGTAATTTTGTTTTTGTTACTGTTTCAAATTGTTGAAAAAGGTATAAGTTATCTTTCAATAGATTTCTTTACAAATTTCGCTTCACGTAATCCGAAAGAAGCTGGTATTGCTGCAGCTTTGTCAGGGACAATATTATTTATGAGTATTGTTATACCTGTTTCTTTTATATTTGGAGTTGGAACAGCACTTTATTTAGAGCAATATGCGAAGGAATCTCTATTTAAAAAAATAATAGAGATTAATAATCAAACGTTAGCAGGAGTACCATCCGTTGTATTTGGATTGCTTGGTTTAACTATTTTTGTATATGCTCTTCATTTAGGAGAGAGTATAGTTGCAGCAGCATTGACGATGAGTCTACTCGTTTTACCAACAGTTGTTGTGGCGAGTCAAGAAGCAATTCGAACAGTACCAAGTGTTTTATTAGAGGGTTCTTACGGATTAGGTGCTACGAAGTGGCAAACGATGTATCAAATTGTATTGCCATATGCTTTCCCAGGGATTATAACGGGCTGTACGTTAGCGATATCAAGAGCAATTGGAGAGGCTGCACCACTATTAGTTATTGGGGCACTTGCGTTTGCAAATTATGTTCCATTTAGTATGTTTGATAGATTTACAGTTCTACCAATTCAAATTTTTAATTGGATGAGTAGGCCACAAGAAGAATTTCAGTATGTAGCAGCAGCTGGGATGATTGTTTTGTTAGGTTTGTTGCTATTTATCAATATATTTGTTTTATGGTTACGAAATCGAAAATAAGTTGGAAGTGGATGAAAGGGGAATTCAAATGGTAGCAACAGTAGTAAATGTACAGGTGAAAAACGAAGAGAAAATCGAGACTGCGCCAAAGAAGGTAGTATTTGATACGAAAAACTTAAATTTATGGTACGGGGAAGACCATGCTTTAAAAGATATTAATTTAAGTATTCATGAGAATGAAGTTACAGCCATTATCGGTCCAAGTGGCTGTGGTAAATCAACGTACTTAAAAACATTAAATCGCATGGTAGAGTTAGTACCGATCGTTCGAACTACAGGTGTAATTGAGTATAGAGAACGCAATATATTTGATAAATCATATCCAGTTGAAGAATTAAGAACGCATGTAGGAATGGTGTTCCAAAAGCCAAATCCATTTCCAAAATCTATTTATGAGAATGTAACATACGGTCCAAAAATCCATGGTATTCGTGACAAAAAGACATTAGATGAAATTGTTGAAAAAAGTTTACGTGGAGCAGCGATTTGGGATGAGTTAAAAGATCGTTTGCACGATAATGCATACGGTTTATCTGGTGGACAGCAACAGCGTCTATGCATCGCACGCTGCTTAGCTATTGAGCCAGACGTTATTTTAATGGATGAGCCAACATCGGCATTAGACCCAATTTCAACATTGAAAGTAGAAGAATTAATTCAAGAGCTAAAGAGAGATTTTAGTATTGTTATCGTAACGCATAATATGCAACAAGCAGCGCGTATTTCAGACAAAACAGCTTTCTTCTTAAGCGGGGAAGTTGTGGAGTATACAGATACAAACAAATTATTTACGACTCCTTCAGATAAGCGTACAGAAGATTATATTACAGGTCGCTTTGGTTGATATCGTTTCAAAGCTAAGAGCAAATGCCCTCTTAAGAGAGGGCATTTCTTATTTTATCTTACTGTTAATAAAGAAGTAATACTTCTCCTTATCTTAAGGTTTATTACAAGCGTAAGAGGCTATGTAGGAGATTTACCCCGCTATTTGCGGGCAGTAAGACCCCCACCTTAAAATTTAGCGAAAGCAAAGAAGTTAGGGAGGGGATCTTGCTGCCTATCAAATCCCGATTGATGAGGGTTGATTAAAGTTTCACTTTTATATAATGGCACATAATATTGAGGGGGAAGAAAAATGGTAAGAGAACAGTTTCAAGGTGATTTAAAAGCGTTACAGCAAAAGGTGATTGAGCTTGGAGAATTAGCAAATGCGGCTTTATTGATTGCTATGGAAGGTCTGCATACAAGGGATGTAGAGAAAGCGTTAGAGGTCATTGATGGTGATTACCGCATGGATAATTTAGAAGAGGAAATAAACGATCTTGCGCTTATGCTCATTACGAAGCAGCAACCTGTAGCAAGTGACTTAAGAAGGATTTTTATTTCAATTAAAACAGCGACAGATTTAGAGCGCATTGCAGATCATGCTGTTAATATTGCAAAGGCTACAATTCGTCTTGGGGAAAAAGAAGTGGCTGTTAGTTTGCACAACCTAGATGAAATGTTTGCGGTTGCAAATGAGATGTTGCATTTAGCGTTAGAAGCATATGAACAAGAAAATTTAACTTTTGCGAAACAAATTGCTGAAATGGATGATTCCGTTGATGAAATATATGGAAAAGCAATTCGTGAGTTTATATCTTCAGTTCCGGAACAACCAGAAGCAATTACGCAAATTACACAATTATCATTTGTCGCGAGATATATTGAGCGTGTAGCAGATCATATTACAAATATTGCTGAAAATGTCTTTTATTTAGTAAAAGGAAAGCATTATTTATTGAATGAGTAGGAAAAAAAGCAGGTGATGAGAAATCACCTGCTTTTTTTAGTCAAAACATGACAAAAAAAGCTCGTTGTTTCCTTTAGTTTATGATGATAAGATGTATCATAATGTAATGGGAAAATTAGTATATATGTTTGTCGTTAATAAGTATTATTTACCAATTTATAGTAAGCGCTTTCTTGTTGTTTGAAATGTACGTTTTTATAGGTTAGAAATTTAATTATATAGTCTTCTAAATGAGGATGTGTTTAACTAATCAAGTTTATGCTGCTAGTTCATGTGGGATAGGGAATATACATATGGTATATGGAGTTACTGAACATTATATAAGTGGAGGCTGAAGTATATGAAGGGGGTTATTTTAGCTGGAGGAAAAGGAAGGCGCCTTAGACCATTAACATGTAATACTCCAAAGCCGATGTTACCATTATTAGAAAAACCAGTTTTAGAATATAATATTGAGTTATTACGCCAGCATGGTATTCGTGAAATTGCAATTACTGTTCAATATATGAGTACGACCATTAAGCAATATTTTGGTGACGGTAGTAAATGGGGAGTTAACTTGTATTATTTTGAAGACTCTCCTCCGCTTGGTACAGCAGGGAGTATTAAACAAGCAGAACAATTTTTAGATGAAACATTTGTTGTGATAAGCGGGGATGCATTAACTGACTTTCAATTATCAGAAGGAATTAGGTTTCATGAACAAAAGAAAAGAATGGTAACAATGTTTGTGAAAGAAGTAGAAAATCCACTCTCATTTGGATTGGTTGTAATGAATAAAGACCAGGAGGTTACACGATATATAGAAAAGCCGGGCTGGAATGAGGTAGTATCTAATGTTGTGAATACAGGCATATATATTATGGAGCCAGAAATCTTTTCTTACATACCGCCTAGGCAATTTTTTGATTTCAGTCATGATGTGTTTCCGTTATTGGCAAACAAAAATGTGTTATTCGCATATTTGTCAGAAGGTTATTGGTTAGATATCGGCACATTTAATCAATATCGACAAGCACAATTTGATTTGTTAACGAAAAAGTTACAAGTACCTATTCCTTATACAGAAGTATTACCGATGGTATGGATGGGAGAAGGGGTGACGATTGGTAAAGGGACGAAAATTCATGGCCCCTCTTTTATTGGAGAAGGAGCAAAGATTGGTACAGGAGCTGTAATTGAGCCATATTCTATTATTGGGAAAAATAGTATCGTTTCAAATTATTCTCATCTTCAAAAAAGTATTGTTTTTGCAAATACCCACATTGGGAAGTATTGTGAACTATTAGAAACGACAATAGGAGAGCGTACAATAGTTGAAGATGATGTTACACTGTTTCAAAAAAGTGTTGTAGCGGATCACTGTCACATCGGAAGAAGTACGGTAATTAAGCAAAAAGGAAAACTATGGCCTTATAAGGCGATTGATAGTCATTCGATAGTAGGAGCGGCTGGTATTCAAGAAAGTGAAATGAGTGCAGGGTGGTTACAAAAAAGCCGCATTGTAGGAAGAGGGAATGTTGAAATTACTCCGCAGTTTATCGTGAAGATTGCGATGGCGTATGGTTCTCTTTTTAAAAAAGGAGAAAGTATATTAATTGGAAGTCAAGAAAATATAGAAACAACCTCTTATAAAAATTTATTTTTACATGCTATTCATGGTATAGGGATTCATACGATGGAATGTAAAGAAATGAACGAGTCACTTTTTCAATATAGTGTTCACCAGTTGCAATGTGCAGGTGGTGTTTTCATTCAAGTGGAGAATGAGAATGAGATTGTTATAAAGTTATACGGTCAAGCTGGCATGCCGTTAACGTATAAGCAGCAAAAAGAGATAGAACAAGTATATATGTCCGAATTGTTTTATTACGTGCATGAGAAAGAAATGGGGCGTAATAAGCTCGTTCATGTTTCTATGAATGAGTATATAGAAGTTATATTGGAGCATATTGATATCGAGAAAATACAGATGCAGAAGTTTCATCTTCTTATTAATAAGAGAAATGATACGTTGCAACATTTACTCATGCTCTTTCTGCAAAGACTTGGTTGTACAGTTACATGGATTTATGCAAGCGAACAAAAAGATCATGTGAAAGCTTTGATGAAATCAAGTAAAGCGAATATGGCTCTTATGTTTTCTGAGCAAGGAAATCATTTCGAATTATACGATAAACATAGTAATATTTACCAAGGTACAGATTTGGAAGAGGTAGATATTCCAGATTTCTTACTCGAATCGACAAGAAATATTTACCCAATGTCTTTGAAGTTAGGAGAATGTTATCTTCTATTTTATACGCAGGATGAAAGAAAGTCGTTTCAAGTAAGGTGGAAGCGAGATATTTTATATCGGATTGGAAAATTATTCGAGCTAATAGCATTGCAAGGAAAAACGTTTCTCAGCATAGTAGAGCAATCACCTCCGCTCTATTTACTTTATGATGAAGTGGTATGTTCATGGAATGAAAAAGGGGAAATTATGAGGAAATTATTGGATGATATAGAAAGGAAGGGAGAAGGTATATTTGAAGGAGTACAGTTCAAATATACTGAAAAAGAGTGGTCTTATATCGTTTCTGACACAAAACAACCAAAATTTTTGGTGTATTCACATGCTAGAAACCCAGTAATAGCAAGGGAAAATATGAAAAATCTTATAGAAAAAATTAGACAATATCAAAAGGTGTAGAATTTTTATTTTAAAAGTGGTATTATAGTATAGTCTGATTTAAGTTATTAGTACTGGAGGGAAATAAGAATGCGTGTGAATATTACTCTAGCATGTACAGAATGCGGAGATCGTAACTATATCTCAAAGAAAAATAAACGTAACAACGCTGAGCGTATCGAGCTTAAAAAGTATTGCAAGCGTGACAAGAAGTCTACGTTACACCGTGAAACAAAGTAAGCAGTAGGAATATTTTCCTACTGTTTCTTTTTTTATTCGATTCCTATGTTAAAAGTGATACACTATCAGCATAGAGTAAAGTGTCACTGTAAGGGGGAGAATGTGTGAAAGCAGAGAAAGTACGTTTACGTAAACAAATAATAGAACACATGAATTCTTTATCAGAAGAACAGTATACAACTTTATCAGAACAGATTGCATTTTCGTTGTATGCGCAAAAAGAGTGGGTTGAAGCTAAAACAATTGGAATTACTCTTTCAATGGAAAATGAAGTGAATACATATCCTATTATCGAAAAAGCTTGGGAAGAAGGAAAGAAAGTTGTAGTTCCTAAGTGTAATAAAGGAACTAGAACGATGTCCTTCCGGCAAATTAATAATTTTGATCAATTAGAAACGGTGTATATGAATTTACGTGAACCGATTCCTGGGCTTACGGAAGAAGTGAATATGGATGAAATTGATCTTCAAATTGTCCCAGGCGTAGCTTATACAGAACGAGGAGAGCGAATTGGGTACGGCGGTGGCTATTATGATCGTTATCTCGTGCATTATAAAGGGAAAACGCTGTCATTAGCGTATGATTTTCAAATGGTAAAACACATTCCAGTAGAGCCATTTGATAAAAACATAGAAAAAATTATTACAGAAAAAGGAACACTGCTTATAAATAAGCTTGTATAGACAAATAAAAATTGACGAGACTTTTTCTTCTTGATTATAATAAAATATGTGAACGTTTTCTTATTATAATTTTTTATAGTAAGTGAGCATAGAGGGTGATGAAATGGTATCTATTTATGATATTCAGCAATTGCTAAAGAAATTTGGTACGATTATTTATACGGGAGATCGAATTGCAGATTTACAATTAATGCAAGATGAATTGCGTGAATTAAATCAATCACAGCTAATCGATCCACAAGACTATCAAACAGCTTTATTTTTATTGAAGCAAGAAATTCAAAAAGAGCTAAATAAGAATTAGATAAAGGTAGGTAAGCAACATGGAAGAGAAATGGTTAGTTGGTGTTGACCTTGGTGGTACAACGATTAAATTAGCATTTATTAATGTATACGGTGAAATTTTACATAAGTGGGAAATCCCTACGAATACAGGTGAGCAAGGAAAACATATTACACTTGATGTTGCGAAAGCAATTGATAAAAAGCTAGAAGAATTAGGCGAATTGAAGAGCAAATTAATTGGTATTGGTATGGGAGCTCCTGGTCCTGTACATGTGGCGTCTGGAATGATTTATGAAGCGGTTAATTTAGGATGGAAAAACTATCCGCTAAAAGATTTATTAGAAGTAGAAACAGGATTACCTGTTGTTATTGATAATGATGCAAACTTAGCAGCGCTTGGTGAAATGTGGAAAGGTGCTGGTGAAGGTGCAAAAGATTTAATCTGTATGACACTTGGTACGGGCGTTGGTGGTGGTGTAATCGCCAATGGTGAGATTGTACACGGCGTGAGTGGTGCTGCTGGTGAGATTGGACATATTACAGTCGTTACAGAAAATGCTTTCCCATGTAATTGCGGGAAGTCTGGTTGCTTAGAAACAGTAGCATCTGCGACAGGTATTGTACGTGTTGCTATGCAAAAAATACAAGAGACTAATAAAGAGAGCATGTTGCGTTCTATGTTAGCTGAAGAAGGACGTATTACATCAAAAGATGTCTTTGAAGCAATTGGACAAGGTGATGAATTAGCAGGTGAAGTAGTAGAAAAAGTAGCTTCTTATTTAGGATTAGCTGTAGCGAACCTTTCTAGTACATTGAACCCAGAGAAAATTGTTATTGGTGGAGGCGTGTCTAAAGCTGGAGATGCGCTATTAGAACCAATTCAACGCTATTTCGAGCAATACGCTTTCTCACGTGCTGTAAAGAGCACGAAGTTAGCTATTGCAACACTTGGTAATGATGCAGGTGTTATCGGAGGAGCTTGGCTTGTAAAAAAGCACAAATACGAAGCGAAGATGATATAAGTTGTGAAATATGAAAAGAGGAAGGGGGAACCCTTCCTCTTTTTGTGTAAAATCTCGATGAAGAATAAAGTGTAAACGAATTAAGCTGCTGGTGGATACCCGTTATATAGAACAGTCATGATCGTAAACCATCCGAAAACGAGTACAGTTGCAATTGCAAAGCCGCTCGCGAAAAAGTTTTTTTCACGAAGTGTTCTAAGCGTAGCAAATACAGCTAACAGAGTGACAAGTGTAAAAATAATAACAAGGCCCATACAATATCCTCCTCTGTCTACCCATTTCTTATTATGAGTTTTTGGAATATTTACTCTTTTATATTGTACATGTTTTAAAAATGATTGTCGAGATAGCATCCTTTCTTTTCCTCAGAGAAAGAAATGTTGTATCATTAAAAGTAAGTTTAACAACTGGAGGAGATTTTCATATGAAATGGATACAAATGCCGTTAGGCCCATTACAAACAAATGCTTATATTTTAATGAACGATCAAAAAGAGTGCATTATCTTTGACCCTGGTCATGAAGGTGAAAAGCTCGTTACATATTTACAAGAAGAACAATTAAAACCATTGGCTGTTTTATTAACACATGCTCACTTTGATCATATCGGTGCTGTTGATGCCGTAAGAGACGCTTTTCATATTCCTGTGTACGTACATAAAGAAGAAGCAGATTGGTTAGGAGATGCAACTGTAAACGGCTCTCAAATTTTTATGATGAACCGCAGTATTACAGCAAAACCAGCGGATCATATTATTGATGCAGAAGGTACATTAACAATTGGATCATTTAATTTTGAAATTTTTGAGACACCAGGACATTCTCCAGGAAGTATTTCTTATTATAGTAAAGAAGCGAATGCTGTATTCTCAGGAGATGTATTGTTCCAAATGAGCATTGGAAGAACAGATTTGCCTGGTGGAAGTTTTGCTGAATTAATTGGAAGTATTGAAGAGAAATTATTTGTATTACCAGATGAAACAGCGGTATTATGTGGACATGGTCCAGAAACAAGCATTGGCTTTGAAAAAGAAAATAATCCGTTTTTACAATAAGGAGTCATTATGGGAATGGAGCTCATTTTAAGAGAATGGATGGGGAAAGAAAAGGATTATTCAATTTCATATAGTACGTATATGAACCTTGTATTGTATACGGAGGGTCATGGATATTATATGAAAGAACGTGAAAAGATTGGAAGACAAGGGGATTTTTTTACAAGTAGCAATGTATCCTCTGTTTTTGCAAAAACTTTTGCTAAACTTTTTATTCGTCTTGTTGAAAATGGTGAAGTTGCTTCGAATATTTGTGAGGTTGGTGGGGGAACAGGGAAGTTTGCCTATGATGTTTTACAAGAATGGAAGCAATTATCTCCAAACACCTTTATTAATTTAAACTATTCAATGATTGAAGTGAGCCCTTTTCATAGGAAATTACAGCAGGAGAAACTTGGCTCATTTTCTAATGTATCGTACTATACCTCCTATAGTGAAATGGGAGATTCTTTCGAGGGAATTCTTTTTTCGAATGAGTTGTTTGATGCATTTCCTGTTGAAGTAATTGAGAAAAGAAATGGTATATTGTATGAAGTACGTATTACATATACAGAGGAAGGAAACCTTTCAGAAGTATGTAGGCCGTTAAATAAAAGAATTGGTCGCTATTTATTGAAATATAATATTCATATTGCTGAAGGGCAACGTTTTGAAGTACCAATTGTTATGGAGGAGTATATAAAAGAAATTTCGAAATGGTTTCAAAAAGGTATATGTATTACAGTTGATTACGGATACACAAAAGAAGAATGGATGCATCCAGCACACCGCGAAGGAAGTTTGCGAGGATATTATCAGCATAAGCTAATGCGTAACCCACTAGCGCATCCAGGTGAAATGGATCTTACTACTCATGTTCATTGGGACGAGCTAAAGGAGATGTTTAGTATGCAAGGAATGAGTGCAGTATGGCATAAGAAACAATCTGAGTTCTTGTTAGCTGCAGGGATATTAGAACAGCTTACGAGCCATCAAGATACGAATCCTTTTTCTGAAACGCAAAAACAAAATCGAGCAGTTCGTTCTATGATTTTAAATGGAGGAGTAGGGAGTTCGTTTGATGTTGTTATACATACAAAAGATATGCAACATTTACATTTGGATCGGTATGTAACAATATAAAAAACAAGACACAGTATATACTGTGTCTTGTTTTTTAATACGACTTATGTAGTATTATATATTTCCTCTCATGATATATATTTATATTAAAGATATGAGATAAAAAATATAGAATACGTTCTTTTTCTGCGATTATTAGTCCCTAACCTAATAATACGCGAACGAGTTGAATGATTGTTTCATTCTCTACTTTGTAATAAATTTCCAATCCTTTTCTTTCACTAGAAACGATTTTAGCGCTTTTTAATTTTGCTAAATGCTGTGAAATTGTAGATTGTGGCATGTTTAAGCCAGTATACATTGTAGAAACGTTGCTTGGACCGCGCTCGATTAATCCTTTTACGATACATAAACGAACAGGATGAGCTAGCACTTTTAATAATTCTGCATTACTTTCATATAGTTCTAATTCTTTTTGAAAGGTTTCTAACATGTTCTTTTCCACCTCCGTGTGAGCTATTATACCATACTATACATACCAAAAATTTAAAGAAAAGAAAATAGTTGTTGCAGAAAAAAAGTCCTAAAGTAAAGAAATTGTAAGAAAAGAGACCCGGATGTAAATAAAATAGGTAAATTAGCATGTTTTTGTAAAATGACATTTTTGGGTGAAAATTTCGATGCGTTTTAAAAATTGAAAGATATAGATATATTTGTAACACAATTTTATCATGATTTTCTTATTCTTTCAAATGAATATACGAAATTTTTAAAATAATATGACAAAGGAATTATAATGATATATATAGAATATAAAACAGGTTAAAAGAAAAGAAGCTGAATGTCATTCGCTTCTTTATGGTGATAATGAAATATTTGATTACGGCTGATAAATCTTAGGATGATCAAGTCATTAGTCATTTATTCTAAAATTCATCTTTTAGCAACGTTAAAAATCTGTGATTCCATATGTTCTCATAAAAATCAATTGTCTCTTTTGCGGACATAAAAGGATTATTCAACGTAGAGGTTGTTTTCTGTCCCATAAAGTTTTCGTATCCTAGTCCGTGGGCAAACTTAATCGTTGCATCCATACAGTACTCTGTTTGGGCGCCACAAAATTCAATGCGATTTACAGATAATTGATCTAAAATTTCTTTTAAGTTTGTTTTATAAAATGAATTTGCATGTGTTTTTCTTACAAAAAAATCTTGTTCTTGAACATCTAGATCGGTATGAATAGCCCAAAGTTCTTTCTCGGGTACTAAATCATCATCACAATGTTGAACAAAAAGGATTGGTTTATTTAATTTTCTATATGAAGAAATTCTTTTATTTACTTTTGTTAGTAAGTTCTGTAAATCAAATAAATGCTCCTCGCTATAACATACGCCATTTTGTAAATCGATAACGATTAAAATATCTGCACAAGTATCCATTATTTTCACCCCTTTTTATTTCTTAATATATCAATTAACCCATTATTTAGAAATAGATGATATACTTTTATTTTTTATGGACTATAAGAAAAGAAGAAATTCAAATGAATATAGCTAAACCGCATAAAAAGAAGATATGAAAACCTAATCTCATATCTTCTTTTTCTCTATGCATTTACAGGTTCTTCTACATAAGAAAGGGCATTTTCAAAATCGGATATTAAATCGTTAACATTTTCAAGACCGACTGATAACCGAAGTAATGAATTAGAGATTCCTCTTTTATCACGAGCTTCTTGCGACAGTGCTGCATGTGACATTTTTGCTGGATAAGAAAGAATTGACTCTACAGCTCCTAAACTAACTGCAAAAACAGGCAATTTTACTTTTGATAAAAATTTGCGGAGTGCATCTTCTGACTGCAAAGTAAACGATAAGACCGCTCCAGCTGATGTTGCTTGAGATTGTTGAATATCAAATCCGAGATGAGTTTGTAATCCCGGATAATAGACATTTTTAACTTTAGAGTGCTCTTGTAAATAATGTGCGATTTTATTGGCATTTTTAGCTGAATGTTCGAGGCGTACATGCAATGTTTTTAGACCGCGAAGTACGAGAGAACAATCTTGAGGTCCTAAAATAGCACCGAATGCATTTTGTAAAAATCCAAGCTTTTGAGCGAGTTCTGAATCTTTTACTACTGCTAATCCGGCAGTAACATCACTATGACCAGCAATAAATTTTGTAGCACTATGAAGAACGACATCAGCTCCAAGTTCAAGTGGTTTTTGGAATAGTGGTGTCAAAAATGTATTATCAACAAAAGTAAGAGCCCCAATAGATTTTGCGAGTTTAGAGACCTCGCGAATATCTGTCACTTTTAAAAGTGGGTTAGAAGGTGTTTCTACATAAAAGAGCTTTGTATTTGGTTTAATGTTTTGTTTTATTTCTTCTAAATTGGTCATATCAACAAATGTATGTGAAACACCGTAACGGGAGAGTACCTCAGTTATCACTCGGTAAGTGCCTCCGTACACATCTTCTGAAATGAGTACGTGATCACCTTGTGAAAGAAGGAGGAATGCAGTGGAAATCGCTGCAATGCCTGATGCAAAGGCGAATCCTTTTGTTCCGCCTTCTAATAAAGCAATGATATCTTCAAGAGCTTCACGAGTTGGATTTCCTGACCTGCTATAGTCATATTTTCCGAACGTATCTACATCAAACTGGTGAAAAGTTGATGTGTTATAAATAGGAACGTTCACAGCGCCTGTTTGCGAGTCGTGTTTATATTGGTTGTGTAGTAAGAGTGTATCTATAGAATAGCTCATATTCTTACACCTTCTTTTACGAGTTTAATTGCTTGCTTTAAGTCTTGAATTAAATCGTTACTATTTTCAATGCCAACTGAGAATCGAAGAAGACGATTGCATACGCCGTTTGCTGTTCTAATTTCTTCAGGAATATCAGCATGTGTTTGCGTTGCTGGATAAGTCATTAAACTTTCTACACCACCAAGACTTTCGGCAAATGTAATTAAGGATAAAGATTGTAAGAATGGATTAATCCAAGCTTCATCTTTAAGGCGGAATGAGATCATGCCACCTCTTCCTGGATAAAATACATCTGTCACCCCGTCCTCATCATTTAAATACGCAACAACTGCTTTCGCATTTTCTTCATGTTGCCTCATGCGAAGCGCTAACGTTTTCATACCGCGAATTAATAACCATGAGTCAAATGGGCTTAAAACTGCACCTGATGCATTATGATAATGAGCGATTTCCTCGCAAAGTTCCTTTCCTTTTGCAACGACAAGCCCGCTTAGTACATCGTTATGTCCCCCTAAATATTTCGTTGCGCTATGAAGTACAATGTCAGCACCTTCTGTTAATGGTTGCTGTATATAAGGTGTGTAGAAAGTGTTGTCTACAATAAGAAGTAGTCCGTTCCTTTTCGCTACAGTTGCGACAGCAGCAATATCAGTAACTTGCATTAATGGATTAGTTGGAGTTTCTATGAAAATAGCCTTCGTTTCAGTTGTGATAGCTTGCTCAATTTGTTTAATAGACTGTGTATTTACGTATCTACATCGAATATTCCACTTTTTTTCATGCTCAGAAAATAATCGATACGTTCCCCCGTATAAATCTTCAGATACAATAAGTTCGTCTCCAGAGCGGAATAGAGAAAGGACGAGGAGAACAGCCGCCATCCCTGAACTACAGGCATAACCTTGTTCGCCATATTCTAAGTCTGCGATCGCCTGTTCTAAAAGACCGCGAGTTGGATTGCCAGTTCGTGAATAGTCAAAGCCAGTAGATTTACCAATTCCTTCGTGACGATAAGCGGTTGAGAAATAAACTGGTGGATTAACCGTTCCGGTTGTAGTTTCACTGCGATTTCCGATTTGTGCTAGTTTTGTTTCGATTGTTGACATGTGAAAATTCCTCCTTTTTAAATTGAAACATTAAGTGAATATAAAATAAAAAAAGCCTTCTAAGAAGAAGGCTTTCGGTTTGAATAGAGTCTTCTTCTCATCTGTCAAATCTTTCACAATTTGCTGGAATTAGCACCTTATTAACAAAATGTTAATGGTTGCTGAGGCGTCACAGGGCCAGTCCCTCTACCTCTCTAGATAAGAATGTTCGTATGAAATTTTTATTATGTTTTTAACTTTACAATAAAATATAACTGAATTGCAACTTTATTTTAAATAATTTTTATTTTTCCGCAAGTGTCATTGACTTTTACTTTTGTGCATGCTAAATTTATTAAAAAATTAACAAACATTGTTAAAAGGGGAACGCATTTCCTTTTAGCTACATAAATAAAATAATAAAGACAACTCTTATTGAGAGCGGTGGAGGGAAAGGCCCTGTGAAACCCGGCAACCTTCAAACGAAATGTTTGAAACGGTGCTAATACCTGCAAAATGAATGTTTTGCATAATAAGAGGAGGAACGATTATGTCCCCCTCTTCAAAGTGAAGAGGGGGTTTTTATATTGATAGAAATGAGGGAGAGTCGTGAAATTACTAGATTTATTATCAAAAGGAATTGTAATAGGTGATGGTGCGGTTGGGACGTTATTGCATTCACATGGTTTGCAAAGTAGCTTTGAAGAATTGAATGTATCTGATCCAGACTTAATTATATCGATTCATAAACAATATGTAGCTGCTGGAGCAGATGTAATTCAAACGAATACGTATGGAGCAAATGAGGCGAAATTACGTATGTATGGTTTAGAAAATCAAGTTACAGAAATTAATAGAGCGGCAGTAAAACTGGCGAAAGCATCTGTGACAGATAAAAATGCAATTTTAGGAACAATTGGTGGTATGAAACATATCGGAGCTGTTACAACGACTGATATGGAAAGAGAGTTTATGTTACTTGAACAGGCAGGGGCTTTACTAGAAGAACAGGTTGATGGATTACTATTAGAAACTTTTTACGATGAATTTGAATTACTTCATGCCGTTAAAGTATTGCGTAAGCAAACGAATATTCCAATTGTTGCGCAATTAGCGTTACATGAAGCAGGTACGACTCAAAATGGAAATGATGTCAATGAAATATTAAAGCAACTTATAGATTACGGTGCAAATGTTGTTGGATTGAATTGTCAACTAGGGCCGCTTCATATGACGGAAGCTTTCAAAATGATATCGATTCCTCAAAATGGCTATTTATCAGCATACCCAAATGCAGGCCTCCCGAATTATGTGGATGGACGTTACGTATATGAGGGAAGCCCAGCTTATTTTGAAGCGATGACACCGAGATTTATTGAGCAAGGTATTCGGTTATTGGGTGGTTGTTGTGGTACGACTCCAGAACATATTCAAAGTATGAAGCGCGCTGTTGCGAATATTACCCCTGTAATAGAAAAAGACACGATTCAAAGGCCGAAAGTCGTTCATACGCATGAGAAACGTTCGAAGGCTCACGTCACTCTAGCAGAGAAAGCGAAAAAACAAACGACAGTTGTAGTGGAATTAGATCCACCGAAAACGTTAGATACACAGCGTTTTTTTGAAGGAGCAAGAGCGTTAAAAAGAGCGGGAGCAGATGCTATTACTCTAGCAGATAATTCATTAGCATCGCCTCGTGTTTCTAATATGGCGATGGGTGCGTTATTAACGAAGCATGATATCCCAGTATTGACGCATTTAACGTGTAGAGATCATAACGTCATTGGACTACAATCTCATTTGTTAGGTTTATCGGCGTTAGGGATGGAAGAAGTGTTAGCTTTAACTGGTGATCCAGCGCGCGTTGGTGATTTTCCCGGTGCCACTTCTGTATATGATTTATCCTCTATTGAGCTTATTAAAATGATTAAAGAAATGAACGATGGACGTTCAATTTTAGGGAAATCAATTGGACCGGCGACAAGGTTTTCTGTAGGCGGCGCATTTAATCCTCACGTGAGGCACTTAAAAGCAGCGGTTAAGCGAATGGAACGAAAAATAGATGCTGGAGCGGAGTATTTTTTAACTCAGCCAATTTACGATATCAAGTTAATTGAAGAAGTGTATGAAGCGACAAAGCATTTGGAACAACCTATTTTTATTGGAATTATGCCGTTAGTAAGTAAGCGGAATGCAGATTTTCTTCATTTTGAGGTGCCGGGTATTACTCTTCCTGAAGAAATAAGAGAGAGAATGGATGGACATGAAACAAAAGAGGCAGCAATTGAGGAAGGGATCCGCATTTCACAAGAATTGGTCGACGCAGCGATGAAATATTTTAATGGTATTTATCTTATTACACCATTTTTAAAGTATGAAATTACAGAACATCTTGTTAAATATGTAAGAGAAAAGCAAGAAGTGAAAGAAGGTATTAATTGATGAAGTGTATAGAAGAAAAATTAAAAAATAGCATTTTAATATTAGATGGTGCAATGGGGACAATGATTCAGCAAGAGGATTTAACTGCTGAAGATTTCGGAGGAGAAGAGTACGAGGGCTGTAATGAATATTTAGTGGAAACAAGACCAGACGTTATTTTAAAGATTCATAAAGCTTATATTGAAGCTGGAGCGGATATTATTGAAACAAATACATTTGGGGCAACGAATATTGTACTAAGTGATTATGATCTGTCTCATTTAGATGAAGAACTAAATGAAAAGGCAGCACTTTTGGCGAAGCAAGCTGTTAAAGAAAGCGGGAAGGAAGTATATGTTGCGGGAGCGATGGGACCAACAACGAAAGCAATTAGTGTTACAGGTGGTGTGACTTTTGAAGAATTGATTGAGGCTTATACAAGGCAGGCACGAGGATTATTAAAAGGAGAAGTTGATGTATTACTCGTTGAGACGAGTCAAGATATGCGTAACGTGAAAGCAGCTTATATTGGAATTCAAGCCGCTTTTGAAGAACTGAAAAAAACGGTTCCTATTATGATTTCAGGAACGATTGAGCCAATGGGAACGACTCTGGCTGGGCAAACAATTGAAGCTTTTTATTTATCAGTAGAACATATGAAACCATTATCTGTTGGGTTAAACTGTGCGACTGGTCCGGAGTTTATGAGGGACCATATTCGTTCACTATCTGATTTATCGGAGTGTTACATTTCTTGTTATCCAAATGCAGGTCTTCCTGATGAAGATGGACATTACCATGAATCTCCATCTTCTCTTGCTGAAAAGGTGAAGCGATTTGCTGAAGAAGGATGGGTTAATATTATTGGTGGTTGTTGTGGCACGACACCAGAACATATAAAAGCAATGAAATCCGCGCTAGCATCTCTTAGGCCTCGTGACCATCATGAGAGAGAAGGACATGGAATTAGTGGATTAGAAGCACTGCAATATGATGAGTCTATGAGACCGTTATTTGTAGGTGAAAGAACGAATGTTATTGGGTCACGTAAATTTAAACGCTTAGTAGCAGAAGGGAAATTTGAAGAGGCTGCTGAAGTGGCAAGAGCGCAAGTGAAGAAAAATGCTCATATTATTGACATTTGTATGGCAGATCCTGATCGCGATGAAATAGAAGATATGGAAAACTTCTTAGCAGAAGTTACGAAAGTTTTAAAAGTACCGATTATGATTGATTCAACAGATGAAAATGTGATGGAGCGAGCTCTTACTTATATTCAAGGAAAAGCTGTTATTAATTCAATTAATTTAGAAGATGGAGAAGAACGATTTAAAAAAGTGACACCGCTTCTTCAAAAGTATGGTGCCGCTATAGTTGTAGGAACAATTGATGAAGACGGTATGGCGGTTAGTGCGGAACGAAAGATAGAAATTGCGAAAAGAAGCTATGAATTACTTACAAAGAAGTATGGGATACGCCCGTCAGATATTATTTTTGATGCACTTGTGTTTCCAGTAGGGACAGGTGATGAAGAATATATTGGCTCAGCGGCAGCGACTATAGAAGGAATTCGCCTTATTAAAGAAGCGTTACCAGAGTGTTTAACGATTTTAGGTGTAAGTAACATATCATTTGGTTTACCACCGGCTGGACGTGAAGTATTAAATTCAGTCTTTTTATATCATGCTACGAAAGCAGGATTAGATTACGCGATTGTGAATACGGAAAAATTAGAACGCTATGCGTCGATTCCAGAGGAAGAAAAACGCCTTGCAGATGCATTACTGTTTGAAACGACGAAAGAGACGTTAGAAGAATTTACAAACTTTTACCGAGTTGCTAAAAAGAAAGATGTCGTTGTGCAAGAAACGTTAACGCTTGATGAAAGACTAGCAAATTATATTGTAGAAGGTACGAAACAAGGATTACACGAGGATTTAAGTCTTGCACTTGAAGAAGGAAGAAAACCTCTTGATATTATTAACGGTCCGCTTATGACAGGGATGGACGAGGTAGGACGACTATTTAATAATAATGAACTTATTGTTGCTGAAGTATTGCAAAGTGCCGAAAGTATGAAAGCCGCTGTAAGCTATTTAGAGCCACATATGGAATCTAGTGATAGTGCGAAAAAAGGGAAAGTATTGTTAGCAACTGTAAAAGGTGACGTGCATGATATTGGGAAAAATCTCGTTGAAATTATTTTAGCGAATAACGGATATGAGATTATTAATTTAGGAATTAATGTACGTTCGGATCGAATTGTTCAAGAAGTACAAGAAAAGAAGCCGGACATTATAGGCCTTTCAGGTTTATTAGTAAAATCAGCGCAACAAATGGTAACGACTGCTGAAGATTTAAAAGCGGCAAATATTGATGTGCCCATTGTTGTAGGTGGTGCAGCGTTAACGAGAAAGTTTACAGATAATCGGATTTCACCATCATATAAAGGACTCGTTTGTTATGCGAGTGATGCGATGACGGGGCTCGATATTATTAATAAGCTTCAAAAAGAAGAAGAGCGTGAGAAGATGAAGCAGGATAAAAAAGAACGTCATCTTCATATCGTAAAAAAAGAGGAGAAGAAAGTAGAAATTCCAGCAGTAATTGAGCCATTACCAAAATCAGAGGTTATGGTGCCTGATTCAACAAAACGAATTGTATTACGAGATGTTCCAGCCCTTCATCTCGCACCATTTCTGAATAGACAAATGCTACTTGGGCATCACCTTGGATTAAAAGGAAATGTGAAGAAGCTTTTGAAAGAGGGAGATAAGAGAGCACATGAATTAAATGATTTAATAGATGAATTATTGCAGGAAGGACAATCTTGGTTAAAGCCGAAAGCAGTGTATCAATTTTTCCCAGCGCAAAGCGACGGACAAAACATTGTAATATATGATCCAGAAGATCATACGCGTGTTATAGAGCGTTTCACATTCCCTAGACAAGGAAAGGCTCCCTATCGTACTTTAGGTGATTATTTGCGCCCAATAGGAGATGAGATGGACTATGTTGCTTTCTTATCTGTTACGGTTGGGGAAGGAGTTCGGGATATTGCTGAAGAGTGGAAGGCGAAAGGTGATTACCTACGTAGTCATGCCATTCAATCGTTAGCGCTTGAATTAGCGGAAGGACTTGCTGAAAAAACACATATGCTCATTCGTGACCGCTGGGGCATTCCGGACTCACCTGAACTGACGATGGAAGAACGTTTCCGTACGAAATATAGAGGAATACGAGTGTCATTTGGTTATCCGGCGTGTCCAGAACTTGCAGATCAAGAAAAGCTATTTCGCTTAATTCATCCAGAGGAAATAGGTATTTCATTAACAGAAGGATTCATGATGGAGCCAGAAGCGTCCGTAACGGCTATGGTATTTTCTCACCCTGAGGCAAGATATTTTAGTGTATTATAGTCTAGAAGGGGGAGACGTATGAAGAAAATAGTCTTTACAGGTGGCGGTTCGGCAGGACATGTAACACCTAATTTAGCCATTATCCCATATTTACAGGAAGACAACTGGGATATCTCTTATATTGGTTCTCACCAAGGTATTGAGAAAACGATTATAGAAAAGGAAGGCATTCCCTACTATAGTATTTCGAGTGGAAAGCTACGTCGTTATTTTGATTTAAAAAATATAAAAGATCCTTTTCTTGTAATGAAGGGTGTTATGGATGCGTATGTAAGAATTCGAAAACTAAAACCAGATGTGATTTTTTCAAAAGGTGGTTTCGTATCTGTACCAGTCGTAATTGGCGGATGGCTAAATAGAGTACCAGTTTTATTACATGAATCTGATATGACGCCAGGACTAGCAAATAAAATTGCGCTTCGTTTTGCTTCGAAAATATTTGTTACATTTGAAGAAGCAGCGAAACATTTACCGAAAGAAAAAGTAATATATACGGGGTCTCCTGTACGTGAAGAAGTGCTGAAGGGAAATCGTGAAAAAGGTTTAGCGTTTTTAGGTTTTTCACGTAAAAAGCCAGTTATTACGATTATGGGAGGCAGCTTGGGCGCGAAAAAAATTAATGATACGGCTCGAGAAGCATTACCAGAACTTCTTAAAAAGTATCAAATTGTTCACCTTTGCGGAAAAGGTAACCTTGATGAAAGTTTACAAAATAAAGAAGGATATAGACAATTTGAATACGTACATGGAGAACTGCCAGATATATTAGCGGTAACAGATTTTGTTATTTCACGCGCGGGCTCCAACGCAATTTTTGAATTTTTAACATTACAAAAGCCGATGGTTTTAATTCCATTATCGAAATTTGCAAGCCGTGGAGATCAAATATTAAATGCAGAGTCCTTTGAAAGACAAGGATATGCCTCCGTATTATATGAAGAAGATGTAAATGTAAAATCTCTTATAAAGTATGTCGAAGAATTAAATCAAAATAATGAGAAGTATAAAATAGCACTAAAAAAATATAATGGAAAAGAAGCAATTAAAACAATCATTCAAAATATTTCAGAGGCATGATGAAATAATCATGCCTCTTTTAGTAGGGTGAAAGATTCCAAGAATTGATATTTTTATGTTACAATAAAGTGAAACTTTAATCAGTTGGGTGCATCCCACATCTAACTTCTTTACTGTTACTGAATTTTGAGGAGGGAGTCTTACTGCCCTCAAATAGCGGGATAACAAATGGGTTAATAGGGAAATTCCAATTAATGAGGCGTGAAAATACGAATGGATTAGGAGTGACTGTGTTGGAGCTAAGTCTCTATGAAAATACTGCACTTATTATATGCTTTGTGTTGTACGTTGGTAGTGTTATTGTTTATATTTCAAGGAAATTTTCGCAAGAAAGAGAGCTTGAAAAGTCAGAGATAACAGCTGAACTAGAAATGTTAGCTGATGAAAGTTATAAAAAACAAAAAATAAAAGAAGACCATGAAGCATCCCATCATTTAAACGCAAATAAGTTTTAAAGATGGGGATTTTTTTTGAAGTTGTTCTTTATTGTAGCTATAACAAATAACGCTAAAAAGGAGTTTCCCCATACATAATGAAGGAGTGTATATAAATGAATTTTTATATCGCCTCAGGTTTCCAAAATAAACATCTTGTACGTTCCGTAGCAAATGAACTGAAACATGCAGGATGGCACCATACATATGATTGGACCAAAAACGAAAAAGCAGCAAATGAAGAACAATTAAGAGAAATTGGTCAGGCAGAACAAAATGCTGTAAAAGAAGCGGATGTATTTTTACTTATATTAGATGGCGGAAATGGGAGCCATACAGAGTTTGGAATGGCGATTACACTAGAGAAAACGATATATGTATATCATGCAGGAAACCCGCTCCAAACAACGTTCTATCACTTGCCAGAAATAAATATTTTTGAAGGAGATGTAGCTGAGTTTGCATCTTATGTTATGAATCATATGAAATAATAGTAACTACCTAAAAGGTTATAAAAGTGATCTTTTGGGTACAGTGATGATAAGAAACGTATATAAAGGAGTACATAATATGAAATTAGAAAATGGATGGGAAACGAGCTTTTTAGAAGTCGTACAAAATAGTGAATTTAAGAAAGAGGCACTTCTTAGTCAATTGCTTTGTCAGGATAGTGAAGAAGTAGAAGAGCTTGTGGATGATTACGGCTACGAAGAACTTGTTGAACGTGAACATGATGATGAGTTAGCTGAAATCTTAGGAGAAGAACTTTTTAGTGAGATGGAACGCCAAGTATTCTTATCTTCAAACCCAGAAGAAAAATTGATTTCATTCGTCAATGGATTAGGTTTTCATGTGTTAGATTGGATCGTTCTTCTTGAAACAGAATTTGGCATTGATAGTGCAAACTTTACATCAGATGCTGTGAAGGTGTTAGAAAAGCGTTTCAGACAGTTTCCATACATAGAGGACAAGACAATTTTTGATATGACATTTGGAGAATCGATGGATGTATTAGAATCTGTTACAGGATTACAACTAAAGGAAAAGATGAACGTATAATGAAAAAAGAACGTGATTGGATCACGTTCTTTTTTTACATAATAATAATTTTATCATCTAGTTTTGTCTGCCCGGTAAGAAGTGCGTTTAAATATTCCACTTTTCTTATACAAGCTTGTATATGTCTTTCAATCTCTTGTAACTCTGCTTGGTGATGCGTTTCAATTGGATGAATTTGTACGTTGAATTTTTCAAATTGACTACTATATGTTATTTCTGCATAGCCGCTCATAATATCGGTTTCGTTATGAAATAAAAATTGCTTCGTTTTGTCACAGAATGATACATCCTGAAAGCCATATACTTTTAATGCTTCAATTACTTTTTTAATCATTTTTGTATTCATTTTTTAACCCTCTTTACGAAGTTCTACTTATATATTATAACATAAAAAATTACATAGAAAGCGCTTCCAAGTGTATTTTATTATAAACTTTACGTTTCAATCACAAAAATGAAACAAAGAAAAAATAATTGTAAAGAAGGAAGGACTCTTTTATTGTTTCGTCATATATATAGAGAAATAGTGCAATGAAAGGAAATTTTCCGAGGTGGAGATCGTATTTCCAATTTGAGCGCAGTAAAAGAGGTGAGAATTTTGAACTTTGATATTGTAGGACAAAAAGCATATATAAAAGATGGACCGCATCGGAACCGAATTGGAATTGTAAAGAAAAATGAGACAAAATTAGCATCGCAGTTTGCTATTGTAATTGGAGAACAAATCATTGATGTAGAGTTAAAGGATATCGTGTTAGTTGGAGTAGACGTAGGACAATTTCATAAATGGTGCGAACAAAATGGTTATTTGTGAAAAGGACGGGCTGTGAGATAATGAAATATATTTGAGGAAAGAGGATATGTTATTGTATTCTCTTTTTCTATGTTTAAAGAGGCGAAAATGAAATATAAAGAACAGGAGTTTACGTTGGAGTTAAAAGAGAACATTCAATGTATGGAGAAGGAAATAGAGCGAATATCACTTAAACTGCATAAAGAGTATTCACATTTATACATAGAAAAACACATGGAATTAGATATGGGATTTGCAAGAGAAAAAGAGAATTCCTTTGAGGTGGGTTATTATTCATCAGTTGCTATAGCTATATTAGATGAAGAAAAAGAGCTGATTGGATTTCATAATATTACAATTTAGAAATGTGAAAGAATCTTTTTAGGAATGCCAATTCAATCAAACATTTTGGGGAGTAAGAAAGTAGGGGAACTCGCTGATGAATCTTGTTATGAGATTGAGGAAGAGTTAAAAGAGCAACTAGAAGAATACTTAGAGTGATAATTCTCAAGATAAAATCTATAAAGAGGGAACGGAATAAAAAAGACGCTAACAATTGTATGTTAGCGTCTTTTTTTCATTATGAAGCAATTTCACCAGTTTTTGTATCATCTTGATTGTACGTATCTTGATCTAATTCACCAAGCCATTTACTTGAAATAAGACCTGCTGTCATAGAGCCACTTACGTTAAGAGCTGTACGCCCCATATCGATTAATGGCTCAACCGAGATAACTAGAGCAACAATACCGATTGGTAAGTTCATTGTAGATAGTACGATTAAAGCTGCGAATGTTGCGCCGCCACCAACTCCGGCAACACCGAATGAGCTAATAGCAACAACAGCGATTAAAGTTAAAATAAATTGTGGTTGTAATGGATCAATTCCTACAGTTGGAGCGACCATCATTGCAAGCATTGCTGGATAAATACCTGCGCAACCGTTTTGTCCGATAGATACCCCAAATGAAGCTGCGAAGTTTGCAATTCCTTCGGAAATACCAAGCTTTTCTTTTTGAGCTTCAATATTTAATGGCATCGCACCAGCACTAGAGCGAGATGTGAATGCAAAAGTTAGTACAGGGAACACTTTTTTCAAATATTGAATTGGATTTAAACCAGACAATGCAATTAATAATAAGTGAATGATAAACATTACGATAAGTGCTACGTAAGAGGCTAGCACGAAGTTACCAAGTTTTAAAATAGCATTTATATCGCTACCAGCAACTGTTTTTGCCATAAGAGCTAATACGCCGTATGGAGTAAGGCGTAAAATTAATGTTACCATACGCATTACGATTGCATATACAGCATCAAGCATCTTCTTAAATAGCTCTGCTTGTTCTGGATATTTTCGTTTTACACCTATAAAGGCAATGCCGATAAAGGCTGCAAATATTACGACAGAAATTGTTGATGTTGGACGAGCGCCTGTTAAATCAAGAAACGGATTTGTAGGTAATAGCTCTAATAATTTATCTGGAATTGTTGTCTTTTCAATAGAAGTAAATCTTTCTTCAACTAGTTTCAGACGAGCAGATTCTGCATCACCTTGTTGTAGGCCGGTTGCAGATACATCAAATCCTGCACTTGCAGCGATACCGACAGCTGCAGCGATTCCTGTAGTAAGAATTAAAATACCGATAATAAGGCCGCTAATTTTACCAAGATTTTTCGTTAACTGTAATTTTGTAAATGCTGAAATAATAGATACTAAAATAAGTGGCATAACGATCATTTGAAGTAATTTTACATAACCGTTACCGATTAAGCCAAACCAAGTATTTGATTCAATAATTACTTTAGAAGTTGGTTCATAAATAAATTGTAATATAAGACCGAATAAAATTCCGACTCCTAAAGCAGTAAATACACGTTTATTAAAAGATACATGCTTACGTTGCATATAATATAATACGCCAACTAAAATGAGCATGACTGCAACGTTAATTCCGACAAGCAGTGTATTCATGTTGATTCCCCCTAATTCCAATCTGTTATATAGAATATAAGGTAATAAAACCTATAAGTCAACTAGGAAATTCCGGAATTAAAAAAAAGATGGCAAAATGCCATCTTTTAATGTCCAGCCCCAGGCACAAGTAAGAATGTCGTGTAGTATGTAAATCCTATGAAGAAAACAGTTAAATATGCCCCGAATACGTATATATACATACGCTCTGTTAATTTTAAATAGCTTAAAAGTACGAAGAAACCTGTTTGTCCTAAAAATAGTAGTGCGGCCGGTTGCATATCCCCTACGTAAAACATAACCGAGAAAATTCCAGTCCAAAAGCCGAGAACGCGAAACATGCGCTCCATGCCATCTCCCTCCTTTTCTAAAAAAAGTAAACCTCACCTCATTATAGTTTATTTTTCTTACTATTGTAAATATTCGTTCATATAAAAAGAAGCCAATTATTATTGGCTTCTTTTTATATGAACAATTAAATTGTTAGTTTATAATTACAAGATTTACATCCATCTAATAGACTATCATTTCGAGTTAATTCCATGTTAGGGAATAGGATTTCAAAAATCCCTTTCATCATATCTCCGTGCATGTTACAAATTTCAGTTGGATGATGAACAGCAACTTCTTTAAATGGACAATTGTGTACATCATAGAAAATTTTTGTTCCATCTGCACTTAATTCAAATGCAGGTGATAAGCCAGCTGTTGAGAAAGCTTCTTTTGCAATTTGAACTTTTTGTTCCACTGTTAAAGCATCTTCACTCACATTTAAACGTTGCATATGTTGTTGCATTAATTCAGCTCCGAATTGTTTTCCTGTTTCGTATAGCGCTTTCTCACCAGCAGCACCAAGACTAAGTAAAGAATTAAATGCGATTCTTGCTAACAATTGATAATCACGGAATGGAAATTGTAATTGGATAACATCTTCAGATAAGACATACAATCTGCTCGGTCGTCCGCCTTTTCCAGTTTTCTTCGTTTCCGATTTTAGCATATGAACATCTTCTAATTTAGATAAATGTAAACGCGCTACGTTTGGATGAATGTCAAACTCATCTGCAATTTCTTGTACCGTTACGTAACTATGTTTTTGCGAAATATATTTATAAATGTAATAACGAGTTGGGTCAGATAATACACCTGTAATTTTTAAAGCTTGTTCCATGAGGATCTCCACCTTTATCACTTTATCCAAGATAATAACATTATAATACAGATAAACATGAGTATAGGTAATTTCAGACAATAATTCGGAAATTGTTCATAATTTCACAAACATATTTTTCCTTTTTCCTCTATTGAAAATACAAAAGTCCAAATTTTTATTGCGCATGTTTTCATGCTATATACATAGTGAGGAGGGAAAAGTGATGAATGGGATTGAAATTTTTGCGAATGCAATTTTAAAAGAAGCGTGTAGGGTACAAGCGTCAGATTTACATATTGTGCCCCGGCAGAAGGATGTAGCGGTGCAACTACGTATAGGAAAAGATTTAATGACGAGACAGTGTATTGAAAAGGAGTTTGGAGAAAAACTTGTCTCACATTTCAAATTTTTAGCATCTATGGACATAGGCGAGAAACGGAAGCCACAGAATGGTTCGTTGTATTTGCAAATTGATGGACAAGAAGTGTATTTACGCCTTTCAACACTTCCAACAGTATATCAAGAAAGTCTCGTTATTCGCCTTCATTTACAAGCATCTGTTCAGCCCTTATCACATCTTTCGTTATTTCCAAGTACGGCAGCAAAACTACTCTCGTTTTTACGCTATTCACAGGGGCTACTTGTGTTTACTGGACCGACTGGATCTGGGAAGACGACGACAATGTATGCATTATTAGAGGTAATTAGAAAAAAGAAAACACGTCGCATTATTACACTTGAAGATCCGGTTGAAAAAAGAAGTGACGATGTATTACAAATTCAAATAAATGAAAAAGCGGGTCTCACATATGAAACAGGATTAAAGGCTATTTTACGTCATGATCCAGATATTATTTTAGTCGGTGAAATCCGTGATGAAGAAACAGCAAAAATAGCTATAAGAGCAAGTTTGACAGGACATTTAGTAATGACAACACTGCATACGAATGATGCGAAAGGAGCAATCATTCGCTTCATGGATTATGGTATAACGAGGCAAGAGATTGAACAGTCTTTATTGGCTGTAGCTGCACAGCGACTTGTCGAATTGAAGTGTCCGTTTTGCAGAGGAAAGTGCTCAACTTTATGTAAATCAATGAGACAAGTAAGGCAAGCAAGCATTTATGAGCTACTATATGGATATGAGTTAAAACAAGCGCTTAAAGAAGCAGATGGAGAATGTGTTACTTACAAACATGAGACTTTAGAATCGTCAATACGAAAAGGATATGCTTTAGGTTTTTTAGAAGAAGATGTTTATGTTTAAGAAAACTTGGAGTTTAAGTGATCAAGTAGTATTGTTGAAACGTTTAGGAGAATTATTAGAAAAAGGCTACTCTCTTTTACAAGCATTAGAATTTTTACAGTTTCAATTACCTGTAGAAAAGAAAGTACAATTGCAGCGCATGATTGAGGGGTTAAAAGATGGGAAAAGTCTACACGATTCTTTTCATCAGTTAAAGTTTCATCAGGACATGTTAAGTTATTTATTTTATGCCGAGCAACATGGTGATATTTCTTTTGCTTTGCAACAAGGAAGTGCACTTCTTTATAAGAAAGATAAGTATAGGAGAGACATGATGAAAATAATGCAGTATCCTATGTTTTTGATGTTTTTTCTACTAATCATGCTCTTTATTTTTAAACTCATTTTATTACCTCAGGTTGAAATGGTTTATAGTTCGTTCGGTTCTAATACACCACTACTTACAGAAAAAATTTTAAGTGCAATAAAACTGCTACCTTACATTATTTTAACCGCTATTTTAACTGTTAGTATTGGAGGTATTTTATACATGTTGTATTTTAGGAAACTTCCACATATTAGACAGGTAAAAATTATGCTTCGTATTCCCCTCATCAAAACATTTCTTATTTTAAAGCATTCACATTATTTTGCTACTCAGTTGAGTGGTTTATTAAATGGTGGACTATCAGTATGTGAAGCTTTAACAATAATGATGGAGCAAAGATATCATCCGTTCTTTAAATATGAAGCGAGCCGGATTGAAAGACAATTAATTGGAGGAGAACAGTTACAATCTATCATTGCTAAAAGTGGGTATTACGAGAAAGAACTTTCTTATGTTATTACGCATGGACAAGCAAACGGCAATTTAGGGATTGAATTAGGTGACTATAGCGATCTTATTATGGAAAAGATGGAACGGAAAATTAAACATATGTTAGTTATCATTCAGCCTATTTTATTTACATGTATTGGAGGAATCGTTGTCCTTATGTATTTAGCGATGATTATGCCGATGTTTCAAATGATGAATTCTATTTAGGGGGCATTTGTATGCAGAATGAGGAAGGGTTTACTCTGTTAGAGATGCTATTAGTAATGGTTGTCATAACTATATTATTACTACTAATTATTCCGAATGTAGTTACACAGCGCTCATCGGTCCAAGGAAAAGGTTGTGCAGCTTACGTGAAATCTATAGAAGCGCAAATACAAGTATATCAATTACAACATAATAAAATTCCATCGTTAAAAGAACTGACAGATGAAAAGTATATTACAACTGATAAGTGCCCGAATGGCGAATCTATTCATATTTCAGATGATGGCGCAGTATCAATTAGGGCATTGTGAAACAACAGGGGTTTACTTTTTTAGAAATGTTACTCGTTTTATTTGCTATTTCTGTATTAAGTATAGTTACGTATTTTAGTGTTCATTCCTTATACGAGCGACAAAAAGTTGAACAATTTTTGAGACAGTTTTCAAATGATATTTTGTATATGCAGCAATTAGCGATAAACCGTCAAAAGCACTATACATTACGTTGGCATAAAGATAGAAATATGTATGCTATAAAAGAGTCAGGTACAAAGTATTATATCGTCAAGCGAGAGTATGAAGAAGATATACAAATTGATTTGCATACGTTTCCAAATCCGATGACATATAATCCAAGTGGAAATATTAATAGAGGTGGTACGATTATAATTTCGTATCGAAATTATAAATATGAAATTGTATTTCAGCTTGGAAGAGGGAGATTTACGTATCGTGAAATGTCAAAAAGGATCCATAATGGCTGAAATGATTGTATCGTTAAGTGTTTTAATGATGGCTGTATCGTTACTACTACCGCAAACAGTATTAGTTATGCAAGAAAGAAAAAATATACAAATTCGTTATAAGGCAACTGGATTATTAAAAAAAGAAGCAGCTATATATATGTATGGAAATGAAGAAAAGCGAATAATAGAAAAGAATATAAATGGAATTGTGTATTACACATATTGGGGAGGCAATGAAGTTTGTACTGTGTGGAGAGATGTGAAAGACAGAATGATGGAACAATGCTTTTATGTAGGAGAAAAAATAAATTAGAATTTGGTTTTTCATTAATAGAAATGATTGTATGTCTGTTTCTATTATCAATATTTTTTTTGCTCTTTCCCCGCCTACATTTCATTGAAATGGAAAATAAACAGTCGAAAGGGTTAAATGATTGGGAGTGGGATGTGTATTTAGGGCAAATGCAATTGGAGTTTCGTGAAGTATCATCTGGAGAACAGCTAGCATTTGAAAATGGAGAAAGTATTCTACGATTCCGATCGCGTAATGGGAGTGAAGTATCGTATGAAAAAGAGAATAGTCGTCTTATAAGAAAGGTAAATAGGCGCGGGAGGGAAGTTGTTTTACAAAATATTGGAACGGTTTCTTACAAACTAACACCTCATGTACTCATTATAAATGTGAAAGATACTAGTGGGAAAATATATGAAGGTGTAGTTATGCGATATAGCGAAATAGGAATAAACGTATGAGAAAGCAAAATGGATTTACAATGCCTGGAACGATTATCTTTCTTATTTTATTAACTTCTTTTTTTATATACGAAACAAATATGTTGTTTACAGATAAAAAATTTTATATAGAAATAGAACAAAAGTTTTTATTGGATGAATTACTTAACCGATCTATTACAGATATAAAAAAAGATTTACAGCAAAAAGAAAAAGAAGGTACATTTTTCTTTCAGTATGAAAAGGGAGAAGCGAGTGGAAATTATGTCTTTGAAAATGATTTAATTCTCGTTACGTTGCAGTGCACACTCAAACAGGAAGCTTTCTATACGGTAGGTTTTCGGTATAGAAAAAAGGATGGAAAAATAGTGGATTGGATAGAAGGATAATATGTGAAATATATGGAGATAAACCAGGATTTTCTATTGTAAATTAAATTGATTTTTTAGAAGAAATGGATAAATATAATGATTAAAAGTTTAAATTTTCTCAAAAAAGAGAAAGGTAGAAAGAATATGATATATTCATGCTATCCAATCATTATTTTTAGGGAGAATAGGGAAATGACAAACAACAATCAAATAGGTGAAAATAAGGAACAAACTATTTTTGATCATAAAGGAAATACGATTATGACAGAAGATAGAGAAATACACATTATTTCAAAATTCGAAGAACCTCTTATTGTCGTATTAGCAAATGTACTAAGTGATGAAGAGTGTGATGAATTAATTGAAATGTCTAAAAATAAAATGAAGCGTTCTAAAGTTGGTTCATCACGTGATGTAAATGATATTCGAACAAGTAGCGGTGCATTTTTGGAAGACAATGAACTTACTTCAAAGATTGAAAAACGAATTTCATCTATCATGAATGTTCCTGCGTCGCATGGTGAAGGATTGCACATTTTAAATTATGAAGTGGATCAACAATATAAAGCACACTATGATTATTTTGCGGAACATAGTAGATCAGCTGCTAACAATCGTATTAGTACGCTTGTAATGTACTTAAATGATGTAGAAGAAGGCGGGGAAACGTACTTCCCGAAATTAAATCTTTCTGTACATCCTAGAAAAGGAATGGCAGTATACTTTGAGTATTTTTATCAAGATCAATCACTAAATGAGCTTACGTTACATGGAGGGGCACCTGTAACGAAAGGCGAGAAATGGATTGCAACGCAGTGGGTGAGAAGAGGTACTTATAAGTAAAAGCGAATGTTACGTTTTGTTCTTCATAGTATAAGAACAAAACGTTTTTTTATTAAACAAAGTAGCATCTTTCGTTATAATAACAATTAATAAATGACGATTGAGAGGACAGAAAATGAAATCTATATACATAACCGGCTATATGGGAGCAGGGAAAACAACAATTGGAAAAGCGTTAAGTAAAGAACTTCAAATAGATGTTGTAGATACTGATCAAAAAATTGAAGAGAAGCAAGAGAAGGCAATTCGAAATATTTTTGCCGAAGAAGGCGAAATGGCTTTTCGGGAATATGAAAGCGAAATGTTACGTGCGCTACCAGTCCATAATGTCATTATTACAACTGGTGGGGGAATTATTGAACGAGCGGAAAATCGCAAGTGGATGAAAGAGAACGGAACTGTCGTGTATTTATATTGTGATCCGCACGTAATTGCAGAAAGGCTTCGTGAAGATACGACACGTCCACTATTTCAAAAGAAAGATATAGATGCATTTGTAACGAAATTTGAATCACGTCGAGCTTATTATGAAGAGGCTCACATTCATATCGATACGACAAATAAGTCTGTAAAGCAAATTATGAATGAATTAAAGGAAAAGATTAATGTATAAAAAAGTGGACATACTAATCAAGTAGAGGTGATGATAATATGTCTACTAATGATTATGTTCGCTTTGTGACGCAGCAGTTTGTGTCATATATGGATGCTCCAAAAGAAGATCGAAAACAAAAGAAAGAACAACGCCGTGCTGAAAAAGAGCCATTTATGAATAAGTGGTTTGGGGTTATGCCGCTGAGTGCTGCTTTGTTTTACCGAAATGTAAAAAGTAAAAGAAAAAAATCAAGTTGAATTTTAGTCATATGTTTAGCAAACCAAAAATCCCCTAGTGTCGTATTACACTAGGGGATTTTTATTTACTGCACGGATTCTTGTTCTTCCGTAACGGCATGTATTTTATTGTTCACCCAGACAAATCCAATTCCGATACAAATGGAAATGCCCCATCCAACAGCGGTCATAATTGCTCTCATTTCACCGTAGCCATCTACACCGAAAACAGAGATGAAATAAATTTTTAAGAAGCTTTTTAATATGAATTGTAGACCGAAAAAGAGCGTTAAATATTGCAATGCTGGATAGATACGACTATCACGATACAGTTCACGACTTTTATCACGGTCATGCCCTTGCAGTGCTGCAATATCTGCTGCGAAATATAACATAAGTGGTTTTTTTATAAAAATTGTACATATAACAATAATGCCGAGTACGATGTGATAATATGCATCATTCCACAACATTCGTTCAGCTGACCCAGATAATAAATCTACCGTTGTATTAGAAATGAGTGTAATTAAAATAAAGAACCCTGTCACGTTAAACTGTTTTTCTTTTTTAAAGGTATACAGTGTATAAATAATCCCCGGAACAGAGGAAAGTAACATCGCGTAATAAGGATCGATATAAGGTTTTGCAAATTTCCAAATGAGGAATGGGATTACGAGATAAAAGACAAGATCTAATATAGCTTTTTTATTTTGATTCATACAAAGCCTCCTTAAGTCATACATATATTTTATAATATAATTTCTGAAAATTGTATAAGGTTTAATGGGAAAAGAAAAAATATATCAATTTTCGAGGGGGTAGTAGATTGAAAAAAATTGCCCCTAGCGTAGTAAGTTTTTTTAGTATATAATAAAGGAAACGCTTTCATTTTTAATTTGTTCACAAAATGGACGGAAAATCACATATTTACTATCGATATGTTGCTTTATAATGAAACTAATTAAATATACATGCATACAATATTGTGAAATAAATAACATAAATAATCTATATAAATGTAAACGTTATCAAAAGAGAGAGGTGGAGACAATGAGTAAATTTTTCTTCAATCATAATCCAGCAACAGTAGAGGATGGAAGGCTTGTTAAATATGCTGAAATTATTTATGGAGAAGGTGGCCGTTCTGTATTAGAAAATTTAATGGTGAAGGCATCTATCAGATTGCGTGATCGTTATCCGAATAAATCTGACGAGCAGATCTCGAACCTAGTAAATAAAGGCATCCATGATATGTTTCAAAAATATGTGAGCGAGTAAGAGTGGCCAATGGCTGCTCTTATTTTTTTGTATAAGGATTGTCACTCTAGCTGAAAATAAACATGTATTCTGAAAAACGTAAAAAGGAGTGGGAAAGATGAGCAATGGAATTGGACGTTCGAAAGAAAATCTTCCAACTGATGCAAATCATGTGAGCGCGAAGGATCGTGCGTATCAAAAACGCATGGCAAAGCAAAAACAACAAGAGCGTAATGAGGATAGAGAGTAACTCGAAATAAAGCTCCTTCTAAAGCAGAAGGAGCTTTATTTTGATAGAAAATGATTCGCGGTAACATAAAAGAGTCCACCGTTAATAATTTGCACTGTAATACGTGGTTCATACTGTTCTTGCAGAGCTTGTTTTTCAATTTCATAGCTCTCAGGAAGTTCGTCACTTTCTTCATAAAAACGGTTTAAAAGGTCTAAATCATGATTCCAACGCACTCTTGCTTCTTTTGCCCACGTGTGGTCATCTTCTGCAATTATATTTTTTAAAGCGTCTTCTATGCGTTGTAAACCACTTTGAGGTTTAATGATGGGCGAGAGCGTAAAACAAAAATCAGGTATTTTTGGTGTAAGTTTAATGTTTGTTAATGTTTCATGAAAGTTTGCCATCATTGTTCCAGAAATGAGATGAATACCAATCGAGTGAAGGATGTCTTTTTTTCGATCACATTGATAGGAAACTTTTATATTAATACCGAGCCAAGGGTGGAGCGGTGTATGTGTTGCTCCATTATGTCTTACATCCTCATATAAACGTATGTATGAGCCTAATTCTTTTGTCGTTTGGAAAATTTGATGTAGACGTGGTGAACCGTAGTGAATAAGCTCACCATCATTTTCTTCATTTTCTGGATTTGTAATAAGAGTAAGGCGCATCGGATTCGGTACGCCTCCTGTTTTCTCAAGATAGTGCCAATAAAAAGGGCGATTCATTAATAATTTATCCATCTCAATTGTTAACTGTACATCTAATAAATGAGGAGAACGTTCTAAAATTTCACAGTTATTCGCCTCAAAGAAATTGTATAAGTAATTATGAATTTCATGTTGCTGCATAGCCTTGCACCTCAGCTTCATTTCGTTTCGCAAAGTCGATAATAGATGTTAAGTTTTCCATCTTAATTCTAATTTCACCTTCGCTTTTTGATTGCGCGAAAATTTCTTGAATGTGCGCGTCGATGTTTTTCATATTAATTCTCGTTAAAATTTCATCGAGTTCACCGATAACACGCTCGAATAAGTTGATTTTTTCATATAACAGTTTCAGAATATGTTCTTCAACAGTATGCTTTGTAGCTAAGTTATAAATATGAACATCATTCTTTTGACCGAGACGGTGAATACGTCCGATTCTTTGCTCAAGACGCATTGGATTCCATGGCAAATCATAATTGATCATATGGCTACAAAACTGTAAGTTAATGCCTTCTCCGCCAGCTTCCGTTGCAATTAACACTTGGGCACGATTTTGGAAAAGTTCCTTCATCCAATCTTTCTTCCCGCGTTTAAATCCGCCGCGGAATGGGACAGAAGAAATACCGTGTTGTTGTAAAAACCATTGTAAGTACATCTGTGATGCTCGGTATTCCGTGAAAATGACGACTTTATCGTCAATTTCTTTTATAAGCTCTAGAGTTTTAGTTGCTTTCGAGTTGAAAGGAATATGATTAATTTTGTCCATTAGCACATCGATATGTGGATCTTTTATATAATGTTCGTTTTCTTTCTGTCTTTTTTCTACATGCTTTTTCAATGAATAGTAAACAGCCTCACGACTACTACATGCTTCCCGTTTTAAAGTTAACGATGAGAAAGCAGATGTGAAGGCGTCTTGTCCTCGCCAATTTTCGATATCATTATATAGAGCTTGTTCTTGTTCATTAAACTCAACAAAAATTGTACGTACATGTCTCTTCGGCCAATCGATACCGGTATTATGTCGTCTATTTCGCACCATTACTTTATTAATGAGAGCTTTTAAGTCTTCATCTGATTCGGCTGAGCGATTTTTGGAAGCGTAATATTCTTCAAAGTTGGATTGATTGCCTAAATGTCCTGGTTTTAATAAAGAAACAAGGTTAAAAATTTCATCAATCTTATTTTGAACAGGAGTAGCGGTTAGTAATAAACAAAACTTCTTTTTTAATCGTTGTGCAAATTCATAGTTTTTTGTTTTATTATTTTTCAGTTTATGTGCTTCATCGATAATAATAAGGTCATATTCTAAGTTCAACACGATATCGCGATGTGGTGAACGTTTCGCAGTATCAATTGATGATACGATTACGTCAGCTTGTTCCCACGAGTAGCTTTTCTTTTGTGCTACAGCGGGAATGAAAAACTTTGTATTCAGCTCGTATGCCCATTGTGATACGAGAGAAGCTGGGACAAGTATAAGTACCTTTTTCACAAGCCCGCGGACCATGTATTCTTTCAAAATAAGTCCAGCTTCGATTGTTTTTCCAAGACCTACTTCATCTGCTAGAATCGCTTTACCATTCATTTGTTCAATCACATTTTGAGCGACTTCTAATTGATGCGGAAGCGGTGTGAAATGGGATAAATGTTTCGGTGCTTGTAGTCCATCAAAAGTAGGAACAAGTAACGATTTTTCTGTTTCATAAGCTAAGTGATATAAATCCCAGTTTGTCCAAGGACCATCTTCGTCAATTCTATTTAAAAAATTGTTTTGCCACGTCCGATCTACGGAAATATCGACATTCATTACAACTCTCCCACCTTTTATAAACTAAAGTAATTATTTTTTAATGTATGATGATTTACCTTAAAAGAAGGCATAATTATCGTTATTAAAGGCTATATGATAGACAATAATAAAGTATTAAATCTCAAAAGCTGTATTTATTGTGTTTTAACATAAAAAATTCTAAATTATTTTTTATGCTAGAATATTGATGAAATATAGCGAATGATGTTAGGATAATGGTGTGAAATGTGTGGAATCTTTCGTATTTTATCCAAGAAAGTGATTTTTTATTTACGCTTTCATAAAAAAATATAATGAGATTCCGTATATCCTATCTTTTCAGAATGAAAATGTTTAGAAAAGGGAAGCAACTTTTATTGATTTGTCAAAGCATAAGGGGGAGAGAGCATGATTACATTACAACGTACACCGTTATTTGATGTATACGCGAAGTATGGTGGGAAAACAATCGACTTCGGTGGTTGGGAATTACCAGTTCAATTTTCAAGCATTAAAGAAGAACACGAAGCTGTACGTACAGCTGCAGGTTTGTTCGATGTGTCTCATATGGGAGAAGTTGAAGTAAAAGGTGTAGATAGTTTAGCATTTTTACAACGTGTTGTTACAAATGACGTATCTACCTTAAAGGTAGGGGGCGCACAATATACAGCTATGTGCTACGAAAATGGTGGTACAGTAGATGATTTATTAATCTACAAACGTGGTGAAGAAGACTATTTATTAGTAATCAATGCATCAAATATCGAGAAAGATTACGAATGGTTAGCAAGTCATGTAATTGGCGATGCGACAGTAGTCAATGTTTCTAGTGAAGTTGCACAGCTTGCAATTCAAGGACCAAAAGCAGAAGGCATTTTACAAAAAGTTGTGTCAGAAGATTTGAAAGAAATTAAGTTCTTTAAATTTAAAAACGATATTCTTGTAGATGGAATTCCAGCACTTGTATCTCGTACAGGTTACACAGGTGAAGATGGATTCGAAATTTACTGTAAGAGTGAAGATGCTGCAAAACTTTGGGAGAAACTTCTTGAAGTTGGAGCAGAAGAGGGCTTAAAAGCATGTGGTTTAGGTGCTCGTGATACACTTCGATTCGAAGCAACATTACCACTTTATGGACAAGAATTATCAAAAGATATTACACCGATTGAGGCTGGAATTGGCTTTGCGGTAAAAACAAATAAAGAAGCAGACTTCTTTGGAAAAGCAACGTTAAAAGAGCAAAAAGAAAACGGTGCGCCTCGTAAATTAGTCGGCATCGAAGTAATCGAACGTGGAATTCCTCGTACGCATTACCCTGTATTTATTGGTGAAGAAAAAATTGGGGAAGTAACAAGTGGTACACAATCTCCAACGTTAAAGAAAAGCATTGGTTTAGCACTAATTGATGTAAAATACGCAGCAGTTGATACAGAAGTAGAAATTGAAATTCGTAATAAACGCGTCAAAGCAGTAGTTGTTCCAACACCATTTTACAAACGTTCAAAGTAACGGGGAGAGGGGTAGATTTCATGTTGCATCGTTATCTTCCAATGACAGAAGAAGACAAAAAAGAAATGTTACAAACGATCGGCGTTCAAACGATCGATGAATTATTCTCTGATATTCCAGAGAGTGTTCGTTTTAAAGGGGATTTAAAAATTAAAGAAGCAAAATCAGAGCCAGAGCTTTTAAAAGAGCTATCTCAAATGGCTAGTAAAAATGCTAACTTAAAAGAATACGCTTCTTTCTTAGGAGCAGGCGTATACGATCATTATGCTCCAGTAATTGTAGATCATGTTATTTCTCGCTCAGAATTTTATACAGCTTATACACCATACCAACCGGAAATTTCACAAGGGGAATTACAAGCAATCTTTGAATTCCAAACAATGATTTGTGAATTAACAGGAATGGATGTAGCAAACTCTTCTATGTATGACGGGGGTACAGCTTTAGCTGAAGCGGCAATGTTAGCAGCTGGCCATACTCGCAAAAAGAAAATTCTTGTATCTAGCGCGGTTCATCCAGAATCAAGAGCAGTACTTGAAACGTATGCAAAAGGTCAAAATCTTGAAGTTGTTGAAATTAATCATAAAGATGGTGTAACAGATTTAGACGTATTACAAAGTGAAGTAGATGATACAGTTGCTTGTGTAATCGTTCAATATCCAAACTTCTTCGGACAAGTTGAAAAATTAGCTGATATTGAAAAAATCGTTCATCAACAAAAATCATTATTTATCGTTTCTTCAAATCCATTATCATTAGGCGCATTAACACCACCAGGGAAATTTGGTGCTGATATTGTAATCGGTGATGCACAACCATTCGGTATTCCAACGCAGTTTGGTGGACCGCACTGTGGTTACTTTGCAACAACGAAAGCATTTATGCGTAAAATTCCAGGACGTCTTGTTGGACAAACTGTAGATTCAGATGGTAAACGTGGATTTGTATTAACGTTACAAGCACGTGAACAGCATATTCGCCGTGATAAAGCGACGTCTAATATTTGTTCAAACCAAGCGTTAAATGCATTAGCAGCTTCTGTTGCAATGACGGCACTTGGCAAACAAGGTGTGAAAGAAATGGCACGTCAAAACATTTCTAAAGCACAGTATGCAAAACGTCAATTTGAGGCGAAAGGCTTCACAGTAACATTTGCTGGACCATTCTTCAATGAGTTTGTTGTAGATTGCAAACGTCCAGTGAAAGAAGTAAACGATGCATTATTACAAAAGAATATTATCGGTGGTTACGATCTAGGCCGTGATTATAAAGAGCATGAAAACCATATGCTTGTAGCAGTAACTGAGCTTCGTACAAAAGAGGAAATTGACACACTTGTAAACGAAATGGGGGCTATCCAATGAAGAACCAAGACCAAGCACTTATCTTTGAAGTGAGTAAAGAAGGACGCATAGGATATAGCTTACCCAAATTAGATGTAGAAGAAGTGAAACTAGAAGATGTGTTTGAGAGCGATTATATTCGAGTAGAAGATGCAGAGCTACCAGAAGTATCTGAACTTGATATTATGCGCCACTATACAGCACTTTCAAACCGTAACCACGGTGTTGATTCTGGATTCTATCCACTTGGATCTTGTACGATGAAATATAATCCGAAAATTAATGAGAGTGTAGCTCGTTTCGCAGGATTTGCAAATATTCATCCACTGCAAGATGAAAAGACAGTACAAGGTGCAATGGAATTAATGTACGACTTACAAGAGCATTTAATTGAAATTACAGGTATGGATACTGTTACTTTACAACCAGCAGCTGGTGCACACGGAGAATGGACAGGTTTAATGTTAATTCGTGCATACCATGAAGCGAATGGTGACTTTAACCGTACGAAAGTAATTGTACCTGACTCTGCTCACGGAACGAACCCAGCATCTGCAACTGTAGCTGGTTTTGAAACAATTACAGTAAAATCAAATGAAAATGGCCTTGTTGACTTAGAAGACTTAAAACGTGTTGTAAACGAAGAAACAGCAGCACTTATGTTAACAAATCCTAATACATTAGGTCTATTCGAAGAAAATATTTTAGAAATGGCAGAAATCGTCCATAATGCAGGCGGTAAATTATACTATGATGGTGCAAACTTAAATGCGGTATTAAGCCAAGCACGCCCAGGAGATATGGGATTTGATGTTGTGCATTTAAACCTTCATAAAACATTTACAGGTCCTCACGGCGGTGGTGGCCCAGGTTCTGGTCCAGTAGGTGTGAAAGCGGATTTAATTCCGTACTTACCAAAACCGATTTTAGAGAAAACGGAAAGTGGTTATCACTTCAACTACGACCGCCCAGAAGCAATTGGTCGTGTGAAACCATTCTATGGTAACTTCGGAATTAACGTTCGTGCATACACGTATATTCGCTCTATGGGTCCAGATGGTTTGCGTGCAGTAACGGAGTATGCTGTATTAAATGCGAACTATATGATGAGAAGATTAGCGCCATTCTATGATCTTCCATTCGATAGACATTGTAAGCATGAATTTGTATTATCAGGTCGTCGTCAAAAGAAACTTGGTGTACGTACATTAGATATTGCAAAACGTCTGCTTGATTTTGGTTACCATCCACCAACAATTTACTTCCCATTAAATGTGGAAGAATGTATTATGATTGAGCCGACAGAAACAGAATCAAAAGAAACATTAGATGGTTTCATTGATAAGATGATTCAAATCGCTAAAGAAGTAGAAGAAAATCCAGAAGTTGTACAAGAAGCACCGCATACGACAGTCATTAAACGTTTAGACGAAACGATGGCTGCACGTAAACCAGTTTTACGTTATGCAAAGCCAGCTCCTGTACAAGTTTGATTAGAATAACAAAAGAAGAACTCGCTGAGGCGGGTTCTTTTTTTGTATGGATAATTTGTCCCGCATTAACGGACAGTAAACTTCCAACTCAAAACTTAGCTGGTGCAAAGAAGTCAGGTGGGAGATAAACTGTCCGTAAATGCCCGATTGGTTCAACTAATAATCAGTGGGGATGAACAAAAATCCCCACTGATTAAAGTTTCACTTTATGCAGAAATAGTGAAGAAAATGTTAAAAAAATATATTTTTTGTTTCCTAATAGTGTAAAGGTGTAGTTTTATAGGTAGTTTTGTTGAAAAAGTCGGTTTGATAAAAGTATTTATTTTTGTTAGAATTTTATTGAAATTAAGAAGATGTGATGAGGCAAAGATTACTCATTTTTATGTATATGTGAAAAAACGAACAAGACGGGGGTGAAAGTGTGGGATATCGATGTTATAGAATGGTATACCATTTAGAAAATGGAGAAACAATTAAAGATGTAAAAGAATTTTGCTATCGAGACCAAGGAAAAGTGTTAGAAAGAGTAGCAAATCGTGTAATGGATAATAGAGAAGTGACGGCGATTGATAAACAAGGAACAATCATTTCAATAGCATGTGAGGACATTGTAAAGGTAGAACTTGATTACATAACAGAAAGTTAACCTTGAGTCATATCGAATTATTCGATAAAATAAACTGTTGAATGGTGAAGTGAGAAGAGAGGAGTTTATCATGGGTAGTACAAGACACTTTTATATGTTTATCTTAGCGTTTGTTCTTGTTGTGGCATTAACGATTTACTTAATTGTTGACAGCAGCTGGTACAACACAGTTCATCCGGCATTCCTTCTGTTTATGTATATAGGAATTGCAGTAGTAAGTTTCGGAATGAGAGACGAGATGTTAGATCGCTTTGAAAAGTGATACATATACGAAAGACCAACAGGAAAATGTTGGTCTTTTTTTCTTGCCAAAAATAGGATGATGTGTATATACTGTATATATAAGGTATACACAGTATATACACACACTGGAGGAAAACATGAATATTATTATTTCGAATTCTTCCCAAGACCCTATTTATGTGCAAATAAGAAAACAATTAAGCCAGCTTATTTTAAATGGTGTTTTAAAGGGTGGAGACCAATTACCGTCTATTCGTAGCTTAGCGAAGGAATTGCAAATTAGTGTAATTACAACGAAGCGTGCGTACGAGGAGCTTGAAAAAGAAGGATATATAGAAACTGTTGCTGGGAAGGGGACTTATGTTTCACGTAAAAATAATGAACTATTAAAAGAACAGCGGCTACGTCTATTGGAAAGTAAGGCTGAAGAAATCGTAAAAGAAAGTAAAGTGTTGCAGCTTTCACTTGAAGAATTGCAGCAGATGATTGCGTGTTTATATAAGGGGGAATAAGAGATGTTAGAGCTAAAAAATGTTTGTAAAAGTTATCAAGATTTTGCAGTGAAAAATATAAGTTTTGCATTACCACGAGGATATATTATGGGGTTTGTCGGACCAAATGGTGCTGGGAAAAGTACAACGATCAAAATGATTATGAATTTAATTAGAAAAGATAGCGGCGATATAAAAATTTTTGGCAAAGACAATAAGAAAGCCGAAAAGGACATAAAACAGAATATTGGTTTTGTATATGATGAAAATCATTATTACGAAGATTTAACGTGTGAACAAATGAAACGTATTATTGCACCGTTATATAAAAAGTGGGACGAAGAGCAGTATCAATCGTATATGCATAGATTGCAAGTTCCAAAGTATAAAAAAATTAAAGAGCTATCTAAAGGGATGAAAATGAAGTTTGCGATTGCCATCGCACTTTCGCACCACGCAGAGTTTATTATTATGGACGAACCGACAGCAGGGTTAGATCCAGTTGTTCGAAGTGAATTACTTGATATGTTGCAAGAAATTGTAATGGAAGATGAAGTATCCGTATTATTCTCAACGCACATTACAACAGATTTAGAGCGCATTGCAGATTATATTACGTTTATCAACGATGGAGAAATTATATTTACTGGTGAAAAAGAAGACTTAATGGAGAACTACGTAATCGTAAAAGGAAGTAATGATTTATTAGACCGAGAAGGAAAAGAACTATTTGTTGGATTACGAAAAAATAAATTTGGTTTTGAAGGTTTAGCGAAGGATAAACAAACAATTATCGATTGGTTTGGAAATGAGGTTGTACTAGAAAAGCCTACATTAGATGACATTATCGTTTACACTGCGAAAGGGAGAGGTGCCTATGCGTCAGCTCGTATATAAAGATTTGTTCTTTTTTCGGGTAATTTGGTTAGTGAATCTTGTTATGCCCCTTTTGTTCTTTATGTTAGATGCAAGTGGTGAATTGTTATTTCCAATGAGTTGTCTATTTATAACCTTTTCATCGGTTATGACGTTAACCGTTATGGATGAAAGAAATAAAAGTGACATTGTTATAAATAGTTTACCGGTAAGTCGAAAGGATATCATAATTGCTAGATATATTTCCTGTGCAATATTCATTGTTGGTGCCATTCTCTCTACGATGTTAGTTGTTTTTCTTATAAGGGGTATTGTGGTTATTAGTGATATCGGTGTATATCATCCTAATCTATACATTGAAATTCCATGGTATGAAGTCATAAATGGAGCTGTTTATGCCGCATTTTTTGTTGTCACGTTTTTCCCTAGTTATTATGGTACAAAATCGAAGGTAGTAAGAAGTATAGGATCAGCAGCATCAATAGGAGTGGGTGTAATTCTTTGGATATTTATTAGTGATGGGCTGAATGAAACAACATCTTCATTCAGTGAGTGGATTATGAATCCAGTACATATTGGTGTATTTATAGTTGGAGGAATGATATTAGCTAGTGTCTATATCGCTTCTATGTTTCTTACAATTAAAATTTATGAAACGCGTGATTTATAGAGAGGAGAATTCATATGCAACAGTTGATTTTGAAGGAGTTTTTTTTACAGAAGAAGATGTTTCCTTTCTATTTTTTAATCCCTATTTTATCTATTTTTAAGAATTCCGTCGAACCAATGGGGATTGCAATAGGAGTATTTATAACATGTAGTACGATTATATATATTTCTTTTTATTATGACGAGAAAAGTAAAGCAGAAAAAGTGTTAGTGAGTTTGCCTATAGCGAGAAAAGAGATAATTATAGCTAAATATATTTCAAGCACATTATTTATTATGGCTGGTTTGAGTGTAACTTTTATAGTCGTAATATTAGGAAATATTTTATTGAACAGAGATATAGTTATGCCTGGGTATGCAATATTTTCAGCAATAGTAGCAACTTTGATTTATTGTGCAGTAACGATACCGACTAATTACATTGGGGGATATAAAGTTATTACTGTCTTAAATTTGATTATGCTTTTTCCTTTAATGGGTATGATTGGTCTTATGTGCAATATTTTTGGTGATAAAACAATTATGTTAAAAGTACTCCACTCTCAAGAGGCTACACTAGCAATGGGTGTTCTTAGTATTGGAGTGTTAGTAAGTATAGTCATATCAATGTTTCTCTCAATGAAAATGTTTCAGGAGGCAGAGTTATAGAAGGAGCATTTTCATATTAGGAGGGGGAATACATGATCAAGCAACTAATTTTAAAAGATTTCATTATTCAATGGAAATTTTTAATTTGGTACATACTGTACCCTGTTTTCTTTTATATGGCCTTAAAAGATACGGAAAATCTGTTCATAATTATGTCAGTAATTATTACAATTGGGGCAACAGTAAAAACATTTGAAGCAGATAGTAAAAATGAGAGTGAAGTTATAGTAAATAGTTTACCAATATTGAGAAAACAAATTGTGTATGCGAAATATATAGTAGCAATAATTATTCTTTTTATAAGTGTAACGGTCGGTTGTTTCACGATAGGAATGAAGAGCGGGGTTAACTTATTTGAATTTATTGAAACGACAATGGTTGCTAGTATTAGCTTTATTTTATTGTATTTAAGCTTTGTTTTACCAATAGCCTTTTGGCTAGGGTATAAGAAATCCATTTTCATTACGATAGTAATATTCATGGCACCGATAGTTGTTTTAGAAGCTTTGTTTCAAATCAACTTAGAACAAATTCAACTATATAACAGCTTGTTATTCATTAGTTCAATATGCATGTTCATAATATCTATCTTTGTTTCAGTAAAAATATATGAACAAAGAGAATTTTAAAAGGTGCCTTAAAAAAGGCACCTTCTTCAATAACGACAATACGAGAGCAGTAGTTTATAAAAAGAAACGCTATTTGGTACATCTTTCGGAGTATGTAATATAAAGCTGAAAACGATGATGAGAATAAGAAATAGGAAAAATAAAAATAGGATTTGCTTATGTATAGAATTTTGCATATTATTCACTCCTTTTTTTAGGTAGTATGTCCAAAAGAAAGGAGTGTATGAAAAATGTTAGGAGGGGAGAATGATGAACAAAAGAAAATGGTTATATAGAATAGGAATATTTTTATTTTCAATCGGTCTCATATTAGCAAATGTTTACTCGGATATACCACCGTTATTTCCAGGTTTACATAAAAGGGTTGGTATAAGTATTGCCATAGTTGGTCTGTTTTGGCTTATCACATCTAACTTCTACAGAAAGTCTGAATGAATATAAAAAAGGACAGTTACTCTTTTTCAGAAGTACTGTCCTTTTTTAATAACTTATTCCATAGTTTGGCGATACTCCATATAATGACGATTGCAATGGAGGCGATAATGGACCAAACAATTGATATAATTTCAAGTGTCATGTTAGGAAGGAATGTGAGAATGGATAATACTTTATGAAACAATGATTCTATTATATGAAAACTTATTTGTAATAGAATGACGATACCAAGTGTGATCCATGCTAATATTTTCTTTCCTTGTTCTTTCCACATGACATTCACCTCACGTTAGCTTAATAGTTTTAAGCCAACAGCGCCGCATAGAATACAGCTTAAGAAAGCAAGACGACGCCAATCCGCTGATTCTCGGAAAATGAGAATGCCTAGAAGTGCACTTCCAGCAGTTCCGATTCCAGTCCAAATTGCGTAAGCAGTTCCCATCGGTAATGTGTTCATCGCAAGAGATAAGAAGAAGAAGCTTACGCCGAAGTTAGCGATTAAAATAACTTTTGGTGCCCAGCCTTTCTTTTCAGTGGCTACTTTCATAAAGAGTACACCAATAATTTCACAAATACCAGCTAGAATTAAAAATACCCAAGCCATTTTATGCGGCCTCCTTCGCTTCTTTTTCTTCTGTTACTCGTTTTAAACCAATTACTCCGAAGAAGATTAAACCGATTAATAAAACTTTTACGATAGAGAAAGGTTCTCCGAAGATGAAAATCTCTGTAAGAACGATTCCACCAGCTCCGATTCCTGTAAAGACTGCGTATACAGTGCCGACAGGTAAATCTTTATAAGCTCTAAATAATAAGACGAAACTAATTGTAATTAATAGAGCAACACCAGCCCATTCAAGTGGTGCCTCTGCTTTTTTTAGTCCAATCACCCAAAATATTTCAATAATACCAGCGATGATTACATAAATCCATGCCATATGTCATTTCTCCTTCCTACCAGTCGTTAGGTAAAGGGCTTAAAAACGACGCATTGCAAAGGAGCAATCCGTCAGTTTGAAAGTCCGCGCCAAAATACTTTCCAAGAAGCGTCTAAACGTGTCTCAAAACGATTTAAACCCGCGTATAATAGTTCAACCATAAGACCGTCGAGTAAGCATAGAAAAGCCTCTAAGGCGTCTTTTACTTCAATGTTATGCAGCTCATCTTGTTCGCTTGCTCTTTTAAATACAGGGAATAAAAGTTTTCCGACGTTTTCAATGTGTACATTTGCTTTATTAATAATTTGTTCGCGAAATGCATCAGGCGGAAAATAAGAAGTTCGTAACCAAAACATTGATTCTTCACTTTCACCAAATCGTTTTGCATACCCTTTTAATAATTTTAAAAGCAATTCTTCAGTGGACGAATTGGAAAAGCTTTCGATATCGCCTGTGAAGCTCTGCAAATCTTTTTGAAGAGCAGATTCTAAGCATATGAAATATAGCTCTTCTTTTCCTTTAAAGTGTGCGTAAATCGATGGTTTTTTAATCCCAACTTCTTGAGCAATATTTGCCAATGAAGTTCCTTCATAGCCGTAGCGTGCGAAATGAGAAAGTGCTACAGCTTTAATGCGGTTTGCTGTCATTTTCATCCCCTACCTACCGTTCGTTAGGTTCATTATATGAAATGGGAAATATAAAGTCAATAGGTGAAGAGCTGAGAAAGAGCGTTATAAGTAACGCTCTTTTTAGACAGTCTCTCGCTCAATTAAATGGAATGAAAGTTCTTTTGCACTGCCGACAATTTGCTCGCTTTGGATCTGCTTATGGAATAAAGAAAAAGCATGTGAGCCCATTGCGAGACCGGGATGTTCAATTGTGGAAATTTCTAATGCCTTTGAAATTTCATGATTATCAAATCCAAGGATAGCAAGGTCTTCAGGTACTCGAATACCATGTTTTCGAGCCTCTGTTAATAAACCAGCTGCAACTTGATCGTTCGCTGTGAAAATAGCAGTTAGACGATTTTTCATATTTAAAATACGATGGAGTATTTGTGCTCCGTCCTGCATTGTATAGCATTGGTGGAAAATCCATTCAGGATGCAACGTTTTCCCTTCGTTACGAAGTGTATCGGCGAACGCTTTTTCGCGCTCCATGGAATTTACACTTGTTTTTCTTGCTAAACAAATTCCGATTTTTTCATGGCCTCTACTTAGTAAATAGGCAGTACCAAGACGGAAACCTTCATAATGATCTACGTAGATGGATGAAATGAGGGGATGCTTCATTTTTTCACATGAAATAATAGGGGCAAATTTTGCAAAAGGTTCGATTTGTTCCCAAGAGCTCGTTCGGGAGCAAATAATCATCCCATCAAATTGTTTCATTTTCATCATTTCAAGAACACGAATTTCTTCAATGCTATCGTAATTCGTTTGACATAAATTAATATGATACCCAGCTAATAACGCTTCGTTTCCGATTCCTTCAATAATCGTACTGAAGTAGGGGAGGTTAATGAAAGGAAGCATAACGCCAATTGTATATGTTTTCCCTCTTATTAAATGGACAGCATTTATATTTTTTGCGTAGTTTAATTCTTCAACAGCATCTAGAACACGCTTACGCTTTTCTTCTTTTACGTAAGGGTGATTATTCAGGACACGAGAAACAGTTGATATCGATACACCAGCAGTTTTAGCAATTTGTTTTATATTGGCCATATGTATCACCTCTTTCCCTTATTATAAAGGGAAAATAATAAGAAAGAAAAAATCTTGACCTGAAAAGCTTTTCACAAACTATGGTATTAATAAGACTTCTTTTTATTCGCGTAACCTTTTCACTTGGGCGTAAGAATGATAGAGGTCTTTTTTGTTTGCAAAAAGTGTTGTCAAAATGTGTGAGAATAACGTGGAAAGTTTTCAAAGGTGGAGTTTGGTGACAAAGCGAATATGAAGAGAATATCAACGCTTCGTTCGTTAAGAGAGCGGTATGAAAGGGCGGAAACAAATTGAAAAAAAGAATCATTTGTTTCGTGTTTTCTAGTTTCGTGCTTAGTTCGTGCTCGTTTCAGCAAACGATGCAAGAAGAAAAACACTTTGTGGGAACAACGGGAGGAGCTATGGATCGTGTTACAGATCCTATTCCGCTAAAGGAACTTCCAAAATATTTTCCGGTGAAGTTTAAAGTTCCAACGTTTTTACCGTACGATATTACAAGTGATGTGAAGGGGGAAGTAAGAACGCTTGGGAAAAAGAACACTGTCTTAACGATTAAATATAAACAGAAAGAACCAGGTAGAAATGAGTATATTGAGTTAAATGTCGCGAACTTTCCTTATAGTTTTCCGGATCTTGTGGAAGAGAAGCGATTTCAAGAACAAATGAAACTGAATAATGGAACGTCTGCTTATTTTAAAAATAAAGATGATTATGAACGTGGTGACGAATTTGCTACGCTTATATGGAAAGAGAAAGGAATTGAATATCAACTGCTGTATCGGAATGTAGAAGAGAACGATGAAAAGGTAATCAAGCAGAATTTATTATACATTGCGAATAAGATGAAATGAAAAAACTAGCTGATTTATTCAGCTAGTTTTTTGTATGTTATTATTTCTTTTTAATTTTGCCTGTCCAAGATTTAAATCCACCTTGTAATTGGTAGAAATCTTTGTAGCCTTGTTTTTTTAAGTATTGCGCTGCACGACCTGTACGGAATCCGCTTTGGCAATATAAGTAAACAGGTTGATCTTGACGAAGTTCTTTATGGCGAAGGCGAATTTGTGATAACGGAATGTTACGTGCACCTAAAATATGCCCTGCGTTATATTCGTCTGCTTCACGAATATCGATAAGCTGTGCTTTACGGTAGCCAGCGCGAAATTCTTCTTCTGTAAGAGTTTTAATTAATTTTTTCTGATAGAAGTACATCCATACAGTGTAGCCGATAAATGCTACGATTACGGCTAATAAAATAATCCAAGTTGTTGACACGATTCTATCGCTCCCTTTTTTCTTATCCTACTTTCAATATTATAATGCCCTTATGTATTTATGCAACAGATTCATTTGCATATAAGAAGAAATTTCGTATTCTTTCACAAATTTTGTCGAATTTGGTAGACTAGAGAATGTGAAAAATAATTGGTTATATGAGGTGCAGGATGGGAAAAGAAAAATGGTGTTATATTAACTCTGGTCAATGTTCACCGGCATTTAATATGGCGTTAGATGAATGTTTATTAAATTGGCAAAGTGAAAAGAAAATGCCACCAACAATTCGTTTTTATGAATGGGAAGTACCAACATTAACAGTTGGGTATTTTCAACGTGTTGAAAAAGATATTAATATGGATGTAGTTAACGAAAAGAAATATGGATTCGTTCGTCGTCAAACAGGCGGCAGGGGTGTACTACATGACAAAGAGTTAACGTATAGTGTTATTGTGTCTGAAGATCATCCGAATATGCCGAAAACAGTTACAGAAGCGTATCGTGTTATTTCGCAAGGTTTATTAGATGGTTTTAAGGCATTAGGGTTAGAAGCATATTATGCAGTTCCAAAAACAGAAGCAGATCGTGAAAATTTAAAAAATCCACGTTCCGGCGTATGTTTTGATGCACCATCTTGGTATGAAATTGTAGTGGAAGGACGAAAAATTGCTGGTAGTGCTCAAACGCGTCAAAAAGGTGTTATTCTACAGCATGGATCGATTCCATTAGAAATTGATTTAGATGAACTATATGATCTATTTTTATTCCCAAATGAACGTGTGAAGGAACGCATGAAGAGTATGTTCTCTTCTAAAGCAGTAGCAATTAATGAATTAACAGACCGTACATTTACGATAGAACAGTTAATTAAAGCGTTTGAAGTTGGCTTTGAAAAAGGATTGGATGTAGAACTTGTTCCATATGAATTAACAGAAGAACAGTTACATGAAGTTCAAACGTTAGCGAAAGAAAAGTATGAAAGTAATGAGTGGAATTATAAAAAATAAGAGATGGCAATTGCCATCTCTTATTTTTTTATAGTAAATTAAGTACTTTTTCTACTTTGATTCCTTTATCTTGTAAAGAACGAAGGCGACTTACAACGTCCATAATTTCTTTGTCAAATGTAACGCTAATACCTTGGCTTTGTAGTTCTTCTTTTAAGCTTTCAATAGAATCATCTATGTCGATGCCAAGCTCGTAATCTTGACAAACTTCAATTGTCTTTTTCACGAGTTTAACATAATTTTCTTGTAGTTTTGAATTTGTTTCAGTCAAAGCAGGCTGCTTCGGTTTTGCAGGAGCAACCGGTGCTGTCTCTTGCTTTGTAACTGGAGTAGGGACCGCTTTTTTCACAGGCGCTGGAGTAACTAGTTCTACAGCTGCTTCTACGCTTACTGGCTTCGGTGTCGGTACCGGAGTAGGCTTAGGTGCCATAGCAGGTGTTTCCACACGCGTAACAGGCTTAGGAGCAGGCGTAATTGCTTTTGGAGCTTCTACAACTACTTCCTTTTTCGGTGCTGCTTCTACCTGTGTTTCTTCTTGCTCGGCAGCTTCTTTATTTTCTTTACTCCACATAACGCGTTCAATTTCTAGAGAAACATTGTTTTTGTTCATCGCTGTTAATGTAACTTTACCAACTTCAGCGTTTCCAGTGAAATCAACAATTTTATAAATAACACTCTTGTTCCAATCCACGTTTCCGCTCAAAAATAATTCTTCGTTACATTTCGGCGTTAAGCCCTCGATTTTAATTTCTGCGTTTACACCGTTTTCACTATATACCATAATTAGCGAAGCATTTACATCTTCGTCTGCTAACATTAGTTCACGTACCATTTTGCCGGTGCGTACTTGCGTTTTCTTCTTAACTGACATCTAATTTCTCCTCTCAAAAATTCAGTAATAATAAAAAAATCGTATAACGAAAAATAATTGCTCACGAAGATTTATGATACCGATAATAAAAGCATCACGTCAACAATTAACTTTAATTATTTTGCATTTTTCTTATTTTCTTTATGAAATTTTTCAATTTGTAAAATTAGACAGAAGAAAAAACAGCCTTTTGAAGGACTGTTAAAAATTTGATTTTTTATATAGTAATTTATATAAAATAAAAAATAAGATAGCAATTAAAGCATTTTGCCAAAAGTTTAGATGATAAATGAGATAAGGTTGCTTTTGGAAATAAATATTTAAGAATACAGCGGAACAAAATGGAGTAGCAAATGCGAATCCAAATAGAATTCTTCTTTTCCAATTCATTTTCTGATTAAAGGAGTAACGCTTTAATAAATATAAAATAAATAGTATACCTAGTATAATTATTGAAACAGACAAAGTAGTTCCAAGGATGCTAAAAGGCGGACTTGATAATGTATTGTTTTTTTCAAAGAAAAACATAAAAAATGAAATAATTGTATTTATGCCAAACTGTATAGCAAGAAGTAAGCTAATAGAAAATCCAATTAAAGAGGCTTTTTCTAACTTTGTTTGAGTTGGTAAAGCTGATATAAGTTCATCGCAATAAGATTGTAAATTATCTCCAAAGATGTCATAAGCGTTTTTATTTTCTGCTTGTGCTTCGATGAGGTGATCTAATATTTCTAGTAACAGTTCTTCCATTTGTTGCTCTGGCACGTTAGATAAACGAAGATAAACTAACATATCGCTATAAGCAACTTCATTTTCAGGTGTTAGAAGCTCACGTTTTTTATTATTCAATTCAATCATGTCTTGTGCATTCATCCCTATCACTCCCCCTGTAATAAGTTATTTACCGTAGTTGAAACCATTCCCCAGCTTTGTTTAAATTCTTCAAGCTGCTCTAATCCTTTATCGGTTATGTGATAATATTTTCGCTTTGGACCGAGTGAGGAAGCTTTTAATGTTCCTTCAATCAATTTTTCTTTTTGCATACGTAATAATAACGGATAGATGCTTCCTTCGCTTACGAATGTAAATCCGTGTTTATTTAATTTTGTGCTCAGTTCATATCCGTACACTTCTTCTTGTGAAATGATGTATAGGATGCAACCTTCTAATACACCTTTTAACATTTGGCTGTGCATGATTTCACCACCTTTTACTCAGGTAACTTGCGTTGCAAGGTAGCTGTTATCCAAATTATAACATTCAGTAACTTGCAACGCAAGTTACTGAAGTGGAAAACTTTAATGCGTGTTAATTTTTCAACGTTTCCCATACTAACGAGAGGGAGGGAAGCACATGAAACCATTTATGCCAAAACTCGTTTACTTTGAACCAAAGGCACTTGAATATCCGCTTGGAAAAGAGCTTTATGAGAAGTTTACGAAGATGGGATTAGAAATTCGTGAAACGACATCACATAATCAAATTAGAAATTTGCCAGGAGAAAATGATTTGCAAAAGTATCGTAATGCAAAGGCTACACTTGTCGTTGGAGTAAGGAAGACGCTAAAGTTTGATACGTCAAAACCGTCAGCTGAATATGCAATTCCGCTCGCAACAGGGTGTATGGGACATTGTCATTATTGCTATTTGCAAACAACACTTGGGAGTAAGCCTTACGTTCGTGTGTATGTCAATCTTGATGAAATATTTGAGAAGGCAAAGCAATATATGGATGAAAGGGCACCTGAAATAACAAGATTTGAAGCAGCGTGTACATCAGACATTGTTGGGATTGATCATTTAACACATGCATTAAAGCGGGCGATTGAATTCATTGGAGAAAGTGAATATGGGCGCTTACGTTTCGTCACGAAATATTCGCACGTTGATCATTTATTAGATGCAAAGCATAATGGGAAAACTCGTTTCAGGTTTAGTATAAATTCACGATATGTAATTAAAAATTTTGAACCAGGGACATCGCCATTTGAGGAGCGAATTGAGGCGGCACGTAAAGTAGCAGGTGCAGGTTATCCACTTGGTTTTATAGTCGCGCCACTTTATATGCATGAAGGATGGGAAGAAGGATATCGTGAACTATTTGAGCGACTGTACAATGCGCTGAAAGATATGACGATACCAAATTTAACGTTTGAATTAATTCAGCATCGTTTTACGAAACCAGCGAAAAAGGTTATTCAAGAGCGTTATCCAAATACGAAGCTTGAAATGGATGAAGAGAAGCGGAAGTATAAATGGGGACGATATGGCATCGGAAAATATGTATATAAAAAGGATGATGCAGCAGTATTGGAAGAAACGATAAGAGGTTATATAAATGAATTTTTTCCTAATGCAGAAATACAATATTTTACTTAAGGGGGGTCTGTATGCAAATACAGATTCTTTTTTGTTTTATATATTTAGGCTCGTTTTCAACTTGTCACGTTATTCTTTCTGGTGTATCATTTTATTGATTGCTTCGTACGGAATAAGCAAAATGAACTTGGATGGAGGAAACCGATGCCTACCCCTAGTATGGAAGATTATATTGAACAAATTTATTTGTTGATTGATGAAAAGGGTTACGCCCGCGTATCTGATATTGCTGAAGCGCTTAGTGTACATCCATCCTCTGTAACAAAAATGGTGCAAAAATTAGACAAAGATGAATATCTAATTTATGAAAAATATAGAGGGCTTGTATTAACAACAAAAGGTAAAAAAATCGGAGAACGTCTCGTATATCGTCATGACTTGCTAGAGCAATTTATGCGTATTATCGGTGTGGATGAAAGTAAAATTTACAATGATGTAGAAGGAATTGAACATCATTTAAGTTGGGAAGCGATTGATCGCATTGGTGATTTAGTGCAATACTTTGAACAAGATACAGTCCGAGTGGAAACACTTCGCGGTGTTCAAAGAGCAAATGAAGAGAAAAGTAATTAAGGGGAACGTATGGCGTTTCCTTTTTTATTTCAATTCGAAAAGGATGGGAGAATTATGAAAGCAATTATTTTTGATTTTGATGGATTAATTGTGGACACAGAAACGATATGGTTTCACTCTTTCAGAGATGCTGTTCGTGAATACGGCGGGGAACTACCTTTAGAGGAATTTGCGAAATGCATTGGAACAACAGATGAGGTACTTTATACATATCTAAATGATCAATTAAAAGAGAAGTTTAACAAAAGTGTATTAAAAGAAAAAGTGGCAACTTTACATAAAGAGAAAATGAGAATACCAGAAGCTCGTGACGGGGTAAAAGAATATTTAGAAGAAGCGAAAGAAATGGGATTAAAAATCGCACTAGCTTCTAGTTCTTCTAGAGAATGGGTTATTCATTTTTTAGAAGAGCTACAAATTCGAGAATATTTTGAAGTAATTAAAACGAGAGAAGATGTTGAGAAGGTAAAACCAGATCCAGCTCTTTATCGAGTTGCAATAGAAGAATTAGGAATTAAGCCATCTGAAGCTGTTGTATTTGAAGACTCATTAAATGGATTGAGAGCAGCAGTTGCAGCGGGATTAACGTGCGTTGTGGTACCTAATGATGTGACACGGAATTTACCGTTTGAAAATCATCATCTTCGAATTGAAAGTATGAGAGAGAAAAGTTTAAAAGAAGTGCTTCAAAGTATAAAAAAAGACCGTATTTCCTAAAAGGAAGCACGGTCTTTCTTTTTGCTTTTTTTGCCTTCAATGACAGTTAAATGAGACTGTTTTCTTTTTCGTTTCAAAGTGGAAGAATTCCCTTTTTTACTTTTGTCATTAGAAGTATTTGACTTAAAGAAAGAATTGCCTAGGGGTGCTACATTTTGTTTCCCATGTTTGCGGTTCGATTGTTTTGCCGCACGCTTATATGAGCTTTGCGAATTTGCGGAACCACTGGAATTTGTAAACATCTTGTATAGCAAGTAAAAGATACCGACAACAAGTAACATGTACCCGATATTTCTTAATACACCCATGGGATTTGTAATAACAGATGAAACAAGGCCGAATATTGCCAATCCGATAATAAGCACAAATATAGCGAAAGTAAACGAACGACCGTTCATAAGGGACACCTCCTAAAAACATATATTGAAATTAGTATATTAACGATGAGGAAAGGAGTTGAACACCATTTTTAAATAATTATTGTTTGTTCTCTAAACGTAATAATTCTTCAAACGATGCAATTGCTACTTCCACTTGATCATCTGTTGGTTCTTTCGTTGTTAATAGTTGTAGCCATAATCCAGGATATCCAAGTACGCGTAATACGGGAATGTCTCGTAATCGATTTGTAAATTGCAATACTTCAAAAGAAATACCAAGTACAACTGGAATTAATAAAATTCTGTTTATAACTCGTGCCCAAAGAGGATCTGTAGGGACTAGGAAATAAACGAACATTCCAATAATGACTGTAAATATAATAAAGCTACTGCCGCATCTATAATGGAGACGAGTTTGCTTTTGAACGTTTTCTACAGTCAGAGGAAGGTTATTCTCGTAAGCATTGATTACCTTATGCTCTGCACCGTGATACTGAAATACCCGCTTAATAAGTGGGGTTAAAGAAATAAAGTATATATAGCTCAATAATAGCATGAGCTTAATGACACTTTCGACAATGATTTGCCCAGTATGAGATGGGAAAATCGGTCTCGTTAATTCAGCTAATAGTGCAGGAACTGCTGTGAAAATGACTTTACCGAATATAAAAGATAAAACGCCAACAGCTGCAACTCCTAATACCATCGTTAATTTTGATTGTTCTTCTTTTTTATTTGCAATTTGTTCATCATCTTCTGGGTGGACGTCAAATCGTTCTGAAGCGAAGTTTAAATGCTTTGCTCCATTCGCACTTGCATCCACAATAGCGGCAATCCCTCGTAAAAATGGAATTTTTTTTAGGGTAGATAGTACTTTATTACGAACGCGTGGTAATCGATAAAATTCAATCGATTTATCTTTACGACGAACCGCTGTAACAGTATATTCTCTACCGCCAAACATAACTCCTTCTATGACCGCTTGCCCGCCATATATTTGTTTTGACTCTTCTGCCATGTTAACACCAACCTGTATTTGTTTCTCTCTTATGTAGAAAAAGAGGCAATTGTCATACTGGGTTCTGTCGTTTTGAAATAAGACAATCACCGAGTTTCCTTTATTTTATCGGCAAATACAAGTAGATGACAAGGGAAAATGTTATGAGAGTCGGACATTTCTTATTCTTTTTATAGACAAATTTCGCAGGATTTAAACATGCTTCAAAATAGTTTCGGGCATACTATTGAGCGGAGGTGTCGATGTGAGTCAAGAACAATTAGGAACAAGGAATTTTGTGCAGATTGGTTTGTTTGGTGGAATCTTTTGGGGCGGGATCTGGTATTTCCTTCATATATTTTCATTCACGGAGGCGGGACCGAATTATTTCCTTTTACCATTTGCGTTTGGAAGTTGGAAAGAGGGTGTATGGGGCAATGTGTTCGGAATAGTGTGTATGGGACTTCTTTCAATTTTGATCGCCTTTTTGTATAAAGCATTTTTTGCGAAGTTTGAAGGGATTATAGCGGGAATTATTTATGGGCTATTTTGGTGGGCACTACTGTTTTTGGGGATGGGTTTAATGGCTCCTGTTATTAAAAGTGCGCTCCATTTACCAAAAGAGACAATTGTGACGACAATATGTATTTTTATATTGTATGGTGTGTTTATAGCATATTCTGTTTCTTACGCAGTAAATAGCAATAAAGCAGAACAAGAAGGGCAAGAGAAGACGAACTATTCAAATAAGTAACTCCTATGTTAAAATATTGTATAGATATTTAATATTAAGGAGTTTTAAGAATATGAAAAAGTTACTCCTCGTAAACGGTCCTAACCTAAATCGCCTCGGTGTTCGTGAGGTAAATGTATATGGAAAGGGCACGCTAGCGACACTTGAAGCAGATATGAAGCAAGAAGCAGAAACAATGGGAGTGGAGTTAGAATGTTTCCAATCGAATCATGAAGGTGCCATTATCGACATTATTCATGAAGCGGAAGATATATATGAAGGGATCATTTTAAATCCGGGAGCATTTACGCATTATAGCTATGCGATTCGTGATGCCATTGCGAGCATTTCGATTCCTGTTATTGAAGTACATATTTCTAACATTCATCAGCGTGAATCGTTCCGTCATGAATCTGTGACGGCAGCTGTTTGTGCAGGTCAAATTGTAGGATTTGGTTTTTATGGCTATAAGTTAGCGTTATTTGCATTAATGGAGAAATTGAGGGAGGCATAAAGTAATGGAGAAAATTGAAAGATTACGAAGTGCATTTGATGAGGCTGGCATTGACGGTATTTTGTTAACAAATGAACATAGTCGTAGATATATGGCTAACTTCACAGGAACAGCAGGCGTTGTTCTTATTTCAAAAGATCGTGCTCAATTTATTACAGATTTCCGTTACGTCGAGCAGGCAAGTAAACAAGCGGTTGGATATGAGGTTGTACAGCACGCAGGATTGATCATTGATGAAGTGGCAAAGCAAGTGAAAGAGCTTGGAATTCAAAAACTTGGTTTTGAGCAAGATACTCTTACATATAGTTCTTATTCAGTGCATAAGGAAGCGATTGATGCTGAATTTATCCCGACTTCTGGACTTGTAGAAAAGTTACGCTTGATAAAGACTGATTCAGAGATTAAGATATTAAAGGAAGCTGCACAGATTGCAGATGCTGCCTTTGAGCATATTCTATCATTCATTCGCCCGGGAGTATCTGAAATTGAAGTGTCAAATGAACTTGAATTTTTCATGAGAAAACAAGGAGCAACATCTTCTTCGTTTGATATTATCGTTGCTTCAGGTCTTCGTTCGGCATTACCGCACGGCGTGGCATCTGAAAAAGTGATAGAAACAGGAGATTTCGTTACATTAGACTTCGGCGCTTATTACAAAGGATATTGTTCTGATATTACTCGTACGATTGCAGTCGGTGAACCATCTGATAAATTAAAAGAAATTTATAATATCGTTTTAGAAGCACAACTACGTGGTGTGAACGGTATTAAAGCTGGTTTAACAGGTCGCGAGGCTGATGCGCTAACGCGTGACTACATAACGGAAAAAGGATATGGTGAATACTTTGGACACTCTACTGGTCATGGAATAGGTCTTGAAATCCATGAAGCACCAGGTTTAGCGTTCCGTTCTGATACAGTACTTGAACCAGGTATGGCTGTAACAGTAGAGCCAGGTATTTATATTCCAGGTATTGGCGGCGTACGTATTGAAGATGATATCATTGTGACAAGTGAAGGTAATGAAGTAATTACGAAATCACCAAAAGAACTTATTATTTTGTAATACACAGGAGGATTTTTTTACATGATTTCAGTAAACGATTTTCGTACAGGTTTAACAATTTCAGTGGACAATGCCCTTTGGCAAGTACTTGATTTCCAACACGTAAAGCCAGGTAAAGGTGCTGCATTCGTTCGTTCTAAACTACGTAATCTTCGCACAGGTTCTGTTCAAGAGAAAACATTCCGTGCAGGTGAGAAAGTAGAAAAAGCACACATCGAAAACCGTCGTATGCAATACTTATACGCAAGCGGTGAGGCTCACGTATTTATGGATAACGGAACTTATGAGCAAATCGAACTTGGTGAAAAACAAATCGAGCGCGAGCTTAAATTCCTAAAAGAAAACATGGAAGTAGCAATTATGACTTACCAAGGCGAAGTACTTGGTGTTGAACTTCCAAACACAGTTGAATTACAAGTTACAGAAACAGAGCCTGGTATTAAAGGTGATACTGCTTCTAACGTAACAAAACCAGCTACATTAGAAACTGGTCTTGTTGTACAAGTACCAATCTTCATTAACGAAGGCGAAATGCTTATCATCAACACTGGTGAAGGTAAATACGTTTCTCGTGCATAGTAAAAAAACACTCGTGATAATTCACGAGTGTTTTTTTTATAGGAAATAGGGTAGATAGTAAATAGCTGTTACTATAAAACTGACTAAAACAAGTGAAAGAGTACCCATAATAGATGGAGTCAAAACAATTTGAAATGGTTTTATTTCGCCAGTCTCAACGCCAGTTAATGTTTTACTTATTGCGTGATCTGTAATGTTATTTCTATGGTTACTCATAATAATTAACCACATAATTGCAAATATTGCTAAACTACCAAGGAAAAAGGTCTCTATAAATGACCAACCGACTAATAATGAAAAAAGATAAATAAGAGCTAATTCTACTACAACGGTTAAACTAATTTTCAATGCCTTCATATTTTTCCTCCTCATTCTGTAATTTCAACCAGTTTAAAAAATTTTCACGTGACACGACATGCAGAGAGCAAGGTGACCTTACTTCTTTCTCTAGTGCAGCGTGTTCGTCTGGAAACTTGTTTTCCACATGCAATGAAATATAGGGTAGTTTTTCTTGTGCTTTTAGTGAGCGGATATTATTCGTTTTAGCACCAGCAAATACGTAGGAAAGTTGTAAGTCTAAAAAGGCGATTTTAAAGATTTCTTTTTTAGTAGCCTCGTTATAGCCTTTTCCCCAGTATGGATAGCCAATCCAACTACCAATGTGAGATTGCTTTTTTTCATTATTAATATGTTTAAGTGTGGTGAGGCCAATTATTTCATTTTCTTCATTCACAATCATTCTCGATAAGGATTTCTTTTGACGCTCTTCTTCTATTGCGAAAAGAAGAAATGTTTTCGTGTCTTCGATGTTTTCTACCGTTATCCCCAATGCATTTTTTATATGTGGATCACTTGATAGCTCGAAAATCACATTTGTATAGCATAAATCTAGTGGTAATAAAGTGACGTGCTGCATGGTTTAAACCCCTTTCAAACTAAATATACCATAATATACCATAAAATAATATGAATATTCAGATTCTAATTCAGACTTTAGAGAAAAATTATGTTTTTACTTCTGAAATAGACAACCTCTGCATATGGTTGTACAAATATATTCTTTTTTAGAATACGAAGTTAGTAACTGTTACGGGAGAAGGTGGAAGAATGAAACAGTGGCTAGCGGCAATGGAAACATCCGTGCTTGTTATGGGGGCACTTCGATTATTTTCAGGTAGTGCGGAGATATTTGCTGCTTTGCTTATGCTTTATGTGAATGATGCGAAGAAAGCGTTGTTTATAAATGGTATGTTGGCGTTTGTTGGACCTACCGTATTAATTTTAACAATGACAATTGGGATAGCGAGTGTAGCAAGTGAAATTTCTTTCTTGAAGCTCTTTTTTCTAGCGCTTGGGATTTGCTGTATTTTTATCGCATTACTGAAATAGTAAGTCGAGTATAGTGGGGAGAAGCCGATGAAAGAGGTATTAGAAGTTTTACCAAAAACGATGAAGTACTTAATTGAAGAATGTAAGCAATACGATGCTTTAGAGGAAATTCGTGTTCGAATTGGAAGGCCGCTAGAGTGTATTGCACACGGAAAGGTGTTTTTTTATGACTATATCACTACTGCAGAGGATGCTATTTACTTATTGAATAAATTAAGTCAATTCTCAATTTATACGATGGAAGAGGAATTAAAACGTGGGTATGTGACGCTTCGCGGGGGGCATAGAATCGGGTTAGCAGGAAAAGTCATTACAGAAAAAAGCGCAGTGAAAATGATTCGTGATGTCTCTTCCTTTAATATTCGTATTGCTCGTCAAAAAATAGGGATTGCTGAACCGCTTTTGCCATATTTGTATGAAAAAAGGTGGTTAAACACGATGGTAATTGGCCCTCCCCAAACGGGAAAAACGACACTTTTAAGAGATGTAGCACGTTGCATGAGTCAAGGGGTAAGTGCTTCGGAAATTCCTTCCTGTAAAGTGGGGATCGTTGATGAACGGTCAGAAATTGCTGGCTGTGTGAAAGGAATCCCGCAATATGATTTTGGTACCCGAGTCGATGTGTTAGACGCATGTCCAAAGGCAGAAGGAATGATGATGATGATTCGTTCTATGAGTCCTGATATTTTGATCGTAGATGAAATTGGCCGTAAAGAAGATAGTGAAGCAATTATGGAGGCAGTGCATGCAGGTGTTCAGCTTTTTATAAGCGCACACGGATTTTCCTATGAGGATGTTGTGAGACGTCCATCGCTCAAGGCAGTGCTAGAGCTTGGTATATTTGATAGGTTTGTGGAGTTGTCAAAAGCGAGGGGTCCAGGAACGGTTATGCAGGTGAAAGATAAATATGGAAAACCAGTGTTATCAAATAGAAAGGCTGAGGGCGTATGGTGAAAATATTTGGTGCAGTGTTAATCGTTGCGGTCAGCACCTTTTTCGGGTTTTCGTACGCTAAAAGATACAGTGAGAGGCCGAGGCAACTTAGGTTATTAAAATCAGCACTTCAATCATTAGAGGCAGAAATTATGTATGGACACACACCTTTATCTGAGGCTGCCGAGCGATTAGTTAAACAAATGCCAAAGCCATTAAATTGGATATTTCAAAGTTTCGCTAAAAAACTAGAAAGTGGAGAACAAACGGTAAGGGAAGCTTGGATAGATAGTTTGAAAGAGAATTGGAAGTTGACGGCTTTTCAACAAACCGAGTATGAAATACTGCAGCAATTTGGTGAAACGCTCGGGCAACATGATCGTGAATCACAACAAAAACATATTCGCTTATGTATTACACATTTGGAGAGAGAAGAAGAGGAAGCGAAAGCTTTACAACTGCAATACGAAAAAATGATTAAGAGCTTAGGGGTACTAGCAGGGCTACTAATTGTAATTTTACTGCTATAGGGGGGAGAAAGGCGATGTCCATTGATGTTGGATTAATATTTCAAATCGCCGGAATCGGCATTGTTTTAGCTTTCATTCATACTGTACTAAAAGAATTGAAGCGTGAGGATATTGCAAATTGGGTTATCCTTGTCGGTTTTGTCGTCATTTTATTTCATGTTGCATTTTTAATTAATACGCTATTCGACAAGATTAAAAGTGTCTTTCTCTTCCAGTAAAGGAGGCGGTTCGAATCGAAATTATACAAATTGTCGGATTAGGCCTCGTTGCTACGTTTTTAGCTGCTGTTTTGAACCAGCATAAATCTAGTATTACATCTTTATTTATTGTGTTCGTAGGTAGCGTGATGTTTCTTATTTTAATCGATCAAATTCATTCTATTTTACAAATGATTGAGAGAGTAGCGAGTGAAGCGAAAGTTAGTAACGTCTACGTGGAAACGTTACTAAAGATTATTGGAATTGCTTATATTGCCGAGTTTGGAGCTCAAATTACAAAAGATGCTGGTCAAGGTGCCATCGCTTCGAAAATTGAACTTGCTGGGAAAATCTTAATTCTCGTTATGGCAATTCCTATTTTGACGGTTGTAATTGAAACTATTCTCGGATTTTTACCGACGGGATAAGGGGGAGTGAATGTTGAGGTGGTTTGGAGCTAAGCTGCTATTTGCTTGCTTCCTTTTCTTTTCTTTACCGGTTGTTGTACAAGCTTCTCCTGTAGAAACAAACGTCGTTGATCAACAATTGGATAAGCTCGGAATTGAAGATGTGAAGCAATTTTGGGACGGGCTTGTTACAAAATATGGAGGCTATTTGCCAGAGAGTCAAAAAGGGAGTTTTATGGAGTTTGTAAAGGGAGAAAAAGAATTCTCTCTAAAAGAGTGGATGATAGGGTTATTAAAATATTTATTTCATGAGCTTGCAGCTAATGGAAAACTGCTTGGCACACTCATTATGCTCACAATCTTTAGTGCATTGTTGCAATCACTGCAATCCGCTTTTTCAAAAAGTAGTGTAAGCAAAATTGCTGATGCTGTTGTATATATGGTACTTATTATTTTTGCTTTAAATAGTTTTTATGTCGTTATGACATATGCAAGAGAAACGATACAAACAATGGTAGATTTCATATTAGCGCTATTGCCAATTTTATTGGCGCTTATAGCGACTGGTGGCGGGGTTGTATCTGTATCTTTCTTTCATCCGATTATCATTTTCTTAATGAATACAAGCGGGCTTCTTATGAATTATATCGTTCTACCGCTTTTATTACTGGCAACGATATTAAGTATTGTAAGTACAATGAGTGATCAATATAAAGTGACGAAATTGTCCAAGCTTCTGCAAAACGTTAGCGTTGGGATTATCGGTATTTTCTTAACGATTTTTTTAGGAGTATTATCTGTACAAGGAACAGCAACAGCCGTCGCTGATGGAATAGCTGTGAAAACTGCTAAATTTGTAACAGGGAACTTCATTCCAGTAGTCGGAAGGATGTTTACAGAAGCGGCAGATACTGTTATTAGCGCATCAGGATTATTGAAAAACACAGTCGGAATTATTGGACTCGTCATTTTATGTTTAATTGTTGCTTTTCCAGCGATTCAAATTTTCTGTATCGCATTTATTTATAAATTCGCAGCAGCAGTATTGCAACCGGTTGGCGGCGGAGCAATTATTCAATGCTTAGACATTATTGGACGAAGCATCATTTACGTATTTGCTTGCTTAGCTATCGTATCATTTATGTTCTTTTTAAGTATTACAATTATTATTGCTGCGGGGAATATTACACTTATGATGCGGTAGGAGGTGAAGAGTATGCAATTTGTTACAGAGTGGATCAGAAATATTATCGTTTTTTTGCTCTTAGCAACAATGCTTCATCTTATTCTTCCAAATTCGAATTTGCAAAAATACGTTAAATTCGTTGTAAGTCTTTTGTTAGTCGTATTAATTTTAACACCTCTTTTTAAACTATTGCAGACAGATGTAAATGAAGTAATTGCAAATTTTAATGAAGAAAAGTACGTAGCAGAAGGATCTGTAAAAAATTCAATAGATTCGAAGAAAAAAGAAATACAAGCTCTAACACGTGCATATAGTTTAGAAGAGATGGCTACCAAAATGAAAAAAGAAGTAGGAAAAGAGTTTGAGAAACAGTATGGTATGACTGTCTCCGAAATACAAATAGTCGCAGCGGAAAGCACAGCGGAAGTAAAGTCAGCGAAAGATATTCAATCTGTTGTTGTGACGTTAAAAGAAAAAGAACGTAGTAAAAATGATGCAATCGAAACAGTAAAACCAGTTGAAATTAACACGAAAGAACCACCGAAAAAAGTAGAGGAAACGAATGTAGAAATGAAAGACTTCTTTTCAAGCAGGTGGCAACTAGAGAATAAACAAATCCAAGTTCAAATGGAAGGGAGGACAGGTAGAGTAAATGGACAATAAAGATAAAAATTCGAAGTTCTCATTTTTTCGAAACTTATTGAATGGAGATGAAAAAGAAAGTAATGAGAAGGGTAAAAAGGTAACACCTAAGTTCTTACTTGTCCTACTCATACTTGGAATTTTGCTTATGTTTTCTAGTAGTTTTTTTTCAAGTAAAAAAGAAGAAGTACCTGTATTTAAAGAACAAAAAACTCAAAACCAGGAAAAAGATGTACCAACTTTTGGACAAAAAAATAATGATAATATGTCAAATGTAGAAAAATATGAAAAAGCGTATGAACAAGAATTAAAAACTGCTTTAGAAGAAATAGCAGGAGTAAAAGACGTAACGATTAAAGTGAATTTAGATTCATCTGAAGAAAAAATTTTAGAAAAAAATACAGTGAAACGCTCACAAACAACAGGTGAAACAGATAAAACAGGCGGTAAGAGAGAAGTAGAGGACGAGTCTCTTGATGAAAAGACTGTCATTATACGTGAAGGGGATAAAGAAACTCCTGTTGTTTTACGAACAGAGAAGCCGAAAGTACGTGGTGTTCTTGTCGTAGCAAAGGGAGTGGATAATATACAAGTTAAAGCAATGGTAAAAGAAGCTGTGATAAGGCTGCTAGATGTACCGGCCCATCGCGTTTCAGTTTCACCGAAAAATTGATAGGGAGGAAATAAAGTGTTAAAAAAACAAACAGTTTGGTTATTAACGATGTTAAGTTTAGTTGTTGTACTATCTGTGTATTACGTGACAACTCCTGACAAAATGAATACAGCATCGCCGGCAACAGGTGAAAAGATTGGACAAGAAAAACAAGGTACTGATAAAGCAGTAACAAACGAAGCGCCTAAAGAAACTCCGAAAAAAGAAAATACAAGCAAGGAAACAACAAATAAAGAAACAGACAAAAAAGAAAATGCAAAAAAAGAAACAAGTAAAAAAGAGGGCAATGTATCAGTTCAATCAAGTGATGAGAATTTCACAGCTTTACGTATGCAAATGGAAGATCAGCGTAGTGAACAAAAAGCAAAATTACAAGAAGTGATGAGTTCAACAAAAGCTTCAGCAACAGAAAAGAATAAAGCGAAAGAAAATTTTGATGCCATTACGACAATGGAAACGAAGCAAGAATTACTTGAGACAGTAATTAAATCTCAAGGAGGATATCCAGATGCTCTTGTAAGAGCTGATGGCACTGATATTAGAGTAACGGTTAAAGCGGCAAAACATTCACAGAAAGAAGCAAATAAAATTATTCAACTTGTAAGAAGTGAAGGCGGATCAAAAGATGTAGGTGTGAAATTTGATCCACCAGCGAAATAAGTGAAACTTTAATCCGTGGGGATTTCCCTGCGGATTATTATCTTTTACTAAGCAAAGGGTATGCAAATAGTAAAATAGAGTATGTAAGTAAATGTGTGAATAGAAAAAAGCTATCATTTTCGATAGCTTTTTTCTATGTCGTCTTTGTAATTATTTTTACTATGTTCAACTCGGAATGGAGAAACACGTTGTGAGTAAAAGATTAATGGTTCATGGTACTGATGATTACTTTTTCCGGATTTGACGTGGATGAAAAGAACGCATGCCCAAACGATTACGGCAGGTAAAAAGAGAATGAGCCATATCATATTTCCACACCTCAACACAATATATTTTCTACACTTTGAACATACTATTCTTATATGAAGGAATGATGAACGGCGTGTAAACAAAAAAATAATATTTGGTAAAAATATGTTATTGACTATAGGTGTGGTGAAGAGTGAGGAGGGAATGGCATGTTTGCTTTGTAACGTTTTGCAAAAGTAGTGAATGTTTTTTAAGAAGTGGTCTTGCCAATTTCATGTGAAACTTGGTATTATTACTAGGTATTAAATTTTTATTGGAATAATATTTTTACAGGAATTTCGATTTATTATAAAGAAATATAAATTGGAATGTTTAAAAAATTTATCGTAAGATGGAAATAGTAAATATTTCTATTAGTTAATGAAATATATTTTCTAATAGAGTACATCGTATTTTTACAGTCAATCTAGTTTTCGTGACGAGAATCTGTAAAAACGGGACAAACAAGAGTATGGGAGTGGATTTTACATGTTTAAAATTCAAGAAGTTCGTGAATTAATTAAATTAATTGATAGCTCTAATATTGATGAATTTGAATACAAAAAAGACGGTACAACAATCAAAATGAAAAAGCGTGGTAATGAAGTTGTTGCTGTGCAAGCACCTGCAGCAAAACAAGCTATGCAACCAGTAGCGCCTGTTGAAGTTGAAACGACAGTAGCAGCAGCGCAAGCAGAAGTGCCAAAACAAGAAGAGAAGAAGGTTGTTCAAAATGAAAACCTACATAAAATCACATCACCGATGGTAGGTACATTCTATTCTTCTTCTTCGCCTGATACACCTCCATATGTAAGTGTTGGGGATAGAGTATCGAAAGATTCTATCGTATGTATTGTCGAGGCTATGAAGTTATTTAACGAAATTGATGCTGATGTAGAGGGCGAAATTGTTGAAATTCTTGTTAATAACGGACAGCTTGTTGAATATGGACAACCGCTATTTCTTGTAAAAGCGTAATAAGGGAGTCTTTGTGATGATAAAAAAAGTATTAATAGCCAATCGTGGGGAAATTGCTGTACGAATTATTCGTGCTTGTAAAGAAATGGATATTGAAACAGTTGCAATTTATTCAGAAGCAGATAAAGAGTCACTTCACGTACAGATTGCAGACGAGGCGTATTGTGTAGGACCAACGATTTCGAAAGAAAGCTATTTAAATTTGACAAACATTATTAGCGTTGCGAAGTTAACAGGCTGCGATGCTATTCATCCGGGATACGGATTTTTAGCAGAGAATGCAGATTTCGCAGAGTTATGCCGTGAATGTAACTTGATTTTTATCGGTCCAAGTCCAGAAGCTATTTCAAAGATGGGCACAAAAGACGTTGCTCGTGATACAATGAAAGAAGCAGGGGTTCCGATTGTACCAGGTTCACAAGGGATTATTAAAAATACCGAAGAAGCGATTGAGCTTGCTAATCAAATTGGATATCCAGTTATTATTAAAGCGACTGCAGGTGGCGGTGGAAAAGGTATTCGTGTTGCACGCCATGAAGAAGAGCTTATAAAAGGAATTCAAATTACACAGCAAGAAGCTAGTACCGCTTTTGGGAACCCTGGTGTATACTTAGAAAAGTACGTTGAAGATTTCCGCCATGTTGAGATTCAAATAATGGCAGATACACATGGAAATGCCATTCATTTAGGAGAGCGTGATTGTACAATTCAGCGCCGTTTGCAAAAACTATTAGAAGAAAGTCCATCACCTGCACTTGATGAAGAGATTCGCAAGCAGATGGGTGAAGCGGCAGTTAAAGCGGCGGTAGCGGTTGATTATACAGGTGCTGGTACGGTTGAGTTTATTTATGAATATAAAACGAAAACCTTTTACTTCATGGAGATGAATACGAGAATTCAGGTTGAGCATCCGGTTACTGAAATGGTAACAGGAATGGACTTAATTAAAGAACAAATTCTTGTTGCTTCAGGAGAAAAGTTATCGTTACAGCAAGAAGAAGTACAATTTAATGGTTGGGCAATTGAATGTCGAATTAATGCGGAAAACCCTGCCAAAAAATTTATGCCATCTCCAGGTAAAGTAGAAATGTACTTACCACCAGGAGGATTTGGTATTCGCGTCGATTCAGCTGTATATCCGGGATATTCAATCCCACCTTTCTATGATTCGATGGTTGCTAAATTAATTGTTCACGGAAAAACACGTGAAGAGGCAATTGCAAAAATGAAGCGCGCACTTAGTGAATTTGTCATTGAAGGCGTACATACAACAATCCCGTTCCATTTGCAATTGCTAGATCATCCTGATTTTGTAAAAGGTGAGTTTAATACGAAATTTTTGGAAGAGCATGAACTTGTGACGCAGTGATACATTAAAGGAGGTTTTTTTCATGGCTGAACATATGTTAGATATGGGTCAAGATACAACTCTTGGTAAAGTAGAAATTGCACCAGAAGTAATTGAAGTAATTGCAGGTATTGCAGCTGCTGAAGTAGAAGGTGTAGCGGCAATGCGCGGTAATTTTGCTACAGATGTTGTTGAGAAGTTAGGTAAGAAAAATCATGGTAAAGGTGTAAAGGTTGAATTAGCAAACGAAGATATTATCGTTGACCTTTATGTTGTAATGTATTTTGGTGTAGCAATTCCAGTTGTTGCACAAAAGATTCAAGACAATATTCGCCAAGCACTCTTTACAATGACAGGACTTGAGCCAAAAGAAGTGAATGTTCACATCGTTGGCGTAACATTCGAAACACAAAAAACAGAAATCGAACCAGTGTAAGAATGAAAAGGTGCCTAGTAACATAGGCATCTTTTTTATCGTTTCATTTCTTCACAAATTACAACCCTCTAATTATTATACTATTTCAAAAAATAAGAAATAAACAAGAAAATGTGTCGTTTTTCCAAAAAACGTACATTGTGATAAGATATGGAACTTGAAGTTAATCTTTTTATTATTTTTCAGCCTTGTAACCCGTGTGTGAAACGATAAATTGTGTTATTATCATTGTATTATAAGGTTGGAAAATCAATGAAAACTGTAAGAGTAAGTGAATTGACGGCTTATAAATTATAATAATATAACAAAGTATAAGGAAAGACTTGAAGCATAAAGGAGAGTTACAATGAAACGTAGGACGGCTAGAGAAAGAGCAATGCAAGCATTATACCAAATGGATATTACAGGTGAATTAGAACCGAAAGTAGCAGTGGAAAACACGCTAGATGAAGGCGAAGAAACAAATGAGTTTCTAGAGTCACTTGTAGTAGGTTTTGTAGAAAATAAAGAAGCAATCGATGAAGCGATTCGTCAAAATTTAAAAAAGTGGAAGCTTGAGCGTATTAGTATTGTTGATCGCAGTATTTTACGTGTAGCTGTGTATGAAATGAAATACATGGAAGAAATTCCACACAACGTAACAATTAACGAAGCAATTGAAATTGCTAAAACATTTGGGGATGAGGAATCTCGTCGTTTTATTAACGGCGTTTTATCTAATATAAAAGATACACTGTAAATTCTTTAAGGGGGAATCTTAAAATGGTAGCAGTAATCATCAAAGGAAATGAAGTTGCGGAGAAAAAACGAGCACAATTAACAGAAGAAGTTGTGAAGTTGAAAGAGCAAGGTATTGTACCAGGATTAGCAGTTATTTTAGTTGGAGAAGATCCAGCATCTCGTTCTTATGTGAAAGGAAAAGAAAAAGGCTGTGAACAAGTAGGGATTTACTCAGAGCTAATTGAACTTCCTGAAACAATTACTGAGGAACGTTTGCTTGCTGAAATCGATCGCTTAAATGGCGATGACCGTATTAATGGCATATTAGTGCAATTACCTTTACCAAAACATATTGAAGAAAAAGCTATCATTGAAAGAATTTCACCAGAAAAGGATGTAGACGGATTTCATCCAATCAGCGTGGGACGTATGATGACGGGACAAGATACATTCCTTCCATGTACACCGCATGGTATTGTAGAATTAGTAAAAGAAACAAATCTTGATATTTCTGGAAAACATGTAGTAGTAATTGGAAGAAGTAATATTGTCGGTAAACCAGTGGGGCAATTGTTTTTAAATGAAAATGCCACTGTCACATATTGTCATTCTAAGACGCAAAATATGAAAGAGTTATCGAAGTTAGCTGATATTTTAATCGTAGCTGTTGGACGACCTAAAATGATAACAGCGGATTATATTAAAGAAGGGGCGGTTGTAATTGACGTTGGTGTTAACCGTTTAGAAACAGGAAAACTTTGTGGTGATGTTGACTTTGACAACGTGTTAGATGTTGCGGGTTACATTACACCTGTGCCAAAGGGTGTTGGTCCAATGACAATCACAATGCTTCTTCATAATACTGTTGAATCTGCCAAACGTGCAGGTGTCGTTTGTAAATAATTTGAGTCGGCTATGAGGAGAGAGAAATGGAGAAGCAATATTTAACCGTTACAGCGTTAACACGCTATATAAAAACAAAAATAGAATATGATCCGCATTTGCAGTCTGTTTGGTTAAAAGGTGAAATTTCCAACTTTAAAAATCATAGCCGTGGCCACATGTATTTTACATTGAAAGATGAAAATGCAAGAATCGCAGCGGTTATGTTTGCGGGCCATAATCGTAATATTAAATTCAAACCTGAAAATGGGATGAAGGTACTCGTGAAAGGAAAAATCTCTGTTTACGAGGCGAGTGGTTCTTATCAAATTTATATTCAAGACATGCAGCCTGACGGAGTCGGAAATTTACATTTAGCGTACGAACAGTTAAAAGTTCGTTTAGAAGAGGAAGGACTTTTTTCTCAAGTTTATAAAAAAGCGATTCCTCCTTACGCTAAAACAATAGGTGTGATTACGTCGCCAACAGGAGCAGCGATTCGTGATATTATAACAACGATTAAACGTCGTTATCCAATTGGGAATGTTATTGTATTTCCGGTACTTGTACAAGGGGAGTCAGCGGCTCCCTCGATTGTACAAGCGATTCGTACAGCGAATGAAATGGGAGAGATAGATGTACTAATCGTTGGTCGTGGTGGAGGTTCTATTGAGGAATTATGGGCTTTCAATGAGGAAATGGTTGCAAGAGCAATCTTTCAGAGTGAAATTCCTATTATTTCGGCAGTAGGCCATGAAACAGATTTTACAATTGCAGATTTTGTTGCAGATTTACGCGCGCCAACACCGACCGCAGCAGCTGAGTTGGCAGCACCTAACATTATAGAGTTACAAGAAAAGGTATTACAAAGAACTCTGAGATTGCAAAGAGCAATGAGAGAGTTAGTACATAAAAAAGAAGAAAAACTACAAGTGTTGCAAAAATCGTATGCGTTCCGTTATCCAAGACAAGTATATGAGCAAAAGGAAGAGCAATTAGATAGAGCGCTAGAACAGCTTGTTTTAGCGAAAGAGCGCTATATTGATAAAAAGGTGAATCAGTTAAAGCAACTTTCATTTTATTTAGAGAAGCACCACCCATCTCAAAAAATTATGCAAACGAAGGTAGCTGTGGAAACGTTGCAAAAGCAATTACAACGTGAAATGCAAACGTTACTTCAAACGAAAGAATTTGCCTTTGTAAGAGCTGCTCAAAAACTTGAAGCGTTAAGTCCGCTTAAAGTAATGATGAGAGGGTACGGGCTTGTATATGATGAAGAGAAGCAAGTGTTAAAAAGTGTGAAAGATGTAAGCCTTGGAGATGCTGTTTCAGTTCAATTACAAGATGGAATACTAGATTGTAGCGTATCAGGCATAGAGGAGCGTGAATTGAATAATGGAAAATAAATTAAGCTTTGAAGAGGCAATTTCGCAACTTGAGCATCTTGTTTCTAAGCTAGAACAAGGTGACGTACCTTTAGAAGAAGCGATTTCTTATTTTAAAGAAGGTATGGAATTATCTAAGCTTTGTGATGAGAAGCTGAAGAATGTACAAGAACAAATAGCAGTTATTCTTGGGGAAGATGGAGAGCTTGAACCGTTTACTGCTTTAGGAGATGAAGCATAGTGACGATTGCTTTTGATACTTTTTTGAAAGAAAGTAAAACTTTCGTAGAAGAAAAACTTGTAAGCTATGCAAATGGATTACAATGTCCAAATGTACTTCGTGAAGCGATGGCATATTCTTTGGAAGCGGGTGGAAAACGTCTCCGCCCGTTACTTTTGTTTGCAACATTACAAGCGTTTGGGAAAGAAAGAAATCTTGGAGTAGGTGCAGCTTGTGCTCTTGAAATGATTCATACATATTCGTTAGTTCATGATGATTTACCTTGTATGGATGATGATGATTTAAGAAGAGGAAAGCCCACAAATCACAAAGTATTTGGTGAAGCGATGGCAGTTTTAGCAGGAGATGGCTTATTGACATACGCTTTTCAAGTTATTATGGCATATGAGCAAAAAGAAATTTCTGCTGAAAAAAAAGTAAGACTTGTACTTGAACTCGCAAAAGCAGCAGGACCAGAAGGAATGGTTGGCGGACAAGTGGCAGATATGGAAGCGGAAGGGAAACGCCTTACGATTGATGAATTGGAGTACATCCATAAACATAAGACCGGAAAACTACTTGAATTTGCTGTACTTGCGGGTGCGATACTTTCTGATGCGACAGAAGAGCAAGAAGAAAAGTTGCTTACGTTTGCCAAATATATCGGTCTAGCTTTCCAAATTCGAGATGATATTTTAGATGTCGAAGGAACTGAAGAAGAGATTGGAAAACCGATTGGTAGTGATCTTTCTAATGAAAAGAGCACATATACGACGTTGTTTACTGTAGATAGAGCAAAGGATATTTTAGAAGAAACAATTGCAGAAGCAAAAGGTGCGATTAGCTCCTTGCAATTACAAGATGAATATTTACTATCTATTTGCGATTTGATTGCAAAACGTAATAACTAATATAACAGCGTTTTCATTTGTTGAGTCATTCATCATTTTATGATATAAATGTAGGAAAAGGTTTTTCTTTTCTTGTTATTGGCAAAAATATATGTAGATTACATTGCCGTTATCACTTCGTGTTAGCGGCTATTTTTTTCATCGCCTAAAGAAATATGGTTTATAATAGGATTAAGGCGCAATAGACTGGTTAATAGCGGGACAAGACGAAAAATAGAAAAGAGAATTTCTTGTTTTGTGTAAATGTTTTTTATAATATTTGACATGTTGACAGATTATGAAATGAAAGTGAGTGATCCATGTGGATCTAACGCAAATTCAAAACCCTAGTTTTTTGAAAGATATGTCTATCAGTGAACTAGAGGGATTGAGTGAGGATATTCGTAAGTTTTTAATTGAAGAGCTCTCTCAAACAGGTGGACATATTGCACCTAATTTAGGTGTAGTAGAACTCACAATTGCTCTGCACAAATTATTTGATAGCCCGCAAGATAAATTTTTATGGGATGTAGGACATCAATCCTATGTACATAAAATTTTAACTGGACGCGCGAAAGAGTTTGGCACATTAAGGCAATATCAAGGTCTATGTGGTTTCCCGAAACGTTGTGAGAGTGAGCACGATGTATGGGAAACTGGTCATAGCTCGACTTCGTTATCGGCTGCAATGGGAATGGCTCTGGCACGTGATTTAAAGAAAACGAAAGAATATGTTATACCAATTATTGGAGATGGTGCTTTAACAGGCGGAATGGCTTTAGAGGCATTGAACCATATTGGACATGAAAAAACAGATATGATTGTTATTTTGAATGATAATGAAATGTCAATTGCACCAAACGTTGGTGCGCTTCATAATGTGCTCGGTCGTTTACGTACCGCAGGAAAATATCACTGGGTAAAAGATGAATTAGAGTATATATTAAAGAAAATTCCAGCAGTTGGCGGGAAAGTGGCTGCGACAGCAGAGAAAATAAAAGATAGTCTTAAATATTTACTAGTATCTGGTGTCTTTTTCGAAGAGTTAGGCTTTACATATTTAGGTCCAGTCGATGGGCATGATTATGAAAAGTTATTCGAAACGTTGCAATATGCAAAGAAAACAAAAGGCCCAGTACTCGTTCACGTTATTACGAAAAAAGGAAAAGGTTATAAACCGGCTGAGAGTGACGTTATTGGAACTTGGCATGGAACAGGACCTTATAAAATTGAATCAGGTGACTTCGTTAAGCCGAAAGAAGTTGCACCAGCATGGAGTGCTGTCGTTAGTGAAACAGTACTTAAGCTAGCGAGAGCAGATGAGCGTATCGTAGCAATTACACCTGCAATGCCTGTTGGATCAAAACTTGAGAAATTCCAAAAAGAATTCCCAGATCGTATGATTGATGTAGGTATCGCAGAACAGCATGCTACAACAATGGCAGCAGGTATGGCAACGCAAGGAATGAAGCCATTCTTAGCGATTTATTCAACATTTTTACAAAGAGCATATGACCAAGTTGTTCATGATATATGCCGCCAAAATTTAAATGTTTTCATCGGAATAGATCGTTCGGGATTAGTAGGAGCAGATGGTGAAACGCATCAAGGCGTATTTGATATCTCATTCTTACGTCACTTGCCGAATATGGTGCTTATGATGCCGAAAGATGAAAATGAAGGTCAACATTTAGTTTATACGGCGATGCAATATGAAGATGGACCAATCGCATTGCGTTATGCGCGCGGTAATGGACTTGGCGTTCATATGGATGAAGAATTAAAGGCGATTCCAATCGGTACGTGGGAGACGTTAAAAGAGGGTACACAAGCAGCTATTTTAACGTTTGGTACGACAATACCAATGGCAATGGAAGCAGCTGAGCGTCTTGAAAAAGCTGGGGTTTCAGTGAAAGTAGTGAATGCTCGCTTTATTAAACCAATGGATGAAGCATATTTACATGATCTTCTAGGAAAGAATATACCGATTTTAACGATTGAAGAAGCTTGTTTAATCGGTGGTTTTGGAACAGGAGTAGTTGAATTTGCATCTGAAAATGGTTACCATAGTGCATTGGTTGAACGAATGGGTATTCCAGACCGCTTCATAGAGCACGGAAGTGTAACAAAATTATTAGAAGAAATTGGTTTAACGACAGATGCTGTTGTAGACCGTATTCATACAATGATTCCATCAAAACAAAAAAGGGCGTAACAAATGAGCGTAAAAAAAGAAAGAGTAGATGTACTATTAGTAGAGCGAGGACTTATAGAAACGCGTGAGAAAGCAAAGCGCGCCATTATGGCCGGACTCGTATATGCGAATGAGATGAGACTTGATAAGCCAGGAGAGAAAATCTCGCAAGATACTGAGATTACGGTGAAGGGACAAGTTATGCCGTATGTAAGTCGTGGTGGTTATAAACTTGAAAAGGCATTAGAGACATTTCATCTTGATTTACAAGATAAAGTTATGATAGATATTGGTTCATCAACTGGTGGCTTTACAGATTGCGCGCTTCAAAATGGAGCGAAATTATCTTATGCATTAGATGTAGGATACAATCAACTAGCGTGGAAATTACGTCAAGATGAGCGTGTTGTTGTAATGGAACGAACAAACTTCCGTTACGTGACACCAGCAGACTTAGAACGTGGTTTACCTCAATTTGCAAGTATTGATGTTTCATTTATATCATTAAAGCTTATACTGCCAGTTTTAAAAACAATGCTTATGCCTAACGGAGATGTAGCAGCGTTAATTAAACCGCAGTTTGAAGCTGGAAGAGAGCAAGTTGGGAAAAAAGGTATCGTTCGCGATAGAAAAGTACATGAAGCTGTTGTAGAAATGATTGTCGAGTTTGCTTTAAAAGAAGGCTATGATGTGGAAGGTTTAACATTCTCACCAATTACGGGTGGGGATGGTAATATTGAATTTTTAATTCATCTGAAATGGCATGGTGAACGTGAGAATGGCGAAAATCATTCTCCGATTTCTATAGAGCAAGTTGTTACAGAAGCGCATGAAGTTCTAAAACAAAAAGGGAAAGGGGAATAACATATGTTGTTCCTCTTTTTGCTGTAATTGTATAATGATTGTAAAAACAATTGTGTACAAGAAACGAATTATAAGTTAACATAAATAAGTGAAGTATACCAATGTTTAAACTATGGTAAGAGATAGTGTGAGGTGCAAATGTATGAATAAAGGTCAGCGCCATATTAAAATCAGGGAAATTATTGCAAACAAAGAAATTGAAACACAAGATGAATTAGTTGATATTTTACGTAATGAGGGATTTAATGTAACGCAAGCAACAGTATCGCGCGATATTAAAGAACTGCACTTAGTGAAGGTGCCATTACATGATGGGCGCTATAAATATAGCTTGCCAGCAGATCAACGATTTAACCCGTTACAAAAATTAAAACGAAATCTAGTGGATTCATTTGTAAAATTAGACACGGCAGGACATATGCTTGTGCTAAAAACATTGCCTGGTAACGCTCATTCACTTGGAGCACTTATTGATCATTTAGAGTGGGATGAGATCATCGGAACCATCTGTGGTGATGATACTTGCTTAATTATTTGCCGTACACCTGACGATACAGGTGTTGTCTCTGATCGTTTCTTAAATATGTTGTAACAAAAAATCTTGTTTGCTTTCCATCGTAAAGTGGAAAGTGAACAAGATATTTTTATTGGTTAAAAATATGAATTTTCAATTGTAATATAATATTTTGTTTGCATAAAGTTAGAAAATAGATGGATTGACCCGTAAAACAAATGTTTGGTACAATGAAGCGGGTTAGAAGAGTATATACATACAAATATATAGCATGATTATTTGAATGAAGAACTGAGAAAATCCTTTAGTAAGGGATTATTTTATAACGAGGTGAATGGGGCATTGTTATCGGAATTATCGATTAGAAACTTTGCTATTATTGAAGCATTAAATATTTCTTTTCAAAAAGGTTTAACGGTTTTAAGCGGTGAAACAGGGGCCGGAAAATCGATTATTATTGATGCAATTAGTTTACTTGTAGGTGGCCGTGGATCAGCAGAATTTGTTCGATATGGAACAGAGAAGGCTGAGATTGAAGGGCTATTTTATGTTGAAGATGAGAAGCATCCATGTATTGAAAAGGCAGAAGAGTTAGATATAGAAATAGAAGATGGCATGATTATTTTAAAGCGTGATATTGCTGCGAACGGGAAGAGTGTATGTCGTGTAAATGGGAAGCTTGTTACACTTAGCATATTAAAAGAAATTGGGAAAACACTTGTTGATATTCATGGACAGCACGAAACGCAAGATTTAATGAATGAAGAACGACATCTGTTTATGCTTGATCACTTTGATGGGGATCGAATCGTTAAACAATTAGACATATATCAAAACGTATACGCTGACTATGAAAAATTAAAAAAACAATTGAAATCGTTAAGTGAAAATGAGCAACAAATGGCACATCGCTTAGATTTAATTCAATTTCAGCATGAAGAAATTCGCAAGGCGGATTTAAAGATGGATGAAGAAAATGAATTAACTGAGGAACGATTGCAAATTTCTAATTTTGAAAAGATTTATAAAGCGTTAGGTGATGCATATCGTTCGTTAAGTGCCGACGGACAAGGGTTAGATAATGTAAGAAGTGCAATGGGGCAAATGGAAAGTATTACACATTTAGATGAAGTGTATCAGGAGAATCATGATTCAATTGCAAATAGCTATTACTTATTAGAAGAGGTTGCCTATCAACTGAGAGAAAAGCTCGATATGATGGAATATGATCCAAATCGTTTAGATGAAATCGAAACACGTTTGAATGAAATTCGTATGCTAAAGAGAAAATATGGAAATACTGTAGAAGAGATTTTAGCGTATGCTGATAAAATTGAACAGGAAATTTTTACGATTGAAAATAAAGACGTTCATATTGAAACGACGAAGAAACAGTTGAAGGAATTAGAAAGTGTTATTCTGAAAGAAGCAACGTTGTTAAGTAATATGCGTCATGAGCTTGCAGAACACCTTACAAATGCAATTCATCAGGAATTAAAAGAATTATATATGGAAAAAACGAAATTTGAAGTGAGAATTATGAAGAGAGAAGGAAATGTAGAAGAGCCCCTTGTGGAAGGTGCGCCGGTAAGACTTACGGCGGATGGTTACGATCATGTGGAATTTTATATTTCAACGAACCCAGGAGAGCCGCTAAAACCACTTTCAAAGGTTGCATCTGGCGGAGAGTTATCTCGTATCATTTTAGCTTTAAAAAGCATTTTTTCTAAGCATCAAGGGGTTGCATCTGTTATTTTTGATGAAGTGGATACGGGTGTAAGTGGCCGGGTCGCACAGGCTATTGCGGAAAAAATTTATCGAGTATCAGTAAACTCGCAAGTACTTTGTATTACGCACTTACCTCAAGTAGCTTCAATGGCAGATTCACATTTATTTATTCGAAAACAAGTAGCGAATGATCGGACAATTACATCGGTTACTGTTTTAACTATGGAGGATAAAGTAACAGAAATAGCTCGAATGATTTCTGGTGTGGAAATCACAGATTTAACGACAGAGCATGCGAAAGAATTACTTACGCAAGCGCATCATTTTAAACAGACAGCAGAGGCTATCCAGTAATGGATAGCTTTTTTTCTCAAATGACGATTTCTTAATTCTTCCGGTTATAAATAAAGCACTGCAAGGAGAGATTAAAAAGTGAAGCCAAGAGGCTGAATGTGGGGTAGGAGCGAGGAGAGTGAACAAGTTGAAATTAGAAAAATTTCGAAAAATAATAGGTCTTTGTCTCCTTGTTTCTTTAGTTTTTATTGGATGTTTTAAACCGCTTCGAACGTTTATTTCATCACCGAAACAACTTGTTGTTTTTGAAGGACAACAATCAGAAATATCATCATTACCAGTTTTCAAAGCTTCATCCACAAATCGTCATGTATTTACAGTGAGTTCGAATGAACAAAAACAAGGACTTATGGTAAATTCTCATCAAAATGGTGAAGCTGATATGGTATTTCAGCTTGCTGGTTTTCCAGTAAAAAAAGTAAATGTGAAAGTGTTAAAAGATTTTAAAGTGATTCCAGGTGGACAATCAATTGGTGTGAAATTAAATACAAAAGGTGTACTTGTTGTAGGCCATCATTTAATTCAAACTGAAAAAGGTAAAATATCTCCTGGTGAAACAGCAGGTGTACAAATTGGAGATATGATTACTGAAATTAATGGTAAAACAATTGAAAGAATGAGTGATGTAGCACCGTTTATTCATAATAGTGGAGAAACAGGTGAACCGCTTAATCTTGTATTGTTAAGAGATGGAAAATATATTCGTACGAAGCTAACTCCACAAAAAGACAACGGTGAATCGTCTTATCGAATTGGCTTGTATATCCGTGATTCGGCAGCTGGAATTGGAACGATGACATTTGTTCATCCAGATTCTATGAAATATGGGGCACTTGGTCATGTTATTTCTGATAATGATACGAAAAAGCCGATTCAAGTCGAAGATGGACAAATTATGCGCTCGACAGTTACATCAATTGAAAGAGGTAGTCATGGGAATCCAGGGGAGAAATTAGCAAGATTCTCACCAGACCGTGAAGTGATTGGCAATATTACAATTAATAGTCCATATGGTATTTTTGGAAAATTAAATACGAATATGAAAAACGGTATAATGGATAAAGCAATGCCTATCGCATTATCTCATCAAGTAAAAGAAGGACCGGCAAAAATATTAACAGTTATTGATCAAGATAAAGTAGAAGCGTTTGATATTGAAGTCGTTAGTACAGTGCAGCAAAAATTCCCAGCCACAAAGGGTATGGTAATAAAAGTAACAGATAAACGTCTATTAGCGAAAACGGGCGGTATCGTACAAGGAATGAGCGGAAGTCCAATTGTACAAAATGGAAAAGTAATTGGTGCTGTTACACATGTATTTGTAAATGATCCAACATCAGGATATGGTGTTCATATTGAATGGATGTTACATCAAGCTGGAATTAATATTTATGATCAAGAGAAAAAAGCGAGCTAATATATATTATTAGCTCGCTTTTTCTGTTGAAAAATTCGTTGAAATTTTGTAAAAGCTCCGCAAGAGGTGTTTTTTGTTGTAAAATAAAAGGAAAGGGTTGAACGTTTCGTTGTATTTCTATGATGGAATGTGTTGCGAAAGGGAATAAATGAACGATAAACATATTTTTTTGTGATTTTATCGGAAAGTAAGAAACTTTAAAAGGGAATTTTCACACAATTGTCGAACAATTCATGTAGCCTAGAAGGATACACATGTCGGAGAATCGATTCGGTAAGGGAGGAAAAGCTGTGGAGAAAATTAAAGTATGTCTTGTGGATGATAATAAAGAACTAGTATCAATGTTAGAGAGCTATGTAGCCGCTCAAGATGATATGGAAGTAATCGGTACTGCTTATAATGGTCAAGAGTGTTTAAACTTATTAACAGATAAGCAACCTGATGTACTCGTTTTAGACATTATTATGCCACACTTAGATGGTTTAGCTGTATTGGAGAAAATGCGACATATTGAAAGGTTAAAACAGCCTAGCGTAATTATGTTGACAGCATTTGGCCAAGAAGATGTGACGAAAAAAGCAGTTGACTTAGGTGCCTCATATTTCATATTAAAACCATTTGATATGGAGAATTTAACGAGTCATATTCGTCAAGTGAGTGGTAAAGCAAATGCTATGATTAAGCGTCCACTACCATCATTCCGATCAGCAACAACAGTAGATGGAAAACCGAAAAACTTAGATGCGAGTATTACGAGTATCATTCATGAAATTGGTGTACCCGCTCATATTAAAGGATATATGTATTTACGAGAAGCAATCTCCATGGTATACAATGATATCGAATTATTAGGATCGATTACGAAAGTATTGTATCCAGATATCGCAAAGAAATATAATACCACAGCAAGCCGTGTGGAGCGCGCAATTCGTCACGCAATTGAAGTAGCTTGGAGCCGTGGGAATATTGATTCTATTTCGTCCTTATTCGGTTATACAGTATCCATGTCAAAAGCAAAACCTACGAATTCTGAGTTCATCGCAATGGTTGCGGATAAGCTGAGACTTGAACATAAAGCTAGTTGAGAGTAGAAGTAGCAATGGGTTTTCGTTTTAGTAAAACCGATGTATGCTGGAACGCTATGCTCGATGTTAATTTTAAAGCCAATAAACTTTTTAATGAAAGACCAATGAATGTTATAATTCGTTGGTCTTTTTATTTTGTTGAGAAAAAGAGATTATTTGATATCATGGGAAATAAAACCTATTTTTAGTAATATTACATGTAAGTGAGTTTTTTTATAAGGTAATAAAATAGATATAGATAGGGAGAAGGGGAATGGAAAATAAGATTTCAACTTGGCTAGGAATAGTAGCAGCTATGGGAGTTCTTGCTATTGCAGTTACATTTGGAATGTTAGAACTTGCAGATAATCCAGTAGATAAAGAAGTGAGCGCTCAAATAGATAAAAAAGAAGACCAAACAATAGTAGGTAGAGAGGTGGATGGGGTCTTTGTTGATGTGTATGTTACTGAAAATTCTACTGAAAGCGAAGTCATTACAGCGATGCATCGCATGACTCATCAAAAAGTGGTGGCAGAACGAAAATCGGGCTCTATCCCAATGATTCAAAGTAATGCTAAAAAATTAAAAGAAATTATAAATAAGAGTAGCTTTACGAAGAAAAATGAACTTTTAGCAATTGCTGATAGATGGGCGAAAAAAGATTTTAGTAAAATTGTAGAAGATCACAATTATTTCTCGGATGCTCAAGAAGATAGCGTTTGTAAAGCAACTAGAGCAATGGATGCGTTAGAAGAGCAACATTATATTTTAACTACATTCGGGGAGGAAAAAGCGAAAGAACTATACGAATCAGGGGATGCTCCGCACGTTCAATAAAAAATAATATAAAGGGCTTCTAGTTTTTTTATGATCGTGTTTTTAGGACGCAATGGGGACTTATAAATAAATAGTCTGCTTTCTTTATGACGTGTAACAAAAAAAGAAAAGATGTGATTCATTATTAAATGATGAAGGAACGGCTAAATCACATCGTAGTACATCTGTTAAAGGATTTTAGTAGGAAAGGCATCCGTGATATAATAGAAAATAATAAAAAGTCCTGCAAAACAGGACTGTATTATTCTTCGTCTTTATTTTGTTTTTCTAATTCAACTAGCTTTTGAATTAAAATGTGCTGCGGCATATGCATGAGTTGTTCAAGTGGAACACCTAGTGCTTTTGATAAGCGGACTGCAGTATCTGGAGAGATTTGTAATGGTCTCATAGAAGTACCTCCTTTTTCGTATAGTATAGCATAAGATTGGGGGAGTGAGGATGACTCTTATATTTGCACATCGTGGTGCGGCTGGAACGTACCCAGAAAATACAATGATTTCATTTGAAGCGGCTGAGTCTTTTAGAGCGGATGGAATTGAACTTGATGTTCAATTAACGAAAGATGGAAAAGTTGTCGTCATTCATGATGAAACGGTGGACCGGACAACAAATGGAAAAGGCGCGGTTCGGAATTATGTATATGAGGACTTATGCAAGTTAGATGCAAGTTATAAATTTGGTGATAAAGTAGGTTTTTGTAAAATACCACTTTTAGAAGAGGTATTAGAATGGCTTGAACAAACGAGTTTGCTACTTAATATTGAACTTAAAAATAATAAAATTCCATACAGAGGTTTAGAGGAAGAAGTTATAACGCTTGTACGGAAATTTAGTCTAGAGGATCGCGTTGTATTTTCTTCGTTTAATCACTACAGTATGAAACGGTGCCATATGATGGCTCCTGATATTCAAACAGCAATTTTATATCGCGAAGGTTTGCATAGTCCGTGGGCATACGCGAAAAAAATGGGGGCTACAGCAGTACATCCGAATTATCGTTACCTTCAAGATGCTATTGCCGAACTAACGATGGAAAGTGGTGTAGAGGTTCGCCCTTATACAATTAATGAAGAAACGCTTATGCGTAAATATTTTGATATGAATATATCGGCGATTATTACTGATTACCCTGAAACGGCAAGAACGTTAATGCCAATAAAAAAATGAGACCGCGTGTAACGGTCTCATTTTTTTATTTATAAATAGTGGGGCATTCCTATCTTCTAAAGCGAGCTTGTACTTTATTTCGTTTACGGTCTCGGTGCAAGACGAAGCCACCGAAGATATAAAACCCGAGCCCGAAGCAGAGAGCGCCGATTAAAAATTGTAACCACAGTATAGAGATTGGTGGAAATAGAATCCCGAATACAGTATCTCTCATTAACTTTATACCAAACACAGCTAATGAAATAGGGATGAGTGCTAATAGTAGAGCAACGTAACGCTGCATACATAACGCTCCTTTTCAGATTATTTCGTATATTTTAATGATGTTATACGGAAAGGGGGTTTGTCAAGAGGGTGCTGAACGAGTAAGATAAGGGTGTGAAAAAATTTGCAGAGTTACTTCGAGAGGAAGTGGAATATATGAAACAAAAAGTATTAATTGTTGGTGCAGGTGAAGGCGGGAGCGCACTGCTGAATCTGTTACAAAGTTCGAATATATTTCAAATTATAGGGATTATTGATATAAATCCGTTGGCAAAAGGATTGCAAATTGCTAAGGAATACGGGATTGCAATTGGAGAGAATGTAACTCCATTTCTTTCTATGCATATCGATGTAATATTTGATATGACAGGTGAAGATGATATGCATAAGGTTTTATTGGAAAAAAAGAAAAAAGACACTCTTCTTATACCAGGTGATATCGCAAAAATTGTTACAGGATTAGCGCATGAGAAGGAAGGGCTAATTGGGCGATTAGAGGAACAAACGCAACAAGGAGAATTAATTTTAAATTCTACACATGACGGCATGATCGTAATTGATCGAGAGGGACAAGTTCGTCTTTTTAATAAAAGTGCAGAGCGTATTATCGGATATAAAAAAGAAGAGGCGATAGGAAAATATATTTTAGAAGTCATTCCAACTAGTAAATTACTTCGCATTATACGTACGAAACAAATAGAAGTAAATTATGAACTAACATTAGAGAATGGAAAGAAAATTATTACAACGCGTATACCGATATTAAAAGAGGGCGGAGAGGTACAAGGGGCATTTGCAATTTTTAAAGATATAACAGAAGTTGTAGATTTAGCGGAAGAAGTTACAGATTTAAAGGAAATTCAAACACTATTAGAGGCAATTATTAACTCATCTGAAGAAGCAATTTCGGTTGTGGATGAAAAAGGAAGAGGTTTAGTCATTAACCCGGCATATACGAAATTAACGGGTTTAACAGAAGAAGATATTATTGGGAAGCCTGCTACAACTGATATTGTAGAAGGCGAAAGTATGCATATGAAAGTACTTCGAACGCGTCGTGCGGTGCGCGGAATACATATGAAGATTGGGCAAAAAAAGCGCGATGTAATTGTAAACGTGGCACCAGTCATTGTGGATGGAATATTGAAAGGAAGCGTCGGCGTTATCCGTGACGTGTCGGAAATTCAAAAGTTAACAAATGAATTGAATAGAGCAAGGCAAATTATTCGCACATTAGAAGCAAAATATTCATTTGATGATATTGTCGGGAATTCAGATGAAACAACGGCAGCTATCGAACAGGCGAAGCTAGGAGCAAATACACCAGCAACAGTACTGTTACGCGGTGAATCTGGGACTGGTAAAGAATTGTTTGCACATGCAATCCATAATGGAAGTAATCGAAAATACAATAAGTTCGTCCGTGTAAACTGTGCGGCCATTTCGGAGACGTTGTTAGAAAGTGAATTATTTGGTTATGAGGAAGGGGCGTTTTCTGGAGCGAAAAGAGGCGGGAAACGTGGGTTCTTTGAGGAAGCAAATAACGGTAGTATTTTTTTAGATGAAATAGGGGAGTTGTCTGCAAATACACAAGCGAAACTCCTTCGTGTACTGCAGGAAAAAGAAATTGTAAAAGTTGGTGGAACGAAAGCGATACCTATTAATGTTCGAGTAATTGCAGCGACGCATGTGAATTTAGAAAAGGCTATTTTAGAAGGGAAGTTTAGGGAGGATTTATATTATCGATTAAATAAAATCCCAATTCAAATTCCATCTCTTCGTCAACGTAAAGGAGATATACCGACAATTGCGGACAGATTGATTCAAAAAATTAATCAAGATTACGGTCGTAATGTAGAAGGGCTCACTGATTCAGCCATTTTATATTTACAATCATACGAATGGCCAGGGAATGTGAGGGAACTTGAAAATATTCTGGGAAGAGCTATTATCTTTATGAATTATAACGAGACCTATATTGATGTACACCATTTACCGCCATTACATAACGAAGAGCAGGTGGAGTCAAAGCAATCTCATTTATTACCTGAATTAGAAGAAAAGCCACTTGAACATTTAGTGACAGAGTTTGAAGGGAATATTATTCATGAATATTTGGAGAGATTTGATGGGAATAAAACGCAAACTGCAAAAGCGTTAGGAATTTCCGTTCGAAATTTATATTACAAGCTAGAAAAGTATGACCATGCAAAAAATAGCGTGCAATAAATTGCGTACCGTGCAATTTATTGCATGGTATACAAAAAGTGACAAAATAAGACAGAATCTTTTGTTATTTTCCAAAGTATTGATTTTACTGCATTTTGAATGCGTTTTCATTATTGGTAAGACCACTTTTAAAAGTTGGCACGGTATTTGCTTTATAAATAGACGAGGGACGACGGAAAGGGTTGATTACAAAATATGAAGTTAGAATACTTAATTGATCAAGCAGCAGGGCAGCCTAAAAAAACTGTAGCTGTAGCAGTAGCTGAAGATCATGAAGTAATTGAAGCTGTAGCGAAAGCAATTAAATTACAGTTAGCTCAATTTCGTCTATATGGAAATCAAGAAAAAATAATGGGGATGCTACAAGAACATGGTTTACAAACTTCAGAACATGTTGAAGTGATTGCAGCAATTTCTAGTGCAGAGGCTGCAGAACTTTCTGTTAAAGCTGTGAGAAATGGTGAAGCAGACGTGCTTATGAAGGGGAACATCCCAACAGCGAATATTTTGAAGGCTGTGTTAAACAAAGAGTGGGGCCTACGTAAAGGTAGCGTACTTTCACATGTAGCAGCATTTGAAGTTCCAAATTACGATCGTCTTATTTTCGTTACAGATGCAGCGATGAACATCGCACCTGATGTAACACAAAAAGCTGCTATTATACAAAATACTGTAGAAGTTGCCCGGGCAATAGGGATCGACTTGCCAAAAGTGGCACCAATTGCAGCAGTAGAAGTTGTGAATCCAGCGATGCAGGCGACAATTGATGCAGCGATGTTAACACAAATGAATCGCCGCGGACAAATTAAAGATTGTATCGTTGATGGACCACTTGCTTTAGATAATGCAGTATCACAAATTGCAGCAGAGCATAAAGGCATAGTAAGTGATGTAGCAGGTAAGGCAGATATTTTACTCGTCCCAACGATTGAAGCTGGAAATGTGCTATATAAATCACTCGTATACTTTGCGGATGCAAAAGTAGGAGCAATGATTGCTGGCGCAAAAGCACCGATTGTTTTAACATCTCGTGCTGATTCAGCAGAAACAAAAGTATATTCATTAGCATTGGCAGTTGCGACTGCTTCAAAATAAACCAAAAAGGGTAAAACATTAGGGGGAAACGACAATGACATTAGAAATCTTCGAATACTTAGAAAAATATGATTATGAGCAAGTAGTATTTTGTCAAGATAAAGAATCTGGTTTAAAAGCAATTATTGCAATTCATGATACAACACTTGGACCGGCTCTTGGTGGAACAAGAATGTGGACATATGATTCTGAAGAAGCGGCGATTGAAGATGCATTGCGTCTTGCAAAAGGGATGACATACAAAAACGCAGCAGCTGGTTTAAACTTAGGTGGTGCGAAAACAGTAATTATCGGTGATCCTCGTAAAGATAAGAGCGAAGCAATGTTCCGTGCACTAGGACGTTATATCCAAGGACTAAACGGACGTTACATTACAGCTGAAGATGTTGGTACAACAGTAGATGATATGGATATTATCCATGAAGAAACTGACTTTGTAACAGGTATCTCACCATCATTCGGTTCTTCTGGTAACCCATCTCCGGTAACTGCATACGGTGTTTACCGTGGTATGAAAGCAGCTGCAAAAGAAGCTTTCGGTACTGACAATTTAGAAGGAAAAGTAATTGCTGTTCAAGGCGTTGGTAACGTAGCATATCACCTATGCAAACATTTACACGCTGAAGGAGCAAAATTAATCGTTACAGATATTAATAAAGAAGCTGTACAACGTGCTGTAGAAGAATTCGGTGCATCAGCAGTTGAACCAAATGAAATTTACGGTGTTGAATGCGATATTTACGCACCATGTGCACTAGGCGCAACAGTTAATGATGAAACTATTCCACAACTTAAAGCAAAAGTAATCGCAGGTTCTGCAAATAACCAATTAAAAGAAGATCGTCATGGTGACATCATTCATGAAATGGGTATTGTATACGCACCAGATTATGTAATTAATGCAGGTGGCGTAATTAACGTAGCAGACGAATTATATGGATACAATAGAGAACGTGCACTAAAACGTGTTGAGTCTATTTATGACACGATTGCAAAAGTAATCGAAATTTCAAAACGCGATGGCATAGCAACTTATGTAGCGGCAGATCGTCTAGCTGAAGAGCGCATTGCAAGCTTGAAGAATTCTCGTAGCACTTACTTACGCAACGGTCACGATATTATTAGCCGTCGCTAATCATTCATATATAACTTTTACAAAAGGTGTGGTTACCTCTTATGAGGTTTCCACTTCCTTTTGAATTTATTAGTGGAGGTAGCAACATTGTCTGTAAATCGAATTCTTGTTATTAACCCAGGTAGTACATCCACAAAAATTGGTGTTTTTGATAATGAAAGACCCGTTCTAGAAGAAACGATTCGTCATGACGTAGAACAGATTGGAAAATATAAGAGAATTATCGACCAATATGAGTTTCGAAAAGAAACGATTTTAGAAGTTCTACATTCTCATGGTATTAACATTTCAAAATTAAACGCTGTTTGTGGGCGTGGTGGATTACTTCGTCCAATCGAAGGCGGTACGTATACAGTAAACGATGCGATGTTAGAAGATTTGAAAAATGGCTTTAGCGGTCATCACGCTTCAAACCTTGGAGGCATTTTAGCATATGAAATTGCTTCTGGATTAAACATTCCTGCATTCATTGTAGATCCTGTCGTTGTAGATGAGATGGAACCGGTTGCTCGTATAAGTGGCATTGCTGGTATGGAACGCAAAAGTATCTTCCATGCATTAAATCAAAAAGCAGTTGCTCGTAAAGTAGCTGAACAGTTAAATCACAAATACGAGGATTTAAATTTATTAGTTACACATATGGGTGGCGGTATTACAGTTGGTGCTCATAAAAAAGGAAGAGTAATCGATGTGAATAACGGTTTAAACGGAGAAGGACCATTTAGTCCAGAGCGCGCTGGTACAGTACCAGTAGGGCAACTAGTAGAAATGTGTTTCTCTGGTGAGTATTACCGTGATGAAATGATTAAAAAACTTGTCGGACAAGGTGGACTTGTAAGTTTAATCGGTACAAATGATGCGATTAAAGTAGAGCAAATGGTTGAAAAAGGTGATCCTGAAGCAACTCTTATTTATAAAGCAATGGCATATCAAGTTGCAAAAGAGATTGGCGGAGCTAGCGCTGTACTTCACGGGAAAATCGATGCAATCGTATTAACTGGTGGACTGGCATACAGTAAAATTCTTGTCGATGAAATAAAAGAGCGAGTGGACTGGATTGCAGATGTTATCGTACATCCAGGCGAAGATGAGTTAGAAGCGTTAGCAGAAGGAGCACTTCGTGTATTACGTGAAGAAGAAGCTCCAAAAGAATACGTTGTACGTGAAAAAGAAACGGTAGCTAGGGGTTGAGATAATGGCAAAAGAATATGATTTAGTCATCGTTGGCGGCGGTACTGGTGGATATGTTGCTGCAATTCGTGCATCACAACTAGGGTTAAAAACTGCACTAGTCGAAAAAGAAAATCTTGGTGGTACTTGTTTACACAAAGGATGTATTCCTAGTAAAGCTCTTTTACGTAGTGCGGAAGTATATGCAACTGCTAAAAAAAGCGAAGAGTTCGGAGTTATTGCAAGCAATGTAGAACTAAACTTTGCGAAAGTACAAGAGCGTAAAGAGAAGATAGTAACGCAGCTTCATAAAGGCGTTCAACATTTAATGAAACAAGGTAAAATTGATGTGTTTGAAGGTATTGGCCGTATTCTTGGCCCATCTATTTTCTCTCCGATGCCAGGGACAATTTCAGTTGAACTTGCAAGTGGAGAAGAGAATGAAATGTTAATTCCAAAAAATGTACTTATTGCAACAGGTTCTCGTCCAAATTCATTACCAGGTTTAGAATTAGACGGAGAGTACGTAATGTCTTCAGATCATGCTCTAAAAATGGAAACGCTTCCTAGTTCGATTATTATCGTTGGTGGCGGTGTAATCGGTATTGAGTGGGCATCTATGCTTGCTGACTTCGGTGTAGAAGTTACAGTATTAGAGTATGCGAAAACGATATTACCACTAGAAGATCAAGACGTTTCAAAAGAAATGCAACGTCTATTCAAGAAAAAAGGTATTAAAGTGGTAACTGGTGCAAAAGTATTACCAGAAACATTGGTAAAAGATAATGGAGTAACAATCCAAGCTGAACACAACGGTGAAAATAAAGAATTTAAAGCAGAAAAAATGCTTGTATCTGTAGGAAGACAAGCGAATACGCAAAATATTGGCTTAGAGAATACAGATATCGTTGTGGAAAAAGGATACATTCAAACAAATGAGTTTTATCAAACGAAAGAATCGCATATTTACGCAATTGGAGATGTAATCGGTGGCCTGCAACTCGCTCACGTTGCTTCTCACGAAGGAATTGCTGCAGTAGAACATATTGCAGGGAAAGAAGTTACACCAATCGATTACTCTATGGTATCAAAATGCGTATATAGCAGTCCGGAAGTTGCTTCTGTCGGTTTAACAGAACAAGAAGCGAAAGAAAAAGGCTATAAGTTAAAAGTAGGTAAGTTCTCATTCCGCGCAATCGGAAAAGCACTTGTATACGGAGAATCAGATGGTTTCGTAAAACTTGTAGTTGATGAAGAGACAAATGACATTCTTGGTGTTCATATGATTGGACCGCATGTAACAGATATGATTTCTGAAGCGGGTCTTGCAAGAGTACTTGATGCAACACCTTGGGAAGTAGCACATACAATTCATCCGCATCCATCATTATCTGAGGCGATTGGTGAAGCAGCACTTGCTGTAGATGGAAGAGCGTTACACGCATAAAAATGTGGATTTAGGAGGTTATGAAAAATGGCAGAAGTAAAAGAAAAGCGCCATGAAGAGCTTGGCTTAAGTGATGAGCAAGTATTAGAAATGTTCCGTACGATGTTACTTGCACGTAAAATCGACGAACGTATGTGGTTATTAAACCGTGCTGGTAAAATTCCATTCGTAATTTCTTGTCAAGGACAAGAGGCTGCACAAGTTGGAGCGGCGTTCGCTCTTGATAGAGAGAAAGATTATGCATTACCATACTACCGTGATATGGGTGTTGTACTAGCATTTGGTATGACAGCTAAAGAGCTTATGTTGTCTGCTTTCGCGAAAGCTGGAGATCCAAACTCTGGTGGTCGTCAAATGCCTGGTCACTTCGGTCAAAAGAAAAATCGTATTGTTACAGGTTCATCTCCAGTAACAACGCAAGTACCACATGCAGTTGGTATTGCATTAGCTGGAAAAATGGAGAAGAAAGATTTAGTAACGTTCGTTACATTTGGAGAAGGTTCTTCAAACCAAGGTGACTTCCATGAAGGGGCAAACTTTGCTGGTGTACACAAACTACCTGTTATTTTTATGTGTGAAAATAACAAATATGCAATCTCTATTCCAGTTGAAAAACAATTAGCATGTAAAAACGTATCAGATCGTGCGATTGGTTACGGTATGCCTGGATATACAATAGACGGAAACGATCCGCTTGCAGTATATAAAGCTGTAAAAGAAGCAGCAGATCGCGGTCGCCGTGGTGAAGGCCCAACTTTAATTGAAACAGTATCATATCGTTTAACAGCACATTCTAGTGACGATGATGATCGTGTTTATCGTGATAAAGAAGAAGTAGAAGAAGCAAAGAAAAAAGATTCAATTATAACATTCGCGGCTTATTTAAAAGAAGCTGGTGTATTAACTGAGGAATCGGAAAAACAAATGTTAGACGAAATTATGCATATAGTAAATGAAGCAACAGAATATGCAGAAAATGCTCCGTATGCAGCACCTGAAGATGCATTGAAGCACGTATACGCAGAATAGGGGGGAACGTTTCATGGCTGTAATGTCTTATATTGATGCTATTACATTAGCAATGCGCGAAGAAATGGAACGCGATGAGAAAGTATTCGTTTTAGGAGAAGATGTTGGTAAAAAAGGTGGCGTGTTTAAAGCGACACACGGTTTGTATGATCAATTTGGTGAAGATCGTGCGCTTGATGCACCGCTTGCAGAATCTGCAATTGCTGGGGTAGCAATTGGTGCGGCAATGTATGGTATGCGTCCAATCGCTGAAATGCAGTTTGCTGATTTCATCATGCCAGCAGTAAACCAAATTGTTTCTGAGGCAGCAAAAATTCGTTATCGTTCTAATAATGATTGGACTTGTCCAGTTACAATTCGTGCACCATTTGGCGGGGGTGTTCACGGTGCATTGTATCATTCACAATCTGTAGAAGCGATGTTTGCAAACCAACCAGGTTTAAAAATCGTTATCCCTTCTACACCATATGATGCAAAAGGCTTATTAAAAGCAGCCATTCGTGATGAAGATCCAGTATTATTCTTCGAACATAAACGTGCATATCGTTTAATTAAAGGTGAAGTGCCGGAGGATGACTACGTATTACCAATCGGAAAAGCAGATGTAAAACGTGAAGGTGATGATATTACAGTTATCACGTACGGATTATGTGTTCATTTTGCTCTTCAAGCGGCTGAAAAGTTAGCACAAGATGGCATCTCTGCACACATTCTTGATTTACGTACTGTATATCCATTAGATAAAGAAGCAATCATTGAAGCAGCTTCTAAAACAGGTAAAGTTCTTCTTGTAACAGAAGACAATAAAGAAGGAAGCATTATGAGTGAAGTGGCAGCAATTATTGCTGAAAACTGTCTATTTGATTTAGATGCGCCAATCGCACGTCTTGCAGGTCCAGACGTTCCAGCAATGCCATATGCACCAACAATGGAAAAATTCTTTATGGTAAATCCAGATAAAGTTGAAAAAGCAATGCGTGAACTTGCGGAATTTTAATCGGGGGGACTATACATGGCTGTAGAAAATATTACAATGCCTCAGCTCGGGGAGAGCGTTACAGAGGGCACAATTAGTAAATGGCTCGTTAATGTTGGCGATCACGTAAACAAGTATGATCCGCTTGCAGAAGTAATGACTGATAAAGTAAATGCTGAAGTACCATCTTCTTTCACGGGGATTGTAAAAGAGTTAATCGCTGGTGAAGGTGATACGTTAGCTGTAGGTGAAGTAGTTTGTGTGATTCAAGTAGAAGGCGCAGATGAAGTAGCAGCAACAGCTGTTGAAGAAAAAACGAAAGAAGAACCAAAGGCAGAAGTAGCTACGTCTGAAAAAGCACCGAAAGTAAAACAACCAACTGATGGAAAACCACGTTTTTCACCAGCTGTGTTAAAACTTGCGGGTGAGCATAACGTTGATTTAGATCTAGTAGAAGGTACGGGAGCAAACGGCCGTATCACTCGTAAAGATATTTTAAAGCTAGTGGAATCTGGAAATATTCCGCAAGCAGGTGCAGCGAAGAAAGAGGAAGCTGTAGCGGCAGTAGTAGAAGCTCGCCCAGAAGCACCAAAAGCAGCACCAATAGCGCAAAAAGTAGAAGCTGCGAAACCAGTTTCTGTACCTACAATGCCTGGAGATATCGAAATTCCAGTAACAGGTGTGCGTAAAGCAATCGCAGCAAACATGTTACGTAGTAAACATGAAGCACCGCATGCTTGGATGATGATTGAAGTAGATGTGACAAACCTTGTGTCATACCGTAACTCAATTAAAGGTGACTTTAAGAAGCGTGAAGGCTTTAACTTAACGTTCTTTGCTTTCTTCGTAAAAGCAGTAGCACAAGCGTTAAAAGAGTATCCTCAAATTAATTCAATGTGGGCTGGCGATAAAATTGTTCAGAAGAAAGATATTAACCTTTCTATCGCTGTTGCAACAGAGGAAGAACTATTTGTACCAGTAATTAAGCAAGCGGACGAGAAAACAATTAAAGGTATCGCTCGTGAAATTACAGAACTTGCAGGAAAAGTACGTACGAAATCGTTAAAAGCAGACGAAATGCAAGGTGGAACATTTACAATTAATAACACAGGATCATTCGGTTCTGTTCAATCTATGGGTATTATTAATTACCCACAAGCGGCTATTTTACAAGTTGAATCAATTGTAAAGCGCCCAGTAATTATGGATAATGGTATGTTCGGTGCTCGTGACATGGTTAACTTATGTTTATCACTTGATCACCGAGTACTTGATGGTTTAATTTGTGGTAAGTTCTTAGGGCGTGTTAAAGAAATTTTAGAAAACATGTCAGAAAATAATACATCTGTATATTAATAAAAAGCTCGCTTATGCGAGCTTTTTATTATCTTATTTCTTCATCTACATCCTACTATATGTATAAATATCTTTCCCAGTAATCTTACAATAAACGATTATGTATTAGGAATTTACGAAAATACATTGCTGATATATGGTATATGGATATAAAATAAGAAAAGAATAATTTTTTTGGCAAATCTTACTGATGAAACTGTAGTATAATATATTGTATTGTATGAAAAAGAGAGTTATTCTATATAAGTGTTTTATAGATAATGTGTAATCAGTCGTCAAAACATGAAGAATGTTGACTCCTGGTTTTTTATTTTTGCCGTAACAATGTTTCAGGAGGATGTCATGAAAAGAAGTACCGAGTTTCTAAAAAGTTTAGATGTAAAATTAATTTTAATTTTGTGTGCACTATGTGTGACGAGTATAGCTGCTATATATAGCAGTCAGCAAACGGGACAGTATGGAGCTGCAAACTTTGCTATGAAACAAGGTGTTAACTACATAATTGGGGTTGTATTGTTACTTCTTGTTGCAAGCATTGATTTAGATCAGTTACAAAAATTATCTTGGCCGCTTTATATTGCTGGGTTTGCTTCACTTATTCTTTTGAAAGTATTACCACCATCAGGTTTTACACCTGAAAAATTAGGTGCAAAAAGATGGTTTGTTTTCCCAGTATTTGGACAAATTCAGCCGTCTGAGTTTTTCAAAATTGCATTGCTACTTGTAGTAGCGAGTATAGCAGTAAAACATAATGCACAGTATATGGCAAGGACATTCCAAACAGATTTAAAGCTAGTAGGTAAAATTATGCTAGTGTCACTTCCACCTATGGCGGTTGTATATAGTCAACCTGATACAGGTATGGTGTTCTTATATGCTGCTGCTATTGCATGTATTTTATTTATGTCAGGTATTCAAAAGAAATTGATAGCATTATGTACAGTTATTCCGTTGACCATATTATCTGCTTTAATATTTATTTTCTTTAAGTATCAAGATTTTTTCTATAATAATTTAGTTACTTTACTAAAACCTCACCAACAGTCGCGTATTGTAGGTTGGTTAAATCCATTTGAAAATGCAGATCAAGGTTATCAAACGCAACAATCGATTTTAGCTGTAGGTAGTGGAGGAATGGAAGGTAAAGGGTTTGGGGGAGGAAGCGTCTATATCCCAGAGAAGCATACTGACTTTATTTTCGCTACAATTGCCGAAGAAGGTGGATTTATCGTAGCAGCCTTAGTTGTCTTCTTGTTCCTATTACTACTATATCGAACAATTATTATTGGTTATTCCGCTGATAATTTATTTGGTACATTATTATGCGCTGGATCGATCGGTATATTAACAGTTCAAATATTCCAAAACATCGGTATGATCGTTGGATTAATGCCTGTAAAAGGTATTGCATTACCTTTCTTATCGTATGGGGGAAGTTCCTTATTCTCGAATATGATTATGATGGGGCTCATACTATCGGTACGGAAAACGTATAAAAAATATATGTTTTCAGTTAAGTAAAAAAAGCTGGTTCGTTTTTAAACGAACCAGCTTTTTTACATATATGCTCATAAACGTTGCAAACTAAAACAGGTTAGCAGTTTGAGACGGGTAAGGAGTGCAAAATGATGCATATGCATATTTTTGAAGGAGCACGGCATCTTTCTAGTAGTGAATGGGTTATTCGGGCTATTATAGCATACATATTTTTAATATTAGTTGCGAAAGCGATGGGACAAAGGTCTATCGCATAACTTCGTTTTTTAGATGTTGTATTAGTGTTATTGCTTGGTGGGAATATTTCTAATGCATTGTCTGATGAAAAAGTAGGGTTACTGGGCTCGATGATTACAACGTTCATACTCGTTGTACTTCATATTATAAGCTCAGTTTTAATGCTGAAATGGGATAGATGGAGACGTTTTTTAGAGCCTGCACCTATTATTCTTATACATAATGGTTCCATTGATTTTAGCAATTTGAAAAAGGCGAGAATTACCGTGGAATATTTGTTTTCGGAACTTCGTATGCGAAATGTGAGCGATATTCAAACGATTAAATTAGCATTATGGGAAGCGAACGGTGTCGTTTCTATATTTCGGTATCCAGAATATGAAGCAGTTTCGCGGCTTGATCTTAAAGTGGCGGGAAAAAAATCTCCAGTTTCTTTTGTATTAGTAAAGGATGGGAGGATACAGAAAGATGTTCTTGCATTATTAGGAAAAAAAGAAGCGTGGGCGAGAGAATTTATAGAGGAGAGTACAGAAGTCGAATCTATTATGTTAGCTACAGTAGATGAATCACATAAAATAAATATTTTGTTAAAAAAATGAAAAATATACGCATTTTGTCGTTTCGTACATATGATACAATAGTGTGGACAACGAAAAAGGAGGCGATACGGTGGGATATGTAGAAGAATTACGAAAAATAGTTGGTCATCGCCCTTTAATTTTAGTTGGTGCTGTTGTACTCGTTATAAATGAAAATGGATATGTTTTATTGCAGCAGCGGACAGAGCCGTACGGAAAATGGGGGCTACCTGGCGGGCTAATGGAGCTTAGTGAATCACCAGAAGAAACAGCTTATCGTGAAGTATATGAAGAGACAGGAATAAAAGTGAAGAACTTGCGACTAATCAATGTATTTTCTGGAGCGAACTACTTTACAAAATTAGCAAACGGTGATGAATTTCAATCTGTAACAACCGCCTATTATACGGATGAATACGAAGGGGATTTTGTTATGAATAAAGAAGAAGCAGTTCAGCTTAAATTCTTTTCAGTAACAGAACTACCTGACTATATTGTAGGATCGCATAAAAAAATGATTGCTGAATATATGAAGATTATGGAAAAAAAGATATAATCATAGTGAAAGAAATACAAAAACACAGTTCTGGTTGGTAGTCCAGACGCATGATTTCATGTCAGTAACCTTCCCCTCCGGGATGTCCCGTATTTCTAATTTTTTAAAGGAGGGGCTGTCAATGGATTTGACAGTATATCACGATGGCCAATTTTTTGTTGGAATTATTACATGCAAAGAACAAGGGAAATTGTATGGGTCGAGGTATATTTTTGGGGCAGAACCGTCAGATGAAGAAGTGCTTATGTTTGTGAATAGTTCACTTTTAGAGCATTTTCAGCATTTTGCAAAATGTGGTGTAGAAGTTAAAGAAAAACAGCGTCCTAAAAACATAAAGCGTATCATACGACAAGCAGCAAAAGAAACAAATGTTAAACGTTTTACTAAGGCGCAAGAGGCGATTAGTTTATCTTATGACTTGCATAAACAAGAAAAGAAAGTGCAGTCTAAGGAGAAGCGAGAAGCTGAAAAAGAAAGAAGACGTTTAATGAAAGTACAAAAAGCAAAGCAAAAACATCGTGGTCATTAAAGAAAAGGTGTTAGAGCAAGTGCTCTAACACCTTTTCTATACTTAAATACAAGTAAACTTACTTGTATTTCATAAACATTAACTGGTAAGATACAAATAGGTAGTTTTAGAGGAGGGAAAAGAGTGATTAATTTTAACTTTTTTATGAATGATGTTGTCCGCCAAGCGCGTGAAGAGATTGTCTCTGCTGGATATACAGAATTGACGACGCCAGAAGCGGTAGAAGAAGCGTTTAAAAGAAATGGAACAACACTTGTAATGGTAAACTCTGTATGTGGTTGTGCAGGTGGTATTGCTCGTCCTGCTGCTGCGCATTCCGTACATTATGATAAACGTCCTAACCACCTTGTAACGGTGTTTGCAGGTCAAGATAAAGAAGCGACAGCAAGAGCGCGTGAATATTTCGAAGGGTACCCACCTTCTTCTCCATCATTTGCTTTATTAAAAGATGGAAAAATTGTAACGATGGTAGAGCGTCATGAAATTGAAGGTCATGAACCGATGCAAGTTATTGCGAAACTACAATCATATTTTGAAGAGAATTGTGAAGAACTATAAAAAATAAGAGAAAAGGCGGCACGTCCACAATCAAGTGGATGTGCCGCCTTTTTTATTTATTATTAAAATTTATGGAATATGCATAGTTGTGTTATTTTATGCATCATTTTATACATAAAAAATAGCATTTATATTGTTTTGTTATTTATTTTTATTTTATATATTGCATAAAAATAAAAGTGCTGATACAATACAAACATCGAATAAATATTCTATTAAACTTTTAAATATACATCATTAGGGGGAAGAAAGATGAAGAAGTTAGTATCAATATCGTTTGCACTTATTTTAATTGTAAGTATATTCAGCGCTTGTAGTAATGGGGAATCGAAAGAAACAAAAGGAAATAAAAAAGTACTCGTAATGGGAACTTCAGCAGATTATAAACCTTATGAATATGTAGATGCGTCAAAGAGCGATGAAATTATCGGCTTTGATGTTGATGTTGCTAAATATATCGGAAAAGAACTTGGGTATGAAGTGAAAGTGAAAGATATGGATTTTGGTGGTTTATTAGCATCTCTTAGTTCAGGAAAAGTTGATTTCGTAATGGCAGGCATGACGCCAACTGCAGAGCGTAAAAATAATGTTGATTTTACAGATATTTATTTTGTTGCGAAAAATATGGTCGTTTCTAAAAAGAATTCTAACATTAAATCTGTAGAGGATTTAAAAGGGAAAAAAGTAGGAGTACAAACAGGGTCTATTCAAGAAGAGAAAGTAGCAGAATTTAAAAAACAAGTAGATTTCCAGGTTGAGGGACGTGACCGTATACCAGAAATCGTACAAGAAATTAAAGCTGGTCGTTTTGACGCTGCAATTATAGAAGACACAGTTGCTAAAAATTATTTAGAGAAAATGAAAGATTTACAAGGAGTTGAAATTAAAGAAGCGCCAGAAGAAGTTGGAGCAGCAATTGCCCTTCCGAAAAACAGTGATAAAACAGCTGAATTTAATAAAGTAATTAAAAAAATGCAAGAAAATGGAGAAATGGATAAATTAGTGAAGAAATGGTTTGGCAGCGGAAAATAAGCTGCCTTTCACTTTTCTGTGAGGGGAATGAAAAGAATGAACTTAGATTTTTCGGCGATTACGCCTTCGATACCATATATACTAAAAGGTTTAGAAGTTACTTTGAAAATTGTAGCAGTATCAGCTTTAGCAGGATTTATTTTAGGAACGCTATTAGCACTTTGTAAAATTGCTAGAATACGAGCATTAAATATAGCAGCAGATTTTTATACATCAATTTTTCGTGGTACACCCCTTGTATTGCAATTAATGATTATTTATTTCGGTGTCCCGCAAATAATTGGTTATGAAATACCAGCATTCTTAGCTGCTGTACTTGCATTTAGCTTGAATTCAGGTGCATACATGTCAGAAGTAATTCGTGCTGGTATTCAAGCGGTGGATAAAGGACAAACAGAAGCAGCAATGGCTTTAGGGGTACCATACGGAAAAATGATGAGAAATATTATTTTCCCTCAAGCATTAAAAAATATATTACCAGCGCTTGTGAACGAATTTGCGACACTTACGAAAGAATCGGCTGTAGTAACAGTAATAGGCGCGACTGATTTAATGCGTCGTGCTTACATCGTAGGCGGTGAGACATTTAAATATCTTGAACCATTACTTTTTGTTGGACTGATTTATTATATGTTAGTCATTATTCTTACATTAGTCGGGAAGGCAATTGAAGGGAGAATGAAGAAAAGTGATTAAAATTGAAAACCTTCATAAATCATTTGGTAAAAACGAAGTATTAAAAGGAATTACAACAACGATTGAAAAAGGGGAAGTAGTTGCAATTATAGGACCTTCTGGATCAGGAAAATCAACATTTTTACGTTGTATGAATATGTTAGAAGCACCAACGGATGGTCACATTTGGATTGGAACGGAAGAAGTAACGAATCCGAAAACGAATGTTATGCATGTTCGTGAAAATGTCGGTATGGTATTTCAACATTTTCACTTATTTCCTCATATGACTGTATTAGAAAATATTACGTATGCTCCTACCAATGTAAAAGGGGTAACGAAGCAAGAAGCTGAAAAGAAAGCTGAGAAACTTTTAGAAAAGGTTGGACTAGTAGATAAAAAAGATACGTATCCAAATCGTCTTTCGGGAGGACAAAAGCAACGTGTAGCAATTGCAAGAGCGTTAGCAATGGAACCCGAAGTTATGTTATTTGATGAACCGACATCGGCGCTAGATCCAGAGATGGTGAAAGAAGTGTTAGAAGTTATGAAATCGTTAGTTACGACAGGAATGACGATGGCTATCGTTACACATGAAATGGGCTTTGCAAAAGAAGTGGCAGATCGTGTTCTTTTCTTAGACGGAGGAAAGCTTGTAGAAGATAGTGCGCCAGAAGAATTTTTTGCAGCACCGAAAAGTGAACGTGCGCAACAATTTTTACAAAAAATATTGTAATATGAAAAGGTTATGTGAATAATAAGTAGAAAAGGATGACATTGTGTCATCCTTTTTTTATACTAGCTGTAAATACGTTTATACATATAGGAGTAATGATATGTTTAAAATTGGATACCGTACAGTAAAAACAGCAATAGGGACAGGCGCGGCAGTTTTTATTGCTCAGTTATTAGGGTTGGAATTTTATAGTTCAGCAGGTATTTTAGTTATTTTATGTGTACAAAATACGAAGCGCAAATCGCTTCAAGTGTCGTTACATCGTTTTCTAGCTTGTGTATTATCAATGGTATTCGCGTTTTGTATTTTTGAAACGATCGGCTATACACCACTTGCAATTAGCATATTGTTACTTACATTTATTCCGACTGCAGTAATGCTTAAAATTCAAGAAGGCATTGTCACGAGTTCAGTTATTGTTATGCATCTATATTCATTGAAGCAAATTACATGGCTTATAGTTGGAAATGAAATTGCTATATTAACGATAGGGATTAGCGTGGCGTTATTAGTAAATATGTATATGCCGAGTAGTGAAAATAAGCTAAAAGAGTATCAGGATAAAATAGAGAGCAATTTTAAAACGATTTTGTTTGAAATGGTTGTGTATTTACGAAATCGAGAAAGTAGTTGGAGTGGGGCAGAACTCATTGAAACCGAGAATATGTTAAATGAAGCAAGAGATTTATCGTTTAAAAAACTTGAGAATGCATTTATGCGAGAAGATGATTATTACTATCGTTATTTTAATATGCGTATGCAACAATTCGAAATTTTAGAGCGAATGATACCACTAGCAGCTTCTTTATCATGGACATATGAACAAGCTGATATGATTGCAGATGTTGTTGAAAACATTGGTAATGCTATTAGCCCTGAGAGTACTGGCGTTATTTCCTTAAGGCAGCTTCAAGAAATGAGGGGATTATTTAGAGACATGCCATTACCAGCTACACGCGAAGAATTTGAGATACGTGCGAAACTTGTTCAACTTGTGTATGAAATGGAACAATATTTACTCATTAAAAGTCGCTTTAAGGGAAAGGATAATATAAAAGAACTTATATAGAAGGTAGGAATTATCTATGCCGTATCTTCTCTCTATCATATTATGTCTTTCTTTATCGCCGATTTGGCCTCTTGGGGATAATCCGCGTGCCGGAGATCCTTTTATTATTGTAAATAAAGCAACGAATAAATTAGCTTACATTGACGATGGAAAGATTCAAAAGGTTTTTCCAGTAGCGACAGGGAAAACGAATGAATTAACTCCAGAAGGAACTTTTGATGTTGTAATGAAAGCGAAGGATCCGTATTATATTGCGAAGGATATTCCAGGTGGGTCGCCAAAAAATCCACTTGGGTCAAGGTGGATTGGATTTAATGCAAGAGGAACTGATGGAAGTAAATATGGAATACATGGAACAAACCAACCGAGTTCAATTGGAAAGTATATTTCACAAGGGTGTATAAGAATGAAGAAAAACGATGTGGAATATTTGTTTGATCGCATTCCAATTGGAACGAAAGTATGGATTGTGAAATCGAAAAAATCATTTCAGCAATTGGCAAAAGAAAAAGGAGCCGTTGCATATGAAAAAGCCAACGAAAAGGTTGGCTTTTTCTATTATAATAAGTTGTCTTGACATGTGTACATAACCGTGCGTTAATGAGAATATAGAAAGATAAAATTAGATAAAGGGGTTGCTCATATGTACTTGAATCCAAAACTTTCGTATATGCAGTTTTTTATGGGATTTCTATTTGTTATTACATTCATATTGGCAACTTTTAATATATGTTCTTATCTTGTAGCGATTGTATGTATGGCATTACTTAATCTAACTTTTGTTATTGGAGCATTTCAGCAGAAACAATATACAAGTTTTGTAATAGCACTTGTAATGTCATTTTCCTTTAGTATTGTAGCGATTGTGTTTTATATAAAATAAACCATCTCGATGTCGAGATGGTTTATTTTGTCATGTGTAAAAAGTAAAAAAAGGACGAACACATCGCCCTTTTTACCAAAACATACTCGCGCCAGCAAGTAATGTTGTTACAAGCATAGAAATCAGCATCACATAAACCATAACTTTTTGAGCTTTTTTATGCATCGTTATACCTCCTTGCAAATCAGTACAATTTCATTGTAACGAGAAATGAAATTATGGACAAGGGGAGAGTGAGGACAAAATTCGGGAGGGGATTGCAAAATATAACAGGAAATTTGAGTGTGTATAGAGAATATAGTAAAAGGGTATATTGTTAATTTTTAGTTGGGCAAGCTGAAGAATGGAGATACGATGATGAAAATATACGAAACAGATCGTTTATACTTAAGGGAAATTGATGAGTCGTATGCTGAAACAGTTCTTCAATATTACGACAGAAATCGTGAATTTTTAAAAGCTTGGGAAGAGTATAGACCGGATGATTTTTTTACGCTAGATTATCAAAAGAAAAAGTTGCAAAAGGATAGAAAAGAGTTCGAAGAAGGGAAAATCATCAGACTATGGATTTTTAAAAAGGGTGATGATACGAAAATAATTGGGTGTATTTCATTTAATTTAATCGTTCGTGGCATTTATCAATCTTGTGTACTCAGTTATAAATTAGATAAAGCAGAGTTAAACAAAGGGTATACGACAGAAGCGCTTAGAAAAGCAATTCAAGTTGCTTTTGGGGAATTTCAGTTACATCGTATAGAAGCTCCGATTATGCCTCGTAATTTAGCATCTATACAAGTAGTAACGAAGATAGGTTTTCAATATGAAGGCGTGTCTAGGAAGATGTTAATGGTAAATGGCGTGTGGGAAGATCATATGCGCTGGGTATTGTTAAATGAGTAATAGAAAGCAGATGGTTATCTAGATATGTAAACCATCTGTTTTTTGTCTTGTATTTCGAAACTTTTGCGAAATTCTGTTATAATTAATAGTGTTACATACATAATGGTAGTGCAGGAGGCGCAGTCTTATGATTAATCAAGAACGTTTAGTAAATGAATTTATGGAATTAGTACAAGTAGATTCTGAAACGAAATTTGAAGCAGAAATCTGCAAAGTATTAACGAAGAAATTTACAGATTTAGGTGTAGAAGTATTTGAAGATGACACAATGGCTGTAACTGGTCATGGTGCAGGTAACTTAATTTGTACTTTACCAGCAACAAAAGATGGTGTTGATACAATTTACTTTACTTCTCATATGGATACAGTAGTTCCTGGTAATGGAATTAAGCCTTCTATTAAAGATGGATATATCGTATCAGATGGTACAACAATTTTAGGTGCGGATGATAAAGCTGGATTAGCATCAATGTTCGAAGCAATCCGTGTTTTAAAAGAGAAAAATATCCCTCATGGTAAAATAGAATTTATTATTACAGTCGGAGAAGAATCAGGTCTTGTTGGTGCAAAAGCATTAGACCGTGAGCGTATTACAGCGAAATATGGCTACGCATTAGATAGCGATGGAAAAGTTGGTGAAATCGTTGTTGCAGCTCCAACACAAGCGAAAGTGAACGCAATTATTCGCGGGAAAACAGCTCACGCTGGTGTAGCGCCGGAGAAAGGTGTATCTGCAATTACTATCGCAGCGAAAGCAATTGCGAAGATGCCACTTGGTCGCATTGACTCTGAAACGACTGCAAATATTGGACGTTTTGAAGGTGGTACACAAACGAATATCGTTTGCGATCATGTACAAATCTTTGCAGAAGCTCGTTCTTTAATTAATGAGAAAATGGAAGCACAAGTTGCGAAAATGAAAGAAGCATTTGAAACAACTGCAAAAGAAATGGGCGGTCATGCAGACGTTGAAGTAAACGTTATGTACCCAGGATTTAAATTTGCTGATGGCGATCACGTTGTAGAAGTTGCAAAACGTGCAGCTGAAAAAATTGGTCGTACACCTTCTCTTCATCAAAGTGGTGGCGGAAGTGATGCAAACGTAATTGCAGGACATGGTATCCCAACAGTTAACTTAGCGGTTGGTTATGAAGAAATTCATACAACAAACGAGAAGATTCCTGTTGAAGAATTAGCAAAAACAGCAGAATTAGTTGTTGCAATTATTGAAGAAGTAGCGAAGTAATGGAATAGAAAAAGCGTGTAAATCAATTATGATTTACACGCTTTTTATTTTGATTCGATTGCTTTGACAAGACGTATAAGCGAATATAAGAAAAACTATGGAAGTATATACGTTGTTGCTACATGTACTAGACGAGGGAATAACCTTAACGTATTCATATTGAAAATCGGAAGTAGTAAATAATTAATTGCAATGATTAATATAACTACAAGGAATGTATAGTTGAGTTTATCCCGCTATTTGCCGGACAGTAAGACCCCTACCTCAAAATTCAGCGAAAGTAAAGAAGTTAGGTGGGGACCCTGCTGCCCGTAAAAGTCCGATTAGTGAGAGTTGATTAAAGTTTCGATTTATATCGATTATAAAAAAGAACAAGTAATTATTATAACTATTGTGCAAAATTTGATATAATAAAAGAACGAACGTTCTGATTAGGGAGTGAGTACTATGCGAGAAATGTATCCGAAAAATGGTCGTGTTATTTTACATGTAGATATGAATTGCTTTTTCGCATCTGTTGAAATTGCTCATGATCCATCATTACAAGGAAAGCCATTAGCGGTTGCTGGAAATGAAAAAGAGAGAAAAGGAATTATTATAACATGTAGTTATGAGGCGAGAGAATACGGAATACGTACGACGATGCCCCTTTGGGAAGCGAAAAGGTTATGCCCGCAATTAGTTGTAAGGCGTCCTAATTTCACATTATATCGCGAAGCTTCATTTCAAATGTTTCAAGTCCTTTCTCGTTTTACAGAAAAGATACAACCAGTCTCAATAGATGAAGGATATTTAGATATTACAGATTGCTACGCACTTGGTTCGCCTCTTGAAATAGCAAAGATGATTCAACAAGCACTATTAACAGAGTTGCAGCTTCCGTGTAGTATCGGAATCGCTCCAAATCTTTTCCTAGCAAAAACAGCTTCTGATATGAAAAAACCTCTCGGTATTACCGTACTTCGAAAACGTGATATTCCAGAAATGATTTGGCCACTTTCAGTTGAAGCAATGCATGGGATTGGAGAAAAAACAGCTGAAAAATTAAATGAAATTCATATACATACAATTGAACAGTTAGCGAAGGGAGACGAGCATATCATTCGCGCTAAAATTGGCAAGCACGGTATTGATTTACAAAAGCGTGCAAAAGGTACGGATGATAGGGAAGTGGATCCGAGTCAAATGGGCCAACATAAAAGTGTCGGTAACTCGATGACTTTTTCAAAGGATATGGATGAAGAGAAAGAATTACTTGATATGTTAGAACGGTTATCAAAATCAGTGAGTAAAAGATTACAAAAGCGAACCCTTGTCAGCTATAATATTCAAATTATGATTAAATACCATGATAGGCGAACAGTAACACGGAGTAAGCAATTGAAAAATGCAATTTGGGAAGAACGCGATATTTTTCAAGCAGCATCCCGTTTATGGAAGCAACATTGGGATGGTGATTCCGTTCGTTTACTAGGTGTTACAGCTACTGAAATAGAGTGGAAGACAGAATCGGTGAAACAATTAGATTTATTTTCATTTGAAGAGGATGCGAAAAAAGAACCACTACTTGCTGTTATTGATCAAATTAACGATAAGTATGGAACACCGATTTTACAACGAGGTAGTCAACTACTACGTAAGCAAGAGAAGTCGTTTCAACAAAAGTTAGAAAATAAGTTTATGTAGAAGGTGTCATGAAGTAGTAAAATCATGACACCTTTCCTATTATACAGGCACCAAGTGATACGAGAGCATTTGTCCGTAACCCAGCCATTCGGTGTCTCCATTGTCTTTCCATTCCAATGCAAGCTCCTACAATAATTGCTATAACTAACCTGAATACAATGTCGTACCATACCATCATGGTCACCTCCATATATAATATGTGTTATGTTTTTTAGAATGAGCGGGGGATACCCACTCATTCTTATTTTTACAACCAGCTATGAAACTTTTTAATATAAAGCTTTTTCAGGAATTGTGTTAAAAAAGCGTAGCCTAATAGTATTCCTACTAACCAAGGGAAATAGTTAAGTGGCAATGCTTGTAAACCAACGGCCGCACCAAGTGGTGAGAATGGAATACAAATCCCGATTGCCATAATAAGAGCGGTTAATAAAACGACTGGTGTTGATGCAGTGCTTTGAATAAATGGAATCTTTTGTGTTCTTATCATGTGAACAATTAAAGTTTGTGTTAACAATCCAACGACAAACCAACCGGACTGGAATAATGATTGCTCGCTCGATGTATTTGCACCAAATACATTCCACATGACTACGTATGTGATAATATCAAATATAGAACTAATTGGGCCGATACAAATAATGAAGTTTCGTAAGTTTGCAGTATCCCATTTTCGTGGTTTTTCTAGAAACTCTTTATCCATTTTGTCCCATGGAATAGAAAGTTGTGAAATATCATAAAGTAAGTTTTGAATTAAAAGATGAATGGCAAGCATCGGTAAAAAAGGAATGAAAGCACTTGCTACTAACACGCTAAACACATTACCGAAGTTAGAGCTAGCTGTCATCTTAATATATTTTAAAATATTTCCGAATGTAGTACGTCCTTCTAAAATCCCTGCTTCTAATATAGTTAAACTTTTTTCGAGTAGAATAATATCGGAAGCTTCTTTCGCAATATCAGTAGCAGTATCAACAGATATTCCGACATCAGCTTCACGTAATGCTACAGCATCGTTAATGCCGTCTCCCATGTAACCTACAGTGTGTCCATTTCCTTGTAATGCGTGTATAATACGAGATTTTTGCATTGGATTAAGCTTCGCAAATACAGTCGTTTCTTCGGCAAGTCTTGCTAATGCTTTATCTGGTAAAGAATCAATCTCGTAACCGAGGATTGGTTCGCAGATATCTAATCCAACTTCTTTACAAACCTTTCTTGTAACAATTTCGTTATCGCCAGTTAAAATTTTCACTTGTACACCATGTTTTTGTAATGCTTGAATTGCAGCTGCTGCAGATGGTTTCGGTGGATCTAAAAAGCCGATATATCCAGCGAGAATCATATCAGTTTCGTCTTTTACTGCGTACTCTGTATCATTTATTCTTCTATCTTTTTTATAAGCCACAGCAATAACCCGCATACCTTCACTATTTAGTGTCTCACTTAGTTTTTTGACATTTGAACGTATTTCCTCGGTGAGTGGAACGATTTTTTCATCCACTTCAGTGTAGTTACAAATTGATAAAATTTCTTCTACGGCACCTTTACAAAGCATTGTATGTTCACCTGAAATATCCTTTACGATGACTGACATACGCCGGCGGGCGAAATCGAATGGAATTTCATCTAGCTTTTGAAAAGCTGATGGATTAAATGTATTGTTTTCCTCTGTATGCTTAATAACAGCTTTATCTATTAAATTTTTCAATCCAGTTTGATAGAAACTATTTAAATAGGCAAATTGCAAGACGCGATTGCATTCATTTCCCTTGGGATCTAAGTGACGAACAAGGACAACTTTATCTTCTGTTAAAGTTCCGGTTTTATCTGTACAAAGAATGTTCATAGCACCTAAGTTTTGAATAGAATTTAGCTGTTTTACAATTACTTTTTGTTTAGACATGTTAACGGCACCTTTAGCTAAATTAGCAGTTACAATCATCGGTAACATTTCAGGTGTAAGGCCGACAGCGACGGCAATAGCGAAGAAGAAAGCTTCTTGCCAATCATCTTTTGTGAATCCATTAATGAGAAGGACAATAGGTGCCATAATAAGCATGAATGTAATTAAGAGCCAGCTTACTTTGTTTACACCTTTATCAAAGCTTGTTTCTACACGCTTTCCAATTACCTTATTGGCTAAAGAGCCGAAATACGTATCGGTACTTGTTGAGATGACAACAGCTTTTGCGCTACCACTTACAATATTTGTTCCCATGAAACAAAGGTTTTCCATATCGAGTGGATTGTAATTTTTTTTCATGTTTGTCGGTAAGATATGCTTATTTTCTGTATGGTAGCAGTGTTCGTATTTTTCTACAGGAAGTGCTTCCCCTGTTAAAGAAGATTGATTAACAAATAAATCTTTAGCGGATACAATACGCACATCAGCTGGAACGATATCACCGGCTGAAAGGGAAATGATATCGCCAGGTACAAGTTCCTCAATTGGAATTTCTGTTGTGTAATTTCGATTTAAATTCGTTACATTTTTTGTTTCATGTACAAATCCATTTATTCTAAATACGCTTGCAGTTGTTCGAACCATAGCTTTTAAATTATCAGCAGCTTTTTGAGAACGAAATTCTTGGGAAAACCGAATTGTTGCACTAAGTAGTACCATTGCAGATACGACAATTGTTCCTTGCATATCATCCGTGAAAAAGGAGAGTGCTCCAAGAGCTAATAAAACGAAAATAAATGGATTTTTAAATGCCGACAGAAATTGAATGTACCATGGTGCCATTTTATTATGAGCTATTTCGTTCGGACCATATAAAGAAAGTCTACGAGACGCTTCTTGTTTAGATAATCCATCTTGTGTTGTTTCTAAAAGTTTTAACGCAGAGCTTACATCTTGTGTTGCAACCTCCACTAATAATTCGTTATTTGTTTTCATGCTATCTTGCTCATAAGCATGCTTTGTTTCTTGTCTTTGTAAATTAAACATCGGTAGTTCCTCCTCTGTCATGAAGGAGGAAACAATCTGTTACCTAACTATTTGAAATGGTGAGGAACAGTTTCTTTCCTACCTACATGATGAAATATGAATGTAAAACGTATGGGTATCTGGGCCGAATCATCAATTGCCAACTGTTCCTCACCTCCGTACAATTTAGTAGTTTCTGAATATGCTATGTTTGTTTCATAGTAAGGTGCATATAGACGTAAAAAGACCTTTACTCAAAACGAGTAAAGGTCTGAATTCGCAGTTAAAAGAGTCCACAACAAAGACTGTTAGTAGACATAAATAAAAACAGTTTTTGTGTATGACAAAATACATGCACCTCTCCCTCGTTGAGTTTTAGCACTGTATAGCATAGGTACTGAAACCAGCTACATTAAAAAAGGCCTTCATTCCGACCTTTCCTGTTGACCCATTGGCGTCTCTCGACATTTTTGGGCAGCAGCGTTTCTCTATACAGGAGCCTCACCTAACAGAGACCATATTCAATTACATGTTGAATGTTAGCACTGTAAAATTGTAGTGTCAATATCTTTTTATCTGTGTTTTTTAAAATATTAAACGGATTTATAATAGATATGTGGGATGAAATGTATGATATTGATTATGAATAATATGGAAAATAAATATTTTTATAAAAGGGGAATTTGTAATGGTACCACAAAATTTTATTATAAATATTGAGAATCAAAAATAGAAAACAAATTGTTTCTTTTGCGCTACAGGCAAAAGAATTATTCAATAAATCAAGTGAAAAGATAATTTTAAATGAGTTTGAGCGAAGTATGTATACCGACTTTTGGATGGAATATGATCATTTGTTAAATAAGTATAAATAAAAAAGCACTGTAACCAGTGCTTTTTTATTATAGATTACGAGATTGTAGGGTTTTCAAAAATAACAATCTCTGAACTGTTTGTAGTTGAAACGCGTTGGGCGTAATATGTTAAAGCTGAAGAAATATATGCTGGTAACGTATCATTTGTATGTGATGTTGTATATTCATGGATTAATTCCTTTAAAGTTGTCCATTCTAATTGTGCTGGGTGATCAGACACGAAAGAACTTACCCAGCGATCAAATGAAGATGAAAAATCAGTTTGTAAACGAAATACTTCTTTCATAATAAAACGCTCCCTTAAAATGTAGTATAATTATTTTAACACAAAATACGAACGATAGCTAAATTTTTCGAGTATAACGTTCGTGTTATATAGTTGTCTAGATGTTTGGTTATGTAAATTCAATTTGCCATTTGAAATAACATTCCGTAAGATGAGAGATAGAGTATATTTAGAGCTGGAGGAAAGAAAGTGGAATTTGTATTTTTAGGAACTGGTGCAGGTGTTCCTTCAAAAGGAAGGAACGTTTCAGCAATTGCTTTACAATTGTTAGAAGAACGAGGACAAACTTGGTTATTTGATTGTGGCGAGGCCACGCAACATCAAATATTACATACATCTGTACGTCCGCGCCGCATTGAAAAAATATTTATTACGCATTTACATGGCGATCATATTTTTGGATTGCCTGGTTTATTAGGTAGCCGTTCATTTCAAGGAGGAACTACGCCTTTAACGGTGTATGGACCGAAAGGAATTAAACAATTTATTGAAGTGGCATTATCGGTAAGTACGACACATGTGAAATATCCACTTGAAGTTGTGGAGATAACAGAAGAAGGTACCGTATTTGAAGATAATGAATTTTATGTAGAAACGAAAAGATTGTCACACGGTATAGAATGCTTTGGATATCGTATTGTAGAGAAAGATATACAAGGTGCTCTTTTAGTTGATAAGTTGCTTGAGATGGGTGTGAAACCAGGTCCAATTTTTAAACGTTTAAAAGATGGTGAAGTAGTTGAATTAGAGGATGGCACGATATTAAATGGAAATGAGTTTATCGGCCCACCTCAAAAAGGAAGAATTATTACTATCTTAGGTGATACGCGATATTGCGAAGCGAGTAGGGAGCTTGCGCAAGATGCAGATGTACTTGTCCATGAAGCGACTTTCGCAGCAGAAGATGAGCAACAAGCGTATGATTATTTTCATTCTACATCTAAGCAAGCTGCGAGCATTGCACTTCAGGCAAATGCGAAGCGATTAATCTTAACTCACATTAGTTCTCGCTATCAAGGAGACACATATAAGGAATTATTGAAAGAGGCAAGAGAGTTGTTTTCTAATACAGAAATAGCGACAGATTTGAAATCATTCCCAGTAGAAAAATAATAATTTTGTAAAAAATGGTAACGGCAGGTTACCATTTTTTTATGTTTAAAAAAATTTAAAAATAAAACTGTTATTATTTTATACTTATACTTGGATGATACAGAAAATTAGAATGGTTTGAATATATACGATAAAAATACGAAATAATGATTATTTAGAAAAACTGTTATATAAGTCAGATGACATACAAGTGATACAAATAGCAGAAATGGAATGTTATTCAGAACTTTTAAAATTCAACAAAAGTAAGCGTTTTATAAAAAACAAGCTATAATGAGGGCAGATTATAATTTATGATAAGTCGCATGTATTTTAGTCATTATCGTAACAAGTGAAGTTGACTAAATCATGAGAGAGTAACACGAGAATTATAATAGGAAAGATATTACTATTATTTGTCATAAGTCTTTTTCACTTTTTAGCTAAACGATATGATTAGCAAGTGTAGCTATTGCGAGTTCCTTAGTAGAAGCTTTTTATTAATAAGGTGGTGGAGATTTAATTGGTACACCACTCTTTAAAAGAGTTCAGAACATCAGCAGGTAGTCTAGGCGGAATAGCGGGTGCAAATTTAGTTGCATTAGCAATGGTTATATCACTTGTTTATGCTATGCTTGCAATGGCTTCTGTGTTAAACTTTGGATTGCTACCAGACTTTATTCTGGATCATCTTGTATCATTTTTAAATGAAAATAATGCTAAGATTCTTATGTAGTATGATAACTGGTATTATTTCAGGTTATATTGGATTACTTTTATTCAAAAACTATCCAATTCGTACAGCAGAACAAATTCGTGGTACAACTGGAAAAGCGACAGATGTAGCAGCTTAATAGAATAGTAGAATAAATTTTTTCATAGAGGTTTAGGGGGAGTTATGATGAAGTATCGCTCAGTATTTGATATTATCGGTCCAGTTATGATTGGACCATCAAGTTCACATACAGCAGGCGCGGCAAGAATGGGGCAAGTTGCTCGCCAGCTGTTTCGTCATGAACCAGAAAGAGTAAGCATTTCGTTATATGGATCATTTGCAAAGACGTATCGAGGGCATGGTACGGATGTAGCACTAATCGGTGGAATATTAGGATTTGAAACAGATGACTTACGTATTCCAGAGGCGCTAGAAATAGCAAAAGAGCGCGAAATTGAAGTGGAATTCATTGAAGAAGATGCCAATGCACCTCATCCAAATACAGCGAGAATTCGTTTGTATAAAGGTGAAGATGAAATTGAAGTTGTTGCTTGCTCAATTGGTGGCGGTAAAATTGAAGTTGTAGAATTAAACGGATTCGATCTTCAATTATCAGGCACGAGCCCAGCACTACTTATTGTAAATAACGATCGCTTCGGTGCTATTGCAGCGGTAGCTTCAATCCTTGCGAAACATGAGATTAACATTAGTACAATGAGTGTTTCTCGTAAAGAAAAAGGAAGAAGAGCGCTTATGGTCATTGAAACAGATGAATTATTAGCAGATGAAGTAATTGAAGAAATAAAAGCGCAACAAAATATTTGTCAAGTAACTATTATGGAATAATTGCAGGGGGGACACACCATGTTTCGGAACGCAGCGGAACTAGTGGCGCAAGCTAAAGAACAAAATGTAAAAATCGCAGAAATTATGATTCAATGTGAAATGGAAACAAGAAGTATTTCACGTGAAGAAGTAATTGCTGGTATGGAAAAGAACTTAGTCGTGATGGAGCAAGCAGTAGAACGTGGTATTCGCGGCGTGAAATCACCAACTGGTTTAACTGGTGGAGATGCTGTAAAAGTTCAAGCGTATATGAAGAGCGGAAAAGGCTTATCTGGAGATACGATTTTGGATGCAGTAAGCAAAGCTGTTGCAACAAATGAAGTAAACGCAGCGATGGGAATTATTTGTGCAACACCAACAGCAGGTTCTGCTGGAACAGTGCCAGGTGTACTATTTGCACTAAGAGAAAAATTGCAGCCTACACGTGAAGAAATGATTGAATTCTTATTTACAGCAGGAGCTTTCGGTATGGTTGTTGCGAATAACGCTTGTATTTCTGGTGCAGCGGGAGGATGCCAAGCTGAAGTTGGTTCAGCAAGTGGAATGGCGGCTGCAGCCGCAGTTGAGATGGCTGGTGGAACACAAGATCAAGCAGCTACAGCGATGGCAATTTCATTAAAGAACATGCTTGGTTTAGTGTGTGATCCTGTTGCAGGACTTGTAGAAGTACCTTGTGTAAAACGTAATGCAGCAGGAGCTGCGAATGCGATGATTTCAGCAGATTTAGCATTAGCTGGTGTAACGAGTACAATTCCATGTGATGAAGTAATTGAGGCAATGTTTAGAATCGGACAAACGATGCCAGTAGCACTTCGTGAAACAGCAGAAGGTGGACTTGCAGCAACGCCGACTGGTCGTCGCCTGCAAGAAGAGATTTTTGGGAAGAACAATAACTAAGTGTAATTATAGAAAAAGGAGCTCAAATAAACTTGAGCTCCTTTTTCTATTTTTCTTTTGTTAGTTGTTCTAATGTTTTTCCAAGATTATGTGATCGTTTCGTTGCCTGTGTAATACAAGAAATAAGTGCTTGTTGAAATTTATGTTCTTGTAATACTTCAATACCTGCTTCGGTAGTTCCACCAGGAGAAGTAATTTCCTTTCTCAAAATAGAAGGGTGTTTGTCACTTGCTTTTAGCATTTCAGCAGCACCAATCATCGTTTGAAGAATAAGTGATTTTGCAACATCTTCTTTTAAACCGATTTTTTTTGCAGCTTCTTCCATAGCTTCCACTACGTAATAAATATAAGCAGGTCCACTTCCGGATAATGCAGTGACAGCATGCATATCTTCTTCCTCTACAACAGAGACGAGACCAATCGTTTCAAATAAAGATGTTGCAGTGCGAATATGCTCCGCTGTTGCATGTTTTGAAGGGGAGATAGCGGTAGCTGATTTTAAAATGGCTGCGGATGTATTTGGCATTGCACGAATAATTGGAACGTCTTTTTGAAGTAGTTTTCTAATTGAGTCAGTAGAAACACCTGCTAGTAATGAAATAATAAGCACGTTATTATTTATGTATTCTTTAAAAGGGGTAAGCGCCTCTGCAACATCCTTTGGTTTCATTGCTAGAAAAAGAATATTTGCATCAGTAAGTAATTCTTTTTTATTATGAGTACCTTTGACACCGTATTTTTTATGTAGCTCTTGTAATCTTGTCTCGTTAGAATGATTACTTACAGTAATTTGTTCACCTTTAACGACATTTGCATGTAACAAGCCACCAATAATAGCTTCGGCAATAGAGCCTGCACCGAGAAAGGAAATGTTTTGAATAGACATGATGTTCCTCCTTTAATTTTGGTTAGAAATTCTTATAAATGTACATACATTCGTTTTTTTATAGGAAACACCTCTTTTTATCTGAAAATAATGACAAATATATATAGAAGTTGTAAACTGAAGAAGTATTCATTTTTGAACCGGAAAGAGACAGGGGGGGCTAAGCATGACGGCGATTCACCGAATGGAGATTCCTGTACCATTTGCAGTGGAAACTGTGAATGTGTTTTTAGTTGAGGGGGAGACATTAACATTAATTGATACAGGGACGAATACAGAAGAGTCAAGGAATGCGTTAGAAAGTCAATTAGGTGCATTAGGACATACGATAGAAGATATTGAAACAGTAGTCATTACGCATCATCATGCAGATCATTGTGGACTTTTAAATATATTTTCTGAGAAGACGAATATTATTGGACATCCTTGGAATGAGCCTTGGATTACACAAAATCCAGAATTTTTAAAGCGGTATCATGAATTTTTTAGAGAGACGGCCTTACAGTTTGGTGTGCCAGCAGCATTTTTGAAAGACGAGTCGTTATTGACGACGAGGACACTTAAATATTCTTGTAATAGATCGTTAACGCATACTGTGAGAGAAGGAGATCGTATTGATTCTTTGCCTGGATTTACAGTACTTGAAACACCAGGTCATGCTTCTACTCATATTTCTTTATATAGAGAATCTGATGGAATATTAATTGGTGGAGATGCTCTCATTAGTCATATTTCTTCGAATCCAATACTAGAACCGCCATATGAAGGGCAAACAGAGCGGGCACGCCCATTACTACAATATAATCAAACATTACAGCGTTTAAGCGAAATGAATATTTCACGCATTTTATCAGGGCATGGGGAAGATGTTCTAAATGTGAAACAACTTATTGAAACGAGATTACAAAAGCAAGAAACACGTGCTTTTAAAGTGCTTGAGTTATTAAAGGAAAAACCAATGACAGCATTTGAAGTATGTGTAAAACTATTTCCGGTATTATATAAAGAACAATTACCACTTACTATTTCAGAAACGGTTGGACAATTGGACTATTTAGCATATAATCAACAAGTGATGATTGATGAGTCATCGCAACAATTGATTTATTATGCAAAGTAGGTGACAGCAATGACAGGACGTTTACAAAATAAAGTAATCGTCATTACAGGTGCTTCTAGTGGGATTGGTGAGCAAGTTGCAATGCAAGTTGCAGCACAGGGAGCGACGCCAGTATTAATGGCTCGAACAGAAGAGAAACTACAAGTGTTAGTAGACAAAATTAAAGAAACTTATAATACGCCTTGCTATTATTATGTATTAGATGTAAGTGAAGAGATGGAAGTACAGTCTGTTTTTTCAAAGGTATTACAAGAAGTGGGACGTATTGATATATTAGTAAACAATGCGGGATTTGGTATTTTTAAAACGTTTGAAGATGCGTCAATGGGTGAAGTAAAAGATATGTTCCAAGTAAATGTATTTGGATTAGTAGCATGTACGAAAGCGGTACTACCTTATATGGTAAACAAGAACGAAGGACATATTATTAATATTGCTTCACTTGCCGGAAAAATTGCAACTCCGAAATCAAGTGCGTATGCAGCAACGAAACATGCTGTATTAGGATTTACGAATAGTTTACGCATGGAATTAGCGAATACAGATATTTATGTTACAGCAATTAATCCAGGTCCGATAGATACAAACTTTTTTGAAATAGCGGATCAATCTGGTACATATGTAAAGAATATGGGACGTTACATGTTAAAACCAACATACGTAGCAGAACAAATCGTAAAGTCGATGCACACGAAAAAACGTGAAGTAAACTTACCGAAGTGGATGGGAATTGGTCCCAAACTTTATGCTTTATTCCCAGGTTTATTTGAACGTGTAGCAGGTAAATCATTAAGTAAAAAATAGGAGATTTCCACATGGAAATCTCCTATTTTTTATTGTTTTCCAGTCACATAATCATAAACAATATCCTCAATCTCCTCGTATAAATCAATTTCAATATTTGAATGAGTCACCGTTTGAATATGTTTCACTAGCATTTCCTGATCTTCTTTTGATATTGGACTGCATTGATATTGCTGAAAACTTTTTATAATCATTTTCTCAATTAATTTTTCGTTCATATTTTTTCCCGCCTGTATGTACGTATGTATTGTTTTATTGTACTTGAAGTGAAATAAAAAAACTACTATGCACTATTTTTGTATAAAAATTCGGTTGAGTATATTGTTTTTCTAATAAAATTAAGTTTTTTTAGATTTAAAAATTTATAAATATTTAATTGACTCTATAAATATACAATATTATAATCATACTTAATTTAAAGAATCGATTTGAGGAGGAACTTATGAAAGTCGCAATTATTGGAGCCACTGGATATGGGGGCATTGAATTAATTCGTTTATTAGAACAACATCCATATTTTTCGATAGCATCTCTTCATTCTTTTTCGCAAGTTGGTGAGTGTATAACAAATGTATATCCGCATCTTCGAAATGTTCTCGTTCATACGTTACAAGAAATTGATGTGAAGACAATAGGGAAAGAAGCAGAAATCGTATTTCTAGCAACCCCAGCAGGAGTATCGGCGGAGTTAACGCCCAAGTTAGTAGCAGAAGGTTTAAAAGTAATTGACCTATCTGGAGACTTTCGTATGATAGATCCTTCGTCATATGAACTGTGGTATAAAAGGCCAGCAGCGAAAGAAGAAATTCTTAGAAAAGCAGTGTATGGGTTAAGTGAATGGAAAAGGACTGAGATTCAAAAAGCAAATTTAATTGCAAACCCAGGATGTTTTGCTACAGCCACATTGCTAGCGATAGCGCCGTTAATACGTAGTAGCATGATTGAAGAAGATTCGATTATTATTGATGCGAAATCAGGGGTATCAGGAGCAGGTAAAACACCAACAACAATGACTCACTTTCCTGAGCTATATGATAACTTGCACATTTATAAAGTGAATGAGCATCAGCACGTTCCAGAGATTGAGCAAATGCTTACAGAATGGAATAATGGATCACAGCCAATTACATTTAGCACACATTTAATACCGATATCACGAGGAATTATGATTACACTTTATGCAAAAGTAAAACAAAAGATGGAAATAAAGCAACTTCAAAAATTGTATGAAGAAACGTATGAACAATCGCCTTTCATCCGAATTTGTACGCAAGGGAAATTTCCAAGTCCAAAAGAAGTGAGAGGCTCAAATTATTGTGATATTGGCATAGCTTACGATGAAAGAACTGAAAGAGTTACGGTCGTTTCTGTTATAGACAATATGATGAAAGGCGCGGCTGGGCAAGCGATTCAAAATGCAAACATAATAGCGGGACTAGAAGAGACAACAGGTTTACAACATATGCCGCTTTATCTATAAGGGGGACATGATGATTAAAGTAGCGTCTATTACAAAATTAGAAAATGGTTCAATTGTAACGCCTAAAGGCTTTTCGGCAATTGGTACTGTAAATGGTCTGAAAAAGGAGAAAAAGGATTTAGGGGCAATCGTTTGTGACGTACCAGCATCATGTGCCGCTGTGTATACAACGAATCAAATACAAGCAGCCCCTTTGCAAGTAACGAAGGATAGTATAACGGCAGAAGGGAAGTTACAAGCAATTATCGTTAATAGTGGAAATGCAAATGCTTGTACTGGAATGCAAGGATTACAAGACGCATACGAGATGCGCGCGTTAGGGGCGGAACATTTTGGAGTGAAAGAAAATTACGTTGCAGTAGCTTCAACAGGTGTAATTGGTGTTCCACTGCCGATGGATATAATCCGAAAGGGGATTGCAACTCTTATACCGACGAAGGAAAAAAGTGGAGCGTATTCTTTTTCTGAAGCAATTTTAACGACGGATCTTATCACGAAAGAAACTTGCTATGAAATGATTATTGATGGGAAGAAAGTGGCGATTGCGGGTGTTGCAAAGGGTTCAGGGATGATTCATCCGAATATGGCAACGATGCTTAGTTTTATTACGACAGATGCTCATATAGAGCATGACGTATTGCAAACAGCATTATCCCAAATTACGAATCATACATTTAATCAAATTACGGTAGATGGAGATACTTCTACGAATGATATGGTCATCGTTATGGCAAGTGGATTATCAGAAACAAGCCCGATAAATATGGAACATACAGATTGGGAAACTTTCGTATGTACTTTACAGAAGGTATGTGAAGATTTAGCAAAAAAAATTGCGCAAGATGGTGAAGGCGCTACGAAGTTAATAGAAGTCAATGTGCTAGGAGCTCAAACGAATGAAGAGGCAAAAAAAATTGCAAAGCAAATAGTCGGTTCGAGTCTTGTGAAAACAGCAATACATGGTGAAGACCCAAACTGGGGGCGAATTATTAGCAGTATTGGACAAAGTGAAGTAGTTATTAATCCGAACACAATTGACATTACTCTTCAATCTATATCGGTATTAAAAAATAGTGAGCCTCAAATATTTTCTGAAGAAGAAATGAAAGAGAGATTACAAGAAGATGAAATAGTCATTAATGTGTACTTACACTTAGGTGAAGAGACAGGATCAGCTTGGGGCTGTGACTTAAGCTATGAATATGTGAAAATAAATGCTTGTTATCGTACATAAGGAGAGAGAAGATGAGCGATTATATTGTAGTGAAATGCGGCGGTAGTATGTTGAATCAATTAAATGATGTGTTTTTTGAATGTATAAAGAAATTGCAACAGAAGTATAAAGTAGTGATTGTTCATGGTGGTGGACCAGAAATTGATGCCAAATTAAAAGATTGTAACATCAACGTAGAAAAAAGAGATGGATTACGGATAACACCAAAAGAAGTTATGGATGTTGTTCAAATGGTGCTATGCGGAAGTACGAATAAAAAATTCGTAATGAATTTACAAAAGCATAATTTACTTGCTGTAGGTTGTTCAGGGTGTGACGGCAATTTACTTCAAGTTCAACCTGTCAGCGAGGAGATAGGATATGTGGGAGAAGTAAGTTATGTAGAAACAGCCTTATTAAAAGGATTAATAAATATGGGGTATATTCCTGTTATTGCTCCAATCGGGGTAAATGGTAATGAAATTTATAACATAAATGCGGACAATGCTGCAGCTGGGATTGCGGCCGCGTTAGGGGCAAAAGAGCTGATTTTTATTACGGATGTAGATGGAATATTACATGAAGGGAATTTGGTAAAGGAAACGGATGAATCTGAAATTGCTACTTTTATAGAAACAGGTGTTATTACAGGTGGGATGATTCCGAAAGTACAAGCGGCACTAGCATCATTAAAAATGGGAGTGCAAAAGATAAGTATTGTGAATGGTACAAAAGATTTTACTGAGGTTACGGGAGAGTGTATTGGAACGACGGTAACGAAAGGCGTGAGTATTGCATGACGAGTCATCTTTTTCAAACGTATGGCAGAAGAACTATTGAGTTTGTAAAGGGAACTGGAACGAAAGTTATTGATAATAACGGTAAGGAATATTTAGATTTCACATCAGGAATTGGCGTATGTAATTTAGGACATTGTCACCCTACTGTTCTCAAAGGTGTACAAGATCAACTTGATGATATATGGCATATATCTAACCTGTTTACAAACAGCTTACAAGAAGAAGTTGCGTCATTATTAACAGAAAATAGAGCATTAGATTATGTGTTTTTCTGTAATAGTGGGGCAGAGGCAAATGAAGCGGCTTTAAAGTTAGCACGTAAGCATACTGGAAAATCTCTCGTCGTAACATGCCAGCAGTCTTTTCACGGTAGAACATTTGGAACGATGAGTGCAACAGGCCAAGATAAGGTAAAAGAAGGATTTGGTCCATTACTTCCATCTTTTTTACATATCCCTTTTAATGATATTAAAGCATTAGAGGAAGTAATGAATGAAGAAGTTGCGGCGGTAATGGTAGAAGTTGTTCAAGGAGAGGGAGGAGTAATACCTGCCGATCTATCTTTTTTGAAAGAGATTGAAACATTATGTAATAAGTTCGGTTCCTTATTTATTATAGACGAAGTACAAACGGGGATAGGAAGAACTGGAACACTATTCGCTTATGAACAAGTGCGAATAGAGCCTGATATCGTTACCGTTGCAAAGGCACTTGGGAATGGGGTTCCTGTCGGAGCGATGATTGGCCGGAAAGAGCTCGGAACGTCGTTTACTGCAGGATCACACGGTTCAACTTTTGGCGGGAATTACATCGCGATGGCTGCAGCGAAAGAAGTATTGCAAGTGAGTAAAAAACCATCGTTTTTAAAAGAAGTACAAGAAAAGGGCGAGTACGTATTAGAGAAGTTGCAAGAGGAATTACAGCATGTCGAATGTATTCAAAATATACGTGGTAAGGGGCTTATGATTGGGATTGAGTGTAAGCATGAAGTTGCAAGTTTTATAGAACAACTAGAAAACGAAGGGCTTCTCGTATTACAAGCAGGCCCTAATGTTATAAGACTATTACCGCCACTCATTGTCACGAATGAAGAGTTAGAACAGGCAGTATATATAATAAAAAAAGTAGTTTGTACAAAAAACGTATCAATCATATAAGGGGGAAGTTTCATGTCAACTGTACAAGTACCGAAATTAAATACGAAAGATCTTTTAACACTAGAAGAATTAACGAAAGAAGAAATTATTTCTTTAATTGAGTTCGCTATATATTTAAAAAAGAATAAGCAAGAGCCTTTATTACAAGGCAAAATATTAGGGCTTATTTTTGATAAGCATTCAACTCGTACTCGTGTATCTTTTGAAGCGGGAATGGTACAACTCGGGGGACATGGTATGTTTTTAAGTGGAAAAGAGATGCAAATGGGAAGAGGAGAAACTGTTTCAGATACTGCGAAAGTATTATCGCAGTATATTGACGGGATTATGATACGTACATTCTCGCACGCGGATGTAGAAGAGCTTGCAAAAGAATCAAGTATTCCTGTTATTAACGGTTTAACGGATGATCATCATCCTTGTCAAGCATTGGCAGACCTCATGACGATATATGAAGAAACAAATACATTTAAAGGAATAAAATTGGCTTACGTAGGTGACGGAAATAATGTATGTCATTCATTGTTGCTAGCGAGTGCAAAAGTCGGAATGCATATGACTGTTGCAACGCCTGTAGGATATGAACCTAATGAAGAGATTGTAAAAAAAGCGTTAGCGATTGCCAAGGAAACAGGAGCTGAAATTGAAGTTTTGCATGATCCTGAATTAGCAGTGAATGAAGCTGATTTCATTTATACTGACGTTTGGATGAGCATGGGGCAAGAGGGCGAAGAAGAGAAATATACTTTATTTCAGCCATACCAAATCAATAACGAACTTGCTAAGCATGCGAAGCAAACATATCGTTTCTTACACTGTTTACCTGCCCATCGTGAAGAAGAAGTAACAGGAGAAATTATAGATGGACCGCAGTCTATTGTCTTTGAGCAAGCTGGTAATCGATTGCATGCTCAAAAAGCGTTATTAGTGAGTTTATTTAAAAATGTAGAAGAGCCTTCCTAAAAGGGAGGTTTTTTTATATTAAAATGTCATATGTATATTTAGTTAACCATTTCGATATCATTTATAATAAAAGAGAAAACTAAATTTGTTTTTCAGAGTGTGTAAGGACATACTACATATAAAAATATAGTTAAAGAGATGATGAGGGTGAAAACAACTAAGAAAACATATTCGTTTTTTCAGCGGATGTGGAGAATATTAAAGTTTCAATATTATAAGTTGCTTCGATCGCCAGAAGGCGCAAAGAAAGTATCGTTAGGGTTTGCTATAGGATTCGGCTTAGAAATGTTAGTCATTTATACGGCATCGCTCGTATATGTAATATTTTATCCAATCGTCAGGTTAGCAAAGGGATCTTTTCCTGCGGCAGTTATTGGCAATATTATTGGGAAAATATCGTTTCTCCCAGTATTTTTATTTCCGCTTGCGTATGCGCTAGGAAAAATGATTTATCCATTTCATGTACAGAAAATTCATCATGAACCATTTACGATATCGGACTTGTTTTCAAGTCACATTTTTACGATATTAAAGAGCTTATTACAAAGTGAAGTGTATGTATTAATTGGAATGACGATTTTAGGAGTTGTGTTTGGTCTCATTTCGTATTTCGTTGTGCATTATTTATACGAAAAGAACCGTAAGTTACGCTTGAAGAAAAGGAAGAAACGAGTGAGAGAACCACTTGTACAATTATAAACAATGTCACATCCATTTTCTCCTTTGAATATGTTTAAGAAAAAGGAGGAGAGGATAATGTATTATTATTACGTACCTCAAGTATATCCATATGTAAATTATTATCCGGTTTATGATACGAGTAGACAATACGAATTATATCGGCAACAACAATTACAGCAATTATCACAAATACCACAATTACCACAACAACAGCCTACACAGGAAAAAAAACCATATTTAACAACATGGCCATATTCCAATGTGTACTATGGTAACTATTACGAATCATAAAGCTGCTTCTATTTAGAAGCAGCTTTATACGTTTGTTTTCAAAATTAAATTTTGAATGGTTTGAAGAGAATGAATGAGCTTTTCGCGCTCTTCCTCAGATAATGTTTGGAAATTTTCTTTTAGTTTGTCTAAAATGAATTGCTGATACTGATTTACTAATAATTTCCCTTCAGCTGTTAGGGAAATTAAAATGACCCGTCGATCTTTTTCGCTATAATGACGCTCTATTAGTTCTTCTTGAATAAGTTTGTTTAATAGAGGTGTCATGTTAGGCCGTGAAATCGCTAGCCGCTTGCCGATTTCGGAAACTGCTAATGTGCCGTTTTCATGCAAAAGCAGTAATACTTGTGTATGTGATGGCGGCATATGTCTTTGAGAAGAAAATTCTCCAGGAAGCATAAATTTGCGATAAAAAAGAGGCACTAGCGAAAGAAGATGATCAACAATACGTTCCCACTCGCGTGATTCCATATAAAGGCCCCCTTCCACTATCATTGTAACAAAAAAGACATGTTATAAAAATAGAATTGTTTCATGGGAATTTTAATATTTGTAGGCCAATACTTTTTTTGTAAATGAATCGGCAATAATCGTATAGCCTTTATCATTTGGGTGTACTTGGTCAAAGAGCAATTCTTTTTTATCATTCGATATTAATTTACGAATTGGCAAAACGATAGATGGTTGATTCACTTTTGCAATGGAATAAACGGATTCATTCCAGCCGTCTAAAAACATATCTGCATAACTTGCGATGGAGTCATCGAGTTGTAACGGGTTATAGAGTTCTGAGAGAATGAGTAAAGCGTCCGGATTTTGATCTCGAACTGTCTTTACAATACTTTTTACATCCGCTTCAAAATGAGCTTTTTCTTTATTTAACATTTTTATACCATCTATAACACCAACATCACGATTTAAGCGAAATAAATTATTTCCCCCAATATTAATTGTAATGATATTTGCTGCTCTAATTTTTTGCTTTACATCTTCTGATTGAACTTTTTTAGCGAGACGATCTGTTGTAAGACCGTTTATCCCGAGGTTTTCTACCGTAATTGGTTTATGAATTTGTGCTTCTATTTGTTTAGAGGCTAATTCAGCAAATCCACCTTGTGTTGATCCATATCCTTTGGCGAGCGAATCACCTAGTACGAGATGATAAAAGGAATCGTTTGTTTGCTTATCAATCCAACTTGGAGTAGATGTTTTTTCTGTTTTTTCTTCGGGTTCATTTTGTTTTGTCTCGTCGTTCTTTTCAAAATAAGAATAAGAAATGATCAGAAGGAGGAGACAAACAATTGTTAAGATGACTTTTTTCATAAATTCATCCTCCTTGTAATTGGTAATTGTATCATATTCAGCAGTATTAGCAATGTAAGGGCATATTATATGTTTATGAAAAGTTTATAATAACTTTACAGAAAATTTGTTGAAGTTTGTCAAAAAATATTGACGATAGGAAAGAACTTTATATATGATAATGTCAGATAAGGTGAAACTTTAATTAGTGGGAGCTTTATTTCCTTTTAATTAATAGTCTTCATCAATCGGGCGTTTAAGGGGACTACTCGTTAGCGCAGGGTGAAATGAAAATTGTGTCTCTAATAGAAGAAAAAAGGTATGTGGTTAGAGACAGATAGGGATTCATTTCATTATTTCTGGTAATTGTATAAGGGGGATTTTTTGTGAAAAAGTCAAAAAAAATGCTAGCTGGAGCAACTCTTGCGATTGGTGTAATGGCACCGCAAGTAATGCCAGCAACAGCTCATGCAGATGAGAACACTGGGGAGAGTACAGTTAACTTACGAATTCTAGAAACATCAGATATTCACGTTAACTTAATGAATTACGATTATTATCAAACGAAAACAGATAATAAAGTAGGTCTTGTACAAACGGCCACACTCGTTAATAAAGCACGTGAAGAAGTGAAAAACTCTGTCCTATTTGATGATGGGGATGCATTACAAGGGACACCGCTTGGAGATTATGTAGCGAATAAAATAAAAGATCCGAAGAATCGTGTGGATCCTAGTTATACACATCCATTATATCGTGTAATGAATTTAATGAAGTATGACGTCATCTCTCTTGGGAATCATGAATTTAACTACGGTTTAGATTATTTAAAGGAAGTGACTAGTAAAACAAAAATTCCGGTTATTAACTCGAATGTCTACAGAGATGACCATGATGGTAATGATGAGAATGACGAGCATTACTTTGATAGACCATATCATATTTTAGAGAAAGAAGTAGTGGATGAAGCAGGCCAAAAACAAATAGTGAAAATTGGTGTAATGGGATTTGTTCCACCACAAATTATGAATTGGGATAAAGCGAATTTAGAAGGAAAAGTAAAAGCAAAAGATATTGTGCAAACAGCGAAAAAATTAGTTCCGGAAATGAAGGCGCAAGGTGCGGATATTATAGTTGCACTAGCGCATTCAGGTGTTGATAAGAGTGGATACAACGAAGGAATGGAAAATTCATCGTTTTATTTAGCGACAGAAGTTCCTGGCGTAAATGCAGTATTAATGGGACATTCACATACTGAAGTGAAGGATGTATTTAATGGTGTTCCAGTTGTAATGCCCGGTGTTTTTGGTAGTAACTTAGGTATTATTGATATGCAATTGAAAAAGGTAAACGGAAAATGGGAAGTGCAAAAAGATCAGTCTAAGCCGCAACTTCGTCCGATTGCTGATAGTAAAGGTAATCCGTTAGTAGAATCTGATCAAAAATTAGTTAATGAAATTAAAGATGAACATGAAAAGACAATCGAATATGTAAATACACATGTAGGTAAAACGAAAGCACCAATTAATAGTTATTTTTCATTAGTACAAGATGATCCTTCCGTACAAATTGTGACAAATGCGCAAAAATGGTATGTAGAACAAGAACTAGAAAAACCAGAATACGAAAAGATTAAAGATATTCCAGTTTTATCTGCAGGAGCACCATTTAAAGCAGGTGGCCGAAACGGTGCTACATATTATACGGATATTCCAGCTGGAACGTTAGCAATTAAAAACGTTGCAGATTTATACGTGTATCCAAACACGTTATATGCTGTAAAAGTAAATGGGGCACAAGTGAAAGAATGGCTTGAAATGTCTGCAGGTCAGTTTAATCAAATTGATCCAAAGAAAACAGAAGAACAGCCGTTAGTAAATATAGGCTATCCTACATATAACTTCGATATTTTAGATGGCTTAAAATACGAAATTGATGTAACACAACCGGCGAAATACGATAAAGATGGAAAAGTTGTAAATGCAAATGCTAATCGTATTGTAAATATGACATATGAAGGGAAGCCAGTAGCTGACAAGCAAGAGTTCATCGTCGCTACAAATAACTATCGTGGAAGTAGCCAAACGTTCCCAGGTGTAAGTAAAGGGGAAGTTGTATACCAATCACAAGATGAAACACGTCAAATTATTGTGAAGTATATGCAAAAAATAAAAGATATTGATCCAGCAGCTGATCAAAACTGGGCGTTTAAACCAATTGTTGCAGATAAATTAAATACAACATTTGATTCTTCACCAAATGCACAAAAGTATATAAAGAAAGATGGAAAGATTTCATATGTTGGACCATCTGAAAATGAATTTGCTAAATATGCAATTGATATAACGAAGAAGAATGATGATAAAGAAACTGGTGAAGGAAATCCAACGACACCGCCGAAAGGTGATGGAGAAAATCCGACGACACCGCCAACAGGTAATGGAGAAAACTCAATACCACCAACAGAAGAAGGTAATAATGGAAATGAACCAAAGCAAGATGGAAACAATACTGGATCTGGACAAACTACAACAGATGATCAAAATACAAAAGAAACAACAACAACTGTAAGTGAAAATAAAGAAGCTGAAAAAGATGAACGTGATTTACCGAAAACAGGTGCAAGTATTGCTTCTACAATTGGAGCTGGTCTTGCGTTTGTTGGAGCGGGATTACTTCTGTTATTTAGAAGAAAGAAAGCGAATAGATAGTCAAGAAATATAAAAAGGATTACCGATTTGGTAATCCTTTTTGTTATATTATGAAACTGGTACTGCTTTTTCTTTTTTCCATGAAAGACCGAATCCAGTAAAACCGACAATAATGGTTACGACTGGACATGCTAAACAGAAGATTGCGTATGGCAGGTAATCGAATGTTGGAACGCTAAGAACGTTTGTTAAGAATACGCCACTTACACCCCATGGTACGAGTGGATTAATTACTGTACCAGCATCTTCTAATACTCGTGATAAATTACGACGTTCTAAACCGACTTCATCGTATTTATTAGCAAATGCTTGTCCTGTTAAAACGATGGATAAGTACTGCTCACCAAGTAAGAAGTTTACACCAATTGCAGTTGAAGCAGTAGAAATAATTAAGCGTGTACTAGTTTTTACGAAGCTAGAGATAATATTCATCAGCTGCGCTATAATACCCATTCCTTGTAATAATCCTCCCATACAAAGAGCTAGGAAAATAAGAGCAATTGACATCATCATACTTTGCAGGCCACCGCGAGATAATAAGCTGTCAATGTCTTTGATACCAGTTTTAGAAACGTAACCGTCTTGCATAATTTTTATTAAATCAGCTAAAGAAGTGCTAGGTTTAAAAATAAAGAGAATAATAATCCCTACCACAATTCCTGCAAGTAATGTTGGAACTGCGGGTACCTTTTTAAATGCGAATAGGAACAGTAATAAAATAGGAATCAGTGTAACGATAGAAATCGTTGCATTTTTTTCTAGTGTGTTAATAAATGCTGAGAAATCAACGTTTCCACCAGATCCGCTTCCTAAAATGAAAAATGCGATAAAAGCAATAATGAAAGCTGGCACTGTTGTCCAAAGCATGTTACGAATATGTTCAAATAAATCTACACCTGTTACAGCAGGCGCTAAGTTTGTTGTATCAGATAAAGGAGACATTTTATCTCCGAAGAATGCACCAGAAATAATTGCACCAGCAATAAGAGCTGGATCGTATCCAAGGGCAGTACCCATTCCCATAAAGGCAAGTCCTACAGTTGCAGCAGTTGTAAAAGCACTACCGATACTCGTTCCAACAATTGCACAAACAACAAAAACAGTTGGAACGAAAATTTTTGGAGATACAAGTTGGAAGCCGTATACCATTAAAGTGGGAATAGTTCCAGCTGCGATCCAAACGCTAATTAATACGCCTACAAGTAAGAAAATAAATATAGATGGAATACCAGCTGAAATACTACTGATCATCCCTTTCTCCATAGTAGACCAAGAGATTTTCTTCAGGAATCCAAATGCTAATAAAAGAACGATACCAAATAAAATTGGGATGTGTGGTGAAACTTCTAATTGAATAACACTAAAACCAATACAGAAAAAGATAAAAATTGTTAAAAGAACAGACTCAATTTTTGAAACCATTGTTTTCCCCTCCTAAGTAATGTAAAATAGCTCTTTTTTATATAAAATTCGCCAATATTGTATATTTCCTTCTAAAATTTAGAATTTTGTGACAAATTACCGGTAATTGTTAGTCCTTCTATATGATACGGAAATGATTGGATAAAAAAACGTCCCTGCATATAATTATGCAGGGACGAAGAAATCGCGGTACCACCCTAGCTTGTGAAATGAATGCGTCACAAAATAAAGGGTCATATGATATGCGCTTATAAAATAAAAAACGCCCCTGCAATATATGCAGGGACGAAAAATTCGCGGTACCACCCTAAATTGTGAAACAGTGTCGTTTCACCACTCTTTAGACATAACGGTCTATAACCGTCTTTCACTACTCCTCACGTTTCGTAAAAGAAGCTCCAGGGGGTAATTCATAATTCGCTCTGTACTGGTTCGCACCGACCACCAGCTCTCTGAAATCAGAAATCGAAATACTACTAAATCCTATCAACGCCGATTCATATGATGTTAGTTAAATTTTTATCATATTTTCATCTTACATGTCAATAAAAATATTAAATGTTTTTTTAGGGAAATAAAGGATAATTGTTTTTAACGCTGTAAAAATGTACGTTATAATGAATTTGAAAGGGGGAGGAAAGAGTGAAGAAAAAAATAATTCTTTTTACCACTTTATTAGTTATTGGAGGAAGTGCTGGAATTTACACAGTTTTTGCGGCTGAATCAGAGCAGTTGAAACAAAAGCAAATACAACAGTCAGAAGTGAAGAAAGTAAAAGAAATAGAAGAGAAGAAATCAATGGAAAAAGCAGCAGAAAAACTAGGAGTTTCTACTGAGGGGAAAACAAAAGAAGAGGTTACGAAAGAAGTAAATACCGCTAGGTTTGAGAAGCGTCATGATTTATTAATTGAGCACGCTAAGCAACTTGGAATTGATACAGAGGGGAAAAAAGATGAAGAAATTATTTTAGAAATTGGAAAGATACAGCATGGAAAGTAGAACAACTTATCGTAGGATAAGTTGTTCTTTTTTAAGAACTATTTGATTTTAAAATAATTGACAGTCATTCGGATTTAATGTTAACTATATTTATAAACAAGTTAACATTAGGGGTGACAATTGTGACAATAAATAGTAGAACGATTGAAAAATCATCTTATACATATGAAGAATTAGCAGAGAAAAATAAAGCTTACGTATGGCACCCATTTACACAAATGAAAGATTATTTAGAAGAAGATCCTGTCATTATTGAACGTGGAGAGGGAAGAAAACTATACGATGTAAATGGTAATGAATATTGGGATGGTGTTTCATCTATATGGTTAAATGTTCACGGACATCAAGTACCGGAATTAGATGAAGCAATTCGTGAGCAATTAAATAAAATTGCTCATTCTACTATGTTAGGACTTGCTAACGTTCCATCTATTTTATTAGCAGAAAAAATTATTGAGGTTGTACCAGATGGATTGAAGAAGGTATTCTATTCTGATTCAGGTTCTACCGCTGTTGAAATTGCAATTAAGATGGCTTTCCAATATTGGCAGCATAAAGGGAAACCAAAGAAACAAAGATTCGTTACATTAAAAGAAGCATATCACGGTGATACAATTGGAGCTGTTTCAGTAGGAGCAATAGACTTGTTTCACCAAGTGTATAGTTCGCTCTTATTTGATGCGATTAAAATGCCGTATCCATATACATATCGTTCTCCTTACGGAAATAATAAGGAGGAAATTGTAAAAATCCATTTAGAAGAAATGGAAGAATTGTTGAAAGAAAAGCATGAAGAAGTAGCTGCCATCATTGTAGAGCCATTAATGCAAGGTGCTGGCGGAATGATTACAATGCCAAAAGGATATTTAAAAGGACTGCGCGATTTATGTACAAAGTACAATGTATTATTTATTACAGATGAGGTAGCGACTGGATTTGGGCGTACAGGGAAAATGTTTGCGTGTGAACATGAAAATGTGACACCAGACATTTTAACTGCTGGGAAAGGTTTAACAGGTGGATATTTACCAATTGCAGTTACGGTAACGACAGATGAAATATATAATGCCTTCTTAGGAGAATATGAAGAACAAAAAACATTTTTCCATGGACATAGCTACACAGGTAATCCGTTAGGGTGTGCCGTAGCAATCGCGAATCTAGAACTATATGAAAAAACAAATTTAATAGAAGAAGTGGCACGTAAAACGGATTATGTGACAGCGCAATTAGAAAAGCTCTTTGCGTATAAACATGTAGGTGATATTCGTCAGTGCGGATTAATGGTTGGTATTGAGCTTGTGAAGAATAAGGAAACGAAAGAAGCGTTTGACTGGACAGAAAGAGTCGGTGTTCAAGTATGTAAACGCTCAAGAGAGCTGGGTATGATTTTACGACCGCTAGGTAACACGATTGTATTTATGCCACCACTTGCTTCTACTTTTGAAGAGATTGATGATATGTTACGCATTTTATATAAGGCAATCTCAGATGTTACGGAGGGAGAATAATGAGTGGTTTTTTCATAACAGCAACTGATACTGAAGTTGGAAAAACAGTAGTTGCAGGTGCTATAGCAGGTGTATTTAGAGAATTAGGATATAACGTAGGGGTATATAAACCGTTACAAAGTGGGCATGTTGCATCAAACCCTGAGGGAGATGCGGCAAGGTTAAAAGCATTATCAGGTGTACCGACACCAGAAAATGAAATTTGCCCTTATTCTATTGAAGAACCACTTGCTCCGAGACTTGCCATGAAAAGAGCTGGAAGAGTAGTAAAGTTAAAAGAAATTACTGATTACTATAATGAACTATTAAAAGAGTTTAATAGCTTATTTGTAGAAGGAGCAGGTGGGCTTGCTGTCCCATATACAGAAGATGCTTTAGTAATTGATTTTGCAAAAGAATTACAGTTGCCTCTTATTGTAGTAGCTCGTCCTACATTAGGAACAGTAAATCATACAGTGTTAACGATTGCTTACGCAAAGGCGCATGGTTTAACCGTAGCGGGTGTCATTTTATCAGGTTGCAAAGAATGTGAAATGGAAAGAGTGCAAGAAAATAAAGAGATGATTGAAGAGCTGAGCGGGGTACCAGTTTTAGGATTATTGCCATTCTTTGCAGGTGAGTTTACGAAAGAAGAAGTATTAGAATCTGCAAAAGAACATATTATGATTTCAAAATTAGAGGAGTTTATCCAAAATGAATCAAACGTGGCGGGCGCACCTTCAATCTAAATTACAACAATTACATGAGCAAGGGCAGTATCGTGATTTGCATGTAACAGAGAAGGCAGAAGAGACTTGGCTTATTCAAGATAAAAAAAGGATGTTAAATTTAGCGTCAAATAATTATTTAGGGTTAGCTGGAGATGAAAGGTTAAAAGAAGCTGCTATTGCCTGTACAAAAAGATATGGAACTGGAGCGACTGCCTCTCGTCTCGTTGTAGGAAATCATCCATTATATGAAGAGGTTGAGAGAAGTATATGTGACTGGAAAGGTACTGAAAGAGCTTTAATTGTAAATAGTGGGTATACGGCAAATATAGGTGCCATATCTTCTTTAGCCTCTCGGCACGATATTGTTTTTAGTGATAAGTTAAATCACGCAAGTATTGTTGATGGGATCATATTAAGCGGGGCAGAGCATAAAAGGTATCGTCATAATGATTTGGATCATTTAGAGAAGTTGTTGAAAATGGCTTCGCCTGAAAAAAGGAAATTAATCGTAACAGATACCGTTTTTAGTATGGATGGTGATACTGCGTATTTGAGAGGTTTAGTACAGCTGAAAGAGAAATACGGGGCAATCATTATAGTCGATGAAGCACATGCGAGTGGAATATATGGAATCGGCGGAGCTGGGTTATCTCATATAGAAAAAAATCTTGCTCAAAAAATTGATATACATATGGGGACGTTTAGCAAGGCTTTAGGGTGTTATGGTGCGTATTTGACAGGTGATGAAATTTATATAGAGTATTTACAAAATATGATGAGAAGCTTTATTTTTACTACAGCTTTACCACCAAGTACGTTAGGAGCGGTGCAAAAAGCAATTGAAATTGTAAAAGAAGATAACGAAAGAAGAGAGAACCTTATAGCAAACGGAGAATACTTCAGAACTAAATTAAGGGATGCTGGTTTTGATATTGGGAATAGTTCAACTCATATTGTACCGATTGTAGTCGGTTCAAATGAACATGCTTTACGGTTTAGTAAAAGGTTACAAGAGGCAGGGATTGCGGCTATTGCAATTCGTCCGCCAACTGTGCCGGTTCATAGTTCTCGAATTCGCTTTGCAGTTACATCGCAACATACAATAGCTGATTTAAAATGGGCTATTGACCGAATTATCCACATTGCGAAAGAAGAGGAGCTTTTCGTATGAATGAGCTAAAGATTATTTTTATCCCCGGATGGGGAATGGAAGAGAATATTTGGGATTTAGTACTTCCGTATTTTAAAGGATATTCTGTTCAATGCATAGGTTGGCGTAATGTGAAAGAACGAAGTGAATTTGCGGAACGAATTATAGATGTAGCGCATAATGACAACGTAATATTGGTTGGATGGTCACTAGGAGCGTTAGCAGCAGTTGAAGCTTATAAAAAGATTCAGGCAAAAGGCATCGTATTAATTGGTGGTACTGCTAAATTTACAAATACGAGCGATTACAGTAACGGATGGAATGCTTTGCATGTAGAACGGCTGAAAAGGAATTTGGCGAGAAGGAAAGAAGATACGCTCAAGCGGTTTTATGAAAATATGTTTACGAAAGATGAGCTAAAAGAGAATAAAAACTTTGAAGACATTGTAGACCGTTTTAAAGGTGATTCTATTCAGTCTTTACAACTAGGTTTGGATTATTTAATAGAAACAGATATGAGAGAAGAACTAAAAGAAATTAAAGTACCTATACTACTTATTCACGGAGAACAGGATGTAATATGCCCATTGTCTGCGGCACGTAGTATGACGGAAAATAGCAGCAGCGAGCTGAAAGTAGTAAGTGAAGCAGGGCATGCGTTATGTGTGACGAATTTTGAATATTGCGCAAATGAGATAATTCAATTTGTAGAGGGGATACGACATGATCAACAAAACGTTACTACAAAAACGGTTTAATGGGGCAGCCGTATCTTACGATCGATATGCAAATGTACAAAAAAAGATGGCACATTCATTACTTTCAATCTTAAAGGAACGATATAGTGAAACGGCATCAATACGTATTTTAGAACTGGGATGCGGGACGGGGTATGTAACAGAGCAATTATCAAAGTTATTTCCGAAAGCACATATTACAGCAGTTGATTTTGCTGAAAGTATGATTGCGATTGCGCAAACTAGACAAAATGTAAAAAATGTAACGTTTCACTGTGAAGATATTGAGCGATTACGATTAGAAGAATCATATGATGTCATTATTTCAAATGCTACATTTCAATGGTTAAATAATTTACAACAAGTGTTAAGAAATTTATTTCAACATTTGTCTATAGATGGGATATTACTCTTTTCAACGTTTGGACATGAAACATTTCAAGAATTGCATGCTTCGTTCCAACGTGCGAAAGAAGAAAGAAATATAAAAAATGAAACATCGATTGGTCAACGTTTTTATTCAAAAGATCAGTTGCTTCATATATGTAAGATAGAAACAGGGGATGTGCATGTTTCTGAAACATGTTACATAGAGAGTTTTACAGAAGTTAAGGAGTTTCTGCATTCTATTCGAAAAGTAGGAGCAACTAATAGCAATGAAGGATCATATTGTCAAAGTCCCTCACTCTTTCGTGCGATGCTACGCATATACGAAAGAGACTTCACGGGAAATGAAGGGATAATGGCAACGTATCATGCTTTATTTATACATATAACAAAAGAGGGGAAGAGATGAAATGAAACAAGTACAAACAAAAAGGGATTGGAAAAAACTTGCATACGACGTAGTGGAAGAGAAGATGATTACGAAAGAAGATGCAATAGCGATATTAGAAGCTGATGATACAGAAGTTTTAGAAATTATGAATGCAGCTTACATCATTCGCCATCATCACTTTGGTAAGAAAGTAAAATTGAATATGATTATTAATACGAAATCTGGATTATGTCCTGAAGATTGTGGATATTGCTCACAGTCTATTATTTCAGAAGCACCGATTGATAAATATGCATGGTTAACGCAGGAGAAGATTGTAGAAGGGGCACATGAAGCAATACGCCGTAAAGCAGGTACATATTGTATTGTAGCGTCTGGTCGTCGTCCGACGGATAAAGAGGTAAATCACGTAATTGGAGCAGTTAAGGAAATTCGTGAAACGACAGACTTGAAGATTTGTTGTTGTTTAGGTTTCTTAAATGAAGATCAAGCAGGACGTTTAGCGGAAGCAGGCGTGCATCGTTATAACCACAACTTAAATACACATGCAAATAATTACGATAGTATTTGTTCAACTCATACGTATGATGATCGTGTTGATACAGTTCAAAAAGCAAAACAAGCGGGCATTTCCCCATGCTCGGGAGCGATTTTTGGCATGGGAGAAACAATTGAAGAGCGTGCTGAAATTGCATTTGAATTACAACGTATAGATGCAGATTCTATCCCTTGTAATTTCCTTGTTGCTGTAAAGGGGACACCTCTTGAAGGACAAAAAGAGTTAACTCCAGTAGAATGTTTAAAAGTACTGGCAATGATGCGTTTTGTAAACCCAACAAAAGAAATTCGTATTTCAGGAGGACGTGAAATCAATTTACGTTCTGTACAGCCAATCGGTTTATTTGCAGCAAATTCTATTTTTGTCGGGGACTACTTAACGACAGCTGGACAAGAGCCGACTGCAGACTGGGGTATGATTGCAGATTTAGGATTTGAGATTGAAGAGTGTGCATTATAAGATAGATGAAAAAGCAAACTTGTAAAAGGGTTTGCTTTTTTTGTAAATAAAATGTAATAAATAGTTGTGAACGCCTGTTACTATTGGTTTTTGAACGAAAAAAAGAATTTTTGTGAACGAATTTTCCAAGCCCTAGTTGTACATAGTAAATATGTAATTTATATTGGGTTGGAGGATTTTACATGTACAAATACATATTAGCGATTATGACTTGTTTAATTTTAATAAAAGCAATAAGTTCTGATCCAGTTAAGGCTGCTGAAAATCCTGAACAAAAAGAGATGCAACAAAGAATCGAACAACACTTTCGAACGAAAGCTGAACATTTTGGATTGAAAACGGAAGGAAAAGATTTAAAGGAAGTTAGAAAAGAAATTACTATTATAGAAGAAGCGAAAAAAAGAGAGAATGTATGGAGAACAGCACAAGCTCTTCATATAAAAACAGAAGGAAAAACGATGAATGAATTAATAAAAGATGTACAAAAAAAGGTGAAAAAATAAAAAGAGGCCGTAGCCTCTTTTTTTATACCCATTGTTTTGATAAGTGAGCCATTTCAATTGCAGCAACAGCTGATTCATATCCTTTATTACCAGCTTTCGTACCTGCGCGTTCAATCGCTTGTTCAATTGTTTCTGTCGTTAATACGCCGAAAATAACTGGGATGTCCATTTGTAGTGATAAAGACGCAACACCTTTTGCTACTTCATTACAAACGTAATCGTAGTGAGTTGTAGCACCTCGGATTACAGTACCTAATGTAATAACAGCATCATACTTTCCGCTACTAGCCATCTTTTTAGCGATTAAAGGAATTTCAAATGCACCAGGAACCCAAGCAACATCAATATCATTTTCTTCTACACCGTGACGCTTTAATCCGTCTAAAGCGCCGCCAAGTAACTTACTTGTAATAAATTCGTTAAAACGTCCAACAACAACTCCAACTTTTAATCCTGTACCAACTAAATGACCTTCGAATACCATAATAAATCTCTCCTTTAATTATAAGTTTAGTAAGTGTCCTAATTTGTTTACTTTCGTTTGTAAATACGATTTATTCTCTTCTTTTGCTGGCATTTGCAACGGTACACGCTCGACTACTTCTAAATCGTAACCTTGTAAGCCAGCAATTTTTCTTGGGTTATTCGTTAATAATCGTAAACTTTGTAAACCTAAATCTTTTAATATTTGTGCTCCGATACCGTAATCACGAAGATCAGCAGGGAAGCCGAGTTTTTCATTTGCTTCTACAGTATCGAATCCTTCTTCTTGTAATTTATAAGCACGAAGCTTATTAAGAAGCCCAATGCCTCTTCCTTCTTGTCTCATATAAAGAAGAACACCTTTTCCTTCACGCTCAATTTGAGCAAGTGCTGCATGGAGTTGTGGTCCGCAATCGCAGCGATGTGAACCGAATACATCTCCTGTTAAGCATTCAGAATGAACACGCACAAGTACCGGTTCACCTATTGAAATATCACCTTTTACAAGTGCGATATGTTCTTTCGTATCTAATGAGTTAGAATAGCCAATTGCGTGGAAAGTACCGAAATCTGTAGGTAATGTAATTTCCACCTCTCTCGTCACAAGTGTTTCATGATGGCGGCGGTAAGCAATTAAATCTTCTATTGTAATCATTTTTATATCAAATTGTTTTGCGCATTCTATTAAATCAGGTACACGTGCCATCGTGCCGTCCTCATTTATAATCTCGCAAATAACTCCAGCTGGTTCGGCACCGCATAGCTTCGCTAAATCAACAGCAGCTTCTGTATGACCTGCACGACGCAGGACACCGCCTTCTTTCGCAATTAATGGAAAGATATGTCCAGGTCGATTGAAATCAGCGCCTTTTGATGCGGGGTTTAACAATTCTTGTATCGTAGTTGCACGTTCGTGAGCGCTAATCCCTGTTGTTGTAGAAACATGGTCAATGCTCACTGTAAACGCAGTATGATGTGAATCTGTATTATGAGATACCATTGGTTCTAATTGTAGACGTTCTGCGTACCCTGCTGTAATCGGTACACAAACGAGACCACGGCCATGTGTAATCATAAAATTAATTGTTTCTGGTGTAATGTACTCTGCTAAAGCAATAAAATCGCCTTCATTTTCTCGGTTTTCATCATCACATACGATAACGACTTTACCTTGTTTTAAATCTTCTAGAGCTTCTTCAATACGATGAAACATTGTGCTTCCCCCTTATAGAAATCCGTTTTCTTGTAAAAAGCTTTCAGTCATTGAACCTACTCGTTTTGTAGGTTTAGTAATAAAGCGTTCGATATATTTACCAATCATGTCACACTCAATGTTTACGATATCTCCGGCATTTTTTTCTCCAATGACAGATTCGCTTACTGTGTGCGGGATGAGTGAAATCGTTATGGAAGATTCGTCTATATCAAATATCGTTAAACTCGTTCCATCAACAGCAATGGACCCTTTCTGCAAACAATAGCGCAGCAGTTCATCAGAAATTGCTATTTTGTAATAGACGGCATTGTAATGTTGTTTTTTATTTAAAATCGTTCCGATGCCATCAATATGTCCTGAAACGAAATGTCCACCGAATCGTCCATTTGCAGCCATTGCTCGCTCTAAATTTACTTTAGAGTGCGGTTTAAGCATGCGAAGTGATGTCGACTGCATCGTTTCAGGCATTGCATCAACTGTAAATGAAGTAGTTGTAAAGCTTGTTACAGTTAAGCAAATACCGTTAACCGCGATACTATCACCTAAGTGAACATCTAATAAAATTTTCTTTGCATGAATCGTTAATTTCATCGCTTCTCCGCTTTGTTGCATGTTTGCTATCGTTCCTAATTCTTCTACAATTCCTGTAAACATTTCGTCACCTCGTTTCGGGCATTCGCAACGATTTTTATATCATCACCAATTTGTTTCATCTCTTGAATTTTCAAGGAAAGCGCATTTTGTAATTTTGAAAAACCATTTCCTCCAAATAAAGTAGGAGCATCTTTCCCACCAATTAATTTCGGGCTTATATAGGTTACAATTTCATTAAAATTGTTTGTTTTTAAGAAACTTGCATGAATCGATTGGCCACCTTCAACGAATAGAGAAAGAATTTGTTTCTCTCCAAGAAAGGAAAGAAGGTCCGCGATTTCTATATGTTTCGTTTCCATTTGGAATATAGCTATATTTTTAGATTCATAAGAAGATATCTTCTCTTCCTTTACATCCTTACCGACAATAATCCATGTCGGTGCTAAACCATCTGTTATAACATGAGAAGATGGTGGCGTTCGTAAATGGGTATCTAAAACAACGCGAATAGGATGTTTCCCACCATTTGTAATTCTTGTTGTTAAATGAGGATTATCAGCTATAACTGTATTCACTCCAACAAGAATTGCATCATGTGTATGGCGATATTGGTGAACATCAGCACGTGCTTCTTCACCTGTAATCCACTTACTTTCACCAGTTACAGTTGCTGTTTTTCCATCTAAGCTCATCGCTGTTTTGATTGTTACAAAAGGGCGCTTCGTTTTCATGTAGTGAAAAAAGTAGCGATTTAATAAAACTGCTTCTGCTTCAAGAACACCGGTCGTTACTTCAATTCTAGCTTCCTCTAATCTTCTTTTTCCGTTACCAGAAACGAGCGGATTACAATCGAGAGTAGCAATTACAACACGCTTAACTCCTTTTTCGATGAGCAATTCACAACAAGGTGGTGTTTTTCCAAAGTGGCTACACGGTTCCAGTGTTACATAAACGGTAGCGTCTTTGGCGTTCTGACCAGCCATTTGAAGGGCATGAACTTCTGCGTGTTCTTCACCAGCTCGTAAATGAGCCCCCATACCAACGATGTTTCCATCTTTTACAACAACAGCACCAACCATAGGATTTGGACTTGTTTGTCCTGATGTCCCTTCTGCTAACTGCAGGGCAATCCTCATATATTCTTGATCTGTCATTTTCTTCACCTCTCCTAAAAAAATCAAAAAACCCCAAGGATTTAATATCCTTGGGGTTTGGGAGACGTGATTTCTAGAAATATAGTTTGAATACGAAAGCATAGGAAAGAAACCTAACGATAATTGATATTTCTGCATAAGGAAAAAACCTAGCAAAATATCGAATTTTTAAACGCTAGTTGTCTCTTTTTATTTCAGTATAAAAAATAAGTATAGAAAATTAAACATATATAAAGAATCAAAATGAATCTTTAAAAATATGCATACTGAAATAAAAGTGTATTCACTATATAAAAAACTAGAAACATATCCTTCTCCCATCCAGACTATACTGTCGGCCCTAGAGTTTCACTAGATCCACCGTTTTCGAGTTGAAAACGGGTCACGGACTTAGAAGTTTTCACTTCATCACCGCCGGTTGGGAATTTCACCCGACCCCGAAGGATGCTGTTTGCTCAAATTATAGCACAAAAAAAATAAAAGGCTAGTAAAAAATATTCGAATGTGAAGAATTGTGTGAAAATATATGCAGGCTGGAATGGAAATAAAAGTATTAGAAATGTTGTAAGGAGAAGGGATATAACGGAGTTGCTAAAAAGAAAAAACATGCACAAAAAAATGTGCATGTCACATGTAAAATTATTCTGCCTCTGGTGCTCTAACAACAGACTCGAATTTACCTTTATGCGAAGCGTCGCAATAAGGCATATTTTTTGATAAACCACAACGGCATAAAGAAAATGCCGGTTTTGCTGGGAATACATTCCCTTGTGAGTCGACTAATTCCACGTCCCCTGTAACGCGAAAAGAGCCATTATCATTTACTTTAATTTGTACTTTTGCCAACGTTATCCCTCCTTCCCAAACGCTTAATTTCATCATATAATCAAGGGAAGTGCTTGACAATATAAAAAGAGCACTTTGTTTGAGAAAGAAGAGAGTGTTATAATAGTTTTCATAACTGACTAGAGTAAGGTGACGAGAGATGGATAAACAATTACATACATTACGAAACATTGCAAATGAGCGCACGTGGGCATCATTTTTGAATGATAATCACCCATATAGTTTGTTACATTGGTCCATTGCAGGTGTAGGGCAAGAGGCAAAGGATGTTTGGTTACTTCAAGATGAAGTAACATTTCAAACGACAGAATTCCCAACGTTAGATGATGCAATGCAATGGATTTCTGAAAATATGGAACAAGTTACAGACGTTTTAGCGCAATAAAAAACAGGCTTATGCAAGCCTGTTTTTTGTTTCTTTCACATATGTGTTTAAAAATTGATCGACGGCTGCTTCGTACTCTTCTTTATTTTCGTTATAAGAGCAAGCGTGTGCACCGTGTTCTGCAATATAAAGCTGCTTATTATTTTCTTTCGCTTCATATAACGCTTTTGTCATATCAGCTAAAATATAGTCGTCATCTTTACTATGAATAAAGAGAACGGGATTGTTAATGTTTTTTATACAGTCGATTGGTGAAACTTCACGAATTGTATAACCGTCACGAACTTTCAAAAATGCGTTTGCTAAAGGTAATAAAGGCCATTTTGGTAAATGGAATTCAACCTTTAAACGGTGCTGTAATTGTCCTTGAAAATCAGAGAAAGGACAATCTGCAATATAGAAATCAGCACCATCTTCTACAAGTCCTGCGTATTGAAGAAGTGTTGCAGCTCCCATAGATTCACCATGAATACCAAGTGTAATATTGGTGCCAAAACGGTTTTTTAGCCAGTCAACTACGGATTTTAAATCATGTTTTTCATAGTATCCATAGCTTGTTGTTTTTCCGCCAGTTTTACCATGACGACGATGATCGTAAATGAGGACGTTATATCCCCTTTTTAAGAATAAGTTTGCATATTTTACAGAGTTTATTTTATTTACAGTTACACCGTGGCAAAAAACCATAAACTTATTGGTGGAATGACCGGCAGGAATGTAATATCCGTGAAGGTCGTATCCGAATTGTGAAGGGATATGAATTTCTTCTTTATGAAGAGCATCAAAATCCTCTATACGAAAATGTTTTTTCGTTTCTCTTTCGAGTACTTCTTCCTCTGTTTTTTTCTTTAAGTACATCACTTTATTTGTAAAGAAAATCCCAAGGGCAGTTATTGCACCTAGTATAGTAAACAATGCTGCAAAAAAACGTTTCATACTTTACCTCATCCTCCAAATACCGTTACATGTGATACACTTATATTGTATCACAATGATATAAAAGGGGAGAAATAGGAAATGCTGCATATACAAAAAATTACGCCAGCGATGAAAGAAACAATCCGAATGTTCATGTGTGAGAACTGGGGAAGTTCATTGATGGTTTCACGTGGTAAGGGACATCAGTTAGAAGAGTTGCCAGGATTTGTTGCGCTCTCAGATGACAGAATAATCGGAATTATAACGTATGAAGTGACCGGAAATATATGCGAAATTGTATCGCTAGATAGCTTTGAAGAAAGAAAAGGAATAGGGACGAAACTTGTGGATTGTGTATTACAAGTTGCAGAAGAAGAACGGTGCAGACAGGTTTGGCTTATTACAACAAATGATAATATGAATGCGTTACGATTTTACCAAAAACGTAATTTTGTAATGACTAATTTATATGTGAATGCGGTAGAGGAGGCACGAAAAATAAAGAAAGAAATTCCACGTATGGGATATGATAATATCCCAATTTTACATGAAATTCAGTTGGAGTATCGTTTAGTGAAATGATGTAACAATTTTCAGAAATATGAGTTATTAATCTTGACGGATAGTGTAATTTAGGTTACCGTAAAATTGTAATCTATTACCATATTAAGGGGTGACGATGTGGCAACTATACGTGATGTTGCAAAATTGGCAGGTGTTTCAGTCGCAACCGTTTCACGAGTTATTAATGAAAAAGGATACGTTCATGAGGACACAGTAAAACAAGTAAAGGAAGCAATTGAAGAATTACGTTATAGGCCAAACAGTGCAGCGAAGCCACTATTTAAAGAGAGTTCAACGATAATTGCATTACTTGTAGATAATCTATATGACCCATCAAACATCACTTTGCTACATTGTATTGAGGAAATAGCGTATAAAGAAGGATATCAAATTATTGTTTGTAATATAGAGAATAAAGATAGATACATACATATGTTGAATGAAAATAACGTTGCAGGTGTTATTTTGACAAGATCCGTTTTTAAAAGTATAGGAGAAATCCCACTTCCGTTTGTTGTGATTGATGAAAAAAAATCTCATGCAAATTATTATAAAAGTGGCCAAAGAGCGGTCTCTTTATTAAAAGAAAAAGGCTGTCACTTTCTTGCTTATTTCGGTGAGGGCGAAGATAGTGAAGAAATGGAAGAGTACATATCAGGATTTTTAGACGCTGTTTGGGAGGAAGGAATCTCTTATCGAGAAGAATGTGTACAAGGGTATACGAATAAACAGTTTGTTACATTATTGCAAACTTATCCGTATATAGATGGAATTGTAACTTCAAGTGATAAGATTACCTTTGAGTTAATTCGAGCAGCAAAAAAATTAAATATCCGTATACCGGATAAATTGAAAATTATTGGACTGAACGGGAGTATAGACAGTGAGTGGGCAGGTCTGTCATTTATGCAAATGGAAAGTTGTATCGAAGAAAATGGGAAAATAGCATTGCAACAATTAAAGGGAAAAATAAAAAAGTAAAAGGTGCGTTTTATACGCACCTTTTTATAATGTAATTGCGGCAATAAAGCCAAATATAAGTAACGGTATATTGTAATGTAGAAAAGTGGGTACACATGTATCCCATATATGATGGTGCTGACCATCAGCATTTAAACCGGATGTTGGTCCAAGGGTACTATCCGATGCTGGAGATCCTGCGTCACCTAGTGCTCCGGCTGTACCGATAATTGCAATTGTGGCCATTGGACTAAATCCAAGCTGAATGCAAAGAGGTACAAAAATGGTTGTTAAGATAGGGATGGTTGAAAAGGATGAACCAATTCCCATCGTAACGAGAAGTCCAATAACGAGCATAAGAAATGCAGCGAGTGGTTTGTTATTTCCGATTATATGTGCACTCGTTTGCACTAGAGATTCAACATGTCCTGTTTTTCGAAGAACAGCGCCGAATCCAGCGGCAGCAATCATAACAAAGCCAATAAAGGACATCATACGCATTCCGCTTGTTAATATCGCATCTGCTTCTTTAAGTGGTAGACTGCCACTAACTGATAAGACGATAATACCTGCTAAAGCACCGAAAATCATTGATTCTGTTGTTAATTGAACAGTTAATGTAGCAATGATAGATAATAACCCGAAAGTAATGCTACGTTTTGTATAGGGAACGATTTCATTTTCGGTAGTATGAATTTGTTCTGTTTCATACGTACGAGGTTTTCGGTACGTAATGAATACCGCTACACATAATCCAATAATCATACCGATTGCTGGAATAGTCATTGCTTTTGGAATAAGTGTGACATCAAATGTAAGGCCGCTTTGCGCAGCGTTGGTTTGCAATACGTCATGATAAATTTTTCCGAACCCTGCAGGGATCCACATATAAGGAGTAATCAATCCAAATGTAATAATACATGTGACAAGTCTGCGATCCACTTTCAGCTCATTTAATACTTTTAAAAGTGCTGGAATTAAGATGGGGATGAAAGCAATGTGAACAGGAATCACATTTTGTGAGAAACAAGCCATCGTTAAAATAATGAATAAAATAAGTATTTTAGAATAAACTTGTTTTTTCGTGTCTTGTTCATTGCCAATCCATTTTAATGCAGTTTGAATCATAGCATCTGGAAGTCCTGTTTTGGAAAGGGAAATAGCGAAACCACCAAGCATTGCATAACTTAAAGCGATTGGAGCACTGTTTCCAAGACCAGTTGTAAAAGTGTTAATCGTTTCTGAAATACCGAGTCCGCCGATAAGTCCGCCTGTTAAAGCTCCAACAATGATGGCGACAATGACCTGGACACGTAACAAACTAAGCAATAGCATAATTGCTACTGCGACGAGTACAGCGTTCATAATAAATGTAATCTCCCTAAATTTTTATTCTGTTAAGACAAGTAAATATGAAACATTTTGCTATGTTTATACATACTTGCGACATATTATTATAAAATGTTTTCTATGAAATGTAAAAGAGCCTTTTGTTACTAATGCTGAAAAGCTAGCTCTTGTTTAATTGATTGTAAAGAATTAGCGAATAATTCAGGTTCTTCTAAATCAGGAGAATGTGCTGAATTTGGGAACCAAATCATCTTTTTTATAGGCGCTTCAATAATATCGCAATATTCCTGAACGAGTGCATAAGGAGTTTGATAATCATAGCGACCAGAACAAAAATAAACTGGAATAGATAAACTTGAGATAGAAGAAAAGAAATCGATTGTCAGCATTTCTTCCCATAAAATGCCGGATTTTAAATTTCCTGCGAGAAACTTGAACCAATCTAATAGCGTATATTCGGGAGAAAAGAAACCTTTTCGTATGAAAGAAAAGGAAGATCCGTTTTGGATTGCGCCTCCAAATGTGCCAAGCCACTTTCTTTGAATAATGAGACGTCTCGTATCTAAAAATGGTGGTTTGCCTAATTTTAAAAGGGAAGCTAATGCTTTTTTATGATCATGTTTTTTTGCAGAATGAATTAAATGTTGATATAGCAATTCTTCATTTTGTTTCATATGTACAATTTGCCCAATACCGATGTAAGCCTCGATATACTTTGGATATTGATGTGCTATGTTAAGCCCAATAATACTTCCCCAAGAATGACCAGCGAGAAATAGTTTTTGTTTGTTGAACTTTTTAAGTACATATTGAATCACTTCTTTTGCATCGGAAACGAATTGTTCGATTGTGAAATTTGCTCCGAAATCTTTCATTGAAAAGGATTTACCAGCCCCGCGCTGATCCCAATTAATAACAATAAATTGCTTCTCTAATTCTTTTTGAAAATGGCGAATAAATCCGATTTGTGCCATCCCAGGTCCGCCGTGACAGCATAATAAAATAGGTTGCTCTACGTTTTGTCCACGCATAAGGAGAGTTTGTTTTCGATTATTAATCATAACGCTTTCTATCGTAGCGATACTATTAGGAATGAGTTGTTTGTTTTCGTTATAGAACTGAGGGGTGTAGCTACGAAAAAGCATATTGAAAACCTCCTTTTGTGAAATCGTATGAATCGCACAGGCTATTCATTTTGCATATACTGTTAGAAAATCATTGTAACATACCATACTAGTGTCATTTCAACACGGGAGGAGGGAAATTGTGACGATTGGAGAAATTATAGATGGTTTAAATAGACGTGAATCCATCGCTATTATAGCAAAACGTCTTGAAATAAGCCCGTATACATTATCGAAGAAATTAAGATTGATTGGATACGAATATGATGGAGAGCAGAAGAAACGTATTTTTGTAGGAGATGGAGAAGAACCACGTCACTTACAACTCCAAGAAGCGACCGCCCTTCAATATGAGAAAACAGATTATCAATTATTAATTTATGAGCAATTACAAAGCATTTATGAGTTATTAAGAAAAAGAGAAGAAGTAATTGCACCAATTGTGAGTAAAAGTACAGAGAAAAAGAGACGAACCTTTTCTATTAATACAGAAATATTAGCAAGATTGGACCTTATATCAGAATCGAAAGGAATTCAAAAATCTAAACTTGTAGAAGAGGCGTTGCAACAATTTTTACAGCAATATGAAGTTGACAAAACATCACATTTTGATAACTAAAGAAAAGGATACTATGTTCATTAGAAGAACGAGTATCCTTTTTATGATGTATATTACGTATAAAATAGAGGATCAGTACAAATCCTTTATACGTGAAAAATGAAATTCATTATTAGAGAAACACTTAATTTACTTTTTGAATTCTTCCATCAATAACTGGCTGAATTGGTTCTTTTAATTGTTTTACGTAATTGACTAACGCTTCAAAGTCGTTTGGCCCAGTTTCTGCATTTTTACCATTTTTAAATGATACGAATCCATCACCACCAGAAGCTAAGAAGGCATTTGCAACTACGCTATACGTTGTAGATGGAGATAATTCTTCTCCGTTTGTTAAACGTATATTTGTAACTTTTTCACCGTTTGGTTTATTTGCATCCCACGTATATTGAATACCTGAAATTTGAAGCATTCTTGTTGTTCCTTTTTGCCATTGCTGATTTAAAATATCGCGAATGTCTTGACCTGTTAAATCTACTTTAATCAATTGATTTCCAAAAGGTTGAATGCCGTATAACTCACCCCACGTAATATCACCAGCATCTAAGTCATTACGAATGCCACCAGGATTCATGAGGGAGATTTGAGTTTGCATCGTTTGACGCTGAGCATCGGCAACTAAATTTCCAAGAGTGGACTCACCAGCATCATTTTGTTTACGGTCGATAGGTGCTGTAGATTTTCCGACCACTTCATTTACAAGTGGTGCGATTTTTTCTTTATATTGATCTAGTTTTTTCTTTACTTGTTTATCAGGTTCTACACCTTCATGATACGTTGTAATAACTTCAGCTTTTTTCTTTACAATATCCTTTGTTTTACGATCAATTGTTACATCGACGTCTGAGAAAGCCATTCCGTATGAATTTGCTTGGACAATTAGTTTATTATTTACTGTACCATTTACATACGTATGACTATGTCCACCGAAAATAACATCAACTTCTGGGTCTGTTTCATTTGCAATTCGAGTAAGATCGCCATTTGTTACCCCAGACTCATCGGTTGTTCCACCGACATGAGCAAGAACGACGATAGATTTAACGCCGAGGCGTTTTAATTGTTGTGTTGATTTATTAATTGCTTCTACTTCATCAGTAATTTGTACATTGTTAAGCATCGTAGGCATAACGACATTTGGTGTATCAGTTGTAACAACCCCAATGAATCCTACAGGAACACCATCTACCATTTTTACGGTAAATGGTGGTAAAAATAAGCGGCCAGTTGATTTGTTATAGAAATTAGCAGCTACATAGGGGAAGTTAGCCCCTTTGAAATTTCCTGTTTTTTCATGATATCCACCGTAAATGAGGCGTTTCATTTCATCAATGCCTTCATCAAATTCATGGTTCCCGATTGTACCGACATCAAATTTTAAGTCATTTAAAAATTCAATCGTCGGTTCATCTTGTAATAATGCTGAAACTGGTGGACTAGCTCCGACGATATCACCAGCATGTACGAGAAGTGTATTAGGGTTTTGGTTTTTATGTTCTTTTAAATAAGTAGCTAAGTAATCAGCGCCACCAGCTTCTTTATTATTGATTTTTTTAACAGTATCTAGTTGTCCATGGAGATCATTAATACCAAGCATTTGTACGTCTATGTAGCGGTTTTGTTCAGCTGGATTCTGAGATGGGGGAGCGGCAAATACGCTTGAAAAAGTAATGGTGCTTAAAACAGCAACGGCAGGAATAATTTTTTTCCACATAATATAATTCTCCTTTTTTATAATCTGACATCATACGACATAATTTTAATAGATTCATAGGATTATAGCTACATAAAAATTTAGTCTTTTCGAAAAATTAACATATTTACAAAAAGTGAATAATAGAGTAAAGACCCTTTTTTATTGTCGATTTCATTGTGTATCTACTATAATGGAGAAAAAAGTAAAAGGTGAGTAGCATGAAGAAAAAGAAACAAAGACAAATGCAAAGACAATCACAAGTGAATCAACCAAAGAAAGAAACACTTACATTAGGCGATCAATTAAATGATTCACTCATGCAACAATTAAAGAGTAAGAAGAAAGAGTTGCAAGTGAGGGAAGAGGAAAAAGAGGCAGCTGAACTGGAAAGAAAGCGCCAAGAACAAAAAGAACGTGAAAAGAATAAATCATTTGAAGAACTGCTAAGTGAAAGTAACCTTACTTGGAAAGACTTTAAATAATAAAAAAATGATCAGTGAAATACCACTGATCATTTTTTGACGAGCTTGTAAGAAAAGGGGAGTTAGAATGAGAAAAATTGTCGTTGTTCCACATGAAAACCATTGGAGTGAAAAATTTCAAATGGAGGCTAAAAGATTAAAATCAGCGATGCCAGAAACGGTAAAAATTTATCATATTGGAAGTACGTCAGTTCCCGGACTGGCAGCTAAACCTATTATTGATATGATCATGGAAGTAGAAAATATCGAAAGAGTAGATGGGTGGAATGAACGATTTATAGAGCTTGGTTACATCGTAAAAGGGGAAAATGGTATTTCAAGACGACGATATTTTATTCATGGAACTGAAGAAAAACGCTCGTATCATTTACACGTGTTTGAAAAAGGAAATCCAGAGATAGTAAGGCATTTAGCATTTCGTGATTATATGATGGCTCATTGTGAAGAAGCAGAGGCATATGCAACCTTAAAGAAAGAATTAGCCGAAAAGTATACATATGATGGCGCGTTATATACGGAAGGAAAAAATGAGTTTGTGCGCAATGTGGATGAAAAAGCGAAAGAATGGAGAAAAAATAACGTGAATGAATGAGTTCACGCTATTTTTTAGCTATATAAAAGTGTTATGTAAACTGTACGTATGTTTTGACTTTTGGGATGAATCTTGTTGAAATAAAATTGTGGCTTATAAAAAATGTAACAATGAAAGGGAGACGACTGTGCATATTCCAACAACTACACTTCATAATGGCGTGAAAATGCCGATGATTGGTCTAGGCGTATATAAAGCGAAAGAAGGAGACGAAGTAAAGCAAGCAGTAAAAACAGCGTTAGAAGTTGGATACCGTTCGATTGATACAGCAACTGTATATGAAAATGAAAGCGGTGTCGGAGAGGCGATACGTGAATCAGGAATTCCAAGAGAAGATATATTTATTACAACAAAAGTATGGAACGACGATCAAGGATATGAGGAGACACTCGAGGCGTTTGAAAAGAGTTTGAAAAAATTACAAATGGACTATGTAGATTTATATTTAATACATTGGCCGGTAAGAGGGAAGTATGTTGATACGTACCGAGCTTTAGAGAAATTGTATGAAGAAGGTAAAGTGCGTGCGATTGGTGTTTCTAATTTTCATAAACATCATTTAGAACTATTATTACCAAATTGCAAAGTGAAGCCGATGGTAAACCAAGTGGAACTTCATCCGATGTTGACGCAATTTGAGTTGCGAAATTATTGTCAAGATGAGCAAATTCAAATGGAAGCATGGAGTCCGTTAATGAGGGGCGGAGAAGTATTCCAGCATCCAATCATTCAGGCTATTGCTAACAAATATGAAAAAACACCTGCACAAGTTATATTAAGGTGGGATATTCAAAGCGGGATTGTTACAATTCCTAAATCTGTTACACCATCTCGTATTAAAGAAAACTTTACTATTTCTGATTTTGCACTAACTGAAGAAGAGATACGTCAAATTAACACGTTGAATCGTGATTTACATGTAGGAACGAATCCTGATAAATATGATACGTTATAAAAAAGACTGTCTCCTAATACTGGAGACAGTCTTTTGTTTTATCGGTAATTCGATATTTTTAACGATGCAAAGCATATGTGTCATATTTAACAATTTTTTGAAGTTGTATATATTCTTCTTTCGTTAAAGGTAACTGTTGACTAGCTCGTATATTTTCCTGTAATTGTTGAAGAGAGCTTGCACCAGGTATAACAGCTGCAACAGTCTTATTATGTAAGCAATATTGAATAGCTGTTCCTGTTAAAGAGCGTTCTCCAATCATTTCTTTTACACTTGCTAGAGTTGCATGTAATTCATCGTAAGAATAAGAGAGATAATCCTTTTCCTTTACTCTTTCTATCTTTCTTGCATTATTGTCAGTTAAAATTCCTTTTGCAAGTGGCCCGCGGGCAATGACGCTAATTTGGTGTTCATTTAGAAGGGGGAACCATTCTTCTGGACGACGATTTAAAAGGTTATATTCCATTAGTACACTAACGATGTTTGAGCGTTTTGCATATTCACGAACGACATTTGGGCGTATAGAAGAAATACCGTAATGGCGAATAATACCTTCCTTTTTCAATTCTTCAAAAGCTTCAATTGTTTCATCTATTGGATCTTCAATTGTTCCGCCATGAAGTTGGTAAAGGTCAATATAATCAGTTTGAAGTCTACGTAAACTTTCCTTTACTTCAGTCTTTATGTAAGCTTTAGAAGGATCCCAAGACCAGCCATTTTTTTCTTCTGTCCAACGATTTCCAACCTTCGTTGTAAGTACAATTTGGTCTCTTCTTCCCTTCAAGGCTTTTCCAACAAATTCTTCATTTAATCCGTAATCATATAAATCTGCTGTATCAAAAAAATTAATTCCTAAATCGATCGCTTCATCGATAATATGCATAGCTTCTGTTTCAGATGTACCGAGAGACATACAGCCAAGGCCCATTTCTGTAACAAACAAATCTGAGTTTCCTAATTGACGTTTTTTCATAGGTCAACCTCCTTACCTTTATTGTACGAGAGGGAAAAGAGGTTGACAAACGTTTACTTTCCGCTTCGCATTAACTGCCCGTAAAAGCATGATTAATGTTTCACTTTATTTGCTGTAATCCACTCTTGTACAGTTGTATACTCTTTGCTATATTGCTTTAGCTTATGGCGAATTTGCCATGCTTTTCCGACTAAAGTGACACGATTTGGTAAAATATAAACTTTCATTTCTATCACGCTCCTTTCAATGTGGTAAAATGTATGAGGAAAGAATAGGAAATAGAACAGGGAGATGAAGTAGTATGAGTAATCTTGCAGAGAGAACAGTAAAAACTGAGCCAATTTTTGATGGTAGAGTTATAAAAGTTCGTGTTGATGATGTAGTATTACCAAATGGAGCAATGAGTAAACGTGAAATTGTAAATCACCCTGGTGCAGTTGCTATTATTGCTATTACTGATGAGGGGAAAATTGTGCTTGTTGAGCAGTATCGTAAAGCACTTGAAAAGGCGATTATAGAAATTCCGGCTGGCAAGTTAGAACCTGGTGAAAAACCTGAGGTAACAGCAGTTCGTGAATTAGAAGAGGAAACAGGATATGTATGTGAAAATATGGAGCTCATTACTTCTTTCTATACATCTCCAGGATTCGCAGATGAAATTTTATATGTATATAAAGCGACAGGTTTGACAAGAAAAGAAAATAAAGCTGAGTTAGATGAAGATGAGTTTGTGGAATTAATGGAAGTATCGTTAGAAGAAGCGATTACTCTTATGAAAGATCTTCGTATTCATGATGCGAAGACGATGTTTGCAGTACAATATTTACAACTACAAAAATAAACACTCGCCAAAGGCGAGTGTTTTTTAATTGATTTTTGCATATACACGTGCATCACGTAAGCTACCATCTGGTGCTAGGAAATCATTTTCCATTGTCCCTTCTAGAATGAATTCTAGACGTTCTGCTAAGCTACATGCATTTATATTTGTTGCATCAGTACGAATTTCAATTCTTCTAGCGCCTAGTTTATCAAAGGCGAACTGAATTGCACCTTTAACAGCTTCGGTCATATAGCCTTGTTTTGTATAGGCACTATGTAGCCAGAAGTGAAGTGAAAACTTTGGAATATCCCAGTTTTCAGGCTTTAGTGTAATTGCTCCGATGAATGTACCAGATACTTTATCGTATAAGTGAAAATCAAGTGTTTCACGAAGTAAAAACTGTCCGTGAGCTTCGCGAACAATTTCTTCAGCACTCTCTTCTGTTTCAGCGTTAATTGGTATCCACGGTACTAAGTCTTCTAGAGAAGCTTGGATTGCTTCATATACTTCTGCACCATCACCTGGAAATGGTTTACGAACTTGCAAGCGTTCAGTTTGAAATAATGTTGGAAAATCTAATAATAATGGTTTCAAGAGAAATCCCTCCTATTCTCTACTTTTTAGTTTAGCAAAGTAGAGCGGAATTTCAATGTTAATTCGTCATACTTTTTTCTTTCTTTCATACATTTTTAATAAGAGTGTGAACGGAGGGAAGAAAAATGTGGCGAAAAAATTGGCAAGACCGTGTAATGTCTCACATACAGGAAAACTCTTCATTATATATATTTAACGCTGTTTTATTATTGATGGGAGTAATATTCGGAGCCATTCTCGTGAATAGTTTACAAATCAATCAAAAACAAGATTTATCATTTTATTTACAACGTTTTTTTGGACAAGTCTCTAAAGGAGAATTTGCCATTGCGGGCGAAATGTTTCGAGAAAGTTACTTTTCGCAATTAAAATACATCGGATTTATTTGGATTTTAGGAATTTCAATTATTGGATTACCACTTATTTTTATTTTATTATTTGTAAAAGGAGTTGTCGTTGGATTTACAGTTGGTTTTTTAGTAAGTCAGCATGGATGGAATGGACTATTATTAGCATTTGTATCTGTTTTGCCACAAAATTTAATTATCATTCCAGTCTTTCTCGTTATGACAACCATTGCTGCAAGTTTTTCTTTACGGATGATTAGGCATCAATTTATTAGAAAAATAACCGAGCCACTATTACCATTATTAATCCGTTATACATGCTTCTTTCTCGTAATTGGAGTGGTGTTAGCACTTGCTTCTAGTGTGGAGGCTTACGCATCACCAGTTTTAATGAAAGAAGTCGTTGAGGCTATTAATAAAAAATAAATACTTTTTGAGAATAATTATCAATTTGTTTTTATTGTTTTTTCTTTTGACAGAAGCCCTTCTTCTGATATAATGGTGTAAGAGTGGCGAGGAGGGAGTAGTACCGAATGGAAGAAAGAATTGAACGAATTAAGAAGCAATTACATGCAGCGAGCTACAAATTAACACCGCAACGTGAAGCAACAGTTCGTGTGCTGCTAGAAAATGAAGAAGATCATTTAAGCGCAGAAGATGTTTACCTCCTTGTAAAAGAAAAGTCGCCAGAGATCGGATTAGCAACCGTCTATCGAACTTTAGAACTATTATCTGAGTTAAAAGTTGTCGATAAGATTAACTTCGGAGACGGTGTTTCACGCTATGACTTACGCCAAGAAGGTGCGCAGCGTTTCCACCATCATTTGATTTGTACACAATGTGGTGCTGTACAAGAAATACAAGAAGATTTACTTGGTGAAGTGGAAAGGAAAGTAGAACGAGACTGGAGCTTTAAGGTGAAAGATCATCGTTTAACATTCCATGGGATTTGTAAAAATTGTCAAGAAAATGAAACGGATGAAAAATAACCTTTTCCTATTTATCTAGGAAGAGGTTTTTTTATTTGAATAAGGTATAAATTGGTGAAAGCTTGGCATATGTTGTAATAACTTATATTTTGGAGGAATTTACAATGCGCCGAGCTTTAAAATTAACTTTTGATGGAATAAAAGTATTTTTATTATTTACAAGTTGTACGATTTTGTTTTATTTCGCTATACTATGGATAAATGAAGAATATGAAAGCTATCATCGTTATGAAAAACCTAAAGAAGAGACTGTAGAAAAAGTATCAGGGAATGAAGAACCGGCAAAGGATGCTTTCGTAAATAGAATGATGTTTTTCTATGAAAATGGGGAGTAGTGTAGAGTGGAAGATCAATTAAAAGATTTTATTCATTATATGGTTGTCGAAAAAGGATTAGCAAAGAATACAGTAGTATCTTATGAACGGGATTTAAAAAGCTACGTAAAGTATTTGCAAAATGTGGAACAGACGAAAACTTTTCATGAAGTGACCCGTTTACACATTGTTAACTTTTTGCAGTATTTAAAAGAGAACGGAAAATCTTCGAAAACATTGGCGCGTCATATCGCATCAATTCGTTCGTTCCACCAATTTTTACTTCGTGAACGAGCGGTAGAACACGATCCATCCGTACATATTGAAACGCCACAAGGGGAACGGAAATTACCAAAGGTATTATCAGTTGATGAAGTAGAGGCGTTACTTCAAACACCAAAAATGACAAGTGCTTTTGGTATTCGTGATAAGGCGATGCTAGAGTTACTGTATGCGACAGGACTTCGTGTTTCAGAATTGATTGCACTCAATTTAGAAGATGTACATTTAACGATGGGATTTGTTCGTTGCATAGGGAAAGGGAATAAAGAAAGAATTATTCCACTAGGAAGTTTAGCAACGGAAGCAATTCAAAAGTATATTGAAAAAGGAAGAAGAGAATTAATGGGGAAAAAAGTAGTAGATGCACTCTTTTTAAACCATCATGGTAATCGATTATCAAGACAAGGATTTTGGAAAATATTAAAACGATTAGCGAAAGAGGCAAATATTGAAAAAGAACTTACACCTCATACGTTGCGTCACTCGTTTGCTACGCACTTATTAGAAAATGGAGCAGATTTACGTGCTGTACAAGAAATGCTTGGACATGCAGATATTTCAACTACGCAAATCTATACGCACGTTTCAAAAACTAGATTAAAAGATGTATATAAACAGTTTCATCCGAGAGCATAGTTACTATGCTCTTTTTTTCATAGATTAAGAGGGGAAGACCGTTTCACAGAAACTTCACAAACATTTCGTATATTGTTTTCAGCAGAAGACTGGAATATTACAATGTATTTCCTCTATACTAAATAAAGTATAAAGGAGGAAATGATGATGAAAAAACTGATTATAACTTTATTTATCGCGATGCTAGCGTTGGCTGGCTGTAATACAAACAAAGAAGAACCGAAAAAAGAACAGAAACTTGAAGCTGTAAAAGTAGCAGTCCAAACAAATCCGAAAGAAATTAAACCAGGTGAAAAAACAGAAGTACAAGCACTTGTTACACAAGGGAAAGAAAAAGTAACGGATGCCGATGATGTAAAGTTTGAAATTTGGAAAGATGGCGACGAAAAGCACGAGATGTTAGATGGTAAGCATAAAGGAAAAGGTGTTTATGCAGTAGAGAAAACATTCGAAACGGATGGAGTATACCATATTATTGCTCACACAAATGCACGTGAAATGCACGTTATGCCAGAAGTGAAAGTTGCTGTAGGAAATGCGAAAGTAGAAGATGCGAAAAAAGAAAATAGTGATCACAGTGCAGGACATGGAGATCATAAAAGTGACACAATGATCCATCTTATGGCTGGAGACATAAAGGCAAATGCTGAATCTACAATGAAAGTTCATTTAAAGCAAAAAGAAGAAGCATTAACTGGTGCTGAAGTACAACTAGAGATTTGGAAAGATGGTGTTGAAAAACACGAATTTATTCCAGCGAAAGAAGGGAATAAAGGAGAGTATGAAACGAAACATACTTTCAAAGAGAACGGTGCTTACAAAGTGAAAGTACATGTAAGAAAAGGCGAATTGCATGAACATAAAGAAGAAACAATAGAAGTAAAATAAAAAGTAGCTCTTTAGAGCTACTTTTTATTTTTAATATGAAGAAATAAATCATAAAAAAATTAGCACTTCGTTGCAGAATGGATTACAATAGAAGTGTGAAGAAAATGAGAAATTCTACGAAAATGTATTAAAAAGAAAGCGTAAACATGTTATGATATCAGTATCAGATGTCTGACATCTGACTTAGAAAAAACTAGAAATGTTTTTGAATCGTTTCAAGTAAACGAAATAGGTTAGAAAATGATTTAAAGAAGTACTGTTTGACAATGAGAATTCTTTTGGATAACAGTTTCACTTTATAGCGTTTTGAACATACTACAAGAAGTAGAACTGAACTTATAGGAGGTCGCAGTTATGAATAAATATAAACGTATATTCCTAGTCGTAATGGACTCTGTGGGAATCGGTGAAGCACCAGATGCTGAGCAATTTGGTGATCTAGGATCTGACACAATTGGTCACATTGCTGAACATATGAATGGGTTACAAATGCCTAACATGGTGAAATTAGGTCTTGGTAACATTCGAGAAATGAAAGGTATCTCTAAAGTAGAGAAACCACTTGGATATTACACAAAAATGCAAGAGAAATCTACTGGTAAAGATACAATGACAGGTCACTGGGAAATCATGGGCCTTTACATTGATACACCATTCCAAGTGTTCCCAGAAGGATTCCCGAAAGAATTACTTGATGAATTAGAAGAAAAAACAGGCCGTAAAATTATCGGTAATAAGCCAGCTTCTGGAACTGAGATTCTTGATGAACTTGGTCAAGAGCAAATGGAAACAGGCTCTTTAATCGTTTATACTTCTGCTGATAGCGTATTGCAAATTGCAGCACACGAAGAAGTAGTGCCACTTGATGAGTTATATAAAATCTGTAAAATTGCACGTGAATTAACATTAGATGAGAAATACATGGTAGGTCGTGTTATTGCTCGTCCATTCGTTGGTGAACCTGGAAACTTTACACGTACACCAAATCGTCATGACTATGCATTAAAACCATTCGGCCGTACAGTAATGAACGAATTAAAAGATAGTGACTACGATGTAATTGCTATTGGTAAAATCTCTGATATTTATGATGGTGAAGGGGTAACTGAATCACTTCGTACGAAGTCTAACATGGATGGAATGGATAAGCTTGTAGATACATTAAATATGGACTTTACAGGTCTTAGCTTCTTAAACTTAGTTGACTTTGATGCATTATTCGGCCACCGCCGTGATCCACAAGGATACGGAGAAGCTCTGCAAGAATATGATGCACGTCTTCCAGAAGTATTCGCAAAACTAAAAGAAGATGATCTATTATTAATTACAGCAGACCACGGTAATGATCCAATTCACCCTGGTACTGACCATACACGTGAATATGTACCATTATTAGCATATAGCCCAAGCATGAAAGAAGGCGGACAAGAGTTACCACTTCGTCAAACATTTGCTGATATTGGTGCAACAGTAGCAGAAAACTTCGGTGTGAAAATGCCAGAATACGGAACAAGCTTCTTAAACGAGCTAAAGAAATAGGGGGATAAACAAATGAATCGTGAACTTATTACAAAATCAGCTTCATACTTAAAAGAGAAATTTCAAGAGACACCACAAGTAGGACTAATCCTTGGATCAGGACTAGGTGTATTAGCAGACGAAATTGAGAATGCAGTAACAGTACCTTACAGTGAAATCCCTGAATTCCCAGTATCAACTGTAGAAGGCCATGCAGGTCAACTAGTATTTGGTACACTTCAAGGTGTAACAGTAGTAGCAATGCAAGGACGTTTCCACTTCTATGAAGGATACGACATGCAAAAAGTAACATTCCCAGTTCGTGTTATGAAAGAACTAGGTGTAGAAACAGTAGTTGTAACAAACGCAGCTGGTGGTGTAAATACATCATTTGAGCCAGGCGATCTTATGTTAATTTCAGACCACATTAACTTCATGGGTACGAATCCATTAATCGGACCGAATGATTCTGAAATGGGCGTACGTTTCCCTGATATGTCTACATCATATACAGTAGAACTTCGCGAAATGGCGAAACAAGTTGCAGCAGACTTAAATATTAAAGTACAAGAAGGTGTATACGTAGGAATGACAGGTCCTGTATATGAAACACCTGCTGAAATTCGTATGCTTCGTACACTTGGCGGAGATGCAGTTGGTATGTCAACAGTACCTGAAGTAATTGTAGCGCGTCACGCTGGTATGAAAGTATTAGGTATTTCTTGTATTTCAAATATGGCAGCTGGTATTTTAGATCAACCACTTCACCACGATGAAGTAATTGAAACGACAGAACGTGTTAAAGCTAACTTCTTAGCATTAGTAAAAGCAATCGTAAAACAAATGAAGGGGTGACTTCACAATGAGAATGGTGGACCTAATTGCAAAAAAACGTGACGGACATGCATTAACGACAGAAGAAATTAACTTTATTGTTGAAGGATATACGAATGGTGATATTCCTGATTATCAAGTAAGTTCACTTGCAATGGCAATTTTCTTCCAAGATATGAACGATCAAGAGCGTGCTGATTTAACGATGGCAATGGTAAATAGCGGTGATACAATCGACTTATCGGCTATTGAAGGTGTAAAAGTAGATAAGCATTCAACAGGTGGTGTTGGTGATACAACGACACTTGTATTAGGTCCATTAGTAGCTGCTTTAGATGTACCAGTAGCGAAAATGTCTGGACGCGGTTTAGGACATACTGGTGGTACAATTGATAAATTAGAAGCAGTTCCAGGATTCCATGTGGAAATTGAAAACGATGAATTCATGCGTCTTGTAAATGAAAACAAAATCGCTGTTATCGGCCAAAGTGGTAACTTAACACCTGCTGATAAAAAGCTATATGCACTTCGTGATGTAACAGCAACAGTAAACTCAATTCCGCTTATTGCAAGTTCGATTATGAGTAAAAAAATTGCTGCTGGTGCAGATGCAATTGTTCTTGATGTAAAAACTGGAGCAGGTGCATTTATGAAAACGGATGAAGATGCAAAACGTTTAGCAGAAGCAATGGTACGTATCGGTAATAACGTTGGTCGTAATACGATGGCAGTTATTTCTGATATGAGTCAACCACTCGGTGAAGCTATCGGTAACGCATTAGAAGTTCAAGAAGCAATTGATACATTACAAGGTAAAGGGCCGAAAGATTTAGAAGAGCTATGTTTAACACTTGGAAGTCAAATGGTGTACCTTGCTGGACAAGCTTCATCTTTAGAAGATGCACGTGAAAAGCTAATTGAAGTAATGAACAACGGAAAAGCGCTAGAATCATTTAAAACGTTCTTATCAGCGCAAGGCGGTGACGCATCTGTTGTTGATGACCCTTCTAAATTGCCACAAGCACAATTTAAAATTGAAGTGGAAGCGAAAGAAGACGGATATGTATCAGAAATCGTTGCAGACGAAATCGGAACAGCAGCAATGCTTTTAGGAGCAGGACGTGCAACGAAAGAGTCTGAAATTGATTTAGCAGTTGGTCTAATGCTGCGCAAAAAAGTAGGCGATAGCGTGAAGCAAGGTGAATCTCTCGTTACAATTTACGCAAACCGCGAAAATGTTGAAGATGTAAAAGCGAAAATTTATGAGAACATGAAGATCTCTAAAGAACACGTAGATGCACCAACTTTAGTACACGGTATCGTAACGAAGTAATAAAAAAAGCTGAGGAGATTTCTCCTTGGCTTTTTTTACTATTTTTTGTTTATAATAATAATGGGTGAAATTATGATTAGAATTTGTGCAGTAACAAAAACAGATGAAGTATTATATGATGTTTCTCTAGAAGAAACAAAGAAAGACCATATTGTATGGTATTGGCTAGATTTATATAAGCCAACGAAAGAAGAGTATACATATATTCTGCAAGACCATTTTAAGTTCCATCCCCTTGCAATTGAAGACTGTCTAGAATACGTACAGAGGCCAAAAGTTGATTTTTATGATGGATATAACTTTTTAGTTCTTCACGCGTTTGGAGAAGATGGGCTAGAACCACATGAAATTGATTTGTTTGTTAGTGATCGCTATATTGTTTCTTTCCATTTTTCTCATAATAATGCAATTGAAAGAGTATGGAAAACACTTGGTGAGAAGAGGCGGATTAAGAAAGGACCTTTACATGTAGCACATACGATCACTGATCAAATTGTAGATGATTATTTCGCACCTGTATATTACATTGAAGATCATTTAAATGCGATTGATGATAATTTAACAGGTGAGACAGCAGGAGCCGTACTAGAAGAAGTATTCGATATTAGGGCAGATTTATCTAAGTTAAGACGTACAATTATTCCAATGCGTGATTTATTGTATCGTATTTTGAATTCCACTCGTTTTTACGGTATAAGCGATCATGAAATTTACTTTAAAGATATACATGATCATTTGCTTAAATTAACAGAAATGATTGAGGCAAGTCGAGAGTTAACAGCAGATATTCGGGATAGTTATTTTTCATTAAACTCACATCATATGAATAACATTATGAAAACATTAACTGTATTCTCGACTATTTTCATGCCATTAACATTTATTGCGGGAGTATATGGAATGAACTTTACGCATATGCCAGAGCTTGGTGGACAATATAGTTATTTTATTTGTCTACTTATCATGGCACTAATTGGCGGCGGAATGATGGCCTGGTTTTATAAAAAAGGATGGTTTAAGTAAAAAAACACCGAGGATTTCCTCGGTGTTTTTTTTAACCAATAGCATGTAATACAAACATAGCTAAGAATAAGCATGTAATGATATACATAGATGGTGCGACTTCTTTACGCTTTCCAAGAGCAACTTTTAAGATAGGGTAAGCAATAAATCCGAACGCAATGCCATCAGCGATACTATATGTGAGCGGGATCATGACGATAATTAAGAACGCTGGAAATCCTTCTGAAAAATCGTTCAGAGGAATTTGCTGAATGCTTGTAATCATCAGGCCGCCAATAATAATTAAGATTGGTGCAATGGCACTATCAGGAATTAGTTTGACAAACGGAAGAGCAAACAGTGATGCAAAGAATAGCAACCCCGTAACGATAGACGTCAGACCTGTCTTTCCGCCTGCAGTAATACCTGCGGCACTCTCTACTGTTGATACGGTAGGGCTTGTGCCAAATAGACCACATGTCATTGCTGAAATTGCATTGGCTTGGTAAGCACGTGGGAATTTACGGTCATCTTCTAATAAACCGTGCAGAAGTCCCATGTTCTCAAAAATAAGCACCATGCTTAAGGAGAATGTTGCAATCCAAAATGGTAAGGAAGAAAGTTTGCCAAATGACATAGCTCCAAACACATCGCCGTAATTAGCGAATGAGAATGAACTATTTCCGATTTGACTTGTATCAACAAGGCCAAATAGCCATGCAATACCAGTTCCTATTGCAATCGTCCATAAAAAGTTTCCACGTACGTTACGAATAAATAATACAAGTGCAATGATAAGAGTAAGTAATGTCGCAAGAACGACAGGATTACTTAATTTCCCCATTGCCACAGCAGTATTTGGGTTCGAAACGACTAAACCACCTTTTTGCAATCCGATAAACGCTAAAAATAATCCGATGCCGACAGTAATCGCTTCCTTTAATGACTTTGGAATTGATATTGATAGCACGCGAGCGATTGGTGTAAAAGCGGCAATTGCAAAAATAATACCAGAGATAAAGACAGCAGCCAATGCTTCTTGCCAAGTTAGTCCAAGCGTATGCACAGCTGTGTACGTGAAGAATGCATTTACACCCATACCCGGGACAAGAATAGCAGGTGCATTTGCCCAAAATGCCATGAGTAGACATCCGACAAATGAACTAAAAACAGTTGCTAAAATTCCAGCTTCAAGAGGAATGCCAGCATCTGATAAGATTGACGCATTTACAATCATAATATATACGATTGTGAAAAATGACGTAACTCCAGCTAAAACTTCTTGTTTTGGTGATGTTTCGTGTAAACCTAATTTAAATGTTCTTTCAAGTATTCCTTTCATGTTAAACCTTCTTTTTCATATCCCTCTCCCACCCGTGATATCTCTTTTGTAAGAGCTCACCGTTCTTTATTATATCAGAACATCATGTTTTTACAACAAGTAAAATGATAACGTTTACTTGTAAAGAGAATTCGTTATAAATACGTAAAAATAGCCCGTATGGATGAAATGATTTCTAATTCACCCGATTGAATGGGAGGGGCTGCTTGTGCATGTAAAGTAGCATAAGACGTAACCTCCCTTGGTAATTGGGCAGATTCTTCAACGAATGAGAGGGGAACAGGATTAATATTTAAATTATATGTACTCGCAATAGCACGAGCTTTTTCTACTGCTTGGTGCAGAGCTTGAATGAGAGCTTGCTCATAATATTTATTTGGATGAGATACTCGGAAACGTAAACCTTTTGCTACATTTGCACCATTTGAAACGGCTATATCATATACTTCCCCAGCTTTTTGTACATTTAAAACGGTAATTTCATACAAATGCTCCACGCGGTATCCTTGTAGCAATGCTTTATCATTTACATATTCGTATTGAGGAGTGATCGTATAAGAAATCGTTTCTATATCTTTATCGGCAATACCAAGCTGTTTAAGTGCATCCAGCAATTGTTTGGATTGCACTGCATTTTCTTCTTGAGCCTGTTTTACATTTTTATCATCTGTTCGAATGCCAAGCGTTAATATAACAACATTCGGTTTTGCTTTAACGACACCTTCGCCTTGTACAGTAATAGTAGCTTCTTTACCAGTATTAGCTGTGCGTACGTTGTGTAAATAAGGATTCATTCCACCCTGCATTTTCCATCACCATCCTTTTTATATGTATATGTGTGAACAAAAAAGAAATTTATATGAAAAAAGTTACATAAATGAGAATGTTGAGGAAAGAAAGCATATACAACATAGGTATTTATAGATTATAATATGTGTAAATATGATAAAAAAGGGACGAGGCTATTGAACGAAAAAAGAGAAACGCTGATTTTAGATTTATCTGCATCATTTCGAAAAATGATACGTTTACTACAAAATGATATTAATACACGTTTTGCAGAACATATGCCATATAATGAATTTTCTGTATTACGTGCGTTATTTTTAAAGAGTCCACAGATGGCTTCGCAAATTGCGAGTGAAGTAAACGTAACCTCCAGTCATATTACAGCTGTTACAGATCGTCTCGTACGAAAAGGATTAGTAGAAAGAAAACGTTCTAATTCAGATCGTCGAATCGTGTACTTAGAAATTACAGAGCACGGAAGAGAAGTAACTGAAAAACTTGAAGCTGTGCGTAAAGAATATTATAAAGAGAGATTTAAAGGTTGGAGCGACCAAGAAATAGAAATGGTCTTAGAACTATTTGGCCGCGTATTATAATAAATGAGGATAGGAAGCGAAAGCATTCCTATCCTTTTTCTTTTGAATAAAAATATTTTGAAACTCCGATACTTTAATTAAAAAATCGGAGGAAAGATTATGAAATATATTGCTGCACTTACCATTTTATTTGGTGGTTTTTTCTGTTTTCAAACATTCACGTACGCAGATACGCCTATCCAAGTAGTGCGAAAAGAAGTGAAGTACATTGAAAATGATAATACAGTCTTATATTCGAAATTATGGGTTCGTTCTATGCAAAACGCAGTATTATTCCACCATAGCGATAATATTCGTAATCGGGACACATTACGTAATGTAACAAGTTCATCGCTTGTTAAAGCGAAGCAACTATCTTTTCAGAAAGCAGCACTTTATATACCGAGACTATCGCAATACGTATCAAAAATAGGGAAAGAAAACATTCAAGTGTACTACATTGCGATTCACTATAATGTGAAAAAAGAAAATGCATATCAATTAGATGGCATGAACTATTTTCTACAAGTATTCGTAAAAGAGTGTGGGGAATGGAAAATTGCCGAAAGTGTAGTTGCCCCGACAGAGCAAATTGTGCAAAATGGTGATGGATTTGGAATGAAAGAAGAGATGGTGTATGGGGATAGGAGAGAGAATTTAAAATAACCTCCTCTTAAAGAGGAGGTTATTTTACACGCCAAGAAAATTTTAATTTTAATAAGCGAGATAATAGTAGGTAGACTATCGTACTGGTCCCTATAAAACCAATATAATAATTTAAGATAGAATGACTTCCGCCCGCTGCCATTCCTCCAAACATTCCAATAAAGATTACACAACATATCATACATAGTGTTTTAAGCTTCGGATATAATAGAAAGTTTCCGTTTTGTTCATTAGGTGATCTTGTATATAAGTACATTCCTAAAGGGAATAGAATAAGCATATTTGCGATTGGACCGGTAAGTTTTGTTGCTGAAGGAATATACGTAAAATTAGGTTCATCATGACGTACGCCTTGTTGATCAGTATAAGCACGTTGAGGATCGTAATTAAAATTAATATTGAATCCACGAACGGGCGCTAAAATACTCATTTTTTCTATTACTGAACCGTAACGATCTACATTTTCCTCCGTATAGACGGTATGATTGGAAGTAAGTCCAACCGTATGAATAGAAATAGCTCCGGCAATTAGAGTCGGCAAAATAAAAGGGAATCCAAGTATAGCAACACTGAAGAATCCTTGTGAAAGCATATTACCAGCAATTGTTCCTATGCATAATGCAAGTGTATAGATAGCAATTAAGATGATAACCATGTACAAGAAGTAAGTATGAAATGGTGAAAATATTTGATACTTATTATGAAAGGTTGTCTTTTTCATAATAGCAAAAAGTCCCCAATTTAGTATAACGATAGCTACAATATTACACACACCAAAAAGCCATTTCGTTATGAAGAGATGTTTTCGTTTAAATGGCATAGACCATAAAATGTCACTTGATTGATTTTGACGTTCCCATCCAATAAGAATGCAGGCTAATATAATAAGGAGTCCTCCTTGAACCATGATAGCATCGGGAAGTGAAAGTTGATAATAGTATCGGTATATATATTTCCATTCATTATGTTCATGAAAATATTTTAATTGCTCGGCAGCTGCTAAATAGTATTTATATGATAGTACATAAAAACTTACTAACCAAAATAGCCAAACAATATATTTACTTTGTTTGTAGGTATGCCCCCATAATGCTTTTTGAAACATAGGATCTCTCCTTTAAAAAACTTTATAGTTTGTAAGACGTGATAATATAAAATAAGTGACGATTCCAAATAAAAAGAATCCAACATAGTAACTAAATAATAAATCAAAACGTTTTAACATTTGCCCACCTATTAATGCAAAATAAAAGGTAGTACACCACATCCAGAGTGAGTTGTATTTTGGAAAAAGGAAAATTTTCTTATTATGTTCATTAGGTGACCTTGCATAGAGAAACATCCCAATAAGCAAACTGAAAATTGTATAGAAGATAGGAACAAGTATTATTTTTGCAGAGTAATAACTATGAAAAGTAGGTCCCCTTTGTATTACTTTTCCATGATCTTCATCTGATTGGGCAGTAGGGTGGTAATTATAACTAATTGAAAAGTCTAATATAGCGCTTGAAATGTTGGTTTTTTTATTGAATTTATAAACGTTTTCGAAACTTGTATAACTTTTATTTTCGTGTATTGCTTCAGCGTGAGCTGTAAAGAAAAGGAGTAAGAGTGAAAAGATTCCCATTCCCATTATGCAAAAAGTAATGCTGAAGATGCTTTGTGAAATAATACTGCCAGTAAATGTACCTATACATAAAGAGACAGTATAGATAGCGATATATGTGAAAATTGCATACAAGAAATATCGATGAAACGGTTCGAAAGATTGATATTCAAAGTGAATCGTAGATTTATAAATAAAATACATAAGACCCCAATTGATTAGAAATGATAGTACAATGAAAAATCCACCGAAAACCCACTTCGATAAGAACATATCACGTCTTTTAAATGGAAATGTCATAAGTGAATCTCCATTTTGATTACTTCGCTCCCAGCCAATTAATATACAGGATAGGATAATTGTAATAATACTTAACCAAAAGCTATTAGAAGAATAAAAAGAATAATGATAGTAGAACTTTTCTTCACCTATTTTTTCTGGATGGAGAAAGAGAGACTGTTGAGTTTCTGCTGCTTGATAGTATTCGAAAGATAAAAAATAAAGTGAACTGAAGAGAAAAAGTAACGCAGCATATTTCCCGCGCTTCCAATTCCACATCCACAACGCTTTATGAAACATATCCATCCTCCTCCAGTGTCGTAACGAAGACATCTTCAAGTGACATTGTTAATTCTTCAATGAGCAGTGGTTGTTCTTTATAAAACTTCTCGAGTGTTGTAGCCACATTTCCTTCAATTAAGATTGTATATACTTTTCCTGTTTGATTTAATATTTTAATATTGCTTAAGTTTTCTAGTTTTTGAGGTAATGAACGCTCGTAAGCTACTTGTATTTTTGCAAATTGTGATTTTGCATCGTCTAGTGACGTAATGGATGCTACAGTATGTCCTTTTAACATAATGATCGTATCTGCAATTTGTTCCACTTCATCTAAATGATGGGTAGAGATGAAAATGGTAATTTCTTTTTCTGCAACTTCTCCAACGAGAAACTGTAAAATCTGTCTTTTAACGATAGGATCAAGTCCGTTTGTTGGTTCATCTAAAATAATATATTCTGCCTGTGCAGCAACAGCTAAAATGATAGCAAGCAGTGCCTTCATTCCTTTTGAATAACTACGAATTCGTTTGTTTGGTAAGTTGAAACGTTCTAGTAGTTCGTAGAAATATGGTTCATCAAATGCGGTATAAACTGCTTTATAAAACTTCACGATTTCTTTTACTGTATAACCGTTCAGTATGTTAGTAGAATCCGGAACATATACGATTTTTTGTTTCGTTTCAGGATTTTTATGGATGTCGATATCCTTATATGTAACAGTTCCCTCGTCTGGGTCTAAAATCCCGACTATCGTTCGTAATAAAGTTGTTTTTCCCGCGCCGTTTCTTCCAAGTAATCCGACGATACTACCTTTTTGTAATGTGAAAGAAACATCGTCTAAAATTGTTTGATTATCAATTGTTTTCTTCAAGCTTGTCACTTTCAACATCCGTATTCCCTCCAATCTCTTTATAGTATGAATCTATCCAATCATGAATTTTATCTTTCGTAATACCAAGATAAGAGGCTTCTAATAGTAATTGATGAAATTGCTTTTCAACCATAGCGATTTTCCTTTCGTCTAATGTTGGGGTAATCGATTGGGATACAAATGTTCCTTTTCCTCGTAACGTTTCAATAATTCCTTGTCTCTCTAACTCTTGATACGCTTTACTCACTGTATTTGGATTTATAACGAGTAAAGAAGCGAGTTCGCGTACAGAAGGAAGTTTATCACTTGGAGCCAACATGTTTTTCAATACGAGTTCTTTTATATTTTGAACAATTTGTTCCCATATCGGAGTGTTGCTTCTTGGATCAAGTTGAATATGCAAGAGCAATGTCTCCTTCCTCATATGTATTAAGTGTACTACTATGTGTAATACACTTAATACAATATAGGGGACGAATGTATTTGTCAACTGAAAATAATAGAAAAAATTGGTATTAAAAAAAGGAGAATTGGAAAAAATAGGTCTGATATAGAATGGAGGGTTAGTCATGAAGCGAGTTTTTGGAATACTTGTTTGTTTCATGTTATTGCTTTCTGGAACTTCAGTGAGTTTTGCGCAATCTGAAAAAACGAAGCAGGAGAAAACAGAAGAAACAACGCCGAAGTTAGCGGAACAAGCGTCGTCAGCAATCGTAATTGAGCAAGATACAGGTAAAGTTTTATTTGATAAAAACCCAAATGAAAAATTACCACCTGCTAGTATGACAAAGATTATGACAATGCTTTTAATTATGGAACAAGTTGAAAAAGGAAAACTAAAACTGACCGATAAAGTTAGAGCGAGTGAACATGCAGCTTCAATGGGTGGATCGCAAATCTTTTTAGAACCTGGGGAAGAGATGACTGTAAATGAGATGTTAAAGGGTATTGCAATTGCATCTGGAAATGACGCATCTGTTGCAGTAGCCGAGCACATCGCAGGTTCAGAAGAAGGATTTGTAAATATGATGAACAAAAAGGCGAAAGATTTAGGGCTGAAAAATACACATTTTCAAAATCCAACAGGTCTTCCGGCCAAAGACCATTATTCGACAGCAAATGATATGGCTATAATGGCGAGAGAATTGATGAAGTATCCACTTATTCGTAAATACACAGGTAAGTACGAAGATTATTTACGTGAAGATACGGATAAAAAGTTTTGGCTCGTTAATACGAATAAACTAGTACGTTTTTATCCTGGCGTAGATGGAGTAAAAACAGGTTTTACGACAGAAGCGAAATATTGTTTAACAGCATCGGCTGAAAAAAATGGTATGCGTGTCATTTCAGTTGTCATGGGAGCACCAACATCAAAAGAACGGAACAACCAAGTGACAAAGCTTCTTGACTATGCATTTGGACAATATATGACAAAGAAATTGTATACGCGCGGCGAAAAAATTAAGACAGTTCAAGTAGGAAAAGGGAAAAAAGAAAAAGTAGATTTAGTTGCGTCAGATAATGTTTCTCTTCTTATGAAGAAGGGCGAGAATATGGACAAGGTAAAACAAGAAGTAATTGCTGAAAAGAAAGTAAAAGCACCGATTAAAAAAGGTGACGCGCTTGGCACCCTTGTTATTAAAAAAGATAAAGATGTTTTATTAAAACAAACAATTGTAGCAAAAGAAGATGTTGCTGCAGCGAGCTGGTGGGAGTTATTTAAAAGAAGTTTTGGGATGTTTTCAACATCAAAATAGCGGCAAATATTTTGCCGCTTTTCTATTCGTATGTAAGTGAATAATGCTGAAAGGTTTCACTTTATGACGAAATAGTTCTTCTTTTGTCAGCAGGAAGGATTCTTATTTTGTATCACGAAAATCTTTATGTATGTGAATAAGTAAAGTTTGAGCATAAGGAGGAAATCGTGTGAGTCTTTCCATGCAATTAGAAGTAAAACGTGACGTCCTATGTGTGAGACTAGAGGGTGAATTAGATCATCATACGGCTGAAGAGTTGCGAACGAAAGTAACAGATATGATTGAGACACATGGTGTTCATCATATTGTTTTGAGCCTAGAGAACTTATCGTTTATGGATAGTTCTGGTCTAGGTGTTATATTAGGCCGATATAAACACGTAAAGGGATTAGGTGGAGAAATGGTTGTTTGTGCAATTTCACCGCCTGTTAAGCGTTTATTTGAAATGTCGGGCTTATTCAAAATCGTTCGCTTAGAAGAAAGTGAAGCGCACGCGCTCGCGACGTTGGGGGTGGCATAGATGAGAAATGAAATGAACCTTCAATTTTCAGCATTAAGTCAAAATGAATCATTCGCTCGCGTTACAGTGGCGGCTTTCATTGCACAACTAGATCCAACGATGGAAGAATTAACGGAGATTAAAACAGTTGTGTCAGAAGCAGTTACAAATGCAATTATTCATGGATACGAAGGAAATGCAGAAGGTATTGTTTATATTTCTGTAATTTTGGAAGAAGCAATGGTGAAACTCACGATTCGAGATGAAGGGATTGGAATCTTTAACTTAGATGAAGCGAGACAACCCCTTTTTACAACTAAACCTGAATTAGAGCGTTCCGGAATGGGATTTACTATCATGGAAAATTTTATGGATGAAGTAGAAGTTATTTCAAACGAATCTTTCGGGACAACAATCCATTTGACAAAATACTTATCAAATAGTAACGCTCTATGCAATTAAGGAGAATAGCCTATGGACATAGAGGTCAAAAATGAAAAGAAGAAACCTCAGTTAAAGGACCACGAGCTAAAAGCGTTAATTCAAAAAAGTCAAGATGGAGATCAACAAGCGAGAGATACAATCGTTCAAAGTAATATGCGCCTCGTTTGGTCGGTTGTACAGCGGTTTCTTAATCGAGGATACGAACCAGACGACCTATTTCAAATTGGATGTATTGGGCTCTTGAAATCGGTAGATAAATTTGATTTATCTTTCGACGTGAAATTTTCAACATATGCAGTTCCAATGATTATTGGTGAAATACAACGTTTCTTACGCGATGATGGATCAGTAAAAGTTAGTAGGTCTTTAAAAGAAACAGGAAACAAAATTCGAAAGATGAGAGATGAGCTTTCGAAAGAATTCGGAAGGGCTCCAACGATTAATGAAGTGGCAGAGGCACTAGAACTAACGCCAGAGGAAGTTGTTCTAGCACAAGAAGCGAGCCGGGCCCCTTCATCTATACATGAAACTGTATATGAAAACGATGGAGATCCAATCACTATTTTAGATCAAATTGCAGATCAATCTGAAACGAAATGGTTCGATAAAATTGCTTTAAAAGAAGCGATTAGAGAACTAGATGAACGAGAGCGCTTAATTGTATACTTGCGTTACTATAAAGATCAAACACAGTCAGAAGTAGCCGAGCGCATAGGCATTTCGCAAGTACAAGTTTCAAGACTTGAAAAGAAAATATTAAAACAGATGAAAGATCGAATAGACGAATAATCGTCTATTCGATTTTTTTATGCCGTTAATAGGAGAGAGATGTTAATTTTCGCAAAAATTAACAGAATTTATTGATAATTTAGTTAATTTAAAATATAATCCAAGTATGAACTTGTCATAAAGGGGGAAGGAAATATGGAAACGAGGCAACAATGGGGAACGAGAGCTGGATTTATTTTCGCAGCGGTCGGATCTGCCGTTGGATTAGGAAACATATGGCGTTTTCCTTATACAGCGTATGAAAATGGAGGAGGAGCATTCTTTTTACCGTATTTATTTGCATTATTAACGACTGGTATTTCATTGTTAGCGTTTGAGTTTGCCCTTGGTCATCGTCATCGTGGCTCAGCACCACTTACATTTTTCCGTATTAGCCCGCGTGCAGAATTTATTGGATGGTGGCAAATGTGCGTAACATTTATTGTTTCAACATATTATGCAGTGATTATTGCTTGGTCTATATCGTATACATACTTTGCAATTACTGGAGCATGGGGAAAAGACACGCAATCATTTTTATTTAAAGAGTACTTACATGTTGCAGATAAGCCAGGACAATTTGGAGGACTTGTACCAGAAGTATTAATTCCGTTAGCTCTCGTTTGGATTATTGTGCTTGGCGTTGCATTTAAAGGAGTTAAAAAAGGAATCGAAGTTGTTAACCGTATATTTATTCCTTTATTAGTTGTTATGTTCCTTATTATCGTTGTTCGTGCAGTGACGATGGAAGGTGCTATGCAAGGACTAGATGCATTCTTTAAACCAGATTGGAGTCGTATTTTTGATGGGAAAGTATGGCTTGCTGCTTACGGTCAAATATTCTTTAGTTTATCTTTAGCATTTGGAATTATGATTACGTATTCTAGTTATTTACCGAAAAACTCGGATACAACAAATAATGCCTTTATTACTGGATTTGCAAACTCAGGATTTGAATTATTAGCAGGTATTGGGGTCTTTGCAGCTCTTGGATTTATGGCAAATAATATGGGAGTACCGGTTGATAAAGTAGCAAGTGCTGGCGTTGGGCTTGCGTTCGTAGTATTTCCCCAAATTATTAATGAATTGCCGATGTCACCGTTGTTTGGTGTTTTATTTTTCTTATCGTTAACGGTTGCTGGAATTACATCACTTATTTCACTCGCGGAAGTATGCTTTGCCGCTGTATCTGAAAAATTCAGTTTAAGTCGGGAAAAAACTATTGGAATTATGGGAACCCTTCTCGTGATAGTTTCTCTTGTTTTTGCAACACGTGGTGGACTTATGTTCTTAGATGTTGTCGACTATTTCGCTAATAATTTCGGATTAATTACAATTGCACTTGCGGAAGTAGTTACGATAGGGCTCATTTTACGCCGTTTACCAGTTTATCAAAATCATGCAAACTTTGTATCTGATATTAAATTAGGAACGTTTTGGAGAGTGAGTTTACTCGTTATTACTCCGCTTATGTTAGGGTATATGCTAATTGATGGTACAATCCAAAATATTAAAAAGAACTACGGAGATTATCCGACTGAGTTTGTTGTAACGTATGGTTGGTCGATAGCAGCAGCATTCCTCATAGTTGCAATAATCATTGGCCTGAAAAAATGGGATGCACAAATTCATTCGGATTCTGCCAAGCTTGAAAAAGAATGGAAAGATCGAGGTGTTTCATAATGAGTGGATCAGCGATTATGATGATGGTTATTGGAATAGTAGTCATTTGGGGAGGGCTTGCATTAAGTATTGTAAACTTATTTAAGAAAAAGGCATAAGTAAAAAACATCTGTACCGAAATGGTGCAGATGTTTTTTTATGAAAAAATTGTATTAGAAAAAAATTCAATAACCATACTACAACTACGAGGAAGAGTGAAGGGGTGAATGAAAGTTGGAACAAACGATTTATATTAAAATGCGCAATCGTTTAAAAGTTTCTCCTACTTATGAAGTAAAGCTGGGCGATGTTGCTCAACTTGCCGGAGATTCTTCCGTAGTTGAGTTGTTACAAAATGAGATAGTTTACAAAATAACAGCGCATGATAAGACGCATGTTGTAATTGATGTTATGAAAGTAATTGAGATTATTCAACAGAAAGCATCTCATGTACAAATTAATTTACTCGGTTCTGGACAAACTCTTGTTGAAATTATATACGAAAAAAAGAAGACACACCCAATTTTTTTCGGGCTTGTATGGCTGTTACTGTTCATTGGAGCGGCCCTTGCGATCATTTATTTCCATGAAGATGTAAGTATGCAACAAGTACATCAACGGTTATATTACATGATTACTGGAGAATTTAATGCGCAACCACTTTTATTTCAAATCCCTTATTCTTTAGGTCTTGGCTTAGGGATGGTTTTATTTTTTAATCATGTATTTCAAAAGCGAATTAATGAAGAGCCGAGTCCGTTAGAAGTTGAGATGTTTCAATACCAACAGTCACTTGATCAGTATGTAATCGTTAATGAAAACAAGGATAATATGAAACAACTTGCCGATGATTGAGTCTGGATTTGTTATTTTAATTGGTTTAGCTGGAGGGATTGCGGTAGGTAGCGGATATGTCGCATTTTTAGCTGTACTTGGTATAATCCCCCGTTTAGCCCAATTAACGAGAAGTGGAAAGCATATTCAATATTTTGAGTGGGCAGTCATTGCAGGTACTTTAACAGGGGCTTGGTGCAGTTTGAAAAACATTACATTCCAAACGTCGCAGTATTGGCTCGTTATATTAGGGATATTTTGTGGCACATTCATCGGAATGCTTGCTGCGGCATTAACAGAGGTGTTAAATGTTCTGCCTATTTTAGCGAAACGAGTAGGGGTAGAGGGGAAGATTATTGTTTTACTCGTTGCTCTTGTACTTGGAAAAGTAATAGGATCGTTGTTTCACTGGATTTATTTCGTAAAGTAGGAGGCAGTATATAAATGACAAGTCAGAAATTGAAGGATGATTACATAAATAAAGTGAAGGAGTATCATCCAAAGCCAAACTATTTACTAAATTGTATCAAAGCATTTCTTGTAGGTGGACTCATTTGCACAGTTGGAGAAGTATTGATGAAATTTTATATACATTATTTTCACTTCAGTGAACAAGAGGCAGGAAACCCAACTGTTGCAACCCTTGTTTTATTATCCGCGATTTTAACAGGGTGTGGTGTATATGATAAAATCGGTCAATTTGCTGGAGCAGGATCAGCGGTACCGGTAACAGGATTTGCAAATTCTATGGCGAGCGCTGCCTTAGAACATAAGAGCGAAGGGGTTGTTCTAGGGATTGCTACAAATATGTTTAAACTGGCAGGAAGTGTGATTGTATTTGGGGTTGTTGGTGCATATATCATTGGGTTAATAAGGTATACCTTTAAAATTTTTATGTCTTAAAGGAGGGCTAGTATGAGGTTGACCGGAAAACAAACGTGGGTATTTCAAAATGATATATATGTGAATGCAACGGGTACTGCTGTCGGTCCGAAAGAAGCTGAGGGCCCTCTCGGGAAAAAATTTGATATTTCATATGGTGACTTGCATTGTGGAGAAGAAAATTGGGAGCTTGCCGAACGAAGATTAATGTCAGACTCAATTCAACAAGCAGTGCAAAAAGGGAATATAAAAACATCGCAAATTGATTTCTTTTTAGCGGGAGATTTATTAAATCAAACAGTGACAGCAAATTATGTTGCGCGTAAGTGGGGCATTCCTTTTTTAGGAATGTTTAGCGCTTGTGCGACGTCTATGGAGACTTTAGCAGTTGGCTCAGCTTTTATAGACGGTGGATTTGCAAATCGTGTCTTAGCGACAGTAAGTAGTCATAATGCAACGGCTGAAAGACAATTTCGCTATCCAACAGAGTACGGTGGACAAAAGCCAGGGACAGCAAATTCAACTGTGACTGGTGCAGGATCTATATTAATTAGCAATGAAAAAAGTGCAATTAAAATTACGTCGGCTACAATTGGAAAAGTGCAAGATTTAGGAATTACAAATCCTTTGGATATGGGGGCAGCGATGGCTCCAGCAGCAGCTCATACAATTCAACAACATTTTGAAGATTTAAGAAGAAGTGCCGATGATTATGATTTGATTGTTACGGGTGATTTATCAGCTGTTGGGACGCCGATTGCGAAACAACTTTTACTTGAGGAAGGTTATGATCTTGGGCATATATACAATGATTGTGGATTGATGATTTATGAATCAAGTCAAGAAGAAGTGTTTGCAGGTGGTAGTGGTTGCGCTTGTTCAGCAGTTGTCACATATGGTCATTTATTACACGAGATGCAAAAAGGGAATTTACAACGAATTTTTGTCGTTGCGACTGGTGCATTATTAAGCCCGATGATGATGCAACAGAAGGAAACGATTCCAACAATTGCACATGGTGTCGTATTTGAGAGAGTTAAAGGAGAGTGAATTGTGGATTTTATATATGCATTTCTTGTAGGTGGAGTTATTTGTTTAATTGGGCAACTATTGTTAGATTTCGTAAAGTTAACACCAGCTCATTTAATGGCAACTTTTGTAGTCATCGGAGCAATTTTAGATGGATTTGGATTGTACGATAAACTAATAAAGTTTGCAGGTGCTGGAGCAACAGTCCCTATTACAAGTTTTGGACATTCACTATTGCACGGAGCAATGCATGCAGCAGAAAAACATGGATATTTAGGAATTGGTATTGGCATGTTTAGTTTAACGTCTGCGGGCATTTCCGCAGCGATATTGTTTTCGTTTTTTATAGCACTTATATGTAAACCGAAAGGATAAATCAAATGAGACGAAGGGTTGTTTTGGTCACAGATGGAGATGAATATGCAAAGCGGACAATTGAGCTTTTAACGAAGGAATTTGGGGGAAGGTGTATTTCAGCATCACAAAGTAATCCAACCAAATTGACAGGGAAAAAAGTTGTTGAGCTTATTATGCAAACGCCATATGACCCTGTATTTGTCATGTTTGATGACAGTGGATTTATTGGAGAAGGATCTGGTGAAAAGGCTTTAAAATATGTGGCTACCCATAAACAAATTGATGTGCTCGGTATTTTAGCGGTAGCGTCTAATACGCATCATTGGGAATGGGCACGTGTAGATGTAAGTGTAGATCGGAATGGGAATTTAACCGAATACGGTGTTGATAAATTTGGACTTCCAGATGGCGAAATTGGCAGAATTAGCGGAGATACAATTTATTGTTTAGATGACTTGAATGTTCCTGTCATCGTTGGAGTCGGTGACATTGGTAAGATGTGTGGAAATGATGAATGGGAGAGGGGATCACCTATTACGAAGAAAGCAATTCAATTAATTTTGGAAAGGAGTGGTTTTTATGACGAAGCCTAAAAAAGTGGATATCCCTATATCAACTTTCATAAGTGACAATGAAAATTATTTAAAGCAGACAGTTGGGCTAGGCGTTACATACGATGTTGGCATTCGTAAATTTCAAATTTTGAATAAAGAAATTGGTGTGTTATTTGTAAACGGACTTTGTGATACAAATTATATTATCCCTATTTTAGAAGAAGCGGTGGATACAAATGAGATAAGGGATGTAGAAGAAGATACAGTGAAGCTTTTAGAGAATCGCTTAATCCATCAACAAGTAAGTAAAGTGAAAACGATGGATGAGGTAATGCTCCAAGTATTATCAGGACTCATCGTGATATTTGTGGAAGGTGAAACGGAAGCGTTTGCAATCGATGTTCGTAGTTATCCAGGGCGAACGCCGACAGAACCAGATACCGAAAAGGTAGTACGCGGTGCAAGGGATGGATTTGTTGAAAATATCGTTGTAAATACAGCATTAATCCGTAGAAGAATTCGAGATCCACGTCTTCGAAATGAAATGGTTCGAGTAGGAGATAGATCACAAACGGATATTTGCATTACATACGTTCAAGATGTTGCAAATCCAGATTTAGTAAAGATTATAAAACAAGAATTAAATAACATCGATGTAGATGGAATTACGATGGCGGATAAAACAGTAGAAGAATTTGTTGTAAAGCAAAGCTATAACCCATTTCCACTTATTCGATATACAGAAAGGCCAGATGTAGCAGCAAATCATCTACTAGAAGGACATGTGTTAGTACTTGTTGACACATCGCCAAGTGCTATGATTACACCGACAACATATTTTCATCATTTACAGCACGCGGAAGAGTTTAGACAAAATCCAGCTGTCGGTACATTTTTACGCTGGGTGCGCTTTTTAGGTGTTATATTCTCGTTATTTTTATTACCATTTTGGTTAGTGTTTGTATTTGATCCAACTCTTTTGCCAGCAAATCTTGCTTTTATTGGACCGACTAAGATGACGCATTTACCAATTTTATTACAGGTGTTAATGGCAGAGGTCGGACTTGAGTTTTTAAGGATGGCAGCCATTCATACTCCAACGCCGTTATCGTCTGCAGCAGGGTTGATTTCCGCTATATTAATTGGTCAAATTGCAATTGATGTAGGTTTGTTTGTGCCAGAAGTAATTTTGTATGTAGCAGTTTCGATGATTGGTGCATATGCAACACCGAGTTATGAATTAGGGTTAGGGAATAAGGTTGGGAAATTGTTTGTTATTATTTTAACAGGCCTCTTCCATGAGATGGGATTTGTAATTGGTATGACGATATTAATTTTATTTTTAACGTCTATAAAAAGTTTACAAACACCTTATTTATGGCCGTTTTTACCATTTGATTGGGGCGCATTAACAAAAATTTTACTCCGTCCAACGATGTCTAGTTTAAAAGTACGACCAAGTATTGTAAGACCTCAAAATGTAAAAAGACAAAAATAAACGGGATTATACACCCGTTTATTTTTTTTAGCAAAAATTTATTATTTTTTAACAAAAATCAAACATTTTTTGTGTACACTTAGAGTAGATATTGTGTATGGAAGGGGAAGAGGACATGATTAAATTATTTGTAAGTGATTTAGATGACACGCTCGTTTACGATGTGAATCATATGCAAAAAGAAGATGAACGTGCGCTGTGTTGGTTAGCTGAGAAAGGGACAAATATTTGTTTTGCCTCTGGCCGCTTTACACACAGAATTGATGAAGTTGTAAAAAGGTTTTCATTCCCATATTATACAACTGGCTTAAATGGAGCGACAATGTTGCTTCCGGATGGAAATTTATTTCATGAATCGAGTTTTGAAAATGTGGTTGCCCAGGAAATATATCGATATATACATAAAAAAGGACTAGCGGATATTGTTTGTGCAAATGAGCAGCGATATACAAAAAGGAAGAATGAACATCACCATAATTTTGAAGCGTATATGGGCGTGCATATCGCTGAAATTGAAGCGTTAGAAGAAGAGTTTGGTAAGACTGTACACCCTGCAAAATTGTTTGTTTTTGGAGAAGAAGAGAAAATTGTGACGTTAGATCAAGAGCTACGAGATACGTTTCAAGGCGAAGCGGAAGTTTTTATATCAGGTAAACGCTATGTTGATATTATGCCAAGAGGCGTGAGTAAGGGGAGTGCTCTAAAGCGACTAATGGACCATTTGCAAATTGAAGCAAATGAAGTTGCTTGTATTGGAGATTCTTTCAATGATATTTCTATGTTTGAAGTAACCCCGCATTCATTTACTCTTCATCATGCCCATCCATATGTAAAGGAGAAAGCAAATCATATAGTGCGTTCGGTTGAAGAGGCTGTTATGAAATTACCATTACTTGTATAAAAAAGAAGCCCGTCACTGGCGGGCTTCTTTTTTACTTGAATAAAGATTTAACAAAATCAATGATACTTGAGAAGAAATCTTTCACTTTATCTAGAAAACTTTGTCCTTCTTCAGAACCTAAGAAGGCAGAAACGTGTTCTTTTGCTTTGTTTAATTGACTACCAACTTGATTCCAATCGATATTAAGATTTTTCATTTTATCAAATAACGATACTAAGTTATCTAACTGTTCATCTGTCAATGTAATGCCGAGTTGATCAGCAATTTTTTTAATTAATGAACGTAAATCTTCTGTTGTTTTTGGCTGTTCTTTTGCAATTTCTTCTTTAATTTTTGCAACAAGTTGAACTGCTTTTTCTTCACCAATTTTATCACCAAGCTGGGCTGTTTGTACCATTTCTTCATTCGCTACTTTTTTAACTTCTTCAGGAATTTGTTTATTGGACGCAGTTTCGTATGCTTTCATTAATCCAGTTAAAGCTGCAGTTCCTGAAACTTTAAAAGGTGCAGTAATTTGAATTTCTGCATCTTTTACACCTGCTGTAATCAAAGCGTTAGTGTACATTGCATCTGTTACCCAGTTAATGTTCTTTGATCGTACAATAAGACCAGATCCTGGTTTTGTGTATGTAATCATAGAAGAAGAAATTGCTCTCGTACCAATTTGTGCTTTTGGAACAATGCCTTCTAGAAATTTATGTTCTTCCGCATTAGATACAGTAATAATTGTAGCATCTTTCGGTGCTTTCATTTCTTTTAACAGATCTTGTTTTTGTTGTTCAGATAAGTTCTCTCCTAATGTAACAATTGATTCTCCCTCGATGATGTCTGCAAACGAAGCTGTTGGCATCATAAATACCGTTACAGCTAATAGCAGAGCTAATAATTTCGTTTTCACGAAAAATCGCTCCCTTTCTCTTTCTAAAATTTTCGGGCAACAAAGTTATTATAGTATATATTTCTTATTTGTCACCTAGCTTTTTCCACATTTCAAAAAAGAAGTATCTAGATTGTCGGATTCTTTTTGTTTCTAGTCATGAATGTGGTAATATAGTGCTGAGATAGTTGAAAGGAGACATATACGTATGAAAACTTTAGGATACATATTAATGGAAAACGGTGAAAAAATCGACTTGGAATTTTTCCCAGAAGAAGCACCGAAAACAGTAGAAAACTTTAAAAAATTAGCAGAGCAAGGATTTTATGACGGTGTTACATTCCACCGTGTTATTCCTGGCTTCGTAAGCCAAGGTGGAGACCCAACAGGTACAGGTGCAGGTGGCCCAGGTTACTCTATTCCATGTGAAACTGATGGAAACCCTCATAGACACCTTGTAGGATCACTTTCTATGGCTCACGCTGGCCGTAACACAGGCGGTAGCCAATTCTTTATCGTTCATGAGCCACAGCCGCATTTAGATGGTGTTCATACTGTATTCGGTAAAGCAACAAGCGGTATTGAAACAGTATTAAAAATGCGTCAAGGCGATGTAATGAAAGAAGTTAAAGTTTGGGAAGAATAAGGTAAGGAAAAAGAGAGCTTTTGCTCTCTTTTTTATTTTTAATGAGATTGAGTACTACTTCTACAGCTCATCATACAAGTAGTATTGTTGCTAAAATATATTGTTTGTGAGAACAAACCTTTAACCAATTACATAGAATACATTACATTATATGTTTCAATAAATATTTTTTGTTATATTAATTTTGCTAGAATTGTGCTGCTTTAGAGTAACTATAAATGAAGTGCTGTTGAATGATATGTTTCTTTCCATTCCATATAAAATTTTCTTTTTTTAACTCTATTTATTAAAGGAATAGTGCTGAAACATAGATTTGACTTTCTTCTTTTCGCTTTGTATGATTATCAAGTTGTTTTAGACTCTTCTCACTCTGTTGAAAATATTGTAAAATGAATGTGATATGAAAAGAGTGATTGAGGGGATTACTAGTTTGTAACTTTTGTAAGAAGGGATAAGGGTTATGTTAATTCGTTTTAAAAAAAGTTATGAAAAAATTGCAATGGGGCTTCTTTCGTTTATGCCAACTGAAAAAGATGTGAAAACATTACAATTGACAATGAAAGAATATGAAGCAAAAGATGATTGGCAATTGTATTTGTGGAAAGAAAATGAAGATTTTGTTGGAATAATGGGGATTGTAAAAAAAGAGAATCAAGTATTAGAAATTCAGCATTTGAGTGTGAACCCGTCTCACCGTCATGTGGGGATTGGGACGAAGATGGTTCAAGAGTTAAAGAGTAAATTTCTTGAGTTTACAATTTGCGGAAATGAGCAAACAGCAAGTTTTTGCGAAAAATGTAAAGGGCTAGAACAAAATATACATTCGTGAAAGCAGAGATAAGTAGTTTATTATCTCTGCTTTCTTTTTTGTAATTGTTCGTTTCGTTCAGTAATGACCTCTGTGCGATCACGCAAAGTGTGCTTGTTTATAATATATTCACCTGGGATAGCATTCAAGTCTTTCCAAGAGAGGTTTTGTTTTTGACATAACTCTATGCACTGCTTCTCTAACGATGAATCTGATAAGGGTAAAAATAAAGGTACAAAACGTTCTTTTTTATGGATAGATTGCAATCTTTCATTGAGCAAGGAAAGAAGTTGTACTTGATTAATTCCTAAACGTTGTAAAGGCACACCGCTTTTTTCTAAAATTGTAATTGCGCTTTTCATCATTTTTGTAGAACCATTCCAATTAGCACGTCTTTGGTGGTATAAAGAAACTGCAATTTGAATGAGACCAACTAAGTAATGATCACGATTACCTCTTGGTTTTGTCTTCCAATACTCTTCTAGTATTTCGTGGCATTCAAAATAGTCATAATCTCCATGGAAATGAATTAAAAATTGTATGTATTCGGTAGGATACATGTTTTCTCGCTCCTATCTAACGGTTATACATATAAGTGTATCATAGAAATATGAACAATAAACGACTAGGAGGTTTCCCCCTAGCCGTTATTGTTCATATTAGCAGAAGCAAGCTGCTCCTACAATAATTAGTAAAATAAACAGTACAACAAGTAATGCGAACCCACCGCTAAAACCACAATCAACGTGACCCATAGTTTTTTGACCTCCTACATTGTTCTTACTACACTGTTATCATATGAAGTGGTGGGCATGATGACATAGGCATCGGTCTATTTTTAATTAAATTTCTTAAAAAGGTTGGATAGAACATGAGTATGCTCTATACTTATGTTGTTATAGAAAAAATGTGGTGGGATGCTTTGTGCAATATAATTTTAAAGTAGAGGCTTTTGAAGGGCCGTTAGATCTATTGTTACATTTAATACATCGTTATGAAATTGATATATATAATATTCCTGTAGCAGATATTACAGAGCAATATTTATCTTATGTGCATACGATGAAAGAACTTCAATTAGATGTTGCAAGTGAGTATTTAGTAATGGCTGCAACGTTATTACAAATTAAAAGTAAGATGTTGTTGCCGAAACATGAAGAAGATGTACTTGATAACGGTGATGATTTTATAGATGATCCTCGTCAAGAATTGATGGAGAGGTTAATTGAATATAAGAAATATAAGCAAGTTGCTACTGAGTTAAAAGAAAGAGAACAAGAAAGAGCACAGCTATATACACGTCCACCAATTGACTTTACATCGTTGCAACAAGAAGAGGAGACAAGCTTACCTCTTGATGTTACGTTATATGATATGCTAGCAGCATTTCAAAAATTAATGCGCCGTAAAAAGGCAAAAAAACCTGTAACAACACGTATTACTCGTCAAGAAATACCAATTGAACAGCGAATGACTGATATTTTAAAACAGTTAAAAATAAAGGGTGGTCGCCAAAGTTTTTATGATTTGTTTGTTGATGATGAACGTGAAATAATGGTTGTAACATTTTTAGCAGTTCTGGAACTTATGAAAAACCAACAAATCATAATTGAGCAAGAACATAATTTTGATGAAATTTTCGTATCAAGCTCTAATAAATCTGCATAGAGCAAGTATGTGAAAATGGGATAGCAACATTTTATCTCATGCTATGTTTTAATGTATCGTTTGGAACAAGAGAAAAAATATTGAACCGAACGCATTAATTGTGATTCGGTTTTTTGATGTGTATTTTTATGAGAAAATAGAAGGAAGGAGCTCGTGAAATGGATAGGAAAGAACAAAAGTCAATTATTGAAGGCCTTTTATTTGTTTCTGGTGATGAAGGGATTTATCCAGAACAAATAGCGAAAGTTCTTGAAATTGAAATGAATGAAGCAATTAATATTTTAGAAGAAATGCAACAAGAATGTGAAGGTGCAAACCGTGGTTTGCAAATTGTACAGTATGCAAAAGTATATCGTTTTGCTACAAAGAAAGAACATGCTTCATATTATCAAAAATTAATAGATACACCAACAGCTGCTTCACTCTCACAAGCTGCCCTCGAAACGTTAGCGATTGTTGCATATCGCCAACCAATCACAAGGACTGAAATGGAAGAGATTAGAGGAGTTAAAACTGATAAGGCGTTACAAACGTTGGTTTCACATTTACTTATAAAAGAAATGGGAAGAGCAGAAGGACCAGGGCGTCCTATTTTATACGGAACAACAAAAGAATTTTTAGACACATTTGGATTGAAAACATTAGATGATTTACCACCGCTTTCTGAAGAGAATGAACAAATGAATGAAGCAGATTTATTCTTCGGTTCCTTACAAGAGATATCGAAATAAAAGCTTAGCATTTTGCTAAGCTTTTTTTGTATATCAATTATTTACAGTGCCATACTAAATGAAAAAAGGAGACGAGTTATGAGAGGTATGCGGATTATTTTATTATTAGTTTCTGTTTTATTATGTTTTTCTTTAAATAGCGCATCAGCTAAAAGGTATATGATGTCCATTCATACTACGTCTCCTTTACATATGCATCGGCAACATCTTAGTAAAATGAAAGTGAGCTTTTTAAAAGTGGGGCAAGGTGACGCAACACTTATTATAATGCCAAATGGACAAACAATGTTAATTGATGGAGGACCTTATGAAGCAGGAGAGGTTATTATTCAGAAATTAATTGAGAAAGGGATTAATCATTTAGATGTAATTGTCAGTACGCATCCCGATATGGATCATATAGGGGGGTTAATTCCAATTGTAGAGCAAATGCCGGTATCGCTTATATTAGATAGCGGAAAAACATATAGTTCTCTTACTTATCATACGTATCGGAATAATATAAAAAAAAGAGGGATACCTTTCGTTTCAGTAAAGGAAGGACAATATATACCGCTGGATCCACATGTTTCTATACAAGTATTAAACAACGGGAAATCAAAAGATGAAAATAATGAATCCTCAATTGTTTTAAAGGTGCGATATGGAAAAGCGGATTTTTTATTAATGGGTGACGCGGATGTACGGACAGAACATGAAATATTAAAACAATTTGATGTCCATGCAGATGTGTTAAAAGTGGGGCATCATGGCTCATATACTTCAACAAGTGAAACGTTTATAAAAAAAGTGGAACCGCAGTTTGCTATTCTATCGTACGGGAGTAATAATCCGTATGGACATCCTCACCAAAGTGTAGTGAAACGCTTAAAAAGGCACGGTATAATGGTATATAGAACGAATAAACGTACAGTAGAAATGGAAACAGATGGTGAACATATTATGTTAGAATCTAGCGGATTAATGCCATTGTTGAAGTGATTTCTATATTAGGGGGCGATACTGTCCCTTTTTGGAAAAATGAATAATATATATTATAATTATAAGAGACGTAAGAAATTTCCTTTTCTGTTGAATAAAAAGGAAATTTCATTAGAATGTATAGACAACTACTCGTGCGTATATTAAGATGGAACTAGGCGAATAAGGTAATAATAACAAGTAGGTAATTCATGGGAAAGGATCGATGAAAATGAAAACGCAAATTGTCATCAATGCCAAAATTTACACAGGTCAAGAAATAGTGGAAAACGGATTTATTCGTTACGCAGAAACCATTAAAGAAATTGGTTTGATGGCTCAATATGTACCACAAGAAAATGAAACTGTTTTTGATGCTACAGGGAAGATTATAATTCCAGGTATGATCGATGTTCATATTCATGGTGGATACGATATTGATGCGATGGATGCAAATAGCGATGGGTTAGTAACTCTAGGTAAAGAAATGTTAAAAGAAGGGGTTACAACTTACTTCCCAACAACAATGACACAAGCTCCAGAGGCAATTGAAGCAGCGTTAACTGCTGCGAAAGAAGCAAAAGAAAAAGGAGCGCATTTCGAATATATTCATTTAGAAGGACCTTATGTTTCAAAGAAACGTGCAGGTGCACAGCCACTTGAACATATCGTTCCTGCAAATATTGAGCAATTTAAACAATGGCAAGAAGCAAGTGGGAACTTAATTAAATTAGTAACATATGCACCAGAAGAAGAGGGAGCATTAGAGTTTGAACAATATCTTGCTGAAACTGGTGTAGTTGGCACAATGGGACATACAGATGCAATTGATGCGCAACTAAAAAATAGAAAGATTACACATGCGACACATTTATACAATCAAATGCGTGGATTACATCACCGTGAACCAGGAGTTGTGGGTCATGTGTTATTAAATCCAGATGTAATGGTTGAAGTAATTACAGATGGTATTCATATTCACCCTGATATGGTGAAATTAGCATATAAGTTAAAAGGACCGAAAAAAGTAAGTGTTATTACTGACGCAATGCGTGCAAAAGGTCTTGAAGATGGATTATATGAGCTTGGCGGACAGCCAGTACATGTAAAAGATGGTAGTGCTCGATTAGAAGATGGAACGTTAGCTGGTAGTATTCTAAAAATGGATCAAGCTTTCCGAAATGTAATTGAATTTACAGGTTGTTCAATCGAAGATGCAGTACTTATGACATCAGTTAACCAAGCAGAAGAGTTTGGATTAAATAATAAAGGTGCATTAGCGGTAGGAAAAGATGCAGACTTTGTTGTGATGAATGAAGATTTACATGTATATGATACGGTTCGTTTAGGAATTCATATGAAGGAAGGGAAGTAATTAAATGAATATTCTTGTTGTAAAAACTCCAGAAGAATTAGCAGAAGCAGGTTATAAATTAATTGAAGAAGTTGTAAAAACAAAAGAAAATCCAACATTAGGAATGGCTACAGGAAGCTCTCCATTAGGTATTTATGCAGAAATGCGAAAAAATAAACTTGATACAAGCCGTGTAACCACTGTAAACTTAGATGAGTACGTAAATTTACCACATGAAGATAAAAACAGCTATCACTATTTCATGCAAGAACAGTTGTTTGATCATCTTCCATTTAAACAAACTTATGTACCAAACGGGATGGCAAGTGATTTAGAGGAAGAGTGCAAACGTTACGAGAGCATTCTAGCTGCTAACCCAGTTGACCTACAGATTCTTGGAATCGGTGAAAACGGTCACATCGGATTTAATGAGCCAGGAACACCGTTTAATTCTCCAACAAACATTGTTGAATTAACAGAATCTACACGCCAAGCAAACCTTCGATTCTTCGAAAAAGAAGAAGATGTGCCAACTCATGCGATTACAATGGGAATTGGAAGCATTATGAAAGCGAAACAAGTTCTACTTGTTGCTATGGGTTCTAAAAAGGCAGAAGCTGTTAAAGAATTATTGCAAGGTGAATATAGTGAAGAGTGTCCGGCTACAGTTTTACAACGTCATCCGAATGTAACCGTAATCGCTGATCAAGAAGCTCTATCTTTATGCAGTGAGGCGATTGCTGATGAACATCGACAAGTATTCACCATTTCCGATCTATTATCAGATTCAAGAGTGGGTGAAACAGCTAATTGAGGACGGCGAATGGAAGCCGGGAGATAAAATCCCATCTGAGAATGAACTTTGTGATAAGTTCGAAGTGAGTCGAATGACAATCAGACAGGCGATTAATAATTTAGTGGAACAAGGCTATTTATATCGGAAGCGTGGAATTGGAACATTTGTCCAACTTCCGAAAGTGGAACAAAAATTGCAAGGAATGACGGGATTCACAGAAGACATGATTTCTCGTGGGATGAACCCAAGTAGTCAATTACTTAGTTTCCGCCTAGTTCCAGCTACTGCTAAAATAGCAGACCGGTTGAGAATACAGGAGGGGGAATCGGTTTATGAAGTGAGGCGTATTCGCTTAGCTGATGATGAACCGATTGCTTTTGAGACGACATATTTGTCGCCAGCTCTTGTAAAAGATATTAACGAAGAGATATTGCAACAATCTTTATATGAACATTTAGAGAAAAAACTGGGCTTTAAACTTGTTAGCGCTACTCAGTCAATTGAAGCTTCCGTTGCGACGGAAAATGAAGCTGAACATCTGCATATTCCTAAAAAGGCGCCTGTACTTGTAATGCGTCAATGGTCATATTCAGAAGGTGAGATACCGCTAGAGTACGTGAAATGTATTTATCGTGGAGATCGTTATAAATTTATTACGAATATCGCACGTAACAAATAGTATATTTCAGTTTGTGAAGTACAGTGGAATTGAAAATGGTTAACATGTAAAGAAATAAAAATACGACTCATCCTTATAAGGAATGAGTCGTATTTTTATTATGAGCAATTACGTGGTTAACAGCATCTTTGACGTGATTTACTACATAGTGAGCGTGTTTTTTTACTGCATCATCTGCTTGCGACATAGCAAAACTGTGAGGAGTTAAAGAAAACATAGGAATGTCATTATAAGAATCCCCTATACAAGCAATTTCCTCAGGTTTTATTTGAAACTCATTTAATAAAACAGAAATGGCAGAGCCTTTACTAACATTCGGTGGCATTACATCTAAACATTGTTCTGCTGAGATGAAAGTACTAACTTTCCCGTGGAATTTTTCATCAATTTTTTTCTGAAGGAGTTGTAAGCTCTCCTTTGTTCCACCGACAGAAATTTTATTTGGGAAAATTGTATCATCAATCTTCTGTAGTAAGTTTGGTTCTTCAACAGAAGTCATAGTTACTTGTTGTTCAAGTTCTTGAATGAAAGGTGTTTTCTCTTCAATGTAATAATTATGCTCATCACTTACATAACGGAAATAAGGATCTTCATTCGTCATAGCTAACAAATCGGGAAGTATGCTGGAATCAAAAGTTGCAGATAATAGTTGTTTATTTTCATGTGTATATACAAAAACACCATTTACACTAATGCGATGAAAATTTGTATTTACAGCTTTCATTAAGTCTGCAATTTCATTATCAAGTCTTCCGGAAGCGAAGCAAAGAATAACATTTTGCTCGGCAAGGCTGCGCAGTGCCGCAACATCTTGTTCGTCAATAAGACCTCCGTGTTGCATCATTGTACCATCGATATCACTTACAAACATTTTAATCATGCTGTTATCTCCTTTCTATGTACAGTTGCTCTTACATTATACGCATCATATATAAACATGTCTAAAAAATGAATTTTTATTAAATGGCAGATGTTTTACATTGACGACAAAGAAGAATATTCTGTAACATAAAAGTAGGCTATTTAAGTACGAGGGTGGTGTTATATGAGTAATTATCTAGAAATTAAAAAAGTTTTAAATAATAATGTCATCATTGCTAGCCATCCGGAACACGAGGAAGTAGTAGTGATTGGTAAAGGAATTGGATTTGGGAAAAAAGCGAAAGATGTATTGGAGCAAGAACAAATCGAAAAGATGTTTGTCTTAAAAAATGAACGTGATCGTGAACAATACAAATTATTAGTGCCGCATATTAGTGAAAAATTAATTGAATTGATGAACGATATTATGCTGTACATTCAAGGGAAAGCGAAATCGCCACTAAATGAACATATTCATATTGCGTTAACAGATCATATTTCATTTGCGATTAAAAGGTTAAAACAAGGACTTACAATTGATAACCCTTTTTTAGTTGAAACAAAAATGCTCTATCCAAAGGAATATGAAATTGCGGAAGGTGTTGTAGAACTTTTAAATTCTCGTTTGCAAATTACATTGCCAGAAGGAGAAATTGGTTTTATTGCACTTCACATTTACAGTTCGCTTACAAATTCTGATTTATCTTCAGTTAATCAAAACTCCCGTCTCATTGCACAACTTGTATCTTTAATTGAGACAAACTTACAAATTACATTAGATCAAGAGAGCATTCATTATTTACGTCTTATTCGTCATCTTCAATATGCTATTGAGAGGGTGAAAAAAGGAGAAAAAGTAGAGGAATCGCAAAGTTTTGCTGATTTATTAAAGGCGGAGTATCCAGCTTGCTATAACTTGGCTTGGAAGCTAGTTAAGGTCATGCAAAAAGAGTTGCAACTACCTGTATATGAAGCTGAAAGTATTTATTTAACGATGCACTTGCAACGCTTAGTAAAGGCAGAGCATGTGTAAAAAGCCATATATTTTTGTCTAAAATGAAAACGTTAAAAAAAATGATTGAATCGCTTACAATAGTTATGTATAATAACTATTGCAAAGTTATACAAATTTCGACAAACACATTAAGGTGAGTAACGAAAACGTTTGCCTTAATTATAGTGAACTTATACGTAAACCTATTTTTGACACGTGTTACTGATTCGATCAGGCATGAGTGGAGAAAAGTAAGGAATGTAAGCTAGAGAAAGGGATATACTACCCTTTGTATAGCTATCGTTCTATCTTTTTTTCCTCATGTCTTTTTGGCGTTTGTCGGAAGGTATCAATATAGATAAGAGAGGAAGGGTTTCCATGTTTAAGAAGATCTTTGGTGTTCTTCAAAAAGTCGGAAAAGCGTTAATGCTTCCAGTAGCGATTTTACCGGCGGCAGGTATTTTACTTGGATTTGGTAATGCATTTCAAAATCCACAGTTAACAAATGTTATTCCTGCTTTAAAAGCAGATTGGTTCGTAATGGTTGCAAAAATTATGGAACAATCTGGTGATATTATTTTCGCTAACCTTGCATTATTATTCGCAGTTGGGGTAGCAATTGGTTTAGCTGGTGGAGACGGAGTAGCTGGTTTAGCAGCATTCGTCGGCTACTTAATTATGAACAAAACGATGAGTGTGTTCTTAGAAGTAGATAAGCTAGTGAAAGTAACAAGTTCTGGAGCAGACCCAGTAAAAATTGGATTTGCAGATCCAGCGTATGCAAACGTATTAGGTATTCCAACGCTACAAACAGGGGTATTTGGTGGTATTATCGTCGGTATAGTAGCGGCATATTGCTATAATAAATACTTCAATATTGAATTACCATCATACTTAGGTTTCTTTGCAGGTAAGCGTTTCGTACCGATTGCAACTGCAACATTCTCTTTAATAGTAGGTATTATCATGTGCTTCGTTTGGCCATACATTCAAGGTGGCTTAAACACGTTCTCACATCAAATGATTGATGCAAATAGAACAATTGCAGCATTTATATTCGGTTTAATTGAACGTTCATTAATTCCATTTGGATTACATCACATTTTCTATTCACCGTTCTGGTTCGAATTCGGTCAGTATACAAATGCAGCTGGCGAATTAATCCGTGGTGACCAAAAAATCTTTATGGCACAGTTAAAAGACGGTGTAGAATTAACAGCAGGGACATTTACAACTGGTAAGTATCCGTTCATGATGTTCGGTCTTCCAGCAGCAGCTTTAGCAATGTACCATGAAGCACGTCCAGAAAATAAAAAATTAGCAGCAGGTATTTTAGGTTCTGCAGCATTAACATCTTTCTTAACAGGTATTACAGAGCCACTTGAATTTTCATTCTTATTCGTAGCGCCAGTATTATTCGGAATTCACGCTGTATTTGCTGGTCTATCATTTATGACAATGCAAATTTTAGGTGTTAAAATTGGTATGACATTCTCTGGTGGTTTAATTGACTTCCTATTATTCGGTGTACTACCAGGCCGTACAGCATGGTGGTGGGTAATTATTGTTGGTCTTGTACTAGCAGTTATTTACTACTTCGGATTCCGCTTTGCAATTCGTAAATGGAATCTAAAAACACCTGGTCGTGAAGTGGCAAATGCAAATGACGGCGCAGGAAAAGCAGAAGCAGGCGAACTCCCTCGTGAAGTATTAGTAGCACTTGGTGGTAAAGAAAACATTGCTTCTTTAGATGCTTGTATTACTCGTTTACGTGTTCAAGTTAACGAACAAAAGAATGTAAACAAAGACCGCTTAAAAGAACTTGGAGCAGCTGGTGTACTTGAAGTTGGAAATAACATTCAAGCTATTTTCGGACCGAAATCTGACACATTAAAATCACAAATTCATGATATTATGTCAGGTCGTACACCTCATGTTGAAAAAGAAGAACCTGTAAAAGTGGAAGAAACTCCTCAAAAAGTTGATGAAAATGAAACAATTGTATCACCAATCGAAGGAAAAATCTTACCAATTACAGAAGTACCTGACCAAGTATTCTCAGGAAAAATGATGGGAGACGGATTTGCAATTGAGCCAACTGAAGGAACAGTAGTTTCTCCAGTGAACGGTGAGATTGTCAATGTATTCCCTACAAAACATGCGATTGGTATTCAATCTGAAGGCGGAAAAGAAATTTTAATTCACTTCGGTATTGATACTGTAAAATTAAATGGTGAAGGTTTTGAAGCGCTTGTAGCACAAGGCGACAAGGTGAAACAAGGCCAACCATTATTAAAAGTAGATCTTGCATTTGTAAAAGAAAATGCACCATCTATCATTACACCAATTGTCTTTACAAACTTACAACAAGGGCAACAAGTCGAATTGAAAAAAGATGGAAATGTTAAGAAGGGCGAAACCGCTATTATTGACATTCAGTAGGAATTTGACGCAAAATGTTTATAATTATAATAGGCGATGTGGTTGACCGAACATCGCCTATTATATACAATAGATGATGTAGTACTCACGTCTATACAACTAAAAAATACTGTAATTTAAAGGAGATAAATTATCATGGAAAAAATCTTTAAAGTAACTAGCGACTCAGGAATTCATGCTCGTCCAGCAACTCTACTTGTAAACACTGCAAGCAAATTCGGTTCTGATATTAACTTAGAGTATAACGGAAAGAACGTTAACTTAAAATCAATCATGGGCGTTATGTCTTTAGGCATTCAACAAAACGCAGAAATTAAAATCACTGCAAATGGTGATGATGCAGCTCAAGCACTAGCAGCTATCGAAGAAACTATGAAAAACGAAGGATTAGGAGAATAATGACTCTTAACATTCAAGGGATCGCTGCATCAAGTGGGATTGCTATTGCAAAGGCTTTCAGACTTGAAAATCCTGAATTTAACATCGAAAAGAAATCAATTACAAACGAAGCTGCAGAAATTGCACGCTTAGACGCTGCGCTTGAGAAAGCAAAAACTGAATTAGAAGCTATTAAGGACCACGCATTTGCTGAGCTAGGTGCTGACAAAGCTGCAATCTTTGAAGCACATTTATTAGTGTTAAATGATCCAGAACTAGTAAACCCAGTAAAAGATAAAGTAAATAGCGAAAAAGTAAATGCTGAATTTGCAATGGATGAAGTTGCATCAATGTTTATTTCTATGTTTGAAAACATGGATAACGAATATATGAAAGAACGTGCTGCGGACATTCGTGACGTAACAAAACGCGTTCTTGCACATTTACTAGGAATTAACTTCTCAAATCCTGGTACAATTTCTGAAGAGGTAATCATCATTGCTGAAGATTTAACACCATCTGATACAGCTCAGTTAAACCGTAAGTATGCAAAAGGTTTCACTACTGATATCGGTGGACGTACATCTCACTCAGCAATTATGGCTCGTTCTATGGAAATTCCAGCTGTTGTTGGTACAAAAGTTGTTATGGAGAAAATCCAAAATGGCGATATCGTTATCATTGACGGTTTAGATGGAGAAGTAATTGTAAACCCATCAGAAGAAACTCTTCGTTCGTTTGAAGAAAAGAAAGCGAAATTTGAAGAGCAAAAAGCTGAATGGGCTAAATTAAAAGACCAAGCTACTGTAACAAGTGACGGACATCACGTTGAGCTTGTTGCAAATATCGGAACACCAAATGATGTACAAGGTATTATCGATAATGGCGGAGAAGGCGTTGGCTTATACCGTACAGAATTCTTATACATGGGCCGTGACAATCTTCCAACAGAAGAAGAGCAGTTCGAAGCATATAAAGCAGTTCTTGAAGGTGTAAAAGAAGGTCAACCAGTCGTTGTTCGTACACTTGACATCGGTGGAGATAAAGAGCTTCCATACTTACATTTACCAAAAGAAATGAACCCATTCTTAGGATACCGTGCAATCCGCTTATGTCTTGATGAGCAAGATGTGTTCCGTACACAACTTCGTGCATTACTTCGTGCTAGCGTATACGGTAACTTAAAAATTATGTTCCCAATGATTGCAACTCTTGATGAGTTCCGTCAAGCGAAAGCGATTTTATTAGAAGAGAAAGCGAAACTTGTAGAAGCGGGTACAACTGTTTCTGATTCTATTGAAGTTGGTATGATGGTTGAAATCCCAGCTTCAGCAGTATTAGCAGATCAATTCGCGAAAGAAGTTGACTTCTTCTCTATCGGAACAAATGATTTAATCCAATACACAATGGCTGCAGACCGTATGAACGAACAAGTATCTTACTTATACCAACCATATAACCCATCTATTTTACGTCTTGTAAAAATGGTTATCGATGCTGCTCATAAAGAAGGCAAATGGGCTGGTATGTGTGGTGAGATGGCGGGCGATTCACTTGCTATCCCATTATTATTAGGATTAGGTTTAGATGAGTTCAGTATGAGTGCAACATCTATTCTTCCTGCAAGAACACAGCTAAGTAAGTTGTCAAAAGCAGAAATGGAAACATTAGCAGAAAAAGCATTAATGATGTCAACTGCTGAAGAAGTTGTTGAACTAGTTAAAAGCATATAATCAATAAAAAAACCTGAGCCGATTTGAAATCGGTCTCAGGTTTTTTCTATGAGAAAAATAAAGCTTATTTTCTTACTCTTAAAGATAAGGAACAGAATTAGATAGCGATAGCAACGATATCAGTTGGGCATACACGTAAAATACCAGTAAAAGTATTTCGATTTTGATTGTGTTTATCGTCTTTATTGTTATCTTTGTTATCTTTGTCATTACGAGCTAAAGCAGAGAAAAGAGCAACACCGTTACAGAAACCTTCAAAAATTACATTGTTGAAAGATCCAACACCTTTAACGCTTAATAGAGAAAGCTCTGTTCCAACTGAAATGCTAGCAAGTACGTTACATACAGCTGGTTGTTGTGGTTTAACCTCTCTCTCTTTCTCACGATGGTCGCGCTCTCTTTCATGATGATGACAGTCTCTAAAGTTATCACAGCATCCAAATGATCCAAACATAATCCTCATCACCCCCTTCACACTTATAATCTATGTAAGTTCGGTAGTTAGTGACTGGACAGAGAGTGGAATTTTTTCTAGGGGATTTTCTCATTTTAAATGACTAGCTGGGTGTTTAGTATGGAATGATGTTTAAAATAGGGGAAATATAACAAAAAATGTAAAAACCACCGAAATAAATGAAATGGGTAGCCTTTACACTTTTTTACTTTTATATAAAACGATGATATATACAGGAAGAGCTAGGAGTAGTGGTACAATGGATCGTGCAGTATGTTTTTCTGATTCTAATTGGAATGCTTCTTCTTTTGGGAATTGTAAAATGGAGATGTTTGCGGCATCACCAATAAAATATAGAAGCAGTACAGTTACTATGTAACATAAAAGTGCGATAAAGCTTCCGTATGAACTCAATGAAAATCCCTCTCTTGTTATCTATTTGTTATCATTGTATCACAATTGTAACAAAAATACACGGGTATATTTCAACAGCTTAACAAAATTCGACACGAAACGTCACGTTTATTTATGAGAAGGGAATAGAATATACTTTTCCATAAGTATAAATGTCGAATGATTTGTAGTAATATTACAAAATTATGACAGGGAATAAAAAAACGAAGGCAATGTAGTTGCCTTCGTTTTTTATTATTTTGCCCACTCGCTTACTTGCTCTACGCTCATGCGAGGTGCAGGGTGGCCTTTTAAAGTTGATTCACCAATTGTAATAAGCATAATTGGAACGTAACGAGATGAAACGTTAAATTCGTCTGTCAGTGCTTGTGGATTGAAGCCACCAATAGCACAAGTATCCCAACCAGTTGCTTTAGCTGCAAGCATAAGTTGCATTGCTGCTAAAGATGCATTTGAAAAGGCAGCATCTCTTGGGAATTGTTCACGAGCATATGCAGATTCAATATTTTTAGCTAAGCGTTCTTTTGCTTCTTCTTTCATAAATCCTTGTTCTACAATTGGACCATATACTGGCTCAACATTTTTATAAGCTTCTAAATCACCTAAAATAGCGACTACTGCAGAAGCATCAAGAATTTGTTGTTGGTTATAAGCTATTGGGTGTAATCGTTTTTGTACATCTTCACCTTGAAAAACAAGGAATTTCCAGTGTTGTAAGTTCCAAGCGGAAGGTGCTTGTGCTGCTGCTTTTAAAATCTCATGTAATTCTGTAGATGAGATTTCTTTATTTGGGTTGAATGCACGTGTAGATGTGCGTTCATATAGAACGTTAAAAAAGTTGTCGTTTGTCATAATATATCCTCCAAATTGTATATAAAATTATCGGGAAAACGCAATGTATATTACTTACATTTTGTAAGTTATCGAATTTAAGAATATAATATCTTTATTTTAATTGTCAAGTTTTAAGAAATAAGCTAGGGCATTCATACAAACGATATAATTCCTATAATCATACACTAAAAAAGGAATTTATAGAGTGAAAAGGGAAGATAACATTCTCAATTAGCTTGTTAATATGTATTTCTCACAAATTAAAGTTTATTGGAGAACAGTCTTTTAGAAATGTTTGTGAGGAATTCAGTAGAACAAGATATATGAAGTGAGTGAAGACTAGTGATGAACATACTACATTTTTTATTAGAGAATACGGTTTTCCAAAATGTGTTACAAGATCTGCAGTTAAATGTCCTTTATATAGAAAATGGATGTAAACATCAACAAACGATAGAAAATATCCATCCAAAATGTATGTTTATAGCAAATAGTTTTGAAGAGGGCGAACTATTATTTCAAAGAACGAAACCGCACATTATAATTATGTATGTAACAGATTATTCTCAAATAAAATATATAAAGAATATGTATACCTCGCAAAGTACATTCATTGTCATTTGGGATCAACAAATAACAAAGGAATTTACAGATGTACTTGCATTAGGAATACGTAATATTGTAATAGCCCCTGTAACTCCGCAAGCAGTGTTAGAAGAAGTGAATAAGAGTTTGTATCAACTTTCTTTAGTAAGGCAAGTTAGTTTACAACAGGAACTGCTTCAAACGATGTTTGATTTTCAAAATGATTTATTATTTATAGTAGAAGATGATGAAATTGTTGATTGTAATACAAATTTTTTAACGTTTTTCGGATATGAAAATTTGTTTGCCTATCGCGAGCAACATTTAGTATTTGCTGAACATTTTATTAGAGAAAATGGATACTACTCGACGACGCATGATATAACATGGCTAGACGATACTTTATCAAGCGGTAGAAGAATTAAGATGTCAAATTATGAAGGGGCAGTATCTACTTTTCTATTACGTGCGACACCATTGCCAGAAGATTTATCAAGATTTATTGTAAAGTGCACGGAAATTACAGAATTAGATGAAATCTATCAAGAACAAGAAAGACTTGCTATGATAGATTCATTGACAGAGATTTATAATCGTTTAAAGTTTCAACAAATACTAGAGGTAGAATGGGAAAAGGTAATACGTAACGATGAGAAAATAGCAATTATTTTATTTGATATAGATAATTTTAAAACAGTTAATGACACATATGGTCATGATTTTGGCGATTTGGCATTAATACAACTTGCAGAGCTTATGAAATCTAAAGTGGAGCAGCAACATGTATTTGCAAGATGGGGAGGGGAAGAATTCATTATATTAGTGACAAATACAGTAGAAAAGGAAGCATTTCAAGTTGCGGAATCATTACGATTCTTCATTGAAACAAAGCAATTCACTGGAATTTCGAAGTTAACAGCTAGCTTTGGAGTTGCGTTATATGAACAAGGAACTACAAGAGAAGAATTAATGCAACGAGCGGATATTGCATTATATGAAGCGAAAAAAAATGGAAAGAATCAAGTATGTGTGTATAGAAAAGAAAAAATGTGATTTTTCGCAACAAATTGTTGCGATTTTTTTTTATTGTTTGATAATAGAATAGGGGGACAATTTTTAGCGAAGGAATTATGGAGGATCAATATGATAAAAAAAGTAATGGTGGTGGCTTCACTGTCTGCTATAGTTGGCGGCGGAGTATACTATTTTCTTGTTAGCCCCAATATAAAGGAAAACACTGTATTAACAACTAAAGTGAATCCTACTATTGAATCGGAAGTACAAGGGAATATAGAAGAAAAAGAAGAGCAACAAATTGATTATGCTAGCATATCTCAAAAATTAGATCAATATTTAGTCGGAAAGCAATTCAATGGAACAGTTTTGGTAACAGATAAAGAGCATGTTATATTGAATAAAGGATATGGGTATGCTGATGTTCAAAATAAAATAGAAAATACGCCTCAAACAAAATATCGTATCGGTTCTATTACGAAAACAGTCGTTGCCACATCTATTTTACAGCTGCAAGAACAAGGGAAATTGAATATTCAAGATAATGTAAATAAATATATTCCTTCATTTCCGGAGAATAAAAATATTACGCTATATCATTTATTAACGCATACCTCTGGTTTACCTGAACACGCAAAAGGCAATATTAATGCGGCTTCTCGCTTACAGTTAATGAATTGGATTGGACGTCAAAATTTAGAATTTCCTGCAGGAACGGGTTGGAGATATACAGATTATAATTATATGGTGCTTGCTTATATAATAGAACATATATCGAAAAAACCTTTAGGAGATTACATAAAAGAAAACATATTTGTAAAAGCAGATATGCATGAATCCGGTATGGGAAATATGGTACCTGGAGATAAAAATTTTACAAAGGGTTATGTGAAAAAAAATCAAGAGCTTGTACCAGCGCAGAAGTTAGGTATGGATTGGTTATATGGTTGTGGTGAGATGTATACGACAGTTGGAGATATGAAGAAATTAGACGAAGCAATTATAAATGGAAAACTTCTTTCTGAACAAAGTATACAAGCAATGTTTTCACCTTCAGCAGAACGGAAATATGCATTTAGTTTTTATATATATCCAGATTATTTTCATAATCATGGTGTATTATCTGGTTGGAACACTTTCAATAATTTTAATAAAGAAAAAGGAACTTTTGTTATTTTATTTTCAAATGTGAAAAATAGTATGGATGATGACTTTAATAAAGAGTTCCGAAAGATGGTAAATGATTTATTAGAACAAAGGGGATGAGAAAATGGAACATAAAACTTTATCAATAGGTTTCATTGGTATTGGCGTAATGGGAAAAAGTATGGTTTATCACTTAATGCAAGATGGTCATAAAGTATATGTATATAATAGAACGAAAGCAAAAACAGATTCTTTAGTGCAAGATGGTGCAAATTGGTGTAATACGCCAAAAGAGTTAGTAAAGCAAGTTGATATTGTAATGACAATGGTTGGATATCCACATGATGTAGAAGAAGTGTATTTTGGTATAGAAGGAATTATAGAACATGCAAAAGAAGGTACGATAGCAATTGACTTTACGACATCTACACCTACTTTAGCAAAACGGATTAATGAAGTTGCAAAAAGCAAAAATATATATACGTTAGATGCACCTGTCTCAGGAGGAGATGTTGGTGCGAAAGAAGCAAAACTCGCAATTATGGTAGGTGGGGAGAAAGAAATATATGATAGATGCTTACCTTTACTTGAAAAGTTAGGAACAAACATTCAATTACAAGGACCAGCTGGGAGTGGACAACATACAAAAATGTGCAATCAAATTGCGATTGCTTCCAATATGATTGGAGTATGTGAAGCTGTTGCTTACGCGAAGAAGGCTGGACTGAATCCAGATAAAGTGTTAGAGAGTATTTCAACAGGGGCAGCAGGTAGCTGGTCATTAAGTAATTTAGCTCCTCGAATGTTAAAAGGAGACTTTGAGCCAGGATTTTATGTGAAGCATTTTATGAAAGATATGAAAATTGCTTTAGAGGAAGCAGAAAAATTACAATTACCAGTCCCAGGCTTAAGTTTGGCGAAAGAATTGTATGAAGAGTTAATTAAGGATGGCGAAGAAAATAGTGGAACACAAGTACTATATAAAAAATATATAAGGGGGTAAACGAGGTGGACCTTCAAAAGTTTGATGAGATGATTGATACTGTACAGCGAGCTACTTGTATGCAAATTAATGAGAAACAAAAAGAAGCTTTTAAACAAAAATATGATTTTGAACCAAAATTTGAATATGGAAGAGATGAGAAGGGGCATTATGTAATTCGAACCTCAAAAAAGATGTTAGAAGAAATGGAGTTTTATTTGGCATTGAAATATGATCGTGATGGAGTGGATCTTTATATGCAAGCTGAGATTGACGGTATATTTCATGTATCTGTTAGCTATGGTGAAGATGCCCTACATCTACAAGAATTGTTTCAATTTCTAGAAGAAAATAAATAAAAGTCCTCATTTGAGGACTTTTATTTATTTAGTCATCTTTAATTTTTATAATTATAAGTTAGAAGCGCGGCGGCATCGTTCAACCGGGAATGGGATAATTTGTGCGATGTGATTAGGACCAAATTGTTTTGTACGAGCATGGCGTATTATATAAAAAGCACACAGAATTGAAACAGGAATAGCACCGAATAAACCAAATAATAAAGCGCTTACACAAGATGCGACAAATCCTAAAACACCAATTTCTAACTCTTCCATAATAGCTCCTAAAATAACAGGAAATGCTCCACATGTAACCCCAAGTATAAGTGCGATAAGTAAGCTCATGATTATCCCCCTCTGTTTGCGATATTATTTTCCTTCTCAGTTAATTGTAGTATATCACATACAAAACAGAATTTTCAGAAAAAATTCAATAAATGTTCAAAAAAAGTTCAAAAAATGCACTTGAAAAATCAAGGTGTTAAATTTGTGATGAAATGGTACTTCAAGTAAATAAAAAATCAGGCTTATTTCAAAATGAAATAAGCCTGTTCCATAGGAGGATGTATATATGTAGAGTGAATAAAAGTTTGGAAAAGGGGATCCAAGTCCTTTTATTCAACTAACTACCTTAATAGATTGGAACCCAGCCTTCAGTTGTCACAAAAATACGAATAGCTACAACTTGGCGATCATCTTGCAAAGTAAAATAATGTCTTGCATTTTCAGGAACAGATATTAAATCGCCTGGCTCAAGTTCAACATCAAAGAATTTCCCATCTTTTCCTTCAATAGCGAAAATGCCATGACCACTGACGATAAAGCGAACTTCGTCATCTGTATGATGGTGTTCCTTTTGGAAATTAATTAATAATTCGTCAAGGTTAGGGGTGCTATTTGAAAGTGAAATTACATCATGTGCTTTATAACCACGGCGTGCTGAAACATCAGCAATTTCTTTTGAAAACACAGCTAATATTTCAGCTTTGTTTTCATCTGTTAACGAATAATTTTCATTTAAATGAGTAGGAAGTTTAGAAATATTCCATTTCTCATATAAAACGCCTTCCTCTTGTAGAAATTTAGATACTTCCACTTCATTTTCAATACGAGTATTTCCTTCATGAATACGAATTTGCGCCATTAGAAACGCCTCCTTGAATTGATAATAGTTTTATATGAAATTGGAATAGAAACTCATAAGCTTCTAATCTCTTCTTTGCATCAAAGCTATCTCGGCCCCATACGGTAATACCGTGGTTACGGATTAATACTGCACCCGAATCTCCTTGTATATGCTTTCGGAAGTTTTCTCCAAGCGTTGGGATATGGGCATGGTTTTCAATAATAGGAATTTGAATTGTTGCACCTTCTTCCCAAATATCGAGAGCTTTAATAATTTCTTGATTTTGAAAGGTGACTGCATCACTATATAAATTTGTGATGACATTATTATCGGTTGTATGAACATGAAGTACGCACCCGGCATTCGTATTGTTATAAATGTGTGTATGCAATATTGTTTCTGCTGAAGGGTGTAATTCAGTCTCTAAAACGGGAACTCCTACATGATCTACTAATAGAAAATCATCTGGAGTGGTTTTTGTTTTATCTTTACCGCTTGCTGTAATAAGAAAAGTAAGTGGTTCATGACTAACCTTTATAGAAATATTACCACTTGTTGCTGGGAACCAATTTCGTGTTGTTAACTCTTTTTTTATCTCGCTTAAGTCATACCATTGACGAAAAAGTTGTTTCATGCCTTCACCTCCAACAAAAGTTTTAATTCAGCTTGCACATCTTGAAATGTTTCAAATGGTGTATAAGCAATATGATTTTCTTCACACTTTGTAATAAGAAAATCGCGAGCGAATACTTTATCAGCTTGTTTCGCGGCTTGTAAATCAGTAATAGAATCTCCAATTACAATATGAAAGTCATCTGTATCACTTAATTTACGGATTAATGATGATTTACATAATCCGCAATGATTTTGACAATGATCATCACAAGAATGAGGCCATTTAACTGTAATAAACTCTGCTGAAAAGTCTGTTTCATTACAATAAATTTGCTCTTTTGGAATGATTCCTTGTAAGAGTGGATAGACGAAGAAATCCATTCCACCTGATATCACGTAAAAAGAAATGTTATTTTCCTTTACGAATTGTATAAACTCATGAAAACCACTACGGATTTCAGCAGTTTCTATTAAAAATTGAATAATATCATCGTGCAGATTAGTAGGTATGAATTGAAATAATTGAGAAACACCTTCTTGAATGGATAGTTCTTGTGATAAAATTTTATTCTTTACTTCTTCGGCTTCTGGTGGTGCGAATTTTTCCATAATGGACATAATGTTATCATTGTTTGTAATCGTGCCATCGAAATCACAAAATACTTGAATACTCATAATTTCACCTCATAAGAGGGATTTCCCCATATTTGTAGTGCACTATGCAAATTTATGTCGTCTACTTCATGGAGTGGTTTATTTTGCAAAGTAGCATCAATTGCAGTACGGAAAGCTTTACCGCCGCCTTGCGCTCCATTTGGATGTCCGTGTATCCCGCCGCCAGCATTAATAACAACATCTTTACCGAAATCTCGTACAATAAAGGGAACGAAACCAGGATGAATACCAGCAGACGGAACAGAAAAGCTCTTCTTGAAAAATGCATCGTCTTCAGTTAAATATTTTGAGATAGCAAGAGCCTCCTCTTTTTCTAGCGCAACACTTCCGTATGGAGATGGGAATAATGAAAAGTCAGCCCCAGCATAACGTAGTAGCTTTCCAAGTAATAATGGAGATGAAACTCCATATAACTTGGATGCTGAATAAGCACCACTTACAGCAGGATGTGCCATAATAGGAACTGGGATTTCATCATCTTCTGCAAGTGATTGTAGTACATCTAGTCCGTAAGCAAATACGTTAAATAATAGAATATCAGCTCCAGCTTGCACTGCACGTTTCGCATTTTCTTTTAAATCAAAAGTTCGTCCTGTTAAATTTACGGCATATAACGTTTTATGACCGTATGTTTCGTAAACAGATTGTAAAACTTCTTTTCCAGATACAATGCGTTTCGTAAGTGGTGTTAATGCATTTTCAAATAATATTTCATCATCTTTTACTATATCTACACCACCAATTGCTTGATCGCGTAATTGCGTTTTTAAATACCCAATGTTTCGTCCAATCATTCCTTTAAAAATACTCATTAAAAGAGGACGATCATGCACTTGTAAAAGGTTTCGAATACCATCAATCCCGAATTTTGGACCAGGAAAATGTTTTTTTAACTCGTCTGAAAAAGTTAAATCAATTAATTTTACTTCGCCATCAAGTGATAGCTTTCCAAATGTAGTCGTTAAAATCGCTGGTAAATCTGGACTGAAGTTTAATAGCGGATATTCAATTTTAATAATTCCGCGTTTTACTTTCTTACGTAAATACGAATTGGTATGTTCATGTTCAGCTAATTCCTCAACATGAATGACGTTGCCTTTATGCTGCTTTAATTGTTCTTGCAATAAGTGTGGCAAATGAGTCCAAGAACCAATTGTTAATCCGAGTGCAATTTGTTCCGCCTTTTTTTCTAAGTTATGTGAATCGTCATGAATTAAATACGTCGCTATAATTCCGCTCATTGTTATAACCTCCTAGTTAAATAAAAAAACCTCTCAGCTAAGGAGAGGTTTTTTTACAACCAGCTCCTTATCTGTCAGCGTAATGCTGCGAGAATTAGCACCGTGTCTACAATTGTAGATCGGTTGCCGGGTTTCGTCGGGCTCGTCCCTCCACCTGCTCTTGATAAGAAGTATTTAGAAATGTTTAAAAATTTAAGATAACTGAATTTTGTCAGATATTTTTCATGTTGTCAATTATTTTTTGAAAAAATTTAATTTATCAATTCGATTAATGGCTTCTCGTAATCTATCTTCTGTATGCAAGAGACCAACACGGACATACCCTTCGCCATGCTCACCAAATCCAACACCAGGAGCAACTGCGACATGTACTTTTTCTAGTAAAATATCAGAAAATTGTTCAGAGGTATATCCTTTTGGAACAGGAAGCCATGCAAAGAATGATCCTGTTGGAATGTCTACATTCCAACCAATTGAGTGACAGGCTGAAATAAGAGCATTTCTTCGAGATTCGTAACTATTTACAAGGTCTATTACACAAGACTGTGAACTTAATAGCGCTTCTCGAGCAGCATCTTGAACTGCACCGAATATACTAACATACATATGATCTTGTAATAGGTTAATTGTTTCAATCACACTTTCATTCCCTACAGCAAAAGCGATGCGCCAGCCGGCCATATTGAAAGTTTTTGATAACGTGTAAATTTCAATTCCTATATCTTTCGCGCCATCTGCTTGCAAGAAACTAACTGGTTTTTGACCATCGAATCCAATCGCACCGTAAGCAAAATCATGAACGACTAATATATTATGTTTATTAGCAAAATGAATGGTTTCATTAAAGAAATCTTTTGATGCAGTAGCACCGGTCGGATTATTTGGATAGTTTAAAAACATTAATTTTGCACGCTCGGCAATAGAGTCATCAATGTTCGTATAATCTGGTAAAAAATTATTTTCTGCAATAAGTGGCATTGTTTCAAATTGTGCTTTTGCTAAAGCAACTCCTGATAAATAATCTGGATAGCCTGGATCTGGAACGAGAATCGTATCACCAGGGTTTGTAAAACAAACTGGTAATTCTACTAATCCAGCCTTTCCGCCAAACAAAATAGCAACTTCTGTTTTTGGATTTACTACTACATCATATTCACGTTGATAGAATGTTGCCACGGCTTCTTTTAAACTTTCATGTCCGCGAAATGGCGGATATTTATGATGAATGGTCTTTTCTGCAGCATCTTGTAAAGCTTTTACGATATGCTGCGGTGTTGGTTGATCTGGATTACCTTGACCTAGATTAATAACATCGTGACCAGCTGCTACGACTTTGTTAACTTTTGCAACAAGTGAAGCGAAAAATTGTGTCGGCAATGATGTTACTATCTCAGAAGGTTGAAATAATTTCATACTTTCCACCTCTTTTGAAAGTTGTTACAATTCTAGTGACAAATGATATAATCTTTCCAGTATTTTGTAAAGAAAAAATTATGAATGGGGCTGACAAAATGAAAGTCGCATGTATTCAAATGGACATTGTCTTTGGAGATGTAGAAAAAAATATTGAGAATGCTAAAAATAAAATAAGTGAAGCGGTGAAGGAAAGACCAGATGTTATTGTCTTACCAGAACTTTGGACAACAGGATATGATTTAACTAGGCTCTCTGAAATTGCAGATAGGGATGGATTGGAAACGAAAGAAAAGTTGAAAGAATGGTCGAAGCAATATGGTGTACATATTGTCGGTGGTTCTATAGCGAAGCAAACAGAGCAAGGTGTTACAAATACAATGTATGTTGTAACTAATAAAGGAGAACTAGTTAATGAATATAGTAAAGTGCACTTATTTCAGCTTATGGATGAACATAAATATTTAATCGCTGGAAATAGTACAGGTGAATTTAAGTTAGATGATGTAGAGTGCGCCGGCGCAATTTGTTATGATATTCGTTTTCCGGAGTGGATGCGCGTTCATACTGCGAAAGGTGCAAAAGTATTATTTGTTGTAGCTGAATGGCCATTAGTTCGTTTAGCACATTGGCGTTTGCTATTGCAAGCAAGAGCAGTTGAAAATCAGTGTTATGTTGTTGCGTGTAATAGAGCAGGGAAGGATCCGAATAATGTGTTTGCAGGTCATTCTTTAATTGTGGATCCTTGGGGTGAAGTTGTAGTAGAGGCGAATGAAGAGGAATCAATTTTATTTGGAGAGCTTGAATTCGAGAAAATTAAAGAAGTACGTAAAGGAATTCCAGTTTTTGCGGATCGCCGTCCAGAATTATACAAATAAAATGTTGACAAGTGATTTTTATTCTTGGTATAGTCTTCAACATAAAGTTAAAAATTCAAAAAATTATACAACTCTTATCAAGAGCAGGTGGAGGGATTTGGCCCGATGAAGCCCAGCAACCGACCGTAATACCATTGTGAAATGGGGCGTTTATTACGCCAAAAGGCACGGTGCTAATTCCAGCAGAAAGTAAAACTTTCTGGCAGATAAGAGGGGAGAAGATAAACTTCAAACCTCTTTCTTAGTGGAAAGAGGTTTTTCTATGTTAGAAAAACCTCTGAATTTAAAAAGGGGGAGAAGAAGATGGGATATTATTTATTAACAGAAATAACAGCTGTACAATATGCGAAAGATCATGGCTATTTTGAAGAGAAGGCAAATGTCATTTGTCATGAAATTGGAGATGGAAACTTAAATTACGTGTTTAAATTAGATGATGGAGAGAAATCCATTATAATAAAACAAGCACTGCCTTATGCGAAAGTAGTTGGTGAAAGCTGGCCATTGTCTATAAAAAGAGCAACGATTGAAAGCAAGGCATTACAAATTTTTGCGCAGTATGTACCGGATTATGTTCCAGTAGTGTACAGTCATGACGAAGAGTTAGCGATAACGGTAATAGAAGACTTATCAAGACTAACAATTACAAGAAAAGGATTAATAGACGGAGAAGAATATCCGCTTTTATCCCAGCATATTGGTCGTTTTCTAGCACATGTTTTATTTTACACTTCAGATTTTGGTTTACAGTCAAAAGAGAAAAGGGTACTAGAAGGTACCTTTGTAAATCCGGACCTTTGTAAAATTACAGAGGATTTAGTGTTTACAGATCCGTTTGGACATTATGATACAAATGATTATGAGCGAGATTTACAGCTCGTGGTTGATGAACTTTGGAGTGATAAAACTTTAAAACTAAAAGTAGCACAATATAAATATAAGTTCTTAACAAGAAAAGAAACTCTTATTCATGGTGATTTACATACTGGTAGTATTTTTTCGTCACCTTCTGAAACGAAAGTGATTGATCCAGAATTTGCGGCATATGGCCCATTTGGGTTTGACATAGGTCAATTTATTGCAAATCTATTATTAAATGCGTTATCTAGAGAAGAAGAAAAGAGAAGTGTACTATTTTTCCATATAGAAAAGACGTGGAGTTATTTTGTAGAGACTTTTACAAAGTTATGGATTGGAGAAGGTGTAGAAGCATATACGAAAGAAAAACAATGGTTACCAATTATTTTGCAAAATATCTTTACTGATGCTGTTGGATTTGCCGGATGTGAACTAATTCGTAGAACAATTGGTTTAGCTCATGTAGCAGATTTAGATGAAATAGAAAATAAAGAAACAAGAATTCAAGCTAAGAAACAAGCGCTATCCTTAGGAAAAGAACTAATAAAATATGAATCTAAAAGTGCTGATATTCAACTGTTTCGAACATTATTTCAACAGACAGTTTCAAGGGGTGTAAAAGCATGAGTACAATCGTTACTGTTCCGAGATCTGTAAGTTGGAAAGGGGATGCAATTGCGGTATTAAATCAAACGAAATTGCCACATAGCACAGAATACAAAACATTAACGACTATTGAAGAGGTTTGGAAAAGTATCATAATGTTAGAAGTACGCGGAGCGCCTGCAATTGGAATTGTAGCTGCATTTGGCTTGGCGCTTGCAGCGAAAAAATATAATACTTTACATATCGAAGAATTTCAAAAGAAGTTTAATAGAGACTGTAACTATTTAGGGACATCACGCCCAACGGCAGTAAATTTATTTTGGGCAATTGATCGTATGAGAGAATCTATTCGAGAGATTACTACAATAAAAGAAGCACAAAAAATATTAGAAGAAGAAGCGCTTCGCATTCAACAGGAAGATGAAGAGGTGTGTCGAAATATTGGGGAATATGCGTTAACATGTTTTAAAGATGGCGATAATATTTTAACAATCTGTAACGCTGGAAGTATCGCAACTGCCAGATATGGAACTGCATTAGCTCCCTTTTATATTGGAAAAGAGAAAGGTGTGCGTTTACATGCATATGCGTGTGAAACGAGACCAGTTTTACAAGGTGGTCGCTTAACGACGTGGGAATTGAAGCAAGCAAATATTGATGTGACCCTTATAACAGATAATACTGCAGCTCATGCTATTCAAACGAAAGAAATAAACGCAATTATTGTGGGGGCGGATCGAATTGTCGCAAATGGAGATACAGCCAATAAAATAGGGACAATGAATTTAGCTATTTTAGCAAAGTACTTTAATATCCCATTTTACGTTGCTGCGCCACTGTCAACATTTGATGTTACGAAAGAAACTGGAGCCGAAATTATTATTGAAGAAAGAGATGAAACAGAAGTTACGAAAATCTTTGGAAAACAAGTAGCACCAATTGGAACGGATGTTTATAATCCAGCATTTGACATAACGCCGAATGAATTAATTACAGGAATTATTACTGAGAAAGGTATTATACGCGGGGACTATAAACGAGAAATTGCATCATTATTTGAAAAACAAGCTAATACATAATAGCTTGTTTTTTTATGCCTAAATGCAGTGTTTTCTCTTACTTATATAATGAAAGGAGGGGAAGAGGGTGGAAGAGTGGATCAAGATGATAGGTAATGTAGGGTTTCCGATTGTTGTAACATTATATTTACTCCACCGTATTGAAAGTAAATTAGAGGGGGTAATTGTTGCAATTGAGAAGCTCCCGCGGCAATTACTAAAGTACGAAGATCCTCGGGATAAAAAATAAAGTTTGCTCTTCTTGAGCAAACTTTATTTTTATTGAGCGGTATAACCACCATCGATAACGACAGCTTGACCAGTTATACCTTTAGCTTTTTCACTCGCTAAAAACATCGCATAATCTGCAATTTCTTGTACTTGTAATAAGCGCTTTTGTGGAACGAGTGGATAAATAACATCTTCTAAAACATTTTCAAGTGGTACATTTCGTGTAGTAGCTAAGTCTTGTAGTTGATTACGTACAAGGGGGGTATCAACATAACCAGGGCAAAGGGCATTAACAGTAATACCATGCGTAGCACCTTCTAAAGCGGCAACTTTTGTTAATCCAATTACGCCATGTTTTGCACTATTGTAGGCAGCTTTTCCAGCAAACCCGACAAGGCCGTTAATAGAAGCGACATTAATAATACGACCATATTTTTGTTGTTTCATAATCGGAAAGGCATGCTTAATTGCAATAAACGGAGCAATTTGCATAATTTGAATTAGTAGCTCGAACTTTTCAGTTGGAAAGTCTTCAATGGGTGAAACGTGTTGCATTCCTGCGTTGTTAATTAATATATGTAATGAACCGAAATGATCAACTGTTTGAGAAATTGCTGCTGTAATTTCCTCTTCAGATGTAACGTCACATTTTAAACCGATAGCTTGAAAACCTTCATTTTGTAATTGTTCAGCAGCTTCTTTTGCACGTTCTTCAAGCCGATCGGTAATCACAACTTTTGCACCTTCTTTTGCAAAAGCCTTTCCCATTTCATAACCAATACCACTTGCAGCACCTGTTAAAAAGACAACTCGATTTGTAACCATGATGAAAAACATCCCTTCATAATAAAGTTTTCATAGTGCTCTATTTAGAGAAGCTATAATGAAATTCCTGCAAACATTTGGAAAAATATCGTTAGCTATCTTGTTTTGCAAAATAGTCTTTGCTATACTATTTTGTAAAGCAAGATACTTACGCTTATCTATCTTGTAAAGCAAGATAGTAGGAGGATTTGAATTATGTCGACAAGTCAAATGCTGAAAGGGATTTTAGAAGGATGCTTACTTGCTATTATTTCTGAAGGCGAAATATACGGTTATGAAATGAGTGAGAAGCTAGCAAAGTATGGTTTTACAATGGCGAGTGAGGGAAGTATTTATCCGTTATTAATACGAATGCAAAAAGAAGGACTAATAACAAGCGTAATGAAGGAATCTCCATCTGGTCCAAAGAGAAAATATTATACATTAACAGAAAAAGGCGAGGAAGCACTTGATGAATTTATGGATCGCTGGGAAACGATGCAAAGTAGTGTAGAACGTCTACTTGAAGGGAAGGGAAGGAGAAAATAATGCTATCAAGTGAAGCGCGAAAGTTTTTGTTAGATATGAGATTATTTTTGACGGCAAAGAGTGTGAAAGAAAGCGATATTGAAAATTTTATAGAAGATGCGGAACTCCATTTAATTGAGGGTGAGAGTGATGGGAAAAGTGTAGAAGATATTTTCGGAAGCTCACCGAAAGAATATGCAAATGAACTTGTCAAAGTAATGGAAAGAGATAGACAGGAAACGTGGAAGCAAATTGGTTTTACAGTAATGAATATCGTATCGTTTTGGATTATTGCTTCTATCTTAATAGTGAATCATGGAATGTTACAGATTTCACTTATTCAGTGTATCGGTTATAGTTTTTCATTGATTTTAGTTGTTATAGGTCCTAATTTTCTACTTCGCAAAATGGCCTTCGTCACAAGTTTTACAAAAACATGGTTTTCTATGTGGTCTTTAGTTATGATCGCTCCAATGTTTTTATTAGGAGCTGTTACGATATTAGACGTGATATATCCGACAAAAATGCTCACATTCACCGAAGTGCAAAGTTATATAGTGGCTGGTGGGATTTTTATCATCACAGTAGCTATAAATATATATTTTGAAGGATGGTTTAAAAACTTATATTTAATCATTCCACTTTCAATTATGTTAGTGTTTAAAACATTTACAACGGAAGACCTTGTTCCAATGTTATTTCAAATTATATGTTTATACGGAAGTTTATTTATTTTAATTTTTGTTGAAATTATGATGAAGGCGAATAGAAGAGAAATGGTTAAATAAGGGAGTGATAAAATGCTATCAAATGAAGGGCAAAAATTTTTAGATGATACCCAAGGGTATTTACGAACAAAGGGCATTAGAGAAGCTGATATTATTTCCTTTATAGAAGATGGGGAAGTTCATTTAATAGAAGGAGAAAAGAGAGGGAAGAGTGTAAATGATATATTCGGACATGCTCCAAAAGAGTATGCAAATCAACTTGCCAAAGAGATGGAAGTTGATAAAAAAGGGAATTATAAATTATTGCTTTATTTCATTATAAATTTATTAGCATTCACGATGATGAAGAGTGTATTTTTTAGTGAAGTCGACCATCGTTTGTCTTATTCTTTAATTGAATTAATTGGCTATCCGATTATGATTTTTGTAGGAATTAGTGTATTAATATGGGGCATGAGAACAGCCTCATTTAAGCGGAAAAGAACTGAATTTTTAATTATGTATATAAGTGGTGCAATGTGGTTTTTATTAGTTTTCAGTATTGCATTATTAAATAATTTTTATGGTACAACTTTTATTAAATTTACTAGTACAGAAAGCTTCATTCTTGTTGGTATAGTAGTTCTTTTAGCGGCTGGTACAAATATTAAATTTGGTGGTTGGTTTACTCTGTCATATTTACTGGTTCCAATTGTATTAGAATATGTATTTGTAATGATAGATGTACCAAGTATTATTGGAATGTATGTACAACAAATAATTCTTTTCATTGTTATTTACATGCTTTTGAAAATTCATATAAAATTAGAAAAAAGGAAAGTATAAGAATAAAAAGAGAGACAGTATTATTTATAGGTAAATTGAGTAGTAGTTTTCTAAGGTTAACCTAACTATACCTCTTTTATAAAAAGGATACATGTTGGCTATTTTAATACTGTAATAGATTATACATCTGGATATGTTTTGTTCTTCGGTTTTATTGGAAAAGGGCTGCTCTGGATATACCAAAAATTATTTCCAAAGAAATATTATATAGGGATTTTTAGAGGGATTACATTTACATTTAGTTGTCTATTTTTATTTCTAGCAGCCGGAATTTTGTTTGTTGATTGGAACAAGTTGTTTTAAACAGTAACATGAGGGTTACTGTTTTTTTCTTTGCAATAAAGAGCTTTGTAAAGAGAGTGTTTTTTGTTCGTTCGTCAATAGAGACTGAATAGGAACATTTTCAGGGCGCGGGACTATCGGATACATAAGATTGGTTGGAGAAGGATGGTGCTCCGAGCCAGTTGGGGAATGAGGATCTGCGTGAGTAAGTTTTCCGTGAACACGTCTTGTAAATAAAATATGACCGATTTCGTGAGCAAGCGTATATATATTTTTCATAGGAGCAGCCGAGTTTGTTAAAACGATATATCCGGTAAGTTGTTGCTGTTTTGCTAAAGAGTAAGCGCAGGCAATTACTGCTGTTTCTTTGAAATAATCACTGCCAATATAACAAATATAAAGGTCGCATTCAGGAGCTTCATTTACACATGTTTGGAAAAAGGATGCCAGCTTTTCTTGACTTTGAATAGAATTTTTATAACTGATTTCACGGTCAAAAAAACGGAAAAGTTCATTTAATACAATTACTTCTTGAATTTGAAATGTAATGGGGTGCCAAATTGATTCTGCAACAGCTAAATCTTTTGCGATGCGGTCATCAGAAATATCGGCGCCGGGAGTAATACAAATACATATATTGACGTATGGATCCATAAGGAACACCTCAACTGAAAAAAAGTTCTTCCTATAATATATGTGGGGAAAAGATGTCATGTATGGATAAACGCCTTCTTTATTGAATATATAGATGACAAGTCGAAAAAATTTCATAGTTCTATAACGTAGTGTGATCATCTTTTTGATATAGTAAAGAAAAGGGGGAGAATATATGTATACATTAAAAATCGTTTCAGACAGAGAAGCTCTTTATCAATTTGCAAGTTATGTAAGAGTTGTACAAGGGGTGGAAGATGTATATGTAGAGGTGGGAGAACCTTTATATGAACATCCGTTAATGAAGTTTTATGTACATATTAAGCTGAAAGAAACATATGAGCAGCATAAAGCGTTACAGGAAATAGCAAGATTAGTAGAATTGGGGCGTTTTACATATGTCCATTATCGTAATGATGAAATTGAGGAAGCTTTTGAAGCTGTAAAATATGAAAGTTTTAAGAAATAAAGGTGAAAAAAAGGAGGCGAAAGCTTCTTTTTTTCTTTAAAATTACATGAACAAAAAGAGCAAAATTTTGTTATGATAAGGGAGGTTAGGGAAAGGGGAATTTACATATGGGGTATATTGAAGAGTTACGAAAAGTCGTTGGTACAAGGCCGCTTATTCTCGTAGGATCAGCAATTATTATATTAAACGATAATCAAGAAGTATTGCTTCAATATCGTTCAGATACATATGATTGGGGTGTACCTGGTGGGGCGATGGAACTGGGCGAAACGACAGAAGAAACTGCACGTAGAGAGTTATTTGAGGAAACGGGGTTAACTGCAAAAATAATGCAATTTCTTGGTGTTCTATCAGGAAAAGAAGTATATTTCCGTTATCCGAATGGCGATGAAATTTTCAATGTTATTCATCTGTATCAGGCACATCATGTGAGCGGGGAATTAAAGCTCGATCATGAAGGGTTAAAACTTCAATATTTTCCAGTAGATAAGTTGCCAAAATTGAATGAAACGACAGAGAAAATTTTACAAAAGTTTTTATATGCGCTGACAGAATAGAAGGTTAATTCCTTCTATTTTTATTATATTAAATATTTTGATTTTTTAGTATGTTTATAGTATGATAGTTATAGATATACATCTTATGGAATTTCACCTAAAAACTGACTAGGGTACATAAGAGAGGGGCAAGTGCAAAATGCATAATGTTGTTATTACAGCTGCAGTTCGTTCGCCAATTGGAACTTTTGGAGGAGCGCTAAAAAATGTAACGCCAGTAGAATTAGCTGTTCCTGTACTTCAGGAAGCTGTAAAACGAGGCGGGGTAGAACCACATGAAGTTGATGAAGTAATTTTAGGTCATTGTATTCAAAGAACTGATGAAGCAAATACAGCGAGAACAGCTGCATTAGCGGCAGGATTTCCTGATACAGTTACGGGATATACAATCCAACGTCAATGTTCTTCAGGTATGCAAGCAATTATGTCAGCTGCAATGCAAATCCAATTAGGTGTAAGTGATGTTGTTGTTGCAGGTGGGGTAGAAGCGATGAGTTCGAGCCCTTATGCATTGAAACAGCACCGCTGGGGACAACGTCTACAGCACGGAGAAATTCGTGATACGGTGTGGGAAGTGTTAGAAGATCCGATTCACCATATTATGATGGGTGAAACAGCGGAAAATTTAGTTGAACAATATGAAATTACAAGAGAGGAACAAGATGAAGTTGCTCTTCGCAGTCATACATTGGCACTGAAGGCAATCGAGTCTGGATACTTTGACGATCAAATTGTTCCTATTACAATAAAAGAGCGTAGAAAAGAAGTTATATTTTCGAAGGATGAGCATCCACGTGCAGATATTACAGCGGAAAAATTAGCAGGGTTAAAACCAGCATTCCGTAAAGATGGGTCTGTAACTGCAGGTAATGCATCTGGCCTGAATGACGGAAGTGCAGTTCTAGTATTAATGAGCGAAGAAAAAGCAAAAGAAAAAGGCTTACAACCGTTAGCTAGAATTGTTGGATATTCAGTAGCTGGAGTAGACCCGAAAATTATGGGTATTGGACCAGCACCAGCAATTCGTAAAGGTTTAGAAAAAGTAGATTGGTCATTGGAAGATGCAGATTTACTTGAAATTAATGAAGCTTTCGCGGCTCAATATTTAGCTGTAGAGAAAGAGTTAGGCTTAGACCGTGAAAAAGTGAACGTAAACGGTAGTGGCGTAGGACTTGGGCATCCAATTGGTTGTACAGGGGCTCGTATTATAGTAAGTTTAATTCACGAATTAAAAAGACGTGGGTTAGAAAAAGGAATTGCCTCTTTATGCGTCGGTGGCGGTATCGGGGTTGCCTTATTTATAGAAGCATTATAAAAAAGAAGCAGCTATTGCTGCTTCTTTTTTTACGCCTCAAATAGATGATGGAATAATCGATCGCGATTTTCAAAGAAAAGTTTCGTCGTTTGGTAATGCTCAGTTTCTTCTAATGTGGATTCGTGAATTCCCTCTTGTGTTAAAGAATATATAGTGGATTCAGGATAAGCCATTAAAATAGGAGAATGCGTCGCGATAACAAATTGTGAACCTTGTTCAGCTAGTTCGTGCATTCGAATGAGCATGGAAAGTTGTCTCATTGGTGATAAAGCTGCCTCAGGCTCATCTAAAATGTATAAACCTTGTCCTGAAAAACGGTTCATAAATAATGAGAAGAATGATTCACCGTGTGATTGTTTGTGTAGTGAGATACCACCATAAGAGTTGATAACCGGATTCCCACGTGCTTCTCTATCAGCATCTATTTCATCAATATAAGAAGCAACGTTATAAAATGATTCAGCGCGAAGAAAGAAACCGTCGTTTGGTGTATTGAAACTTTTTGAAATTCGAAGGTATTCATGTAAAGATGAATGGGAATCGTTTGTGCTAAAGCGGAAGTTCTTCGTTCCACCTTCTGCATTAAAACCTAACGCAATTGCAATTCCTTCAAGTAATGTTGATTTACCTGTTCCGTTTTCTCCAATAATGAATGTTACATTTGGATGGAAAGCTAGTGATTGTAATGTTCGAATAGCGGGTAAGCAGTAAGGATATGCGGAAAAACTAGGGATATTTTCTTTTTTTAATGTGACATTTTGTAAAAAGGGTACGTCAATCAATATATAAACCTCAATTCATAACGGATTTTGAATTTAAAAAGGCAGCAAATACAAGTGTTAATGACACCTGAATCCCTTCTTGTTTTCTGAATATTTTATGTGGATTATATCATTTAAACTATCATATTCCAATGTGAAAATAAATATTGCATGAAGATCCATTCTCTCGTTATGATATATGGTATTCTATTGAAAATGTGAGAAGGAGTTAAAGTATGCCGTTTACATTTGCACATCCAGCAGCAGTTCTTCCTTTTGCGAAAAAGCACTCTAAACATATTTCAGTAACGGCTCTTATATTAGGTAGTATGGCGCCTGACTTTGAATATTTTTTGCACTTTAGACCCTATGGTGTTATTGGCCATACATGGCTTGGGTTCTTATATTTAAATTTACCGCTTGTATTTCTAATCGCATACATATATCATTACATTTTAAAAAAGCCGTTTATAACGCATTTGCCTAAACCGTTTGCTGGTTATTATTCATATGCAATAGATGAGAGGTGGGGGCTACATACCTGGAAAGAATTCTTTGTATTTTGCTATTCTGCATTATTCGGTATGCTCACGCATGTCGTTTGGGATGCATTTACTCATAATACAGGCTATTTCGTTATGAAAATAGCATTGTTACAAATTGAATTACGCAGTATTCCATTGTATAAATATATGCAACATGGGAGTACATGTGTTGGCTTATTATTGCTATTATACGTACTATGGAAGTATAAAGATGAAACAGGGAAAGATATGATTGTAGCTTTAGAAAAAAGAAAGTATTGGGTTTCGATAATCATTGTGACAGCTTTTATATTTATCGTGCATGCGTTCCTAGATCCCTATTTTCATATTTTCCAAATTGGAGGTATAATAGTATCTGGACTGACAAGTTCATTTTGTGGAATTGTCATTGTTTCTATAGTTTACAAAGCAAGGGACTAATTTTATATTCATGAATGATAGCGTTAGGAGAAATGAAATGATGAAAGCATGGAAAAGTATTTTTGTTTTATGTAGTTTTCTTCTTATGTTAAGTGGTTGCTTCCATCAAGAAGAAAAGAAAGCTGAACCGAAGAAGAAAGAATCTATTCCTGAAACGAAAGAATATGGTGGGCGTGAGCTGAAAAAAGTAGGACAAAAAGTGAAAGAAACAGGATGGGGTACTTTCAAGTTAGAGCAGATGCATTCTGTGAATCAAACATTTGAAGTAGCGCCAATGAAAATTCACGTACAAGATGTGAAAGTAATCTCTTTATCACAAATGAGTGAAAAGGCAAAAAATACATTGAAAGTATACACGGCACTAACTCCTGAAGAAGTAAAACGTAGATTAGGGGATAAAGTAAGCCAAGAAGATGCAGAATTATATGCATCGCTAAGTGGAACAGAGATTAGTAATACAATTCGTTACGTTGAGATTACATATAAAGTGGAGAATAGCGGAAATAAAAATATGCAATTTTTCTCTATGAATGATGTTATGATTAATGGTAAGCAACATTTTAAAGTAGCCACTCAAAACTTTTTATATGACGAAGATACGTTAGTTGGTACAAAAAATGTATCAAGAGAAGACTATAAGCCTGGTGAAATAAGAGATGGTATTATTGGTTTAATACTTGACGATGGAAAAGACAAGGTAAAGGATATTCAGTTTACAACTGATGATTTACTTGCAGGAGATTCAGAAACACAAGATGTTGTAAAAGAGCCACAAACGTTTAACATCTCACTAAAATAATGTAAGACAAAACAGTCAGCATACAAATATTATGCTGACTGTTTTTTTATTTCTTTTATGTATGAATCTACATTTTGAAAAGGCACCTTAATTTTAAACGCATCTTTTTGTTCATTAAATTGCTTTTCATTGTAGGGACCGAAACGTTTATTGTGCTTTACATCAATAATCCAATAATGTTCACTTTTTTTATTTGCAATTGCTGCGTCAGGGTTATTTGGATCTGATTTTTCCTCAGTTTGTTTTGCAATAATGTATTTATCATCCCAAGCAATGTCTGTAATTTTTGCAGGGATGTATTGTGTGGCATATACAGCATCTTGCGAGGGGAAAAGTTCAAATGCATTTCCAGAAGTACGTATGAGTTCGTATTCATCGTTAACCGTATAAGTTAAGTGACTTGTGTTTCCTGCACAACCAGTTAATAGGAAGGCGACGAATAGGATTATCCATTTTTTCAATATGGGAACCTCCTTTATAATGCTATTGTAACAAATTGTACAAGAAAAGTAAGAGAAACGCTAGTTTACAATGTTTTTTAGAAGTGGTACGATGAGACGGGTAAAGAAGGATATGAAGGAGTCGACATAAAATGAAGTTAAAGATGCATCGTCCAGCGCTTGTAATGAATCGCATAGGTGCTTCCCTAATTGACATGTTTTTAATCTCGGTTATGTATGGTGCAGTAGTAGCTATTATGACCGGAAACTATAGTGCTATGTTTAAGCGCTTTAATATAAGCTTAGGTGATTTTAGATATGATTTCGCAGTAGTTTTCATATTAATGGCGATATATTTTATTGTATTACCCTTTATTTGGAACGGTGTTACACTTGGCAAAAAGGTAACGAGAATAAAATTAATTTCATTGAAGAGTGAAAAGCTAACGTTGCAAACATTAATTATAAGATTTTTTGTAGTGTTATTACCGAACGTATTGCTATTAGGAATTCCATTAATATGTAATGTATATATGATGTTGTTCCGCAAAGATAATTGTGGTTTTCAGGATTTAATTACAAAAACGAAAGTAATAAGTCTTGTATAATGAAAAAAAGACCTTTTTATATATAAAAGGGTCTTTTTGATTTTATAAGTATATGGGGAATGTTTACAGTAAGGAAAAGCCAAAATGTGTTATTTCCATTTATAATAGATTGAAAATTAAGAAAATGATATAATGATTAAAAATAATATCTTTATTCCGCCATATTGGGGCTGAGTAAAATTTCATTTTATATAATAAGGGGGAAGTTAAAATGACAGGAGGTAGCATAATTTTTTGGGGTATTCTCATTTTTATCGGTCTAGTTTTCGATCAGCGTAATAATAAGAAAAAAGAAGGATAAAAAGTAAACGTTTACAAATTAAATAGCAATTTTTCTTGCTTGCAGATTAATCTTATAAAGGAGTATACTGAATGACGGTAAGACTTATAGAAGGGGTAATGAAAATGAAGCTTGCAGGAAAAGTTGCTATCGTAACTGGCGGTGGCATCGGTATTGGACGTAATACAGCTCTTTTGTTGGCTAAACAAGGCGCAAAAGTTATTGTGACGGACATTGATCAAGAGAGTGGACAAGCAACAGTGGAGGAAATTATGAATCTAGGCGGAGAAGCACTTTTTGTATCCTATGATATGGGAAAGCAAGGAGATTGGCAACGCGTTATTAGCATTACTTTGAATGCATTCAGTCGCATTGATATGCTTTTTCAAAATGCTGGTTTATATAAAATAGATTCTATTTTTTCTCGCCAACAAGAGAACGATTCCAATGTACTTTGTATTAATGACGTTTGGATAGAGATAAAACAATTAACGTCATCTTTTATGAAACAGCAAGAAGAAGTGGTGCTTAGTGATTTACCGATTTTCGGTATTATTAGCACGAAAGGACAATCATTTCATACAGTAGAAGCCCTAGTATAATAATGAAAACCGCCCTCAATATATGTGGACGGTTTTTTGTATGTGTATAGTAAAGATAAATTTTTTAGCGAATACGTTGTTCAGTTTGGTTATCAAAGAAATGCGCTTTATTCATATCAAATGCTAATTTAATTTGGTCACCAGGTGAAAACGTATGTCTTGCATCTACACGTGCCGCAAAATCTTGATTCCCAAGTTTCATATATAAAATGGATTCAGCACCTAATAACTCAGCGACTTCAATTTTTGTTGTGAAGGCAGTAGATTGTGAAGCTTCTAAAAATAGTAGTTCATCATGAATGTCCTCTGGACGAATACCTAAAACAATTTCCTTATTTACATAGCCTTGTTCACGTAGCATCTTCATTTTTCCTTCAGATACTTTGATTTTTATAGTATTGTCTATAACGAAATCGGTTTCAGTCAATTTACCACGGAAGAAGTTCATCGCTGGTGACCCGATAAATCCACCCACGAAAATGTTTTCTGGTGTTTCATATACTTCTTTTGGTGTTCCAATTTGTTGAATCTTTCCATCCTTCATAACGACAAGACGCGAAGCCATAGTCATTGCTTCTGTTTGGTCATGTGTTACATAAATTGTTGTTGTTCCAAGGCGATGATGTAGCTTAGAAATTTCTGAGCGCATTGCAACACGGAGTTTAGCATCTAAGTTTGATAATGGTTCATCCATTAAGAAAACTTTTGCATCTCGAACGATTGCTCTACCTAACGCAACACGTTGGCGCTGTCCACCTGATAATGCTTTCGGTTTTCTATCTAAATATTGTTCAAGTCCTAAAATTTTTGCTGCATCTTTCACACGACGATCGATTTCATCTTTTGGTATTTTTCGAAGTTTTAATCCAAATGCCATATTATCATATACACTCATATGTGGATAAAGAGCGTAGTTTTGGAATACCATAGCGATATCTCGATCTTTTGGAGGAACATCATTCATTAGTTTACCATCAATTGAAAACTCGCCTTTTGAAATATCTTCAAGTCCAGCTACCATTCGTAATGTTGTAGATTTTCCGCATCCAGAAGGACCGACAAATACAATAAATTCTTTATCTTGAATGTGTAAATTAAAATCAGTTACAGCTGTTACGTTATTATCATATATTTTATAAATGTTTTCTAATTTAAGTTCTGCCATGGTATTTCCCCCTAGAAATAATTATGCAAACGTTTTCTTTGAATTCATTATAAACGAATAGATTCAAAAAATAAATAAAAAAATAAAACGTTTTCATTTATTGGAGATTTATTAGTGGTTTTCATATGTTTTCTTAGAAAAAGAACAATAAAAATTGTAAGCGCTATTTTAAATTGAGATAGAATCTGTTATCATTCATTAATGAAAACGTTTGCGCCTTAAAAAAGAGAAAAATGAATGATGAATGAAATGGGGTAGCATAATGGAAAAACAATGGTGGAAAGAAAGTGTAGTATATCAAATTTATCCTCGTAGCTTTATGGATAGTAATGGTGATGGTATAGGAGATCTTCAAGGGATTATTTCAAAGCTAGATTACTTAAAAGAGTTAGGGATTGATGTGATTTGGTTATCACCAGTCTATGAATCTCCAAATGATGATAATGGTTATGATATAAGCGATTATTGTAAAATTATGAACGAGTTCGGAACAATGGAAGATTGGGATGAGCTATTACATGAAATGCATGAACGTAATATGAAACTTATGATGGACTTAGTTGTTAATCATACTTCGGATGAACATAATTGGTTTATTGAATCACGTAAATCAAAAGATAATAAATATAGAGATTACTATATATGGCGCCCTGGAAAAGAAGGAAAAGAGCCGAATAACTGGGGAGCAGCGTTTAGTGGATCAGCATGGCAGTATGATGAAATGACAGATGAATATTATTTACATCTGTTTTCTAAAAAACAGCCAGATTTAAATTGGGATAATGAAAAGGTAAGACAAGATGTTTATGAAATGATGAAGTTTTGGTTAGAAAAAGGAATTGATGGCTTCCGTATGGATGTTATTAATTTTATTTCTAAAGAAGAGGGATTACCAGCTGTTGAAACAGAAGAAGAGGGGTATGTTTCAGGTCATAAGCATTTTATGAACGGTCCAAACATTCATAAATATTTACATGAAATGAATGAGGAAGTATTATCGCATTATGATATTATGACGGTTGGTGAAATGCCTGGTGTAACGACAGAAGAAGCGAAATTGTATACTGGAGAAGAACGAAAAGAATTGCAAATGGTATTCCAATTTGAACATATGGATTTAGATTCAGGAGAAGGTGGAAAGTGGGATGTAAAACCATGCTCACTTCTTACTTTAAAAGAGAATTTAACAAAGTGGCAAAAAGCATTAGAGCATACCGGATGGAATAGCCTTTATTGGAATAATCATGATCAGCCTCGCGTTGTATCTCGTTTTGGTAATGATGGAATGTATCGCATTGAATCAGCAAAAATGTTAGCGACAGTTCTTCATATGATGAAAGGAACGCCATATATTTATCAAGGAGAGGAAATCGGAATGACGAACGTCCGATTTGAGTCGATTGATGAATATCGAGATATTGAAACGTTAAATATGTATAAAGAAAAAGTGATAGACCATGGTGAAGATATAGAAAAAGTAATGGAATCTATTTATATAAAGGGTCGTGATAATGCTAGAACTCCGATGCAGTGGAATGATCAGAATCACGCTGGATTTACAAAAGGTGAACCTTGGATTACTGTAAATCCTAACTATAAAGAGATTAATGTGAAACAAGCAATCCAAGATGAAGGTTCAATTTTTTATTACTATAAGAAATTAATTGAACTACGCAAAAATAATGAAATAGTTGTGTATGGATCATATGATTTAATATTAAATAATGACCCTTCTATTTTTGCTTATGTAAGAACATATGGAGATGAAAAACTACTTGTCATTGCAAACTTTACTGCGGATGAAAGTGTATTTGAAATGCCTAAGGATATTAGTTATAGTGAATCAGAGTTATTTATACACAATTACGATGTAGAAATCGGATCAATAGATAACATTCCATTACGTCCGTATGAAGCGATAGTGTTCAAATTGAAATAAGAAAAAGCCTTATGCCACTTCAAACTTGGCATAAGGCTTTTTTGGATTACCATTTTAATATGGAGAATCCATATGGAGGAAGTGTAACTTGTAATACACTTGCTTCTGCTGAAAATTCTTCGTTTGTATAAATGTTAATTATTTTCTTACCAGTAACATGAAGAGGGAGTGAAACTGTAACTTCACTATTAGTAGGGTTTAAAACGAAAAAGATAGTTTCATCCTCATATGTTTTCGTATAAGAAATATAATTATGTTCATCATTTGCTTCGATGAATTGAAAAGTACCATGTCCTCCAAATGCTTTATGTTGTTTCCGTAATAAAATCAATGTTTGTATATGGGTAAATAATGCATGATCTTGTTCTTTAGTATCCCAAATCATACATTTACGGCAATCAGGGTCCATGCCGCCATCCATACCGATTTCATCTCCGTAATAAATACAAGGAGAGCCGATGAAAGAAAGATGGAATACATAGAGCAATTTCAACTTATTTTTATCTCCGTTGCATGTTGTTAAAATTCTTGGAGTATCATGGCTATCTAATAAATGAAATGCTGCTTCATTTACATTCATAGAGTAGGAATGTAGAGATTCTGTAATTTGCTTCATGAATTCACTTGCTTTAATGGAATCGTTAGCAAAGTAAGAAAGTAGAGCGTTTGTAACAGGATAGCTCATGACAGCATCAAATTGATCGCCTTGTAGCCACGGAAGGGCATCGTGCCAAATTTCTCCCAAAATATATACTTCAGGATTTAGTGTCTTTATTTCAGTTCGGAATTCTCTCCAAAAGTTGTGATCGACTTCATTGGCGACATCAAGGCGCCAGCCATCTATATTGAATTCTCGTACCCAATAACGTCCTACTTCAAGTAAGTATTCTTTTACATCTAGATGAGCTGTATTTAATTTAGGCATATACGGTGTAAAGGCGAAAGTATCATAATTTGGAAGTGGTTCGGTTATAATCGGAAATTCATGAATGTGGAACCACTCTTTATATGCGGACTTCTCACCATTCTCTAGTACGTCTTGAAATTTCTCGAAAAAGTATCCACTATGATTAAACACAGCATCGAGCATTACTTTTATACCGTGCTTATGACATTCTTCAACGAGCTCTTTAAAAGTTTCTTTCGTCCCAAATTGTGGGTCAATTTCCATATAGTCAATTGTGTCATATTTATGGTTTGAATGAGCTTTGAAAATAGGTGTGAAATATATTCCGGAAATGCCAAGCTTAACAAGGTAATCAAGGTTTTGAATAACACCAGAAAAATCTCCGCCGAAAAAATTAGTTGGAGTTGGATTCGCACTTCCCCAAGGAAGGGTGTTTTCTGGATTCAGCGTACTATCGCCATTAGCGAATCGCTCAGGGAAAATCTGATACCAAATGGTGTCTTTAATCCACGATGGTGCTTTGAATACATCATCTGCATGAATAAATGGAAAACAAAAAAAGTTACCAACATCATCATTTGGAATGTTAGAAAAGAATCCTCGCTCTGTATAAATAAGAGTGTCTGTTTCAGATTTTAATTCAAACCCATAACGTAAGCGCTTAAATTTTGGTTCGATTGCAATGGACCAATAATCAAATAATGCAGTAGAACCCGTTTTTTTCATCGGTGTACTTGCTGATATCCATTTCCCGTCTTTCCATTCGTAAGGATCACCGTAAATAAGATCGGCGCTTTGAACATCATCTCTCTTAGTACGTATTCGGATGTGAATTGTTTGTTCATCGTAAGCGTATGCATAATTATCTTTCGGCCTATGATAAATGGCTTCTTTAAACATATAGAAAATCCCCCCTTCAATATCTCTATACATAGTATTCCCTTAAGTGTAATAATAAAGCCTATATTGCAAACGATTGCCTTTCTTATAGCTTTAATATTGCTTATAAGAGTAGTATTCATTTCATATAAAGTCAATGTATAAAGAGTATAATGACATAATTTTTAAATTAATATTTGCAAAATGAATAAAAGAATGTATAATGATAGACAAATAGCGCAAACGTTTTCATAGACTTGAGATATTGTTTGCGCTTCAATTAAACTATTAAATGCAAACGTTTTCAGTTACTAAGGTACATAGACAATTTAGGGAGGTTTTTGGGATGAAGAAAGCATTATCATTATTAACGGTTTCAGCATTATCTATTGGTATGTTATCTGCATGTGGACCGAAAGATTCAGGGGAAAAAGAGGAAAGTAAAGCGAAAAAAGACTATGATCTTCTTGTTTGGGAAGATGAGAAAAAAGGTGTGGGTCTAGAGCCAGCGGTGAAAAGTTTTGAAAAGAAATATAATGTGAAAGTAAAAGTTGAAGAGGTTCAGATGACGAAACAAATAGAAAAACTTCGTCTCGACGGTCCAGCTGGCACAGGGCCAGATGTTGTAACATTGCCACATGATCATATTGGTAATGCGGTAACAGAAGGGCTACTTTCAGAAGTGAAAGTAGATGATACAGTAAAAAGTAAATTTACTAATTTATCAATAGAAGCACAAACATATAACGGAAAAATATATGGTTTACCAAAAGCAATTGAGACACCAGTCTTTATTTATAATAAAAAAATGATGCAAAAAGCGCCAGAAACGATGGATGAACTGTTTAACTTCTCAAAAGACTTTACGAAAGATGGAAAATATGGATTTTTAGCATTAGGAGATAACTTCTACTTTGCTAATGCATTTATGGCAGGTATGGGTGGTTATGTATTTGGTGAAAAAGATGGAAAGCCAAATGCAAATGATATTGGATTAAATAATAGCGGTGCGGTACAAGGTGCTGAATATATTCAAAAATGGTATAAAGAAAAGTTATTCCCCAAAGGTATTATCGGTGAATCTGGTGGTTCAGCTGCAGATGGATTATTTAATGAAGGAAAAGCAGCATCTATTATGAATGGTCCATGGGCATTCCAAGCGATGGAAAAGGCTGGAATAGACTATGGTGTTGCTCCAATGCCTAAATTACCAAATGGTCAACCGATGAAAACGTTCGTTGGCGTAAAAGGATGGCATGTAACAAGCTTCTCTAAACAAAATGATTTAGCTACAAAATTTACTGAGTGGGTTACAAATGAAGAAAATGCTAAAATTCGCTTTGAGAAAACGAAAGAAATTCCACCAGTAAAATCAGTAATGGAAGATCCAATCATTAAAGAAAATGAGGCTGCAAAAGCGGTTGCGACGCAATCTGAAAATGGAATTCCAATGCCAAATATTCCAGAAATGCAAGAAGTTTGGAAACCAGCTGGAGATGCGCTTCAATTAGTTGTATCAGATAAAGAAGCACCAAAATCCGCACTTGATAGTGCAGTGAAACAAATTAAAGGTAATATTGAGGCAAATCATAGTAAGAAAAAATAAGGTGAAATTCGTGCCTCTAATATGAGGGGCACGAATTCTCTCCCTTCCATGTGGGAAGAAAAAAGGGGGAAGGAACATGCAAACATCTATGGAACCTGCAAAAGGGTTAAATGATTCAAAGCATAGGAAAGTGGCAACCATGTTATCAATCATTCCAGGCGTGGGCCAAATGTATAATAAACAATTTGTAAAAGGTCTTATTTTTCTAGTATTAACAGGTTCATTTATTGTAGCCTTTGCTGATTTATTAAATATGGGATTATGGGGCATTGTAACGCTCGGTACAGAAGTTCCACGTGACCATTCCGTCTTTCTATTAGTAGAAGGGATTTTGGCGCTTATCGTTATCGCTTTTGGGCTTGGCATATATGCATTTAACTTATATGATGCATATCAAAATGGGAAGAAACGTGATATTGGAACACCGTTAAATTCTGTAAAAGAGCAATACCGTAATTTGTTAGATCAAGGCTTTCCTTATTTAATGGTTTCACCAGGTTTTCTACTACTTATCTTTGTTGTCGTATTTCCAATCATCTTCGTAATTTTAATTGGATTTACAAACTATGATTTATATCATTCTCCTCCAGCTAAATTAGTAGATTGGGTGGGCTTTAAAAACTTTATTGATATTTTCACATTACCGATGTGGAGAGATACATTTTTAAGTGTATTTTCTTGGACTGTCATTTGGACATTCGTTGCAACAACATTACAAGTTGCACTTGGTATTTTTTTAGCGATTATCGTAAATCAGCCTGGTATTAAAGGTAAGGCAATTATTCGAACAATCTTTATTTTACCGTGGGCTGTTCCAGCATTCGTATCTATTCTTGTATTTGCTGGTATGTTTAATGAAACATTTGGAGCAATTAATAACCAAGTATTAGCTTTATTCGGAATTGAAAAGATTGCTTGGATGACAGACCCGTTTTGGTCAAAGATTGCTTTAATTATGATTCAAACGTGGCTTGGTTTCCCGTTCGTCTTTGCGATGACAACAGGTATACTGCAATCGATTCCAGGAGAATTATATGAAGCGGCTACAGTAGATGGAGCAACTGCTTGGCAACAGTTCTGCAAAATTACATTGCCACTAGTGTTATACGCAACAGCGCCAATATTAATTACGCAATATACGTTTAACTTTAATAATTTTAGTATTATTTATCTATTTAATAACGGGGGACCTGCTGTGTCTGGACAAAATGCAGGTGGAACGGATATTTTAATTTCATGGATCTATAAGTTAACGATGACTTCGGCTCAATACGGCAAAGCAGCAGCTCTTACAATGATTTTATCGTTAATCGTTATTACAGTTGCGTTATGGCAATTTAAGAGAACAAAATCATTCCAAGAAGAGGATATGATGTAAATGAATATTAAACGACAAAAGATGCTACGTCTTTCATTAAGTTATTTAGTTATCTTCATAATGTGTGCGATTGTTTTCTATCCATTACTATGGATAATTGGCTCATCGTTTAATCCAGGAGATAGTTTATCTGGGTCAAGTATCATTCCAAAAAATGCCACATTAGATCATTATCGCAAGCTACTTGATCTCGATTCAAGTAATTACTTACTTTGGTATAAAAATACTTTGAAAGTTAGCGTAATGACTATGATTTTCTCTGTACTAGCCATTAGTTTTACTGCTTATGCATTTTCGAGATATCGTTTTGTTGGAAGAAAGAATGGTTTATTAACATTTTTAATTCTGCAAATGATCCCGAATTTTGCAGCGTTAATCGCACTATATATATTAGCTCAGTTAACAGGATTACTTGATACACATCTTGCATTAATTTTAATTTATGTGGGCGGAGCAATTCCGATGAATACATGGCTTATGAAAGGGTATTTTGATACGATTCCGAAAGAACTAGATGAATCAGCTCGAATGGATGGAGCAGGGCATTTCCGTATTTTCTGGCAAATCATTATGCCACTTGCAAAGCCAATCGTAGCGGTTGTAGCATTATTTACTTTCATTGGTCCATTTACAGATTTCATTTTAGCGAGTATCATTTTGCGAACACCAGAAAATTATACTTTAGCAGTTGGATTATATGAAATGGTTGCGAAAAAATTCGGTAATGAATTTACAACGTTTGCAGCGGGTTCTGTGTTAATTGCGATCCCGATTTCAATTTTATTCCTATCACTACAAAAATATTTTGTTTCCGGTTTAACAGCTGGAGGTACAAAAGGATGAAAAATGGGACATTACGTCCCATTTTTCTTTTCATCTCCCTATAAATAAGTTTATAGGGAGATGAAAAGAGATTTGACATCACATGTGAAAAGAAGTGAAATAAATAGTATATTATAGTATAGGAAAAAATAGCTATATCCCTTACAATACATGAAGAGGGAGAATAGGATTAGTTTTGCAAGATATAAGAAATGAAAGTTTATGACTTGCAATGAGTGCGAGATAAAATATATGAAAAATGGCAGAGAAATGAGAGGAGGGGGATTTTTATGACAGTTACAATTAAAGATGTGGCGAAGCAAGCGAATGTGGCACCATCAACAGTTTCTCGTGTAATTGCTGATAATCCAAGTATAAGTGAAAAGACAAAGCGCCGTGTTAGGAAAGTGATGAGTGAATTAGGGTATCATCCCAATTTAAATGCGAGAAATCTTGCGAACCAAACGACGAAAACACTTGGTCTTGTTATGCCAAGTTCTGCAAGTAAAGCTTTTCAAAATCCATTTTTCCCAGAAGTTATAAGAGGGATTAGTTCATTTGCACACGTAGAAGGTTATGCGCTTTACATGTCGACAGGTGAAACGGAAGAGGAAATTTTTAATGGTGTCGTAAAGATGGTACAGGGACGCCAAATTGGTGGCATTATTCTTTTATATTCAAGGGAGAATGATCGGATTATTCAATATTTACATGAACAAAATTTCCCGTTTGTTTTAATAGGAAAACCATATGATCGAAAAGATGAAATTACATATGTAGATAATGACAATTATACAGCTGCAAGAGAAGTGGCAGAATATTTAATTTCATTAGGGCATAAGCAAATCGCGTTCATTGGTGGTGGGTCAGATTTACTTGTAACGAGAGATCGTTTAGCTGGTATGAGTGATGCCTTGAAATTAGCAGACATTGTATTACCAAAAGAATATATTTTACATTTTGATTTTTCGAGGGAAAGTGGTCAACAAGCTGTTGAGGAATTAATGGGACTGCAGCAACCGCCAACGGCAATTATGGCGACGGATGACTTAATTGGACTTGGTGTGTTAAGTGCTCTTTCTAAAAAAGGATTCGTTGTACCGAAAGATGTTTCTATTGTAAGCTTTAATAATGCTTTATTATCAGAAATTGCGAGCCCTCCACTTTCGACAGTTGATGTGAATATTTATCAGCTAGGATATGAGGCAGCAAAAGCTTTAGTTGATAAAGTAGAGAATGCAGAATCCACTGCAAAGTGTATCATTATTCCTCATAAATTACTAAAACGTCAAACTTGTGATCATTATGCATAAAAAAGCTAAGAGTTTAACTCTTAGCTTTTTTCATTAGAAAGGCTTCTAATCGGTCGCAGCCTTCTTTTAAAGTTTCGATACTATACGCATAGGACAAGCGAAGGTAGCCTTCACCGTATTCAGAGAATGCTGTTCCAGGAACTACAGCTAGTCCCGCTTCTTTGACAAGATCAAGTGCAAAATCAAATGATGAAGATGTCAAATGACCAACATATGGGAATAAGTAAAATGCACCTGTTGGCTTTTCAACTGTTAATCCCATTTGAGTGAGTCTATTATATACGTAATCACGGCGTTTTTTATATTGGTGGCGCATCATTTTTGGTGCGTCTTTAGCTGCTGTTAATGCTTCAATTGCAGCGTATTGAGCGATTGAAGTAGCACACGTTACATTATATTGATGAACTTTTAATATGTGTCCTGCTAAATAGCTTGGTGCAAATAAAAGTCCAACACGCCAGCCAGTCATAGAATGTGATTTAGATAAACCGTTAATGACAATTGTCTTTTCACGCATTTCTGGGAAATGAGCGATAGATGTATGCTTTTGTTCATATACAAGCTCGCTATAAATTTCATCTGAAAGGACGAAAATATTTTTATCTTTTAAAACATCTACAATATCTTTTAGCTCTTCTGTTGATAAAGTTACACCAGTTGGATTAGAAGGATACGGTAGTACGATACATCTTGTTTTTTCTGTAATAGCATTTTTAAGCGCTTCAGCTGTTAAACGAAATCCAGTTTCACGAACATCTACAAAAACAGGCGTTGCACCGCATAATCGAATAATGGGTTCGTAACCTGGATAAATAGGAGCAGGTAAAACTACTTCTGTTCCTGGCTCTAAAATCGTTCGGAATGCAACATCAATTGCTTCGCTAGCACCGATTGTAACGATGGTTTCGTTTTCAGGTGAGTAATGTAAATCGTAGTTATCTTTTACGAAGTTACAAGCTGCCTTACGTAATTCTAGTAAACCAGCGTTATGTGTATAGCTTGTATAGTTTTCTGTAATCGCCCGTTTTGCCGCTTCTTTCACGAGAGAAGGTGTAGGGAAATCGGGTTGTCCAATTGTTAAAGAAATCAAATTATCATAGTTTTGAATCATGTTAGAGAATTGACGGATTCCAGAAATTTGGATATCCTTCACTCTAGGGTTAATGAATTGTTCCATTGTATCTCCCTTTCTTCCGTTTGAAAATTAAGTTCATTTTATCATATTTTCTATGATTACGCTTTGTATATGTTATTTAGAAAGAGAGAGAAAAGAGAAAAAAAGCCGCTATAAGCGACTTTTTAATATCCGTATTCCCAATCTATTTCATCTTCATTCCAGAGTACAGAGGATACCTTGCCAAGGTGAACAACTGATTCGTTCACAGCACATGTGCAGTTTTCTTCTCCCGCTTTATGCTGTAACTCTTCATATACTGATTTTTCAACATTTTCTAGAACAACCAAATTTTCTTCTTTTAAAACAAGCGTAGTACCCGCCATATTTATCTTCCTCCTACTAAAGTAATGATCACTTATTTGTAAACATAGATAGTATGGATTATATGCTGTATTTTGCTATAGTTGTCCGTCTAAAAAAGTATTTTTATATTTTCTTTGTAATCCGTATTCATTGTATACTGCACGAAAGAAATTTGGTACAGGGTTTACAATCATTTCGAAAATCTGTAACAATTATTATGAGTTGTTAACAAAGAATTAACAAATATGTTAAGAAAAATCAAAATTTTAAAACAAATACACCTATAAAATGATATAATCATATCAAAATACATATAGGGGATGAGAGGTTATGGAGCTTATCCGTGATTTATTGATTCAAATTGCCATCATAATTTTGCCACTATTTTTATATGAAGCGATTCGTTTAAATCGCTATCAAGAAATGCCTCCGAAGCCAAATCGTTACTTTATTATGTTTTTATCTAGCGTTACGCTCGTTCTCTCCATGACATACTCTATTTGTTTTGGCAATGTGTGTGGGTATAACTTTCACCCCATTCCAATTGTCAGTGGTTTTTTATATGGTGGGATTGTTGGTTTAATCCCAGCGGTTATTTTTGTTGCATACGAATGGTTACTAAAGGGAATGAGCTTTCTTCCAGTTTTAGAAGTAATATTTTTATTGATAGTTCCGCTATTTTTATCAAAGAAATGGTCTCTTTTTTCAAGGGATAAGAAATTAATTTTAGCATTTATGATTTCATCATTTTATGTGCTTGTTTCTTTAGTATTAGGCATGATTAATGTTCTTTTGGAAACAGGATTTACACCGTATATTTCGCAAATATATAGCGGATTTATATTTGCCTCGCTTATCATGGTCATGACAATGGTATTTCAGGTGTATTTAACTGAATATTTAAATGAAAATGCATTGCTACGTACAGAGATGCAAAAATCAGAAAAGCTTAATATTGTAAGTGAGTTAGCAGCAAGTGTGGCACATGAAGTTCGAAATCCACTAACTGTTGTTCGTGGATTTATCCAATTGCTAGAAAGTACGGAAGATGTGAAGAATAAGGATTATATGCGTCTCGTATTAGCTGAATTGGATCGGGCGGAACAAATTATTTCAGATTACTTAAATTTAGCAAGGCCGCAAATTGAGAAAAAAGAACACATTTGTTTATCAGCCCAATTAATAGAAATGACCACTCTCATGTCGTCATTTGCAGCGATGCAAGGTGTATATTTACAAGTTGAAATTTCAGAAAGTCTTTATACGATTGGTGATAAGACAAAATTGAAGCAAGCTATTATGAATGTTGTTAAAAATGGTATTGAAGCAATTCAAGGAAATAAAGGATATTTAAAAGTAACAGCTATTCAAAAAGACGAAACAATCATAATAAGAGTTAAAGATAGTGGTGTTGGTATGACGAATGAACAGTTAGCAAGGCTTGGGCAACCATATTATTCTTTAAAAGAAAAAGGGACAGGATTAGGACTTATGGTAACATTTAGTATTTTACAAGCGCATAATGGTACATTGGAATATAAGAGTGAAAGTGGAAAAGGCACTGAAGCAATTATTATATTACCAGCTGTACAAAATAAGGAATAAAAGTTACCGATGAAAGGTAACTTTTTATTTTATATTGTTTATTCATTTGTTTTTTCTTGTTTTGCTCGGCTAAATAAACTTTTAAATGATTGAAAGAAGCTTTGCTCTTTTGAGGCAGCAACCATTCTTTTTGTTTCTTGAATTTCTCGAATAACTTGCATAAGCTGTGCATCACGGTTACTGTCTTTATTATAAATTTGACTAACAAGTTTATTCATTTTTTCTTCCTGTTTGGATTCTCGTTTATACATATGATTCATTAATAAGTCCATCTTTTCTTTTTGCAGTGCATCTGTTTGAGCGGCGTGATCGACTAACTCTTGAAGCATTTTTTCTTGAGAGCCTTCTTTTACATAAACTTGTTGCATCAATTCGTCTAGTTTCTCATCCTTTAAACGATTTTGTGTAATTAAAGTAGAATTTTGATGAATAATTGCCTCATTTAATTGAGCTAGCATTTCAAGTTTTAACATGAACTCCTCAAAGTTACGCCCATCTTCTTTTTCTTTCGTTTGTATCTCTTGCTTATCTTGTATAACTGGTACAGGTGGGGCCTCTTTTTCTTTTAAAATAATCGGTATCGTTTCTGAAATATCTTCTTGTAATGTAGCAGCTCTTTCGTGTATAGATTTCAATAATTTTAAATCATCAAGTTTATAAATACGAGCATCAGCTGTTTTGGAAATCATATAACCATGTTCTTCTAACAGTTGACTATATTTGCGAACTATATGTTTTGGGATGCCTGTTTTATTCGTGACATCTTTCGTTTTATAGGTAGCTTCCATCATATTTCCTCCCCAAAAAGTATCGTATATATCATTTCAATCTTTTATGAGGACTTCCTTTGAAAAAGAATGTCGGAAGGCTATTAGTTTTCTACAGCATTAGTGAAAAAATGAAAATTTTTGGCGGAATGGCAAGGAATAACTAAAATAATGTCTGAAAACATATACAGGAGAAGTTTGTTATAATAACGGAGGAAAAGAAACTGGTAGAAACATGGAGGTATACATGAAGCAATTAAAAGGTATTATCATTTCAATTATCGCAATTCTGTCTATTTTAGTAGCAGTTTATGAAGTACTTGTGCCAGAGGAAACAAGTGTAAAGAAAACGAATACGTATGATCAAGTGTTAGAATTTCCGAAAGAACGTTATCCAGAGACAGGAAAACATATTACGGATGCTATAAAAGAAGGGCATTCAGAAGTTTGTACAATCGATCGTGGTGGTGCTGCAGATAGAAGGAAATTGTCGTTAGCACCATATTCATCAAAAAAAGGGTATGATCGTGATGAATGGCCAATGGCGATGTGCAAGGAAGGCGGAAAAGGAGCACATATTGAATATATAAGTCCGGCGGATAACCGCGGAGCAGGCTCTTGGGTAGGGAATAAGTTAGATAAATACCCAGATGGTACGCGAGTAAAATTTGAAGTGAAGTAGTAGTTGTATATTTCATAATGAAGGAGAAGGGGAACTATGGAGTTAACGATTTCTTATTCGCAATTAATGTTGATGAATTATGACGGTGAGCAGCCTTATGTAGATTGGACTGATGAAGATTTTGAAAGAGGTTATGCTAAGGCAGATGGAACTGTTATTTTTGAAGCACTTTCTGATTATACTTGTGAAGTGAAAGTGACCCCAGGGAAACATATTGAAAAAGAAGAAGTAGTTAGAACGATTACGGTTCCTTTTACAGTTGAAAATGAAAGTATCGTTATAACGAGTATTCTTTCTAATAAATTTCAAATACCTATTCCAAATGGTGAGTATACAGTTGTATTACAAGCAATTCCTCTTGAAGAGCCAACGGATGATGAATTATATAAAATACAATATGAATTCTTTTTTGAAAGTAAAGAATAAAAAATGGGTTATCCTGAGAAAAGGATAACCCATTTTTGTTATGCGTTTGTTTTTAAAAGGGAACGAGCATCTTTCGCTGCTTGCACCATATGTTCTAAAGCTGGAATAACTTCTTCTGTTCTTCTCGTTTTTAAACCACAATCAGGATTAATCCAGAAATATTTAGGATCACATACTTCTAAAGATTGTTCTACGATTTTATACATTTCATCTTTACTCGGTACACGTGGGCTATGAATATCATATACACCTAGGCCGATGCCTTTTTCATATGTTGTATGTTTTAATGTATCAATAAATTCTCCGTGACTTCTTGATGTTTCGATAGAAATTACATCTGCATCTAATGCGCGAATCGCGTCAACAATATCTTCGAAGTTACTGTAACACATATGAGTATGAATTTGTGTTTCATTTGCTACAGAAGAAGTTGCTAAAAGGAAGGATTGTACTGCCCATGTAATATAAGTATCCCAATCTTTTTCTTTTAGTGGCATTCCTTCACGAAGTGCGGGCTCATCGACTTGGATTACTCTAATTCCGGAAGATTCAAGTAGTTCAATTTCGTGACGAAGAGCTAGTGCAATTTGATACGAAACTTCTTTTCTTGGAATATCATTTCGAACGAAGGACCAATTTAAAATTGTAACAGGTCCGGTTAACATTCCTTTTACAACTTTCTCTGTTAAGCTTTGCGCATAAACTGTTTCCTTAATAGTCATGCCGTTAATAAAGGCTACATCACCATAAATAACAGGTGGTTTTACGCAGCGGGAACCGTATGATTGTACCCAACCGTTTTTAGTGAATGAGAAACCAGCAAGGCGCTCACCAAAATATTCGACCATGTCAGTTCTTTCAAATTCACCATGTACAAGGACATCAAGCCCAATTTCTTCTTGGTAACGAATCCATTTTTCTGTCTCTTTTTCAATAAATTGTTCATATTGTTCATTTGAAATAACACCGTTACGCCATTCTTTTCGCGTTTGACGAACTTCAGTTGTTTGCGGGAAGCTACCAATAGTCGTTGTTGGTAATAGCGGTAACTCTAGAGCAACTTGTTGTAATTCGTATCGTTTTTCAAATGGAAGAGGACGTGAAAAATCTTCTTCTTTTAGTGCTGTTCGTGCTGCTTTGACATCTTCTCGGTTACGTGCAGCAGATGAACGAATTGTATGATGTACGTTTCGATATGTTTCCAGCTCATTACTAATGCTTTCTGTACCTTGAGTGAGAGCGGAATGAATAAGAACTAATTCTTCTAATTTTTGATTTGCAAATGCTAACGCATCAAACAGCTCAGTCGATAAGTGAGTTTCTTCTGTTTTATCGATTGGTGTATGCAATAAGCTACAAGAAGGCTGAACGATGATATCTTTCGTTTGGACTTGTTTTTGTAACGTTGTAAATAACTCAAGAACTTCATCAAGGTCAGCTCTCCAAATGTTACGGCCATCTATACAACCGACAGCTAAAGTTTTATCAGCTGGGAATCCATATTTTGAAATAGCATTTAGATTACCTTCTTTACCATGAATGAAATCTAATCCAATACCGGATACCGGGAATGTAATAATTTCTTCATAGTTTTCTTCTACGCTATCAAAATATGTTTGTAAAAGAAGAGTCGCATTTGGAACTTCTTTACGAATAGCTTCATAAATTTCTTTTGCTTGTTGAACTTCTTTTTTAGTTAAAGAAGCGAAAATCGGTTCATCAACTTGAATGGCTGGTGCACCAGCTGCATGTAGTTCTGAAAGCAGTTGTACGTAAGGTGCAACTAATTGTTTTAAAATGGTAGGAAATTGTTCTTGTGTATAGCCTTTAGCTAATTTTAAGAAAGTATATGGTCCTAAAATAACAGGCTTTCCATCTACTCCTAATTCTTGTTTTGCCTCTTCGTATAAGCGAAGTGGACGATTATCTTTTAAAGAGATTTGTAATCCCTCTTCATATTCAGGAACGATATAGTGATAGTTTGTGTTAAACCATTTTGTCATTTCGGAAGCTACGTGATCTTTAGAGCCACGCGCCATTGCGAAATATACATCAAGGTAAGATGTAAACTCAGAAAAACGTGATGGAATAAATCCTAGCATATAGGCAGTATCCAAAACGTGATCATAATATGTAAAGTCGCCAATTGGAATGAGTTCAATCCCTTTTTCTTGCTGTACTTTTACGTGTTGAAGGCGAATTTCTTTCATTGTTGTTAAAAATTGTTCTTCATCGATTTTATTGGACCAAAAAGCTTCCAATGTTTTTTTCCACTCTCGTTGTAGTCCGATACGTGGATAACCTAAGTTACTTGTTTGAATTGCCATTTTAAATTCCTCCCTAATTGAAAGTAAGCATTTCCGTTTACTAGGAAATACCTATAACAAAAAGTACAAAGACATAGAAAATAAGCCTTCCTTTTTGTTTTAACACCTCATCATCATCCGTGAATCTATCAGTGTTGTTAAAACAGGCAGGTCTCCTGACTTATGCTTCATATAATTTCTTTCACCTTCCCGTTTTCACAGTGGCACCAAAAAGAAATCTCAGCATTTACAGTGGCGGGACCGTGTTGGAGTTTCACCAAGCTTCCCTTTTAAACACGAAACGAAACTTTCGTGTACCTATTTTCCTTTTGAAAGGAATTTAACAAGCGATATGATATTGAAACAAATTCTAACACAATTTTTGGAATTTTGTCTACTGTTTTAAAATAAGAAAATTCAAAAGTTTTTATTTCTTATTATTCTTACTTTTTATATTCTGGAGTAACTAATAATATTACAGTATGAAAAGAGAAATTGAGCTATGAAAGAAGTAGGGATGTCTTCTTTCATAGCTCAATTTTCATCTATAGCAACCTCTGAAAGTCGACCTGCTATAGCATCTTTAAGGAGAGTGTTTAGCCATTGTAATTCAACTGTAATATGCTCAATTACACTTTGCAAAATATATAGTTGTGCACGTGGAACCTTTCCTTTATTACAATCATATATCGTTTGCATAGTATGTAAATATTGAAGAGTATCGTTCTTCTTTTTTTCTAAAATAGGAACTAATTCGTGATCATTGCTAAAGTGAGCGAAAGATAAAGCTGAATAAATAGGTTTATATATTTGGTTTTTGGCTTCGAATTGTTTTAATAGTAAAGTGTGGAATAGTTTTTTACCTTCTTCTGTTATATGAAAAATTGTTTTGTCAGGTCGATTTGTGTCTCTAATTACATTTGTAATATGAATTGCGCCTTGCTTTTCTAATTGCTCGAAGGCGTAATAAAGTGATCCTTTAGCATATTTAATGTAACAATCCATTTGTCGTTCTTTCATAATATGCTGCACTTCATATGGATGTTTATCTCCTTCAAGTAGCAAGCCGAGAATGACTAATTTCATGCTCATGCTGTCTCAACTCCTGTATATAAAAACTTTATCCCGCTATTTGTGGGCAGTAAGATTCCCACCCAAAAATTCAGCGGAAGCAAAGAAGTTAGGTGGGGATTAACTGCCTGTAAAAACCCGATTTAATCAGTGGGGGATGACCCCCCACTGATTAAAGTTTCACTTTATACATATTATAAACGGCATATCCTTTTTCATAAAGGGATATGCCGCTTCTTTTTTATATTAACTAACTTGCTTTTGTTTTTCTTTCTTTTTAGGGCCTGTAAAGAGGCGTTCATTTCCCATAAGTAAAATACAAATAATACTTAGTACAGCCGGGATGAGTGCCCAGAAGAATGTGTTCGCAATAGATGTAGCGAGAGCTTCCTTAATACCCGCTAATATTTCAGCAGGAATTTTTGCGGTAGCGCCTGGTGATAATAAGAAACTTGTGTCTCCGCCTTTTGGAGCTAATTTTGCTAGTTCAGGGGGGAATACAGAGTTTAGTTTATCTGTAAAAATATGATTTTGAATTGTACCAAAAATCGTTACACCAAGAGTCATACCGAGTGATCGGAAGAATGAGTTTGTTGATGTCGCCGAACCACGGTCCCGCATTTCCAACTTGTGAATAGAAGACATACTTAATACTGAGAATGAGAAACCAACACCAAGCCCAGCGAGAATCATAAATAGTGTTACGAGTAAACGAGGTGTGTCCATTGTTAAAGTACTTAATAAATAAATACCAAGAACGAAGAAGACACCAGATACCATCATAATGTTACGATAGCTTGTTCGAGAAGCTAATTGTCCTCCCGTTTGACTTCCAATTACAGAACCAACCATCATTGGTGTTAAAATTAATCCAGCATTAGAGGCGGAACCTCCAAGGACGCCTTGAATGAAGATTGGAATATAAACTGTACAGATAATGAAAGCGGCACCATAGAAAAAGGCAACTCCTTGACTAGCTGCGAATAAAGGTTTTTTAAATAGATGGAATGAAATAATAGGCTCGGTTGCTTTTCGTTCTACAAAGAAGAAAATAATAAGCGTAATAACTACTGTTGTAAATAAGCCAATAATTACAGTAGAATTCCAGGCATATTCCTTACCACCAAGTTCTAATGCGAACATTAAGCAAACGATACTTATGACAAGTGTAATAGCACCAGCCCAATCAATTTTTTGTTTTCTAAATTCTAGAGACTCACTGTAGTATTTAGTAATGAAGAAAAAGGAGATAAGTCCTAATGGAATATTGATATAGAAGACCCAATGCCAACTTATATAGTCTGTAATATAAGCACCTAATAAAGGACCGAATACACTAGATGTCCCGAAAACAGCACCGAATAGTCCTGTCATCTTCCCGCGTTTTTCTGGTGGGAAGATATCGTACATAATTGTGAAGGCGATAGGCATAAGGGCACCACCACCGATCCCTTGAATAGCTCTATAAATACTTAATTGCTCAATGCTTGAAGCTGTTCCGCAGAGCGCAGAACCGAATAAGAAAAGAATGAGGCCACCAATATAAAAACGTTTCCGCCCGTACATATCAGAAAGTTTCCCGAAGATAGGCATCCCTGCCATTGTTGCTACCATATAAGCTGATGTGACCCAAACAAACTTATCAAATCCTCCCAGGTCTCCAACGATTGTTGCCATTGCGGTTGCAACGATTGTATTATCCATTGCGGCCATTAATATACCAAGCAGTAAACCAGCAACAACAAATTTTGTCTTGTTGGCTTCTTTTTTTAATGGTTGAGTTTCCAAATATAACCCTCCTTTAGAAATAAGTAAACTATATTAAGTTTTGAGTGCAGTGGATAAAAAATTTTAATGTATAGTTGATTTTAATTTCTTTTCCATAAGTGCACTGATATGCCATAAAGAATATTATAGTCAAATTTGACTATAAGGCAAACTTTTTCTTACGTCAAAATATTCTTTCGTATGAGTAGAGAACGAGTGAGCCATACTGAATATTGCTATGAAGGGAATGAAGTAAATTGTAAAAAAATTTCATAAAGAACACCTTCTGTTAATAGATGAAAAATGGTTTTTTCTTCATATTGTCGAATAGGATAAAAGGAAGAGAAATATTAAACATTGCTTGTAGCAAGCTTTAGTAATTTGGGGAATTCATTGTGTGTATGTTACATCTGAAATGAGGTGAATATATATTATGAAAATATGGGGACGAATTTCGGATACAGGAAAGTATTCAATACCGCTACAACCAGTATTGTGGATTGACGGATCGAAAAAGGAAAACGAATTTCCTCAAGTAGCCGTTACATTACAAATTGGTAGTATGTATACAGAACAATTTTCGTATGAATTGACCTACGATGTAAACGACATACTTATTATGAGAATTGAAGTGGAAAATAAAGGGGTAGAAATGATTTCGAGAGTTGTTGTAAGTCATATGATTCGAGATTACTTTGCTTATATTCCTAATTCTTTAAAAGTTGATAAGGGGATAAGTGAGTTTTTATTCCAGCTTGTTAGATGGCGAATTGATGATTTGTTACCAAATGAGAAGGTGGAACTACGTTGTAAAATAAAAGCTAATAAAGATAAAGCTCTTAAACAAACATTCTTTCAGGCTACATATACATTTCAAGATAAAGAGATATCATATGGCCCACTGCAAACAAATGAAGTTGTTGTGCGTCAATGATAAAAAGGAACCTGTACAAAAGGTTCCTTTTTTAGTGAAGGTTGTGTTTTTTGAGTATTTTCTTTTGCTCCATTCCTTTTTTTCCTACATAGTTATTTTTGTAGCCAAAGTATAGAATAAATAAAAATGAAACAACATTAACAATAGCGTCGATTTGATCGTTTGTAATAAAGTGTATCCCGAAAGAGGTAAATAATAATTTTAATGATAATAGAAAACCAGCTAGTAAACGCATAGCATCTGATAGATTCTCTTTTTGTAGCATATAGATTACTCCTTTCTATAAAAGTTATATATTATATATATGAAATAGAGTAGAAAAGGTATACAAGCTTAAGCAGAAATGTACATTGCATATGTACATTTTTTATTTTGTAGAAAAACATTATTGATATAGAAACATATATTGGTATAAAAGGGGGGAAAGTATGAAACATAAAGGAAAAATTAGTGGATTATTGCTTGGCAATACTGTGGCAGTTACAGAATGGATTGCACTTCAGGATGTAATTGCAAAACTGGATTCACGATCATTTTATACCGTCTTTATTATTTATATATTGCAAATGATACTAAGTTATTATTTTGGACATTGGTACGATAAAAGAACAAACGAGCGTATGGGTATGGAAGTAGGAGGAATGGCAAGCAATGATTTTGTTGTTGATTTTTTTGGGAAAGTAGCTGCTTTATCTGAAAGAGATTCTCGTAATATTACAGTGTACATTCTTTCTGTAAAAGAATGGGAAGGATTAAAAGACACGTTGCAAGAAAAAAAGTTGGGAGTGTTAGTACAAAAATTAGAGAGTACCATTGTAAAGACAATTCGGAAGGGCGATGTTGTTACAAAGTGGGATGAAAATAAGTACGTTATTGTAGCAATTGATAATGGTCATGAAACATCAACAATAACAAAACGATTAATGAAAAATATTGAAAGTGAAATAGAAGGTGATTTACTCAGTGTCACTCTTTTATTTGGAGCAGCTAGCTATCCAGTAGAAGGAAAAACGTTTGAAGAACTGTTGAGAAAGTCGCAAAATCAATTGTACCAGTATAGAAATTTGCAAGAAAATGAGTGAAGCTTTGATTTGAAGATATATGATAGGAAGATGTTTTATTTGTAACATTTTTTTGACTTTTATTACAAAAAAACGCCACGTTTGTAATAAAAGTCTTTAAAAATATATGAAATAAGCATATAATTATGATGGTAGTGCCAATGCAATTTGCACAGTGTGTTTTATTTTAAAAGTGTAGAGGAAAGCAAGCTCTACACTTTTCCTTTTTAGGAAATGAAAAGAATATTTGTAAGTTGTTGCGAGATATCGATTGTACTGTGTAAAATGAACAAAGAGATTAATTGATAGAAAGCTGGAAAGGGAATGATAGACGTGAGAGCGGAGCGATCACCTTTTATCAGGTGAACTATTATAGTCTTATTAAGACTGAGGTGAAATTCCGTGGATATGAAAGTAATACATAGTGTGAACAGGCCTTAAAAAACACGAAGTAGTATACTTAAAGATGGATATGGAATTGCTAAATAATTCAAAAAGAATAATGTAATATCAAGTAATAATTTGTACAAACAATATTAATGATCTTCGTAAAAAAGATGCGAGTGTATAGAACAATTACATATTTTATAACTTTTTTATATTACACGATGGTCGTTTATAAGTAGGAGGAAGAGATGTTGAAATATAGTAAATTAGCAATTGTAACTACATTATCAATGATTTTATTAGCCGGTTGTTTCGGTCCGAAACCAGAAGAAGAATTATATGTAGCGTTTGAAAACGCTGCTAAACAAGAAAAAACAATGTTTGAAGATGCAAAAAAACTTGAGACTTTAGAGAAAGAAGGACAAGAATTATATAACCAGATTGTGCAAGAAGGAAAAGATAATAATCAAACTGTTAAAGAAAAACTGAATCAAGCAGTGAAAAATACAACTGAACGAGAAAAAGTGCTTACAAAAGAAAAAGAAGTTTTAAATAAAGCGCAAGAAGAAGTGAAGTCAGCTGATAAGTATGTGAAGAAAATTGAAGATAAGAAATTGAAAGATCAAGCTGATAAAGTGAAAAGCACGTATGAGAAACGCCACGATTCATTTAATAAAATGTATGACAGCTATAACAAATCTTTAAAACAAGAAAAAGAGTTATATACAATGTTACAAGATAAAGGTACTAAATTAAAAGATATTAGTGAAAAAGTAAAAGTAGTAAATCAATCTTATAAGGATATTGAGTCAGAAAAAGATAAATTTAATGAATTTACAAAGTCTTATAATACAGAAAAAGTAGCTTTTTATAAACAAGCAAATATTAAAATTAAAGAAGAGAAAAAATAAAACAGTTTGGCCTACACTTGGCCAAACTGTTTTATTTTTTTGTATAAGTACGACTATACCATGGAACAGGCTCACTTAATTTTTTTTCTTGTTTTAATGCTTCAGGACCAATATAATCTTGAAGTGTTTTTTTTGCTACTGTTAAAGATAAGGTTGTTTTCGGATTTCGATAGGAGGATTCAAGATGACCAAGATGCGGTAGAATTCGAAAATCTTCTTTCGTAGGAGGGATGTGGAAAAAATAATCGCCTAAACGTATAAGGACATCAGATTGTTGTTGGCTAAAACGTGGGTTTCTAGAAAAATGCAATCCTTCTTTAATTGCTTTTTTTTCAGCAATCAAACGTTCTAAAGTTGTCTTTTTTAACCAGTATAAATATTTAGGATTAGTAGCTGCTTTAGCATGACGATTCACAACGAAAATAGATTGAGCTAGTCGATTAATAGAATGTTGGTTTTGTAATTGAGATTGTGGTTGTGAAGGTTTCATATTGAATCTCCTTTCAATTTTTCATTATTATACCATAAATAAAATAGGTATTTATTATACGCAAAAAGTGATTGTATATATTTTCAATATTAAAGCAATATTGTTACAAAAAACAACTATTTTGTATAATAGTAATAGAATATGTTTTTGAAATTTGATAATGAAAGAGTGAGAAGTTTGAAAGCAATATTAAAACAACAGTATGCCATTATAGATATTGGATCTAATACAATGCGTTTAGTTATTTATGAAAAGCAAAATGGAGGTTTTTATAAAGAGATTGAAAATACGAAAGTTGTTGCTAGGTTAAGGAATTACTTAATTGATGGTGTGTTGAATGAAGAGGGAATAGAAGTATTATTACAGACATTATTTCAATTTCAAGAAAGTACAAGATTCCATCAGTTGCATCATGTACTTTGTGTTGCAACAGCAACAATTAGACAGTCGGAGAATCAAGAGGAAATTAAAAAGCTTGTTGAAGGACAAACGGACTTTACTCTTAGAGTATTATCAGAGTATGAGGAAGCGCGTTACGGATACTTGGCGGTTATGAATTCTACATCGTTTTCAGAAGGAATAACGGTAGATATTGGTGGGGGAAGTACGGAAGTTACATACTTTAGAAATAGAGAGATTTTAGAGTACCATAGTTTTCCTTTTGGGGCACTTTCTTTAAAGCAACAATTTATTAAAGGTGATATTCCTACTAAAGATGAGTTAGAGGGAATGCAACAGTATTTAGAGTCTCAATTTCGAACGTTACCATGGTTAATCAATAAGAAATTGCCTCTTATTGCAATTGGTGGTAGTGCTAGGAACTTAGTAAAAATCCATCAAAATTTAATATGTTATCCTATAGCAGGATTACATTTATACAAGATGAAAGAAGAAGATATTGAAAGTGTAAAAGAGGAATTGGAAAAATTGTCGTTCATAGAACTTCAGAAATTGGAAGGATTGGCAAAAGATCGAGCAGATACGATTATTCCAGCGGTTGAAGTATTTCATACACTTGTTCATGTTATAGAGGCACCGGCATTTGTATTAAGTAGAAAAGGGTTAAGAGAAGGTGTTTTCTATGAAGAGTTGACAAAAGATTTGGGGATTTCATATTATCCGAACGTAGTTGAAGAAAGTTTGTATTTACTATCACATGAATACGAAATGGACATGGAATTTGTTATTCAACTTATTAAACATGGAAGACTAATTTGCAAACAACTTGAGGAAATAGGGCTTATTTCTATGTCAGTAAAAGACTGGGAAGTGTTCCATCAAGCAGCGAAAGTATTTAATATAGGCAAATATATAGACGAAGAAGCGAGCCGTTTACATACGTTTTATTTATTAGCGAATAAGACAATTGATGGCATGATGCATAAAGATAGAGTGAGGTTAGCACTTATTGCATCTTATAAATCAAAAATGCTATTTAAACAATATTTATCTCCATTTGAAGGTTGGTTTGATAAAAGTGAACAAAAAAAAATCCGCCTATTAGGAGCTGTTTTACAATTTTCAGCTGCTTTAAATGTAAGGCAACGATCGCTTGTTGATACCATATCTATAACAGAAAGCGAAGAGGGATTAACGTTTAAAGTTTTATGTGAACAGTCTGCCTTAGCAGAAAAAGTGCAAGCTGAAAAACAAAAAAAACAGTTAGAAAGAGTATTAAAAACGAATATTAATTTATTATTTGAACTAAAACATTAGGTTGTACGGATGTCTTTACGAAAAATTTACACTTTGTAATATTGTAATTTGATAAAATGAAATTAACTAAATTATAGTAAAAAAGTTTCAAGGGGAAGTGTGAAGAGAATGGAATTATCGAAGGGGAATGCAGTAAATTTAAATGATACAGCTTATTACAATAATCGAGAGTTAAGTTGGTTAGCATTTAATGAACGTGTCTTACAAGAAGCGCAAGATGCAAATAATCCACTTTTGGAAAGATTGAAATTTATTAGTATTTTTAGTTCGAATTTAGATGAATTTTTTATGGTACGTGTAGCGGGATTAAAGGATCAAGTGAGTGCTGGATTTAATCAACCAGAAAATAAAGCTGGCTTAACACCGAAAAAGCAATTAAATAAAATTGCGATAAAAGCCCATGCACTAATGACAGTACAATATGATACATTTAAAAATTATGTATTACCAGCGCTTGAGTTAGAGGGAATTGAACGTTTAACATTCAATGATTTGACGAAAGAGCAGCGAGAATTTATAGAAGAGTATTTTGACGAGCAAATTTTTCCGGTGTTAACTCCTGTAGCTATTGATGCATATCGCCCATTTCCAATGTTATTAAACAAAAGTTTGAATTTGGCTACTCTTTTATATGATGAGAAGCAAGCAGAAGAAGAAAACAGGACGAAGTTAGGGATTGTACAAGTTCCTTCATTACTTGAGCGCTTCATAATTTTACCGAGTGAAGGGCAAAAGCATAAATTTATTTTATTAGAAGACGTAATTAGTAGCTTTACTCATAAATTATTTACGGGATATACAGTATCATCTGTTACTCGTTTCCGTATTACACGCAATGCAGATTTAACGATTCATGAAGAAGGTGCGAGAGATTTATTAAAGGTAATTGAAAAAGAATTAAAAAAGCGTAAGTGGGGGGCTGCTGTACGTTTAGAAGTTGGGAAAGAACACATTGATGAAAGAGTATTAGCGTTATTATATGAGGTTCTGGAAGTAAAAGATGAAGATGTATATATAATGGATGGCCCATTAGATTTAACATGTTTGTTTTCTTTATATAAAAAACTAGCTCCTTTATATGAACATCTTGTATATCCAGCTCTTATTCCGCAACCGCCTCAAGATTTAGGTGATGAAGAAGATGTATTTGAAAAAGCAATTGAGCATGATATTTTATTACATCATCCTTTTGAATCATTTCAGCCGGTAGTTGATTTTGTCCGTGATGCGGCAGACGATCCGAATGTACTTGCGATTAAACAAACGTTATATCGTGTAAGTGGTGATTCACCGATTATTCAGGCGTTAAAGATAGCGGCTGAAAAGGGAAAACAAGTGACGGTATTAGTTGAATTAAAGGCAAGGTTTGATGAAGAAAACAATGTTCACTGGGCTAAAGAATTGGAACAGGCAGGCTGTCATGTTATTTACGGTGTCAGTCACTTGAAAACACATAGTAAAATTACGCTAGTTGTAAGGAGAAAAAACGGAAAAATCGAAAGGTTCGTACATCTCGGAACTGGGAACTATAATGATGCAACAGCGAAGTTATATACTGATTTTGGATATATTACATCAAGAAAAGATTTTGGGGTCGATGCAACCAATTTCTTTAATTATTTAAGTGGTTATACAACAAAGCCACATTTTCATCATTTATCGGTTGCTCCATTTGATATAAGAGAGCAATTTATGGATTTAATAGATGAAGAAATCCGTTATCATAGGCAATATGGAAATGGATATATTATCGCTAAGATGAATTCATTAACAGATAAACCGTTAATAAAAAAAATGTACGAAGCATCACAAGCTGGAGTAAAGGTAGAGCTCATTGTTCGAGGAACATGTTGCCTACGACCTGGTATTCCAAATGTAAGTGAAAATATTCGTGTAGTTAGTGTTGTTGGAAGATATTTAGAACATAGCCGTATTTATTATTTCCATCATAATGGGGAGGAGAAAATATATTTATCTTCAGCTGATTTGATGACGCGAAATATGGAGAAGCGAGTGGAAATATCTTTCCCGATATTAGATATTGAAATGAAGGCACGAATTAAGGCGATTTTACAGCTTACATTAGCTGATAATGTGAAAACACGTGAACAAAATAAAGATGGTGATTACTATTATGTTATTAATGGTAGTACAGAAGAAATTGATAGCCAAGTGAAGTTGTTTAAGATGGCGTATCAAAATACAGACGCTGAATAATGAAAAAAAGTAAAAACCTCTTATGTCCATAAGAGGTTTTTACTTTTTTCTACTCATATGCTCCAAAAATAGAAGGATGAGTAGAAACAATAGTTTTATTATAAGCGTGTAATGAGATGGCTCGTTGAGAGAATAATATTTGAAAGAATCGTTACTTTAACCTAGTAATAGTAGGGTTGCTGACATGGTCCACCGTAACAAGGATAAGGTGCTGGCGGCGGGAAAGGTGGTGGATAAGGTGGATAAAATGGTCGAGGGCCGAAAGCTAATGCTCCGCCGAGCAATCCACCAGCAATTCCAGCTAGAAAGGGAACGCCAAAAAACGGGAAGAAGCGTGAGTCGCCTACTGGACCAATAGGTGCTGAACGGACTGGAATTGGTTGATAATATGGATACATGAACATACCTCCTTTATTGGACTCACTTTTATCATATGGTAAACGAAACATGGATGAGCGCGTACAAGAAAGGATATGTAAGAAAATAGGCGAATTATTACGAATGTTGGAGTGTGAAAATTGTGATTTCAGGTTTTGACATGAAACGAAATGGGACACGTGTTCTTCCGAGGCCTCGATTGACATAGAGAGTTAAATCCTGCATCGTATAGAAGCCTTCAATATAGTCTTTGGCGAGTAATGGTGTAATAATAGCCCCTAAAAAAGGAATTTGTACTTGTCCGCCATGGCTATGACCAGAAAGTTGCAAGTTGATTGGATATTTGGAAATTTGCGGCGCGATATCTGGCTCGTGAACAAGAACGATGTTATAAGTATTTTGCCGTGCATGTTGTAATGTTTTCTCTATTTTTGGTTTGCCTAGTAGTATATCATCGAGACCGAAAATAGAAATTTCACTATTATCCATTAGACGAATTCTTTTTTTACTATTTAGCAATAGTTCAAATCCTGATTCACGCATGATGTGCTCATAGTATTCAGTTCCATATCCACCGTGATCATGGTTACCATAAATAGCGAATTTACCGAAGGGGGCTTGTATATTTTTTAAAATGGACGCGACAAAAGGAGTGTCAGTATACGTTTGATAATTATCAATGAGATCTCCGGTAAAAAGGACAATATCTGGATTTACAGCATTAATTTTAGAAACAACTTGAGATAAATGTTGAAGCGAGAAATAGTATCCGAGATGTAAATCGCTGAATTGAAGAATTTTCATACCATGAAAACTTTTTGGGATGAGTTGTGATTTTAATGTGTGCTGTGTAAAAGAAATGAAATGGGGTTCTATATATTTAGCATAGTAGTATCCGATGCCACTGGTTATAAATGAATAGAGACAAGTACGCATACCAATTTTCAAAAAATTTCTTCTTGTAATGTGCGTCATAAAAATATGAGTATACCTCAATGTTTTTATTCCATTTACAGGCTACTCAAATCTCCTTTCAGTTTATTTAAAAATATACTTTACATAATAAAAAATTAGTATAGATTACGAAAAAAATGAATAAAAAGAAAGTTCTTTACATTAAAATATCAGAAAAGTTTAAAAATATAAAGATTTCTATTAAATAAAGTGATAAAATGAATGTGTATTCATTTTTTTGGAGGGGATGTATGTGAAAGAAAAGGTAGTTATTATAACAGGTGGATCGAGTGGAATGGGAAAAGGAATGGCGACTCGCTTTGCAAAAGAAGGGGCACGAGTTGTTATTACAGGACGTACAAAAGAAAAACTAGAGGAAACAAAGTTGGAAATTGAACAATTTCCAGGGCAAGTATTACCTGTACAAATGGATGTAAGAAATACGGATGACATTCAGAAAATGATTGAACAGATTGATGAGAAGTTTGGTCGAATTGATGTTTTAATAAATAATGCAGCTGGAAACTTTATTTGTCCAGCAGAAGATTTATCCGTGAATGGCTGGAATTCGGTCATTAATATTGTATTAAACGGTACATTTTACTGTAGCCATGCTGTCGGAAAATATTGGATTGAAAAAGGTATAAAAGGGAATATCATTAACATGGTAGCAACATATGCATGGGATGCAGGTCCAGGAGTTATTCATTCGGCTGCAGCGAAGGCAGGAGTATTAGCGATGACGAAGACGCTCGCTGTTGAGTGGGGACGTAAATATGGAATACGAGTTAACGCTATCGCTCCAGGACCAATTGAACGTACGGGCGGTGCTGATAAATTATGGATTTCAGAAGAAATGGCTAAGCGTACGATACAAAGTGTTCCGCTTGGAAGGCTGGGTACGCCAGAAGAAATCGCTGGTCTAGCTTATTATTTATGCTCAGATGAAGCTGCGTACATAAATGGAACTTGCATGACAATGGATGGAGGACAACATTTACATCAATATCCATTTTAAAAGGGATAAAAAATGAATGTTTGATTCATTTTTTTACGGTTAAATGTGACGGAATTGTGACATATGAAAGAAAAGTGTTTACAAGAGGTCATATATACGTTATATTTAAGACCTCTTTTTTCTTCATAGTAGAATTGCTAATTCCCCTTAGCATTTTACCCCTCTAATCCCTTCAGGAAAACTGAAGGGATTTTTTATTATTTTTCCGTAAATATCATGTTATAATTTTTGAAAAGTAAAGGGAGGGAAGCACGTTGATAGATGCATTAGATGTAATGAGTAACTTGGATAAAGTCCTTCCTTATTATCAAGCTATTTTTAGTGCTGATGAGCATACTGTAATTGGATATGAAGTAGTAGGACGTATTCAAACAGAAGAGGGCATACAAAGTTTAGCTTCTTTCTTTCACGATGATTCGATTCCAAGTGAATTTCAACTGGAAGCGGATAATATTATAGTAGAAAAAGCTTTAAATCGTTATTTAGAAAGCGATCAAAAATTATTATTATTTATACATCGGAATGCTAATGTATTAATGAATGATGATGATGAAAGCTTGCTTCAACTTTTATTGAGGTATGAAGAACAAGGTTTAAATTTAAAACAAATTGTTTTAGAGATTACAGAGCATGAATGTAAAGAAGATATAGAGCAATTTAATCATTTGCTTATGTATTATCGTACATATGGTATTCAAATTTCGATTAATAAAGTCGGAACGGGTACAAGTAATTTAGAGCGTATTAGCGTGTTAGCACCTGATATTTTAAAAGTAGATTTAACGAACTTAAGGCAAACAGCACTTTTACAATCTTATCAAGATATTTTATATTCTTTATCATTACTTGCTAGAAGAATTGGTGCAACTTTATTATATGAAGAAATAGATGCTTTTTATCAACTGCAATATGCTTGGAAGAACGGCGGAAGATATTATCAAGGTAATTATTTAAAAGAATGTTTACCTGATTTTATTGAAACGAATGTTTTGAAAGAGCGACTAGGTAATGAATGTCATCAGTTTATTCAGCATGAAAAGAAGAAGTTACAAAAAATTTATAATTTAACAGAGATGTTACGCGATCGCATTGGCGATGTTTTATCAAAACAAAAAAAGAATGAAGATATAAATGATTGGTTATTACAATTTAGTCAAAGTGTATCACAGTGTAGTTTTCGTATATTTATTTGTAATGAAGATGGTTTCCAACAATCAGGAAATGTTATGAAAAAAGATGGAGAATGGATTGTGATGCCTGATTATTATATGAAGAACTGGAGCTGGCGCCCGTATTTTCTCGAGAATATAATGAAAATGCGTTTTGAGAATAAGGCGAGGCTTTCAGATTTATATGCAGATATTGAAACGGGAGAAATGGTACGAACATTTTCTTTCCCGATTGATGATGACAACTTTTTATTTATAGATTTATCTTATGAATATTTATATGAAGAAGATGTTTTATTTTAATGCACGAAGAGATTCGTGCATTTTTTGTTTGTTTTTATCATAAATTGGTAATAGTGAAAATGGTGATGAAAATGCTGTCTATCGTTGTAAAGATTTTACGAACGAAATCTGTCCTTTCTTTGCATAATCATTGTTACAATGAATACTACAAAGACAAGTTTTTTTAAAGGAAGGTGAAAAAATGAGGAAATATGGAATATGGCTTGTTCTATTTGTATGTGTTGCCTTTCTAGTTGGTTATAGTGTTACCACTGTTTTAGGAAAAGAGGAAGTGGAAGTCGATCGGAAAGAAGTATTTACAACGATACAAAAAGGCTATGAAACCCAGTTTTCAATTCGTGGGAAGCATTTGCCGATGAATAAGATGATAGAGACGTTATCACCGTATTTTACAGATAATTTCCTTCAAGTATTTACAGATGAAAATAGCAGAAGTGATAAACAAAGTGGTGAATATTTACTTCCGGCAAAAGAAGCACCGTTTTCTTTTAATTCAGAAACGAAAATGTCGTATGATCAAGAGCATAAAAATTTATATGTATATGAGCGGACAAAAAGTGGACAATATCAAATTGTAACATTGAAAAGGGATCAAGATAAATGGAAGTTAGCAGGATATCATGAAAGTCAGGAACTTTTAACTGAAATAAAAAGGTTGCAACAATTATAAAGTGAAACTTTTAATTAGTGGGAGTTTTACTACCTACAAACAGCGGGATAAGAATAGGAATAGGTATTTACCTATTCCTATTCTATATTGAGTAGTTGTTGTAACTTTTCAATTTGAAAACCTGCAACTACTTCGCCATCAATTACGACTGTTGGAGTTGAATAGGAATCATAGTCGTTTAAAAGACGATTGCGAGCAGCAGCGTCTTTTTTTACGTCAAATTCTTCATATGCAACGTTATTATGCTTCAAAAATTCTTTTACAATAACACATGGCGGACAATCGGGTTGTGTATAAACCTCAATTTTTTTCATTGTAATTCCTCCTTTTTTCTGTTTTTTATTATATTCTTCCAGTATAAAAACCGCAATAATGAAGGAGAAATATGTTCTTTCTGTTTTTTCCTTCGCATTTCGACAAATTTTTAGTTGAGTTTCTGGCCAATAACCTTTATCCTAGAGTGTGGAACATTTTTTCTGTTATGACGGATAGAATGAGTATAGCTGTAAAACCTATTGGTAGGAAGATCAGAGAAAGGAGAGATTTCATGTCTCTACTCCAAGGAATTTTAACTCGACTTGTTAGTCTACAAGAACAAGCTGAAAGCGGTGAAGTAGCACAACGCTATTTTGAAGTGAACGGTGAGCGCAAATGTAGCGTGAAATTTTTCGATAAAAGTGAAATGTATGAGTTAGAAGTGTATCAACAAGGTGAAAAACCTCAAGTATATCAATTCGATAATATCGACATGGTTGCAATTGAGATTTACGATATCATTTCTTGATACATATAAAAAAGGTACTGCCACATGGCAGTACCTTTTTTAGTTCTATTACTTTCTAGCATAATGTATAGAAGTTTTTTATTTTTCCTACAATGGTATTAAAATGAAAATTTAATCCGTGCAAGTTTGCTTATCCATGTGGATAATTAGTCCCGTCAACCGGGTGAATATGTGAAGCTAAACTTCTCACTATCGCTGGGTTTTGCAAATAGCGGGAGAAATATAACTAGGAGGTTATCGTATGGAACGTTTACCAGTTGTGATTTGTCCTAATTGTCAAAGTTCTGCTGAGATTATTCATGTATTAACGGCTCAATCTAATCAAAATGTAATTTATACGTGCCAAGTTTGTCACTTTGTAATTCGAAATATTGAAACGAATAAAGGATAGGAAGTTATAATTTTAGTTTTTGTCCCATACAATGAGAATACGAAAAGTCTGTCTAATTGAAAGGACGTGACTCTGTGGACGGTGCACATAAATTTTACAATGTTTCAGAGAGACATTTAAATTTTGATATGGTCTTTAACCGTATTTGTAGTTTCATTGAAAAGGATCCGCGAAATTTGTATCGATTATCCATTGGGACAGACTCGCAAGCGCATCAAAAGGATACGAGGTTTATTACAGCAATCCATATTCATCGTGTTGGAAAAGGTGCCTGGGGTTGTTTACACCATAGATCAGTAAAAGATAAGCCAGCGACCTTACGTGAGAAAATATATTTAGAAACGCAGTTTAGTCAAGAAATCGCATGTCTATTTACGCCTACTCATATACAAACAATATGGGAGTTATTGCATCCTTATGCTCAAGATGGGGCTGGATTCATAATGGAAATTCATTTAGACATTGGGAATGATGGCTTAACAAAAGAATTTATTTTAGATATGACAGAAAAAATTCGAGCGATGGGATTAACTGCAAAAATTAAGCCGGATGCTTATGCGGCGTTTAGCTATGCAAATCGATATACGAAATGATTTTTTTGTATGTGTACGATTGTTACATATCTTTTAATAAAAACTGAATATTACATCTATTAAATAGGTTGAATTTTTTATATAATAAGAGTAACGATGCGAGTGTAAGGAGAGGGGTATATGCAAAGGGAAGTTGTTTTAACGAAGGAAGAAGAAAGTTTACTACTAGATATTTTATTTCAGCAAAATTACGCAAGTGAAATTTTAGCTGTGGAACTTACAGATATTGAGAATGGTTTGAAACAGACAGATGTGATGCAATATAAAAAAATCACAAGGTTATTTTACAGATTAAAAAATAAAGGGTATTAAGCGCTACCGGAATGGTAGTCTTTTTTTTGTGCGGTATGCTAAAATAGCTGTGTGATTGTATTTTTATTGAAATAAATTTAGGACAAAATAATAATATGAAAACGCTGTCATAAAATGTGAATAGAGTTGTGAACATAAGCAGGAAAAAGGGAAAATGGGGGATGTAATATGATTAGTATTCCGAAAGACGAATTTCAACAAATTCTTGTGAAGGATTTAATGATTTCATCGGAAAAAGTAGCTCATGTCCAAATTGGAAATAGTTTAGAACATGCTTTACTCGTTCTTGTAAAATCTGGATATTCAGCGATACCTGTCTTAGATCCAATGTATAAACTACATGGTTTGATTAGTACTGCCATGATATTAGATGGTATGTTAGGATTAGAACGTATTGAGTTTGAAAGGCTCGATGATATGAAAGTAGAGCAGGTGATGAAAGAAGATATACCTGTTCTTAAATTAGACGATTCATTTGCAAAAGCTTTAGAAATGACAATTGATCATCCTTTTATTTGCGCTGTTAATGAAGAAGGCTATTTTGAGGGGATTTTAACACGTCGGGCTATTTTAAAATTGTTGAATAAGAAAGTAAGGCAACATAATCGATAAAGTGAAAAAAGTGACTTCATAGAAACGAAGAAGTCACTTTTTTTTCGTGCATATCACTTGTGTATGTATTATATTTAAAAAGACATAAAACATAAGGAAAGTTTGTGCTGGACAATTGTATTTTCTGAATGAAAGCATTCGGGTAAATTAAGGATGAAAAGCTTATTGAAATAAGGTGTATGGAAGCTAAGGAAAGAGGGAGAAAGTTGCAAATTGATGATTTTCAAATGATGGTTGTGTTAGCTCAGGAATCAAATATGAGAAAAGCGGCGGAACGTTTATTTGTTTCCCAACCTGCGCTGAGTCAACGATTACAATCTATGGAGAAACAATGGGGAATGAAGTTTTTTATTCGCTCACAAAAAGGATTGACAATTACACCTGAAGGGGAAAAAGTTGCAAATTATGCCAAAGAAATGTTGCAAAGGGAAGAAGATATAAAAAGTGAGCTGGCTGTTTTCAGAACGGAAACTCATGGAACGTTAAAAATAGCTGTTGCATCAGTTATTGGTCAATATTGGCTCCCACCTGTTTTGAAAAAGTTTGTGCATAAATATCCTTCTGTAAAGATATCGCTGTTTACTGGATGGAGTAGTGAAGTGCAAAAGCAGTTTTATGAAGGAGACGTGCATGTTGCTATACTGAGGGGAACACAAGAATATAAAGGTCAGAAGCAACAATTATTTGAAGATGAACTGTATTTAGTTGATAAAGAAATAAAAGATATTTCGATGTTAAAAGAAACAAATAGGCCGTTCATTCAATTTAAAAGTGACTCGACTTATTATGGACAAATACAAAATTGGTGGTATGGTTTATTTTCTAATCCGCCTAAGCGAACGATTGTAGTTGACCAAATTGAAACATGTAAACAACTTGTTTTAAATGGTATAGGTTATGCCCTTTTACCTTCTACTGTTTTAAAGGAAGTACAGGAAAATATGTATAAAACACCTGTTCAACTGACGAGAGAAACATGGTTGTTAACAAGTGACTCGGCAAGGCAGTTGAAGCAAGTACAAGCATTTTTAGAAATTATAGAAGAAATTCAAAGGGGAAAATAAGATTATTATCTTGCTACTCGCTCTTTCGTTTGGTAGAGTAACATTATAAATGGATTTAGGAGGCAACAAGAATGAAAATGATGGACGCTAACGAAATTATTTCGTTTATTCAAAAAAGTGAAAAGAAAACTCCTGTAAAGGTATACATAAAAGGGGATTTAAAAGAAGTAACATTCCCTGAAACAGTACAAGCATTTGTGAATAAAAAATCAGGTGTATTATTCGGAGAATGGTCTGAAATTAAGACAATTCTTGATGAGAATAATAAGCACATCGTTGACTACGTTGTAGAAAACGATCGTCGTAATTCTGCAATCCCAATGCTTGATTTAAAAGGTATTAAAGCTCGCATCGAGCCAGGTGCTATTATTCGTGACCATGTTGAAATTGGTGACAACGCTGTAATTATGATGAATGCAACAATTAACATTGGTGCTGTAATTGGTGAAGGTTCTATGATCGACATGAACGCAGTACTTGGTGGACGTGCAACAGTCGGTAAAAACTGTCACGTAGGTGCAGGTGCTGTACTTGCAGGTGTTATTGAGCCACCTTCTGCAAAACCAGTTATCGTTGAAGATGATGTAGTAATCGGTGCAAATGTAGTTGTTTTAGAGGGTGTTACAGTAGGTAAAGGTGCAGTTGTAGCAGCGGGAGCTGTTGTAACAGAAGATGTGCCTCCATACACAGTTGTTGCAGGTACTCCAGCACGTGTAATTAAAGAAATTGATGAGAAGACAAAAGCAAAAACAGAAATTAAACAAGAGCTTCGTCAATTAAACCCAGAGAAATAAAAAGTAAAAAAAGCGTAAGAGCGTAAATGGGCTCTTACGCTTTTTATAGATAGAGGTGCAAAAATGACAGTAAGCAAATTTGTCCAAATTCGTAGAGATCTACATAGAATTCCAGAAATCGGATTTAAGGAATGGAAAACACAACAGTATATTTTAGATTATATAGGAACACTTTCTCATGAATTTGTGGAAGTGAAGACATGGAAAACGGGTGTAATCGTTAAAGTAAATGGAAAAAATCCCGAAAAAATAATAGGTTATCGTGCAGATATAGACGGTTTACCAATTACAGAGGAAACTGGATACGAGTTTGCTTCTATTCATGAAGGAATGATGCATGCATGTGGCCATGATGTACATACAACAATCGGTTTAGGCCTTCTAACGAAAGCTGTGAGCGAAAGAATAGATGATGACCTTGTATTTCTATTCCAGCCAGCAGAAGAAGGACCAGGCGGTGCTCTTCCTATGTTAGAAAGTGAAGAGTTAAAAGAATGGAAACCAAATATAATTCTTGGTCTTCATATTGCACCAGAATACGCTGTGGGGACAATTGCAACGAAAGAAGGACTGTTATTTGCCAATACTTCAGAATTATATATTGATTTAAAAGGGAAAGGTGGCCATGCTGCCTATCCACATACTGCAAATGACATGATTGTTGCAGCGAGTCATCTTGTTACACAGCTTCAATCCGTTATTAGTCGCAATGTAAATCCTCTTGATAGTGCAGTAATTACAATCGGGAAAATTACTGGTGGTACGGTTCAAAATATTATTGCAGAAAAATCTCGTTTAGAAGGAACGATTCGAACATTATCAGTGGAATCAATGAAGCGTGTGAAAAGCAGAATTGAGTCAATTGTTGCAGGTATCGAAGCTTCTTTCCAGTGTGAGGCGATTATAGATTACGGAGCAATGTATCATCAAGTATATAACCATGAAGAGTTAACGAGAGAGTTTATGGAATTTGTACATAAACAAACTGATATGAATGTTATTACATGTACTGAGGCAATGACGGGTGAAGATTTTGGTTATATGCTTCGAGAAATCCCTGGATTTATGTTTTGGCTTGGAGTAAATTCAGAATATGGTTTACATCATGCAAAATTAAAACCAGACGAAGAAGTGATTGAAAAGGCAATTACATTTTTAAGCCAATATGTAAAGTGGAAAGGGAATAGAAAATAAAACTTCCACTTTCTTGAAGGTTCCAAAAAACTTTTTGTTCTGAGGTGTAAGTAACGCTCGTATAGATTGATTTTAGACATTTACATACAAATGGAAGAATTAAAGTTAATTGTACTGTTTTAATAATGAGCAGGGGGTTTAGCCACTGCTCATTATTAATTATTTGACTAACTTATATATGTTTACTTTTAGTATGAAAAGTGTGTAAAATCAATGTGAAACATAGAAAAAAGGGTGGGGAATTACGTGCAAATTAGCAGTGCGATTTTATGTTTCGTCTTATATGCGTATGTTATTATTGCGGCGGTTTATTTTGGGATAAGTTTTTATGCCTATCGTCTAGTAGATAATAATGAATATGACGAAACATACAAATGGGTGAAGAGATATTTATCACCTGTACTAGAAATTATGAATGGGTTTGTGCTCTTTTTATTTATTGGATTAATTGCTTTTTCAACGAGTTTAGTAGGGAATAAAACTACGTTATTTGTATTGGGTATCATTATTTTTATGTTGTTAGGAATAAGGATTGGTAATACGGTCTTTTGGAATGAAAGAAAAGTAGATGGTTGGACGGGAATGTTAATTCCGTGCATGTTAGCTGCAATCGTGACAAATATAGAGCATGAATATTATCAATTACATTTTTGGCTTATTATCGTTTTAACAATTCTTTCTGTTTTGTATATAAGCACAGTAGTACTAACATATATTGCACATGAAAAAGGAGATGTTAAAGGCACTCGTTTCTTTAGAGGACGGGCATTATTTTGGAGTGTGCCGACGATGGTAGTTATCGCGCTTATTGCGATATTAGTAAATGGATATCAATTTTCTAATTGGCAACTATTTTTAGAAAATTGGTGGATCTTTATCTTTTCGTTTATTGCTTTTTTAGGTGCAACGCATTATTTATTCCATCAACATCATTACATATGGGCGTTGTTATTTGCATTCACACAGCTTCTATTTGCCTTTTTTGGTCAAGAAACATTATTATTCGTTTTTGAAACATTTAGTTCTTTTGGAAATATATTTGTATTTGCTATGCTACTTGTTGGTATCGCTTTTTACTTACAACAATATTTTTATATACAAAAACAAAAATAAGAGCTAATTACAGTTTTTGTGACGCATATAAAGTGTGTTACACTGAAAATAAATAGTACTTGAAGTTATTGGAGGAATTCCTGTGGGTGAGAAAGAAAAAGAATTTGCTGTCATTGGACTTGGTCGCTTTGGTGGAAGTATTTGCCGAGAACTAGCTCAATTAGGTATGGAAGTAATGGCAATCGATTCAGATGAGGATAAAATTAATGAATTTGCAAATATAGCTTCGCATGCTGTAATTGCAGATTCAACAGATGAGATGGTATTAAAAAGCCTTGGTATTCGAAATTTTGATCACGTAGTCGTTGCTATTGGAGATAATTTAAATTCAAGTATTTTAACGACTTTGATTTTGAAAGAGTTGGGTGTAAAAAATATTACTGTAAAAGCTCAAAATGATTATCATGAAAAAGTGTTAAGTAAAATAGGTGCAGATCATATTGTGCATCCAGAACGTGATATGGGAAAAAGGATTGCTAATAATATTGCATCAAGCAATGTGTTAGACTACCTTGAGCTTTCAGATGAGCATAGTATTGTAGAGATTATTGCGAATAAAAAAATTGATGGGCACTCTTTAATTGAATTAGATATTCGTGCGAAGTTTGGATTGAATATTGTAGCAATTAAACGAGGCAAAGAAGTTATCGTATCCCCTCGAGCTACGGAGAATATTCAAGCAGGAGATATATTAATTGTCATTGGTCATGACGATGAAGTGGATCGATTTAAACACTTTTTAAGATAAGAGAAAAGAAAAGGACAATGCCTTCATGGCATTGTCCTTTTCTTATATTTCCATAATGATTGGTAAAATCATTGGACGGCGTTTCGTTTTCTCATATAGGAATGGAGCTAATGTGTCTGTAATTTCATTTTTAATTTCAGACCATTGTGTTGTTTTACGCTCCATTACTTTTTCTAAATGAGTTGTAATTAATGTTTGTGCATCATTGATTAAATCGCTACTTTCACGCATGTAAACGAAACCGCGTGAGATGATATCAGGTCCTGCTGCAACTTTAAATTCTTTCATATCAATGCTTACAACTACAATTACAAGTCCTTCTTCAGAAAGGATACGACGATCGCGTAATACGATATTGCCAATATCTCCAATACCGTTTCCATCAATGTAGACCGAACCAGATGGGATTTTTCCAGCTACGCTAGCTTCATCCGAACGTAAAGCAAGAACATCGCCATTATCCATAATGAAGCAATTTTCTTCAGGGATGCCACAATCATTTGCTATGTTCATGTGCATACGCTGCATACGATATTCACCATGAATTGGCATGAAGTACTTCGGTTTAATTAGACGTAACATTAACTTTTGTTCTTCTTGTCCACCGTGTCCACTTGTATGGATATTTGAAAGTTTCCCATGAATTACATCAGCGCCAGCGCGGTACAACATGTTAATTGTACGACTTACGCTAATTGTATTTCCTGGAATTGGTGAAGAAGAGAAAACAACTGTATCTCCAGGAATAATTTGAATTTGGCGGTGTGTACCGTTTGCAATACGTGAAAGTGCTGCCATCGGTTCACCTTGACTACCTGTACATAAAATAACAACTTTATTAGCTGGTAAGCGGTTTAGTTGAGATGCATCTATGAATGTATCTTTCGGGCAACGAATATAACCAAGGTTTTGTCCAATTTCAATCGCTGCTTCCATACTTCGACCAAACACAGCTACTTTACGGTTGTTTTCAACAGCAGCTTCAACAACTTGTTGTAAGCGGTGAATATTTGATGCAAAGGTTGCGAATATAATCCGTCCTTCTACTTTACGGAAAATGTCTTGAATGCTATCACCAACGCGACGCTCAGACATAGTAAAGTTTGGAACTTCACTGTTCGTACTATCAGATAATAGACATAGTACGCCATCTTTACCGATTTCAGCCATTTTTGTTAAATCAGCTGGTTCACCAACTGGTGTGAAGTCAAATTTGAAGTCACCTGTATGAACGACTTGACCTTGAGGTGTTTTCACAACAACGCCGTACGAATCTGGAATACTGTGAGTTGTACGGAAGAAGGATACAGACGTTTTTTTGAATTTAATAACGTCATCTTCTTGAATCTCGTAAAGTTTTGCTTTACGAAGTAAGCCGTGTTCTTCTAGTTTGTTTTTGATGAGTGCAATTGCTAATTTTCCGCCGTAAATTGGAATGTTCACTTGACGTAATAGGTAAGGGATTCCGCCGATATGATCTTCGTGACCATGTGTAATGAATAACCCTTTAATTTTATCTTCGTTTCGCACAAAATAAGTGTAGTCTGGTATTACATAATCGATTCCGAGAAGTTCGTCCTCTGGAAATTTAATTCCAGCATCAATTATAATAATTTCATCTTGAAATTGAACAGCGTATGTATTTTTACCGATTTCACCAAGCCCACCGAGAGCAAATACAGCAACTTGGTCGTTTTTTAGAAATTTCATATCGCTATACGATTTCCGCTAATGTTAAATCAGCGTTTTCTTTTTCATATTCAAGATGAGCGCCAGTAACAGACTGAACAAACTCGATATTATATGCGAACTTATTTAATTTTGTACGAACATCCTTTTCAGACGTAGCCTCTAAATATAAAACTTTTGTATTTTCACGTACTGGAACCTCAGTTAATTTTTCTTGATAAAATACTTTAAAAATCATTTGGAAAACCTCTCCTTGTCTATGTTTTGCATTATCTGTTACTTATTATAAAGCAAACAGTCACGATTTTCATGTTTTTTCGAATGAGAATGAAGAAAAAGCCCGAAATGGGCACAATTTAAGCGACTGTCTTTTTACGGACTAGACCATTTAAATAACGCTTGAGCTTTTTCTTCAGCTTCTTCAGCATGATTACTCCTTCCTTTCCTTATTTTAAACATGCCTATTACTAGTGAAAACTCTATCTCTGATATAAGAGATAGGACAAAAGTGAATGGTGAATCTTGTCCTTTCCCATACAGTGAAAGTTATTCTATAGTAACGATTAGTAGCCGTTAGTTATAGGTATAGTATGAGGAAGAATGGAAAAGAAAATTCATACGAACAAGTATCCACATGTTTTACTAATATATATATGCAAAGTTTACAAATAAGGTCAGAAAGGGAACGCTTTCTTCACAGATGTTTAATATGTTATACTTTTTTTTAGAATTTGAAAAGTGATATTCAAAATAGGAATATAGAGTGCCAGAAAGGATTTTGACAAATGAATGATAAAATTGTCTTTTTTGATATTGATGGAACATTATTAGATCATGATAAAAAAATTCCGCAATCTACACGAGATGCAGTAAAACAGTTACAAGAAAAAGGTGTGCATGTAGCAATTGCGACAGGGCGCGCGCCATTTATGTTCGAAGATATTCGTAAGGAACTTGATATACATAATTATGTTAGTTTTAATGGACAATATGTTGTCTTTGAAGATGAGGTAATATTTAATAATCCGTTACATCCAGATGCTTTACATAAGTTTACTCAGTTTGCAAAACAAGAAGGATATCCACTTGTATATCTTGACCATCAAGATATGAGAGCATCAGTGGAATATCATGATTATGTGAAAGAAGGCTTTGGAAGCTTAAACTTTGAGCATCCAGCATATGAGCCTAATTTTTATGAGGAACGTAATATTTATCAAACACTACTTTTTTGTGAAGTAAATGAAGAGGAAAAGTTTATTAATCATTATCCAGATTTTCATTTTATTCGTTGGCATGCATATTCAATGGATATCATTCCGAATGGTGGTTCTAAGGCAAAAGGAATTGAGAAATACATTGAAAAGTTAGGTTTTAATCGTGATCAAGTGTATGCATTTGGAGATGGCTTAAATGATTTAGAAATGATCGAAGCCGTTGGCACAGGTATTGTGATGGGAAATGGCCATGAAGACTTGAAAAAACTTGCAAATCATGTGACAAAGGATGTTAATGAAGACGGTATATATCATGGACTAAAGTGGGCTGGATTGCTATAAGTGAATATGGAACCCATTTCATAATAAAAAGGCGGAAGATTAACTTCCGCCTTTTTATTATTATCGCTCTAGAGGTTTGGAATCATCAGGAGCGGCAAAAGGATTTTCTTTATTGATATGGTCATAGAACATAACGCCATTTAAATGGTCAATCTCGTGCTGAAATACGATTGCTGGTAAACCTTTTAAACGTAATTTTACTTCTTCTCCGTTAATAGAAGTTGCTTTTACTGTAATTCTTGTATAACGAGGAACATAACCAGGTACTTCGCGGTCTACAGATAGACAGCCTTCACCACCCTGTAAATATGTACGTTCAACAGAATGGCTAATGATTTTTGGATTGAATAATGCATGGCTATATAATGTACCATCCGCATCGGTTACATGAACTGCAATCATTTTTTTTGAAACACCGATTTGCGGAGCCGCTAATCCGATTCCAGGGCGTAAACTATATTTTTCAGCCATTTCAGGATCTTGGCTATTTATTACGAATTCAATCATTTCTTTTAAGGTAGTTGTATCTTCTTCGCTTGCCGGTAAGGACACCTCTTCTGCAACGTTGCGCAAAATAGGATCTCCTTCGCGAATAACATCTTTCATTGTAAGCATATGTAATCTCTCCTTTCCTCTTTAGTCTACCAAAGGAGATGGAAAAAGTCATCGGCAAGAAAGGGAAGGCATTTTGGAACTCGTTCTATTATAGAGTAGTTATGTATGTGATAAACAGAAAAAGACGGCAAAGCCGTCTTTTTCTTTCCATAGTTGTTTCGTTTTACAATTAGCGAATGCAAGCAGCACCAACGATAATTAAAAGAATAAACAACACAACGATTAAGGCGAAGCCGCGTCCAGACCCGCCACAAGAACCGCCATAACCGTAGGAAGGATATGAACAAGTTGGATAGCAATATGAGTATCCGTACATGAGATGACCTCCTTTATCATTTCCCGCTAATACTGCGGTTACTATAATGTATGGAAGAGAGGGTAGAAATGTATAGGTATTTACCTAAAAAAGGAAGAGTAGTTTGTATATTTTTGTTACGAAGAGAGAAAAACTAAAGAGAATTAAATCGTTTACATATTATTCTAAGAGAAAAAATAAGTGAAAAAGGGAATAATATAACAGTAGGTCAATGCTTACTAATACAGATGTAAAAAATAAAAACACGTTTGTGTAGTAGAAACCTGCATATTATTTATAAAAAAACGTATTCAAAGTAATTGACATCGTAATTAGAATAGTTGTAAACTAAAAAACGTGATCAAGATTGTATTAATATGTTTCTGAAAAAACATTAGTACAGATTGTTAGGTACACAAAATTATTCTCAACCGACATACAAACATGTTGGTTTACATCGTTGCGCTTTTTAAACTGGAAAATAGCCAGTGAAAGCGTTTCAGAATATGGTTCAAGAGAGGAAGAGGTGAACGGAATGGGTACTAAAACAAAAAAGACCCTATTTAATGTTGATGAGCAAATGAAAGCTATCGCAGCTCAATTTGAAACATTACAAATTTTAAATGAAAACGGTGAAGTTGTGAATGAAGCAGCTATGCCTGAATTATCTGATGATCAATTAAAAGAATTAATGCGTCGTATGGTGTATACTCGCGTATTAGATCAACGTTCTATTTCTTTAAACCGTCAAGGACGTTTAGGTTTCTACGCACCTACAGCTGGACAAGAAGCTTCTCAATTAGCAAGTCATTTCGCACTTGAAGCAGAAGACTTCATCTTACCAGGATACCGTGATGTACCACAATTAGTATGGCACGGATTACCATTATACCAAGCATTCTTATTCTCTCGTGGACACTTCATGGGTAACCAAATGCCTGAGAATGTAAATGCATTAGCTCCACAGATCATTATCGGTGCGCAAATCATCCAAACTGCTGGTGTTGCGTTAGGTATGAAACTACGTGGTAAAAAATCTGTTGCAATTACTTACACTGGTGACGGTGGTGCTTCACAAGGTGACTTCTACGAAGGTATGAACTTTGCAGGTGCATTCAAAGCTCCAGCAATCTTCGTTGTTCAAAACAACCGTTATGCAATCTCTACTCCAGTAGAAAAGCAATCTGCAGCTAAAACTGTAGCACAAAAAGCAGTAGCAGCAGGTATTTACGGAATTCAAGTAGACGGTATGGATCCATTAGCTGTATACGCAGCAACTGCTTTCGCTCGTGAGCGCGCAGTAAATGGCGAAGGCCCTACTTTAATCGAGACTTTAACATTCCGTTACGGTCCACATACAATGGCTGGTGATGACCCAACTCGTTACCGTACAAAAGATATCGAAAACGAATGGGAACAAAAAGACCCAATCGTACGCTTCCGTAAGTTCTTAGAAGCTAAAGGCCTATGGTCTCAAGAAGTTGAAGAGACAGTAATCGAAGAAGCAAAAGAAGATATCAAACAAGCAATTGCTAAGGCTGACCAAGCTCCAAAACAAAAAGTAACTGATTTAATGGAAATCATGTACGAAAAAATGCCTTACAACTTAGCTGAACAATATGAAATCTACAAAGAAAAGGAGTCGAAGTAAGCCATGGCTCAAATGACAATGATTCAAGCAATCACTGATGCTTTACGCGTTGAAATGAAAAATGACCCTAACGTACTTGTATTTGGTGAAGACGTTGGTGTAAACGGCGGTGTATTCCGTGCTACTGAAGGTTTACAAGCTGAATTTGGTGAAGATCGTGTAATGGATACTCCACTTGCAGAGTCTGGTATTGGTGGACTTGCAGTTGGTCTTGCACTTGAAGGATTCCGTCCAGTTCCAGAAATCCAATTCTTCGGTTTCGTTTATGAAGTAATGGATTCAATTTCTGGTCAATTAGCTCGTATGCGTTACCGTTCTGGTGGACGTTGGACTGCTCCAGTAACAGTTCGTTCTCCATTCGGTGGTGGTGTTCATACTCCTGAACTTCATGCTGATAGCTTAGAAGGATTAGTGGCTCAACAACCTGGTCTAAAAGTTGTTATTCCATCTACTCCATACGATGCTAAAGGTCTTTTAATCTCTGCGATTCGTGACAACGATCCAGTTATCTACTTAGAGCATATGAAATTGTACCGTTCATTCCGTCAAGAGGTACCAGAAGGTGATTACACAATTGATTTAGGTAAAGCTGATATCAAACGTGAAGGTACAGATGTATCTGTTATCGCTTACGGTGCTATGGTTCACGCTGCATTAAAAGCTGCTGAAGAACTTGAAAAAGAAGGTATCTCTTTAGAGGTTGTTGACTTACGTACAGTTCAACCATTAGATATCGAAACAATCATCGCTTCTGTTGAAAAAACAGGTCGCGTAGTTGTAGTTCAAGAAGCTCAAAAACAAGCTGGTATTGCAGCTAACGTTGTAGCGGAAATTAACGACCGTGCAATCTTAAACTTAGAAGCTCCAGTTGTACGTGTTGCAGCTGCTGATACAGTATTCCCATTCTCTCAAGCAGAGAGCGTATGGTTACCAAACCACAAAGATATTGTTGAAGCTGTAAACAAAGTAATGAACTTCTAATTTTTAGCTTTTCATGTGCAAAAGAAATCAGCACATGCTGGTTTCTTTTGTACATATTCCATAATAATGAAATGAATCAGGGGGCTGAATTCCGTGGCATTTGAATTTAAACTACCAGATATCGGTGAAGGTATCCACGAAGGTGAAATCGTAAAATGGTTTATTAAACCAGGCGATGAAGTAAACGAAGACGATGTACTTCTTGAAGTACAAAATGATAAAGCAGTAGTAGAAATCCCTTCTCCTGTTAAAGGTAAAGTACTTGAAGTACTTGTAGAAGAAGGAACAGTTGCAATCGTAGGAGATACATTAATTAAATTTGATGCTCCTGGATACGAAAACCTTAAATTTAAAGGTGACGATCATGATGAAGCTCCAAAAGCTGAAGAAGCAGCAGTAGAAGCTCCAGCAGCGGAAGCTACTCCAGCAGCAACTGCAGAAGTAGTAAATGAGCGCGTAATCGCTATGCCATCTGTTCGTAAATACGCTCGTGAAAAAGGTGTAGACATTCATAAAGTAGCTGGTACTGGTAAGAATGGCCGTATCGTAAAAGCTGACATCGATGCATTTGCAAATGGTGGACAAACTGTAGCAGCAACTGAGGCTCCAGCAGCAGTAGAAGCTACTCCAGCAGCAGCGAAAGAAGAAGCACCAAAAGCACAACCAATCCCAGCTGGTGAATATCCAGAAACTCGTGAGAAAATGAGTGGTATCCGTAAAGCGATTGCGAAAGCAATGGTTAACTCTAAACACACAGCTCCTCACGTAACATTAATGGACGAAGTAGATGTAACAGAACTTGTTGCTCACCGTAAGAAGTTCAAAGCAGTAGCAGCTGACAAAGGTATTAAATTAACTTACCTTCCGTACGTTGTTAAAGCTTTAACATCTGCATTACGTGAATACCCAATGTTAAACACTTCTTTAGACGATGCATCTCAAGAAGTAGTTCATAAACATTACTTCAATATCGGTATCGCAGCTGATACAGACAAAGGTCTATTAGTACCAGTTGTTAAAGATACAGATCGTAAGTCTATCTTCACAATCTCTAACGAGATCAATGATCTTGCTGGTAAAGCACGTGAAGGTCGTCTAGCTCCAGCAGAAATGAAAGGTGCTTCTTGCACAATTACAAACATTGGTTCTGCAGGTGGACAATGGTTCACTCCAGTTATCAACCACCCAGAAGTAGCAATCCTTGGTATCGGCCGTATCGCTGAAAAACCAGTTGTGAAAAACGGTGAGATCGTTGCAGCTCCAGTATTAGCATTATCTCTAAGCTTTGACCATCGTTTAATTGACGGTGCAACTGCTCAAAAAGCGTTAAACCAAATTAAACGTCTATTGAATGACCCACAATTATTAGTAATGGAGGCGTAATAACAATGGTAGTAGGAGATTTCCCAATTGAATTAGATACAGTCGTTGTTGGTGCAGGTCCTGGTGGATACGTTGCGGCAATTCGTGCAGCACAATTAGGTCAAAAGGTAGCAATCATTGAAAAAGCTAACCTTGGTGGCGTATGCTTAAACGTTGGATGTATTCCTTCAAAAGCGTTAATCAATGCAGGTCATCGTTATGAGAATGCAATGCATTCTGATGACATGGGTATTACTGCAGAAAACGTAAAAGTTGACTTTACAAAAGTTCAAGAATGGAAAAACGGCGTAGTTAAGAAATTAACTGGCGGTGTTGAAGGCCTTCTTAAAGGCAACAAAGTTGAAATCATTCGCGGTGAAGCTTACTTCGTAGATGCTAATACATTACGCGTTATGACTGAAGATGCAGCTCAAACTTATACGTTTAAAAATGCTGTTCTTGCAACTGGTTCTACACCAATCGAAATTCCAGGATTCAAATACTCTAAACGTGTTATCAACTCTACAGGTGCTTTAAGCTTACCTGAAATTCCTAAAAAACTTGTTGTAATCGGCGGCGGTTACATCGGTATGGAATTAGGTACTGCATATGCTAACTTCGGTACAGAAGTTACTGTAGTAGAAGCTGGCGACGAAATCTTAGCTGGTTTCGAAAAAGCTATGAGCTCTGTTGTTAAACGTGCTCTACAGAAAAAAGGTAACGTAAATATCCATACAAAAGCTATGGCTAAAGGCGTTGAAGAAACAGAAACTGGCGTAAAAGTTAGCTTTGAAGTTAAAGGTGAAATCCAAACTGTAGAAGCAGATTACGTATTAGTAACTGTAGGTCGTCGTCCAAACACTCAAGAAATCGGTCTTGAGCAAGTTGGAGTTAAAATGACTGACCGCGGCATCATCGAAATCGATGAGCAATGTCGTACAAATGTACCAAACATCTATGCAATCGGTGATATCGTTCCTGGACCACCATTAGCTCACAAAGCTTCTTACGAAGGTAAAGTAGCTGTAGAAGCAATTAGTGGCCATGCATCAGCTATCGATTACATCGGAATTCCTGCAGTATGCTTCACTGATCCAGAATTAGCATCTGTTGGTTACACTAAAAAACAAGCTGAAGAAGCTGGAATGACTGTAACTGTATCTAAGTTCCCATTCGCTGCTAACGGTCGTGCATTATCATTAAACAGCACTGACGGTTTCTTACAACTTGTAACACGTAAAGAAGATGGTCTTCTTGTAGGTGCTCAAGTTGCAGGTGCAGGTGCTTCTGATATTATCTCTGAGATTGGTTTAGCTATCGAAGCTGGAATGACAGCTGAAGATATCGCTCAAACAATCCATGCTCACCCAACATTAGGTGAAATCACAATGGAAGCAGCTGAAGTTGCTCTTGGAATGCCAATTCACATTGTAAAATAATTTAAGTAATGTAAATAGCCCTTCTCTTATTGTAAGAGAGGGGCTATTTTTATTTTCATCAAATGACTTGCAAGGTCTTTAAACGTACTTGTCGAATGAATATATAATACTTTAACAAATGATTCCGGCTTAACTTACTTCAAAGGTAATATATATCATCCTATAATATGTAATTGATTCAAACGTACCCCCATATATTAATAAAATAGAGCATGTCAAAGGAGAAGGTTCCATGAAAATATTACATGTTATATTTTATCATTTACTACTATGGAGTGGCTTTTCCACTGTATTAACATTATCGAATGGTGATAAGTTTCATTATAAAGTTATTCTTTTTTTCGTATTTCTATATTTAGCCTATGTAATAGCATATTTTGTATTGCACGTAAGAAAGCAAGCTTTATTTCTTACATGTTCGAATTGTATATTATTTTTAATCATATTATCTATTTTTTAAATTAGCGTTTATAAAAATACATTGTTCTTCCATTAAATAATTGTAACTCTCCTTCTAATTTCTTCGCTAAAAAACGGCAAAATTCATTTGCTTTCCCTTTGTCACCAAATGTTGCATTAGGTGGTAAAGAAACTTGGATGAAAGATTGTTCATTTTCTATACCAACACCAATATAAATTGAGTCATACCGGTCGTGATTGGATTGAAGTTTTAATGTTGTTGTAGATGTATCTAAAATTTCATAAGGAAAAGCGGTATTTGTATACGTGTAATTAATTTGGGCACCAGTTTTAGAAGTAACTGTTTTATAATAATGAAAAAGTTGTTTTATATCATCTATTGAAACTGATTGTTGGTTGGATTTCGGTACAAGCGTAATAAAGGCGTGTTGCATATAAGTTCCCCCTAACTTAGTAGAATACTATCATTCTACATCCTACTGAATTTTTTGACAATTAAAAGGAGTATTACATGTTTTGTTTAATATACTATTAATGAAACGTGATGTAGAAAGGTGGAAACCAATGTTTGAAAAATTGTATGATGAGCATGAAAGTGTGAAGGTACGATTTTTAGGGTTTATGACACATGATACACGTTATGATTTTGGTGTTATTTATACAAATATGTTTTTTGGAAAGCCGCTCATTGTTTGTATGCAAACAGGAAGGTCTACTTTACTCGGACGAGATGATGTAGAGAATGTTCAATATATACAGGAGATTTTTAAATTAGGATCAGAAGAGGAAGCAAAGGAGTTAGCTCAGTTTTTCAAATTTCTAGTTCCGTCAACTTCTTTACATGCGGAATATGAAGAATAATTAATGTGAAACAGTCGTACTTATAAATATGGCTGTTTTTTATTTGAATATCGCATACTAATTTAAATTTAAAATATTTAATGTGTTATACTAAAAACCTATTGACGTAAAAAGTATAACATATTAAAATAAAGACAGAAAGTTAAGCGGTTACAAAAAGTTTTTGGGATTATAAACTTAGGGGGAAATGAAAAATGGGAACAATCGTATGTCAAGATTGTGAAGGTACAATTGCACACTTCGAAGATGAGAAAGTAACGGTACTTTACGGGAAATGTGGATCTTGCGGATGTGATCACACAGAGCATACAAAAGCCCAATAATTGATAGGAAATGGACAGCTAAAAGTTTTTAGGACCATAAACTTAGGGGGAAATGAAAAATGGGAACAATCGTATGCCAAGTATGTGAAGGAACAATCGGACATTTTGAAGATGAGAAAACGACGGTACTTTACGGAAAATGCGGAACAAATTGTGACTGTGCTAGAAAAGATAATGCGAAAGCTTAATGATAAATAAATAGATTACTATTGAAACTCAGGGGGAAATGAAAATGGGAACAATCGTATGCCAAGTATGTGAAGGAACAATTGGACATTTTGAAGATGAAAAATCAACAGTACTATACGGGAAATGTGGATCTCATTGCGAATGTGACCATAAAGAACATACAAAAGCTTAATAATAAGAAAAAGCGCCTACATGTGTAGGCGCTTTTTTAATAAATTGTAGTTGTATGACCAACTGTTGCAACGATTGCATCATCCCTAATCGGAATAAAGCTTATGGAGGTCTGTGGTGTACTAGAAGAAGCGTATTGGCTCATTATACGACTATCGATACGGGTAATAGTATCGGTCAAGAAAGCTGAAATAAAAGCGTAAGGGACTCGTCGTTCATTTAATGAATAAATAATTTCTTCTTTTGTTTTTACACCTACGCCATGCCCGTAAAAAAAGAAATTTCCTAAATAGATTGTATTTTCTCCTTGCCATTCAATCGTAGCTGGATTTACTTGTGGGTTTTTAAAGTAAACGAGGTCACCTGGAACAAGATCGCCACCGTTTTTTGTTATGAGCCTTAGATCTTGGTCGTAGTCCCATGTATAAAGTAAAAGGTTTGCAAATAGACGATTGAAAGTTTCTTCCTCATACAATGATAGTAAAGCTTTATAAAAAATAATGATCATAGCGGTTGCGCATTCAGTTCCATATAGTTTTCCGTTTTTGAAAATATCCTGTATGGCAATAGAAGGTGGTATGTTTGGAAGAAGCTCGAATCCCCCAAGAGACGTTCTTTTCCAATACTGGGGGTTGCAAAAGGATTGCTGAAATGTACGAAACTGAAATCCACTTTGAAAAAGCTCTAGTGCAGAGATAATAATATTAACTCGTAAATTGAGATCAAAGCTGAGTTCATCAGCTGTTCGGAAGGAATAAACTTCTTGATTTCCTGCCATTATTGATAAAATTTGTTGTTTCTCTGCTGCAAATGGCTCGTATTCATTTGTAATATAAGGATGTACAATAGAACGGCCTATTACAATCATAATAGTATCCCCACCTATACGTTACATTCTTAAGTATCGTATGAAGAAAAGGAAAAAAGGTGAAAAAAAAGCCTATCAACTGATAGGCTTGTACTCTTTAATAACACGTAATGTTTGTAATGTCATATCTTCAGGACCTTGTACAGGTAAACCTGCTTCTAAGTTTTTACGAATATACTCTAAGTTTTCTTGTGTAATAATTTCCCCCGGAGTAAAGATTGGAATCCCTGGCGGATAAACCATAACAAAATCAGCTATAATACGACCCGCTGCATTTTCAAATGGAATGACTTCTGTTTCCGAATAAAAAGCATCTCGAGGAGAAAGTGCTAGCACTGGAATTTCTGGAATCTCTACTTGTACTTGAACACCTTTATCTGCCCTATTTCTAAATGTTGCTGCTAAATCTTGTAATGCTGCAATAAGTGTATTTGTATCACTTTCTGTATCTCCCAAAGTGATAAGACATAGTATGTTGTATAGATCTGAGAGTTCTACTTCAATGTTATATTGCTCTCTAAGCCATACTTCAGCTTGGTGGCCGGTAATACCTAAATCTTTTACAGATACAATTATCTTTGTAGGATCATAGTTAAAGGTAGCATCTGTACCTAACATTTCTTTTCCAGGACAGTAAAGATGCTCAATAGAATTTATAGCATCACGAACATGCTCAGCTAATTGTATTGTTTGTTCTATGAGTGCTGTTCCTTCTGTAGCAAGACGTTTTCTCGCAACATCAAGGGATGCTAACAAGATGTAAGAAGTTGATGTGGTTGTAAGCATGCTAATAATAGATTGGACATGCTTTACATTCACTAAGCCTTCTTTCACATTAAGAATAGAACTTTGAGTTAAAGAGCCTCCTAATTTGTGAACACTTGTTGCTGCCATATCCGCACCAGCTTGCATCGCTGACATAGGTAATTCATCGTGAAAATGAATATGAACACCATGAGCTTCGTCGACTAGTACAGGGATGTCATAAGAATGTGCTAATTGTACAATCTGTTCTAAGTCTGCAGCAAACCCAAAGTACGTTGGGTTAATAACAAGTAAGCCCTTTGCATCTGAGTGCTCTTCAAGTGCTTTTTTGACAGATTGAATTGTGATTCCATGAGAAATACCGAGCTTCGGATCGATTTCAGGATGCATGAAAATCGGTTTTGCACCTGAGAAAATAATAGCTGACATTACTGATTTATGCACGTTTCGTGGTACTAGGATTTTGTCACCAGGACCGCAAACGCTCATCACCATTGTCATAATAGCGCCACTTGTACCTTGAATAGAAAAGAAAGTATGATCTGCACCGAATGCGGCTGCTGCTAAATCTTGTGCTTCTTTAATCATACCTTTTGGATGATGTAAATCATCGAGTGGCGCAATATTAATTAAATCAATTGCTAATGCATTATGCCCAATAAATTCGCGAAATGTAGGATCCATGCCCTGTCCTTTTTTATGACCAGGAATATGGAATTGAATTGGATTTCGCTTACTGTGCTCAACTAAAGCGGTAAACAATGGTGTTTCGTATTGGGACAATCTATACACCCCTTCTTCTTCATAATATTTAGTGTAATTTGTTTTATATAATCCTGCTCTAAAAAAGTGTAGCCCTTTTTAGAATAAGGCTTGTTTTTCTGCCATTCAAAAAATCGTTTTTGAGATGGTAGCTTCACTTTATTTTCTATAAAACAAAAGCATTATATCACCAATAATTATAGATGTATAGAAAAAAATCTTTTTAAGGTGAGTATGTTTAATAGTTAGCCTCAACTAATGAATAGAGGAAGACAATTCCATTAAAATGAATAAATAGTGTATAATGCAGAGTGGCTATAATGAAGAATAAAATATTCTCTTTAAGATAGCATAATGAAACAAGAAGAAATGATAAATGAGGTGCAAAATGGAATATCAATATCCGTTAGATTATGATTGGTCAAATGAGGAAATGGTTACAATGGTGAAGTTTTATGAAGCGATTGAGAAAGCTTATGAAAAAGGAATTATAAGAGAAGAGTTAATGGGTTTATATCGTCGTTTTAAAGAGATTGTTCCATCGAAAGCAGAAGAAAAGAAAATTGATAAAGAATTTCAAGAGGTAAGTGGATACTCTATATATCGTGCTATTCAAAGGGCAAAAGAAGTCGAAGAACAAAAGCTTGTAAAAATGTAAAAAATATTTTGAAAAATAAAAACTGAAGTGATATAATGTGATAACAACTAAAAACGGACAATATAAATTGTCCGTTTTCTACTATCGATTACAAAGTGCATATAAAGGAAGGAGTGATTGCATCGTAGATTCAATCTTAGCAAGGAATTGTTCGTTGGTCATTGCTGAAAACTCCTCTGGTGATATATGAATACCAACTAATAATTCTGCTTTTTTTACAGTAGCTAATCGTTCAATCATCTTTTGTAAGTCTTCGGTTTCAAGTGTTTTATGTAATTTCACACTTGGTTTAGTATGGTCAATGGACCAAACGAAGTCATTTGGAATATTTGTTTTTAAATCATTTAAATGTTCTAAGAAGGCATGAGCCGTCTCAACTTTTTGTGGACACTCATAGATTAAACCAAAGTATATGAAGGCATGAGTACCCCATAAGCCGATTTGGAAATGCGGTAGCATTTTATATCCTCGTTTATTTGTTGAAAAAGCAACCCAAGTATCGTTTGGTGGATTGACTTTGCGGCGTGCGTGTTTTGCAACATGATAAAAAAAGTTCTCATCAGTTTGTTTGGATAAGTATTCTGCAAATTGTTCCCCTAAAGCTTCTAGCTTAGGATGAATGTTCGTTTTAATTGCACTCATTCGTTCTTCGAGACCATCAACTGTAAAGACATCAAAATCAGTTGACTTGAATGTTTGTATTGTCATGATTGTTCCTCCAACTCCTATTTTGCTTTTATTTTAGCATAGCTTGTACTATTCATAAAAAAAACAGCACAAAAAAATTTAAATAAAAAAATATAATTTTGTTGCATAGATGATTTATCCAACATAGTATAGTATAAAACAAAAAATCAGAAAATTTAATTAATTCTAGTCCGAGGGCAGACGAATATTGGGAGGAGGCAAATAATATGAGACAGGTGATTAATGCGTTAAAGAGAACAGATGCTGAAAAGAGAATACCGGTGCTACGTTTGGAGCTAGATTATGAATTAGCAACTTTATATGATGCGATGATGGAAGATGATAACCAGAAAAAAGAAGAGTGTGTACAAAAGTTAGAAGTGTTAAGACTTGAAATGATTCGTTTAGAAGCGTAATAATAGTATATGTATAAAAAATTAGTTGGTGCGAACCTTATAAAGGGTTCGTTTTTTCTGTGAACAGTATAGATCGGAGTGTTTAAACATGCAAGAAGTATGGAAAGACATCGATGCACACGCCAAACGGTGGATTCGGGATGCAGGAGAGCATTTAATGGCATCAATGAAAAAAGCACTTATTATAGAAACAAAATCAAATGCAGCTGACTTAGTTACAAATATGGACCGAGAGATAGAACAGTTTTTAATTGGGAAAATTAAAGAAACATTCCCGAATCATAATATTTTAGGAGAAGAGGGTTATGGAGACGAGATAACGTCTTCTGACGGGGTTGTTTGGTTAATTGATCCAATTGACGGCACGATGAACTTTGTTCATCAAAAAAGAAATTTTGCGATTTCAATTGGGATTTATGAGAACGGTATCGGAAAGATTGGACTTATATATGATCCAGTGCATGATGAACTATATCATGCAGTCAAGGGATCTGGAGCTTTTTGTAATGATATATCAATTCCTCCATTGGAAAAAGGAACTGTAGAGCAAGGTATTGTAGCTTTAAATGCGATATGGCTTACAGATAATCCATTGCTTAATATGGAAAGTATGATGGCACTTGTTAAGAAAGCAAGGGGCACAAGGTCATATGGCTGTGCAGCATTAGAGATGGTATACGTTGCAACAGGAAGAATAGATGCATATGTAACGCCGAGATTATCACCATGGGATTTTGGCGGAGGGCAGATAATTGTAGAAGAAGTTGGAGGTAAGGTGACGACATTCTCTGGAGCGCCACTTTCTATCATAGAGAAGAGCAGTGTGTTAGTTGCAAAACCAGGAGTGTATGAAGAAGTGTTATCGTTTATATGAGAGCAACAAAAAAAGTAAGAGGCTGTGTATAAGCTTCTTACTTTTTAGCGTTATTGTGATTTGCGCATTTTTCTTTTTGTTACAAAACCGTATCCAACTGTAACAAATGTGCCGATAATGCAAATAATAATACCGATTGGACTATTTTCAGCAATCATAATGCCGATACCGATTAAGAAAATAACACCGATAATTGCAGTTAATAAAAAGCGATATTGAATGTGTTCCATTTCTTCACCCTCCAATCTCATTTTACTTTCACAAAAGTAAGAATACAACTATATTTTCATTCTTGCTTTTATTTTAATTGCTATTGTATCCCCTTCGCTCTTATAATAGAGAAGGATTAAAAAGACATTAGGAGTTGGACATGTTGAAAAAACGACAAGATTTACGTAATATAGCAATTATTGCCCACGTTGACCATGGTAAAACAACACTTGTTGACCAGTTATTACGTCAAGCGGGGACTTTCCGTGCGAACGAACACGTTGAAGAACGCGCAATGGATTCAAATGATCTAGAAAGAGAACGCGGTATTACAATTTTAGCGAAAAATACAGCGATTCACTATGAAGATAAAAGAATTAACATTTTAGATACACCTGGTCACGCTGACTTCGGTGGAGAAGTAGAACGTATCATGAAAATGGTTGATGGTGTTTTACTTGTTGTTGATGCATATGAAGGTTGTATGCCACAAACACGATTTGTTTTAAAGAAAGCTCTTGAGCAAAACTTAACTCCAATCGTAGTTGTAAACAAAATTGACCGTGACTTCGCTCGTCCAGATGAAGTAGTTGATGAAGTAATCGACTTATTCATTGAGCTTGGTGCAAACGAAGATCAATTAGAGTTCCCAGTTGTATTTGCATCAGCAATGAACGGAACAGCAAGCTTAGATTCAAATCCAGCAAATCAAGAAGAGAATATGAAATCATTATTCGATACAATTATCGAACATATTCCAGCACCAATTGATAACAGCGAAGAGCCACTTCAATTCCAAGTAGCACTTCTTGATTACAACGACTACGTTGGACGTATTGGAGTTGGTCGCGTATTCCGCGGTACAATGAAGGTTGGACAACAAGTTGCTTTAATGAAAGTAGACGGAAGCGTGAAGCAATTCCGCGTAACGAAATTATTCGGTTACATGGGATTAAAACGTCAAGAAATTGAAGAAGCAAAAGCAGGGGACTTAGTAGCCGTTTCTGGTATGGAAGACATTAACGTAGGTGAAACAGTATGTCCAGTTGAACATCAAGATGCGTTACCATTATTACGTATTGATGAGCCAACACTACAAATGACGTTCCTTGTAAATAACAGCCCATTTGCAGGTCGTGAAGGTAAATACATTACATCTCGTAAAATTGAAGAGCGTCTTCGTTCACAATTAGAAACAGATGTAAGTTTACGTGTAGATAATACAGATTCTCCTGATGCGTGGATCGTATCTGGACGTGGGGAACTACATTTATCTATCTTAATTGAAAACATGCGTCGTGAAGGTTATGAATTACAAGTATCTAAGCCAGAAGTAATCATTAAAGAAGTTGATGGCGTAAGATGTGAGCCTGTAGAGCGCGTACAAATCGATGTACCTGAAGAATACACTGGTTCTATTATGGAATCTATGGGTGCACGTAAAGGTGAAATGTTAGATATGGTGAATAACGGAAACGGTCAAGTTCGTCTTACTTTCATGGTTCCAGCACGTGGTTTAATTGGTTACACAACAGAATTCTTAACATTAACTCGTGGTTACGGTATTTTAAACCATACATTCGATTGCTACCAACCAGTACACGCTGGACAAGTTGGTGGACGTCGCCAAGGTGTTCTAGTTTCACTTGAAACAGGAAAAGCATCACAATACGGTATTATGCAAGTTGAAGACCGTGGTGTAATCTTCGTTGAACCAGGTACAGAAGTATATGCTGGTATGATTGTCGGAGAACACACTCGTGAGAACGACTTAACAGTTAACGTTGTGAAAATGAAACAACAAACTAACATTCGTTCTGCGACGAAAGATCAAACTTCAACAATGAAGAAACCACGCCTAATGACTTTAGAAGAATCATTAGAGTACTTAAACGATGACGAGTTCTGTGAAGTAACTCCAGAATCAATTCGTCTACGTAAAAAGATTCTTGATAAGAGTGAGCGCGAAAGAGCTGCTAAGAAAAAGAAATCTGTTGAAGCGTAAAAATAAAAAAAACAACGCCCTTTATAAAGGGCGTTGTTTTTTTATTTTGTTTATTTTTTAGAATATTTACTCTTTTTTTGTGGACAGTATTTTTTTTGCGAGTTACTCTTGTATTAAGTGTATAAAGAAAATTGCATTTTACTGCTAGGGGGGGAAGAGTGTGTTAGAAAGGATGTCTTTTTTTGCAAAATTGTGTAAGGTAGATGAAAATCCAGAGTTAGGAATGTGGTTACTTTATGGGACGATTATTATATTAAGTGCTCTCGTTTATAATTTAGGGTTTGCTAGAAAGTTGTCTGTACTAAAAAATATTGTGATATACATATCATTAGCAATTGGATGCACAGTATTAACCTTTTTTGCTGTGTTTTTACCTGTTGGAGAAGGACTTGTTGTAGCGGCAATTGTACTTGGAATTTATAGACTGCGTTTGCGTCAAGCGAAACAACAAAAAGCAGGATAAGAAAGGGGAGTTTTCATGCGTTCAGTACAAGATGCACTATATAATTGGTTAACAATTAAAACAGTTGCGGAAGCACGTCCAGATGATAGTGCTGCAAAAGAAACATATTTGTTATTTCAAAATATGGTATATGAAGAACATAAATTAAGAAATGTGGAAGTCGAAAAGAACGAGGAAATGTATTTAATTACATATGAAATAAATGGAGAACGGAAATCTGCAAGGTTTCCGTTAGAAGCCATTGATTGTTTTTTGGATCAGATGAATCGTGAACCAGAAAAATATAAATAAGTCCTTATCTATATGAGTAAGGACTTATTTACATTTTACCAATCATCTTCGATTTTTTTATCACGATATAATCGGAAATTACCACTTGCATGACGTTCCATTGTACGCTCTGCAATTCGTTCTGAACATTCCATGCACATATATGTATGAATAGGGCGATTACGCAGTTTTTTTGCCATAGGATTTTCATCATCTAACATATCTTTTTTATCACAAATCATACATTTGACTCTCATTTCGTCACCTCAATACGAATTCTATCAGTATAAGTATATCATGGAAGTATAATGTTTTTGAATAATAGTGGGAAAAAATAATATTTTCGCAATTCAAAAAATAAGTTATGATAAGGATATACCAAGTATATTTGGAGGTGAAAATATGGCGAATGTAGTAGAGCCTACCTTAACAGAGGATTTAGTACAAACGTTGCGTAAAGAGTGTATTGTTATGATAGCAACGACAGATTTCGAAAAACAAGTTCCTAACGTAAGTGCTATTTCTTGGGTGTATGCAGTGAGTGAAACTAGTATTCGATTTGCAGTAGATCAACGTTCACGTATTGTGGAAAATATACGTCATAATACAGGTGTGGTATTGACTATAATGGCGAATGAATCCGTATTTTCTATAAGTGGTGCAGGTGAAATTTTGACAGATAGAATGGAAGGTATTTCTCTAAAATTAACTGTAATAGAAGTAAAGGTGCAAGAAGTGCGTGATGTTATGTTTTATGGAGCGAAACTTGCAATTGAACCAACATATGAAAAAACATATGATCTTCGGGCAGCGAAAAAGCTGGATAACGAAGTGTTAGTAGGGATAAGAGAATTATAAAGATGCTAAATAAGAAATTCGTTTATTCACTTTTGTAGTCGGTTATTGTGATTTAACGTTAATAATTATAATAAAAAGTAATATATTGAATAGAAATGAATAAAGAATAAATAAAAGGTTTAATGACTATGATTTTCGATTCTACCTCGTTTACACGGTACATATAATTATAACAATGGTTCGTCCATATTTTATGGATGAAACCCTTGTTCTACAAATTTAAAAGTGGAGTCAGGGGGTAACAGGTTGGATAAAATTTATGTGTTAGATACGAATGTACTTTTGCAGGATCCTTTATCTATTTTTTCATTTGAAACCAATGAAGTAGTGATTCCAGCAGTTGTATTAGAAGAGGTTGATTCGAAAAAACGTTATATGGATGAAGTAGGAAGAAACGCTCGTTATGTATCTAAGTTAATAGATAAGTTTCGTGAAATAGGAAAGCTGCATGAAAGTATCCCGCTAGAAAACGGCGGAACATTTCGTATTGAATTGAACCATCGTTCATTTGTGCAACTACAAGATATTTTTGTAGAAAAAACAAATGATAATCGAATTTTAGCTGTAGCAAAAAATCTATCTTTAGAAGAACAGGAAAAAGAGGACGGGAAGTCTGTTATTTTAGTAAGTAAAGATGTACTCGTAAGGGTAAAAGCTGATGCAATTGGTTTGAAGGCTGAAGATTATTTAAGTGATCGCGTAATTGAAGTAGAAAATATATATTCTGGTTTTTTAGAAGGATATATATCAAAAGAACAATTGGATTATTTTTATGAGAAAGGTGAATTGCCTCTATCTGAAATTGCGAATCATCCTTTTTACCCAAATCAATTTGTAGTAATGAAAGATGCATTAGGGGGCTCTAGTTCTGCGCTTGGCATTGTGGATCACTTAGGGAAGAAGGTAAAGAAACTTATTTTTCACAATGAACAAGTGTGGGGGATACGACCACGAAACGTGCAGCAAATTATGGGATTAGAATTGTTGCTTCGTGAAGATATTCCGCTTGTAACGTTAACGGGGAAAGCCGGCACAGGAAAAACGTTACTTGCGTTAGCTTCGGGACTTATGCAAACAGAAGACTTAGGGTTATATAAAAAATTACTTGTGGCAAGACCAATTGTTCCAGTCGGAAAAGATATCGGTTATTTACCAGGAGAAAAAGAAGAAAAATTAAGACCATGGATGCAGCCAATTTTTGATAACCTAGAGTATTTATTTAATACGAAAAAGCCAGGAGAGTTAGATGCTATTTTAGCTGGAATGGGTTCGATTGAAGTAGAAGCCCTTACTTATATACGCGGGAGAAGTATTCCAGATCAGTTCATTATCATTGACGAAGCACAAAATTTAACAAAGCATGAAGTGAAGACGATATTAACTAGGGTAGGGGAAAAGAGTAAGATTGTATTGATGGGAGATCCTCAGCAAATTGATCACCCATATTTAGATGAATATAATAATGGCTTAACGTATGTTGTAGAGAAGTTTAAAGAACAGCGTATTAGTGGTCATGTGAAGTTTGTTAAAGGGGAGCGATCTAATTTAGCTCAACTAGCAGCAGATTTATTGTAAAAAAGGAGTGAGCTTAAGCTCACTCCTTTTCTTTAAATAATTGTAAATTTACGGATGTTACGGATTGGATTTTGTTGATTAGATCCATCGTTGAAATAGAGATGAACAGGCCCGTCTTCTTTTAATGGTTTTCCTTCTTTTGAAAAGCCTAGTATAGCATTTTTGACAGTTTCTAATGGAAGTGTCATTGTATGATCTACCGTTTCAATTTCAACTTGCGTAGCGTCCTCTAAAATTTCAGCGTTAGCAAGGAATGGATGAAATGGTATACCAAATGTTCCAGTAATCAGCTGTTCTTTTTTATATTTCTTCACACTTTGTTGTATTGGAGGAAAAGCGGCACCATCACGGATTTCGCGATCCCAATGTTCTGAAGTGTTTTTTAAATAAGTTTCTAGTTCAGACGTGTTTTCTCTAGTTTCATCAAAGTAAGTTGTCAAATCTACTTTTCGATCATCAAAGATCCAAACAGTTGGATCAATAGTGATTGGAAAACGTACTTTTCCGTTAATAAATAAAATTTCGCTCATTGTTGTTCCCCCATTTGTGTTATACTCCCACTTTTCAGTATAATAGTATTAGACACTGTTGTCACAAAAAATGTTTCTATTGCAATTTATTAAAACTATCGCTAATATTAATAGATAGGATAGAGGAGAGTAGGACGGAAACGGAGGGAATCAATTTGGCGTCTGAGACAGTAGCAAATCATCAGGAAAAGGCACTAGCCCTTCTACAAGCGGATGCAGAGAAGATTTTAAGACTTATTAAGGTGCAAATGGACCATCTTACAATGCCGCAATGTCCATTATATGAAGAAGTGTTAGACACACAAATGTTTGGACTATCCCGCGAGGTCGATTTTGCAGTTCGCCTTGGTCTTATTGCAGAAGAACAAGGGAAAGCAATGTTAGGTGAGCTCGAACGTGAGTTATCTGCACTTCATGAAGCATTTACAAACAAACAACAATAACGGGTTCAAATAAGGGGGCTCAAACTAAATTAGTTTGAGCTTTTTATTTGTATAATAAAGCAGGAAGAATGAATGTACATATGGAATACAACAATAATTAAATTGAAACAGAAAGAGGAAATGAAATGAAAAAAGTATGGAAATCAATGGATTATTCATTGTTACTTCCTCTTGTTATCTTATGTGTGCTGGGGGTAATAATGGTATATAGTTCTAGTTCCATTGTTGCGATTTCGCGATTTGATAAACCAGCAAATTTCTTTTTTAAAAGACAATTAATTACTTTAGTTGTTGGGACAATAGTATTAATAATTATTGCTACTATCCCATATAAAGTTTGGAGAAAACGAATTTTTTTGTTGGGGAGTTACGGTGCTAGTGTTGCTTTATTAGCTGCAGCTGCCTTTTTCACTAAGTCAGTAAACGGTGCAAACGGATGGATATTTGGAATACAGCCTGCGGAATTTGTAAAGATAACGGTTATCCTCATATTAGCTCATTTTTTTGCGAAAAGACAAGAAACGAATACACCTGTTTTCAAAGGGTCAGGTCCAGTACTCATTGGTGTAGGTATAATCATGTTTTTAATATTAAAGCAAAATGATTTAGGTACTGATTTGTTAATTGCAGGAACAGTAGGAATTATGTTCCTTTGTTCGGGAGTACAGGTTAACTTATGGATTAAACGAATTGCTTTAACTTCTATAGTATGGATTCCGGCACTATATCTTCTTGGCAATTATGCATTAAATCCATATCAAAAGGCACGTTTTTCTGTTTTCCTTGATCCGTTTAATGATCCTCAAAAGGATGGATTCCAATTGGTGAATTCATTTATTGGAATTGCTTCTGGAGGGCTTAATGGTAGGGGATTAGGAAATAGTGTGCAAAAGTATGGTTATTTACCAGAACCACAAACGGATTTTATTATGGCAATTATATCGGAAGAACTTGGTTTTATAGGCGTAGCAATCATTTTGATTTGTTTATTGCTTATAATTATTCGATCATTTAGAGTCGCACAAAAGTGTACAGATCCATTTGGAAGTTTAATAGCTATCGGAATTGCAAGCTTGTTTGGAGTTCAAACGTTTATTAATGTTGGTGGTATGTCTGGAGTAATACCACTTACCGGAGTACCATTACCGTTTGTCAGTTACGGTGGTAGTTCTTTATTAGCTAATCTACTTGCGATGGGGATACTACTCAATATTGCTAGTCACGTGAAACGACAAGAGAAACAACAGAATGGATTAATGAAAGAAAAAGAACAAAATGGACCACATCTTGTAGTTGTAAAATAAAAACACATTGTGCTTTAGAGCATGATGTGTTTTTATTTTTAAGTAGTTTTAAATGTGATGTATTAATATATCTTTCGGTTAAACAATATATCACATTTAGTTTAATGTGATATACAATTAAGTTGTTAGAAAAGGAAGAGGTATGCTATACTATTTTTGTGAAACAAATTGCACAGAAAACTTATCATTTGTTAAAAAATAAGGTATGATGGATAAAAATAAAGTGAAGCTTTCTAAGTATAATATAATGTGGAAAGTGAAGAACTTCACGCTTTTTAAGGTGTGTATATATTTTATCTCTAGAGTGGTAGGAAAGTAGAGGGGGAAAATCATGACAAAGCTGCAACGTATTCAAAAAGTATTGGTAGCTAACCGTGGAGAGATTGCAATTCGTGTGTTTCGAGCGTGTTCGGAACTTGGATTAAAAACAGTTGCAATCTATTCTAAAGAGGATAGTGGTTCTTATCATCGCTATAAAGCCGATGAGTCCTATTTAGTTGGGGAAGGAAAAAAACCAATTGATGCTTATCTAGATATTGAAGGCATTATTGAGATTGCAAAAAGTAATCATGTAGATGCAATCCACCCTGGATATGGTTTCTTGTCAGAAAATATTCAATTCGCTAAACGTTGTGAAGAAGAAGGAATTATCTTTATCGGTCCGAAAAGTAAGCATTTAGATATGTTTGGAGATAAAGTGAAAGCAAGAACACAAGCGCAGCTAGCACAAATTCCAGTTATACCTGGTAGTGATGGTCCAGTAAATTCATTAGAAGAAGTCGAAAAATTTGCTGAAAAGTATGATTACCCGATTATTATTAAAGCATCCCTTGGGGGTGGCGGTCGTGGTATGCGTATTGTGCGTACTAGTGAGGAATTAGGAGAATCATATAATCGAGCGAAATCAGAAGCGAAAGCAGCCTTTGGTAATGATGAAGTTTACGTCGAAAAATTCGTTGAAAAACCTAAACATATAGAAGTACAAATTTTAGCAGATGAAGAAGGCAATGTTGTTCATTTATACGAGCGTGACTGTTCTGTACAACGTCGTCATCAAAAAGTTGTAGAAATTGCACCGAGTGTATCACTTTCAGATGATCTGCGTCAGCGTATTTGTGATGCTGCTGTGAAGTTAACGAAAAATGTAAATTATTTAAATGCAGGAACAGTAGAATTCCTTGTAAAAGATGATGAGTTTTACTTTATTGAAGTAAATCCACGTGTTCAAGTAGAACATACGATTACAGAAATGATTACGGGAGTAGATATTGTTCAATCACAAATTTTAATAGCTGATGGACATTCATTACATAGCAAAATGGTAGGTGTTCCGAAGCAAGAGGAAGTAGTTGTACATGGATTTGCAATTCAATCTCGTGTAACAACTGAAGATCCGCTAAATAATTTTATGCCGGATACAGGAAAAATTATGGCATATCGATCAGGCGGTGGTTTTGGTGTACGTCTTGATACAGGAAATAGCTTCCAAGGTGCAGTTATTACACCGTACTACGATTCTTTACTTGTAAAAGTTACAACTTGGGCACTTACTTTTGAGCAAGCTGCTGCAAAAATGGAACGTAACTTAAAAGAATTCCGTATTCGTGGTATTAAAACAAATATTCCATTCCTAGAGAATGTAGTAAAACATAAAAACTTCTTATCAGGAGAATATGATACTTCATTTATCGATGCGTCACCTGAATTGTTCTTGTTCCCGAAACGTAAAGACCGTGGAACGAAAATGTTAAATTACATTGGTACAGTAACAGTAAATGGTTTCCCAGGAGTAGGTAAAAAAGAAAAACCAATATTCCCAGATGCTCGTATTCCATGTTTAAAACATTCAGAGCCAATCCAAAATGGAACGAAACAAATTTTGGACGAGCGTGGAGCGGACGGATTAGTAAAATGGGTACAGGATCAAAAACGTGTACTTTTAACGGATACAACATTCCGTGATGCACACCAGTCATTACTTGCAACTCGTATTCGTACAAAAGATTTACATCAAATTGCGGAGCCAACAGCGAGAATGTTACCGAACCTATTCTCAGCGGAAATGTGGGGCGGTGCAACGTTTGATGTTGCGTATCGTTTCTTAAAAGAAGATCCATGGGAACGATTACTAGATCTTCGTGAAAAAATGCCGAACGTGTTATTCCAAATGTTACTTCGTTCTTCAAACGCAGTTGGATACAAAAACTATCCAGATAATTTAATTCAAAAATTTGTGGAATGTTCTGCTCAAGCAGGCATTGATGTATTCCGTATTTTTGATAGCTTAAACTGGGTGGAAGGCATGAGAGTTGCAATTGACGCTGTACGAGACACTGGTAAAATTGCAGAAGCAACAATGTGCTACACAGGGGATATCCATGATCCACTGCGTAGTAAATATGATTTAAATTACTATAAAAATTTAGCAAAAGAGTTAGAAGCATCAGGAGCTCACATTTTAGGTATTAAAGATATGGCGGGCTTATTAAAACCAAATGCAGCATATGATTTAGTTTCTGCATTAAAAGAGACAGTGTCGATTCCGATTCACCTGCATACGCACGATACGAGTGGAAATGGTATATTAACGTATACGAAGGCAATTGAAGCGGGTGTTGATATCGTCGATGTAGCAGTGAGTTCTATGGCTGGTCAAACGTCACAACCAAGTGCGAACACGCTATACTATGCATTAGGTGGAAACGAAAGACAACCAGATGTTAATGTAGATTCTTTAGAAAAACTATCTCATTATTGGGAAGATGTACGCAAATACTATGGACCGTTTGAAAGTGGTATGAATGCGCCTCATACAGAGGTATATATGCATGAAATGCCGGGTGGGCAGTATAGTAATCTTCAGCAACAAGCGAAGGCGGTTGGTTTAGGAGATCGCTTCGATGAAGTGAAAGTAATGTACCGCCGTGTGAATGACATGTTTGGAGATATTGTAAAAGTAACGCCATCATCAAAAGTTGTTGGTGATATGGCATTATTTATGGTTCAAAACCATCTGACAGAACAAGATGTTTTAGAGCGTGGACATGCTATGGACTTCCCAGGATCTGTTGTTGAAATGTTCTCTGGTGATTTAGGTCAACCGTACGGTGGTTTCCCGAAAGAATTACAAAAGATTATTTTAAAAGGGAAAGAGCCATTAACAGTAAGACCAGGTGAATTACTAGAGCCAGTAGATTTCGAAGCGTTAAAAGAAGAATTATTCCATAAACTTGGACGCGAAGTAACGATTTTTGATGTAGTTGCATATGCTTTATATCCAAAAGTATTTATGGATTATGAAAAAGTTGCTGAGCTTTATGGAAATGTATCTGTACTTGATACACCGACGTTCTTCTATGGTATGAGACTAGGTGAAGAAATTGATGTGGAAATTGAACAGGGTAAAACATTGATGGTTAAACTAGTATCAATTGGAGAACCTCAGCCGGATGGAAATCGTGTCCTTTACTTGGAATTTAACGGTCAACCACGTGAAATTATCGTGAAAGACGAGAGTGTAAAAGCAACAGTTGCACAACGTGTGAAAGGAAACCGTGAGAATCCAAATCATATTAGTGCAACGATGCCAGGAACGGTAATTAAAGTAGTTGTAAAAGAAGGCGATGAAGTGAAAAAAGGCGATTCTATGGCAATTACAGAAGCGATGAAAATGGAAACGACAGTTCAAGCGCCGTTCAATGGTAAAGTGAAGAAAGTATATGTTAACGATGGTGATGCGATTCAAACGGGTGATTTACTTATTGAATTAGATCACTAAAATAAAAAAAGGGCTGTGTAAATACAGCTCTTTTTTTATTGCAAAAAAATCCCTTGCCGAATTGGCAAGGGATTTTAGTTTTATATTATTTTGTTTGTTTAGAAGTTGATTCAGCTTCTTTTGCATTCACTTTACTTCTTGTTCCTAACATAACTAAATAGCATAGTACGGCAAACAAGCAAGAAATAAATAGAGAATGTAACAATGCCATTGCTAAACTAGCGTTTGTAAATACAACTAAAACTCCTACTACAGCTTGAAGTGTAACAAGGATAAATGAAATGATCCATCCCCAATATACGACAGGTTGCTGTTTGTAATGGCGAATAGCGAGAATCATCGCGTATAGTATCCAAGCGAAAATTAACATCGCTGCAACTCTATGGCCCATTTGAACCCATTCATGTAGTTGAGTTGGCATAGGTCTGTTTTTGCTACATAAAGGAAAGTCTGGACAGGCTAAGCTAGCTCGTTCGTGACGTACTAAAGCGCCTGTGTAGACGACGATATAACTGTAAATTGTTACACCATAGATATGGAATTTCATTTTTTTGTCCATAATAAGTGAACGTGCATCAAACTTTTGGTCAATTTCAAAGATAAGACACGTTAATAAAATGACAGAAGCAAATGAAATTAAGGAAATACCAAAATGAATAGCAAGTACAGCTGGCATTTGTCCCCAAACAACTGCTGCTGCTCCCATTAATGCTTGTGCAACTAAAAATACGAAGGATAAAATTGCTAACGTTTTTGTTTCACGCACATGTTTATAATATTTCCAGGACAAAATACAAAGGAGAGTGACAAGAATTCCAGCTGATCCTGATGTTAATCGGTGGCTAAGTTCAATAATAGTTTCCATTGATAAATTAGATGGAACAAATTCACCGTTACAAAGTGGCCATGATTTACCACAACCTTGACCAGAACCTGTTTTTGTAACTAAAGCGCCTCCTAATAAAACTATTAATAAATCAAGGCTTGTAATGACTGCTAACCATTTAATAAAGCGTTGCAATCTCTTTCACCATCTTTCTGCTATGAAGTTATTGCGAAATATTTTCATTCCATTATGTATAGAATAAAACGCGCTAGTTCCTATGATATATAAAAAATAATAAAATAGCAAAGAAATGGAGGAGGAAGGAAATGGGGAGAAAATAGGTGTAAAAACAGGGTTCCTAAGGAAAATTTTAGGTGGAAAATAGGCTATTTTGAAAAGAAATGGGGAGAATACGTGTTAAATAGGACAAAATAGTTTATTATAGAAGGTAACATCATGTTATGATAAGGACAAGTCAGAATGAAGTTTTTTATATTCGACACAAAAAGTTCATGTTTTCTTCACAAAATGTTCGGGAAATATGATTTAATATATTGGAGTATGAGCGTAGATTAGTAGTAGAATGGGTTAACAATGTTTCTACTGTAATAATATTGCTATATAGAAGCGAATTATTTCATTTGAAATATGCGCAAAAAGAAAGATGAAAGTTTTAAGAGGGGGTTAGAGTGATGAACCATGCAACAAGTGAGCTGCATGATGAGTCCGCTGTTACAAGTGTACCGGAAACAACTCGGTTACAAGATTTAAAAGCACTCGTTAAAATGGGGATTGTAAACTCAAATACACTTACTGTATTTACAGGATTTTGGTTGGCATTACACTTTAATGGATTAAGTGTAATGGACAATCTGGATAAGTTATTCTTTACAATCGTTGGTTCTGGATTAGTTATGGCAGGGGTATGTTGTTTAAACAACTACATTGATCGAGACATCGATCCATTAATGGAAAGAACAAAGACCCGTCCAACGGTTACTGGAAAGTATAAACCAGGATTTGCACTTACATTTGGACTAGTCATATTACTTCTTGGTTTTGCATTTTTATTATTAACAACACCAATGGCAGTCTTAATGGGATTTATTGGTGCTTTCACATATGTTGTTCTATATAGTTTATGGACAAAGAGAAAGTATACACTAAATACTGTTGTAGGTAGTATATCTGGTGCAGTTCCTCCTTTAATTGGATGGGCAGCAATCGATCCATCTTTAGGCCATCCAATTGCTTGGATGTTATTTTTAATTATGTTTATTTGGCAAATCCCACATTTCCTTGCATTAGCAATGAAACGTGTTGATGAATATCGAAATGCAGGAATTCCAATGCTTCCTGTAGTTCATGGATTTGAAATTACGAAACGCCAAATTATGATTTGGACAGTATGTTTATTACCACTACCATTTTATATGAGTGGACTAGGGATAACATTTATGGTAATTGCAACACTGCTTAACATCGGATGGATCGTTTTAGGATTTTATGGCTTCCGTAAGAAAGATGACATCAAATGGTCCGTGCAAATGTTTGTTTATTCCCTAAATTATTTAACAATCTTATTTGTATCAATGATTGTAGTTACATTCTTCTAAGACAACGACATAATTGGATTTCTTTACGTTGAGATTTACTTTACTTAACTATAAAGTACAATCTAATTCACAAGGAAAGTGGGGGTTGTTTGTATGAAGAAACAGTGGCGACTGCTTTCGTTCGTTTCACTGCTGGCTTTACTGTTAGGGGGATGCGGTAAAGCCTTTCAATCTACTTTAATTCCGCAAGGAGAAGTAGCAAAAATGCAATATGATTTACTTCTACTGGCGAGTGCAATCATGGTAGGAGTAGTACTAGTAGTTACTATTATTTTCTTATATGTAATTGTGCGTTTCCGACAAAAGAAAGGTCAGGAAGATTATATTCCAGAGCAAGTTGAAGGGAATCACAAGCTAGAAATTATATGGACAGTTATTCCGATTATTCTTTTACTAATCTTAGCTGTTCCAACAGTTACATATACATTCAAACTTGCTGATGTAAGTGCGATGGAGAAAAAGAATATTGATAAAGATACTATCGTTGTTGATGTAACAGCGAATCTTTATTGGTGGGAATTTTCTTATAAATCAGAAAAGATAGTAACTTCGCAAGATTTGGTCATCCCCACAGGTAAGAAAGTGTATTTAAATTTGAAGGGTGCCGATATTAAACACTCATTTTGGGTTCCATCTTTAGCAGGGAAAATGGATACAAATACAGACAATGTGAACAAAATGTGGTTAAAGGCAGATAAATCGGGCACTTATAATGGTTTTTGTACAGAATTTTGCGGCCCATCACATTCTTTAATGCAATTTAAAGTGAAAGCTTTAGATGAAAGCGAGTACAAAAAGTGGCTTGCTGATATGAAGAAGATTGATGGGAAGAAAGAAGTAGCTTCAACAAAGGCGCAAGAGGGCCAAGAAATATTTAATAAAAGCTGTATTGGTTGTCACGCAGTTGGATCTAATGATAGTAGACCACCTTCCGCTCGTATCGCACCAAACTTAGCAAACTTTGCGGATCGCGATATGGTTGCCGGTATTGCCGAAAACAATGAAGAAAACTTAAAAAAATGGCTGAAAGATCCTGAAAATATGAAGCCAGGAAACAAAATGACTGGCAAATATGGCAACTTAACGGATGATCAAATTGATGCGTTAAATGCATACTTACAAACGTTAAAAGTTGAAAAGTAAAGAGGGACTATTCGCGAAGGGGAGGTTGAAAACGTGAGTTCTGTAGCAAAAAAACAGGGGATGGGTGCTGTCATATGGGATTATTTAACGACAGTAGACCATAAAAAGATTGCCATTCTCTATTTAATTGCAGGTGGATTGTTTTTTGTAATAGGCGGAATAGAAGCTCTATTTATTCGCCTTCAATTAGCGATTCCTAACAACGCTTTTCTTGTTGGGGATGCTTATAATCAAGTATTAACGATGCACGGTACAACAATGATTTTCCTCGCAGCTATGCCACTCGTGTTTGCATTTATGAACGCCGCTGTACCACTTCAAATTGGTGCACGTGATGTAGCGTTCCCGTTTTTGAATTCACTCGGATTTTGGTTATTTTTCTTTGGTGGAGTATTTTTAAATTTAAGTTGGTTTTTAGGTGGAGCACCTGATGCAGGATGGACATCTTATGCATCTTTAGCTTTAGCCTCTAAAGGTCATGGTGTTGATTTCTATGTACTCGGCTTGCAAATCTCAGGTATTGGTACATTAATAGGAGGGATTAACTTCCTTGTAACCATTATTAATATGCGGGCGCCAGGAATGACGTACATGCGTATGCCGATGTTTACATGGACGACATTTGTAACATCTTCGCTTATATTATTCGCTTTTCCGCCGTTAACTGTAGGATTAGGGCTTTTAATGTTAGATCGTTTATTTGGAACAAGTTTCTTTAATCCGGCATTGGGCGGGAATACAATTATATGGGAGCATTTATTCTGGATTTTCGGTCATCCAGAAGTATACATTCTTATACTCCCAGCTTTCGGAATATTCTCAGAAATCTTCGCGACATTTTCGAAAAAACGATTGTTTGGTTATTCATCGATGGTGTTTGCGACTGTATTAATTGGATTTTTAGGATTTATGGTATGGGCGCACCATATGTTTACTGTTGGACTTGGTCCAGTTGCTAATGCTATTTTCTCAGTCGCAACAATGGCGATTGCGGTTCCGACTGGTATCAAAATATTCAACTGGCTCTTTACAATGTGGGGCGGAAGTATTCGTTTTACGACACCAATGATGTGGGCAGTAGCTTTCATTCCATCATTCGTAATGGGTGGAGTTACAGGGGTTATGCTAGCATCTGCACCAGCTGATTATCAATTTCATGATAACTATTTCGTAGTAGCGCATTTTCATTATGTAATCGTTGGCGGTGTTGTATTTGGTTTACTTGCAGGAGCTCATTATTATTGGCCACTGATGTTTAATAAAGTATTAAATGAAACATTAGGAAAGATAACGTTTTGGCTATTCTTTATCGGCTTCCATTTAACGTTCTTTATTCAGCATTTCCTTGGCTTGATTGGTATGCCACGCCGTTACTACACATATCTTGAAGGGCAAGGGTTGGAAATGGGGAATATGATTAGTTCCATCGGAGCGGTGTTTATGGCTCTTGGAACGATTGTTCTTCTATTCAATGTAATTAAAACGACAGTATCAAAAGAAAAAGCTGGTCGTGATCCGTGGGATGCACGTACATTAGAATGGACAATGCCAGCACCGACACCAGAATATAACTTTAAACAATTACCATTTGTTCGCGGATTAGATCCGTTTTGGATTGAAAAACGTGAAGGTAATAAAGAGATGACAGCAGCGGAACCAGTTGGTGATATTCATATGCCAAATCCTTCGTTTTCACCATTTGTCATTTCTTTCGGATTGTTTATAGCGGCATTTGGTGCGATGTATATGCAGGGCGGAAAAGATAAGTTCTGGTTATTAGTAGCAATTATTGGTTTAATCATTACATTTGGCGCAATGTTCCTACGTTCAGTAATTGATGATCATGGGTATCATATTCATAAAGAAGATTTAGAGGATAAGGGGGGCAAGGCATAATGCATGTAGATGAAAAATTAACGAATGAAACATTTCCAGCAGAGCCTGAAAAAGCAACCCTTGAAGGGAAAAATAAGTTTGTCGGTTTTTGGTTATTTCTTGGAGGCGAAACAGTGTTGTTCGCTTCCTTATTCGGAACATATTTAGCGTTAAAGAATTCTACAAATGGTGGACCAACATCTCAAGAGATGTTCCAAATGCCACTCGTTTTCATTATGACGATGCTTTTATTAACGAGTAGCTTAACGAGTGTATATGCGATGTATCACATGAAAAACTTTAACTTTAAGAAAATGCAGCTTTGGTTACTAGTAACAGTATTGCTAGGTTTAGGGTTTTTAGGGTTTGAGATATATGAGTTTTATCATTATACACATGAATTTAAGCATACTATGAGAAGTAGTGCGTTTGGCTCTGCGTTTTATGCTCTTGTTGGTACACATGGACTCCACGTATTGTTTGGGTTATGTTGGATTCTAACATTAATCTTTAGAAATGCGAAGAGAGGTCTAAATTTATACAATGCACCGAAGTTTTATGTTGCATCGATTTATTGGCACTTTATTGACGTAGTTTGGGTGTTTATTTTCACTGTAGTATATTTAATGGGAATGGTGGGATAAACAATGGCGATAAAGCAAACGAATAATCCTAAAGTTGATCTTGTTTATCGGAAGAGAAAAAGTGCGGAGGAAATGAGGCATCAAGTTATTACGTTTGCATTAATGATTTTTTTAACATTAGTTGCATTTGTAGCGGTGGCGTATCCAAAAACTTTTAGTCCGATTTTCTCTGTACCGTTTATTTTACTATTAGCAGTGGTACAAGTAATTTTTCAATTGTATTATTTTATGCATATGAGTCATAAAGGACATGAAGCAGCAAGTTTCTTTCTTTACTCTGGTTTGCTAATAGGGTTAATTACAATTTTAGCTTTTATGACAATCGTGTGGATTTGAAAAGTGAAAAATAAGGGAGCTTGTGTTGTCACAGCTCCCTCTTCATATTATGAGATAACCTTACGAAGGTAGGTGTGAAAATGAGTAACTTGTGGATATTTGGTTTTCAGGCTTTATGGAGTCCAATCTTTTTATTATTTATGCTTTCGATTCTTATTGGGTACTTCTTAATTATTGGGCCATATAGAATGCGATTTGAAAATGCGACGAAGGTAAGTAAGAAGCAAATTTTTTATTTTACGACTGGTATTGTTCTTTTGTATTTTGTAAAGGGAGGGCCTATTGATTTAATTGGCCATATTATATTTAGTGCTCATATGTTTGAAATGGCAGTCATGTATATTGCAGTTCCACCGTTACTGTTGCTTGGTATACCAATTTGGTTATATCGTTACATTACTTCTTTTAAGTTTGTTCAAATTATATTAAAGGCATTTGCTAAACCGCTTATTGCGTTATTTGTATTTAACGGCCTGTTTTCTTTTTATCATTTACCAGTTGTTTTTGATACGGTAAAACAAAGTCAAATAGCTCATCCTATTTGTCTCGCTATATTGTTTTTTACAGCAATCATGATGTGGTGGCCGATGTTAAATCCATTACCAGAATATCAAACATTAAGTGATATAAAGAAACTTGGTTATATGTTTGCTAATGGCATATTATTAACGCCTGCTTGTGCGTTAATCATTTTTGCGACAGCCCCGTTATTTGCAACGTATACGGATCCGGCTGCTTGGATGAAAGCGATGGAACTATGTGTACCAGCGGGCACTTTATCAGATTTAAATATAACGGGACCAGAATTTTTGCACTGGATGCCAGTCGTACAAGACCAGCAAACTGGTGGTATCATAATGAAAATTGTCCAGGAAATAGTGTACGGTACAATTATAGGCTATGTATTCTTTAGATGGGCACGTAGAGAACGTGAAAAGGATAAGGAGCAGTTGCAACAATTGCCGCCGTATTTACAGACTAAGTAAAAAAAAGTGTATGGGATTCCATGCGCTTTTTCTTTTTAGTTTTAGCTACCTTAAAAAAGATTGAATTTTCTAATTTTTCGTGTTAAGTTAGTGTAGGCGTGTACTAAAAGTGGAGATAAAATTTACTACTAGCTTTCATGCGTAATAATTCCATATGTAGTGCAAGTTTTTTAGAGAGTTACAAATATATATTGTTATCTTTAATAAACACGAACTATTTTAAGGGGGAGTTTAAATGGGTAGTAGTGGAAGTATGGTAAAGCCGATTAGTGGTTTTTTGACAGCACTAATTCAATATCCAGTACCAGTAGTAGAATCGCGTGCAGACATTGATAAACAAATTCAACAAATCATAAAAACAATTCATTCGACCAAATCAGGTTACCCTGGTTTAGAATTGATAGTATTTCCTGAATATAGTACACAAGGGCTCAATACAAAAAAATGGACTACAGAAGAATTTTTATGCACAGTGCCTGGGCCAGAAACAGACTTATTTGCTGAGGCATGTAAAGAATCTAAAGTATATGGTGTTTTTTCAATAATGGAGAAAAATCCTGATGGTGGAGAGCCATATAATACAGCAGTTATTATTGATCCACAAGGTGAAATGATTTTGAAGTATCGTAAGCTAAATCCTTGGGTGCCAGTCGAGCCTTGGAAAGCTGGAGATTTAGGCTTACCTGTTTGTGATGGACCTGGAGGAAGTAAATTAGCTGTTTGTATTTGTCATGATGGCATGTTCCCTGAAGTAGCTCGTGAAGCGGCCTATAAAGGTGCAAATGTCTTAATTCGTATTTCTGGATATAGTACACAAGTTAGTGAACAATGGATGCTAACCAATCGTTCAAATGCATGGCAGAATTTAATGTATACATTGTCGGTAAACTTAGCGGGTTATGATGGCGTATTTTATTACTTTGGTGAAGGACAAGTATGTAATTTTGATGGGACTACTTTAGTACAGGGACATCGAAATCCTTGGGAGATTGTTACTGCTGAAGTATATCCAGAACTAGCAAATCAGGCTAGATTAGGATGGGGATTGGAAAATAATATATATAATCTAGGTTCAAGAGGATATGTAGCAACTCCTGGTGGGGTGAAAGAAAATCCATATACGTTTGTAAAAGATTTAGCTGAAGGTAAATATAAGGTTCCTTGGGAAGATGAGATTAAAGTAAAAGATGGATCTATTTATGGATATCCAGTAAAAAAAACGATTCATTCTTAGGGAAGGGAAATAAAACAAGCGCATCATATTGATGCGCTTGTTTTTGTTAATCAATAATTTGAAATTCTTTTAACTCTTTTTCGACATTTTGTAGGAGTTGTTCGCTTTTTTGAAGTACATTCGTTGGGAAAGTCTCATCATCACCATATTCAACGCCGTGAGGATAATAATGTTTTCCTAATAAGGGGGGAAGTAGTTTTACTTCAGCGTGTCTACTGCCAATGTCACCTTCAACAGCAACTCCTTGCACTCGTAAATAATAAACATCCTTTAATATTTCAAATTTATAATCGTATGTAACTCGCTCATAATCCCACTGTCCGGCAAGTACGAAGTGGTTGTTTTCCATGATTTCAGTTAAAAGAGTTAATTCAACGACGGCTCCATTAAATTTCGTATTTGTAAATTGCATATAATACCTCCTTTTTTAATGTTACATCATTATTTTTATAATAGTATGAATAATAAGAAAGTGCAATTCATATTGAGAGAAAAGGGATAATCCAGACTTTTTTCACAAAAATATGATATAGTGAAAAGAGTACGGTACACACAAAAAGAAAGAAAAGGATTTGTGTATATCTCAATTTTATGTTTTGTTCAGGAGGTATATCGTTTGAAGAAATTATTGCGTATCGTAATGATTACATTTTTAATTTTAGCTGTTGATTTATACGGGAAATTACTCGTTTCACAATATATATTAACCCCATCTCAATCAAAGCAAGAAAATAAAATTGTGAAAAAGAAAAAGCAAATTAAGGAAGACTCCTCAGACACTGTTTTAAATATGATTGGTGAAGACTCTGAAAACTTATTAGCGAAGTGGGGAGAACCCTCTCGAATAGAGCCATCTGCATACGGATATGAATGGTGGGTATACAACCAGGATTTAACTCAGTATGTTCAATTTGGAGTTTCTGAACGTAAAGTTGTAACGGCATACGCAGCTGGTGAACAAGTTAAGGTTCCACCTTATTATATAAATGAAAAATATGAAGAAGTATATAAAAAAAGTCCGCTTTCGCATGAAATTTCATTAAAAAGAGGGAAAAATAGTTATCAATTTGAGCTATCTGATACCGAAGTCATGGAACAACCGTTAATACCTGTAGAAGATGGATGGGCGCAATTGTATTTTGATCAATTTACACATGAGCTTGTTGGTGTTCGTTATATGGATGATGAAACTTTATTACGCCAAAGACCGTATCAGCTCGTTTATTCAGGTGAATTAATAGCAGAACAACCATTGACTCCAGAAAAAATAAAACAAGTAGAAAATGGGAATATGCAACAAATTTTTGATTTAACAAATATCATTCGGAGCCGTCATAAATTACCATTATTAATATGGGATCAGGAAACAGCAGATGTTGCTGTTGGTCACAGTAAAGATATGAAAGACAATAATTATTTTTCTCATGACTCACCTACATTAGGTACGCTAGGAGATCGTTTGCAGCGCGGGAAAGTAGGATTTCAACTTGCTGGTGAGAACATAGCGGCGCAACATAGTGATGGAATTGCGGCAGTGCAAGGTTGGTTAAATAGTGAGGGGCATAGAAAGAATTTATTAAATGAACAATTTACAGGATTAGGTGTTGGTGTATACGATAAATTTTATACACAAAACTTTATTCGAAAATAAAGTGAAATTGTAAGCGGTGGGGTGTTAACATCACCAAATTAGTTACTTCGTATTCACTGAATTGTAGGTGGGAATCTGACCGTATGCAAATAGCAGAAAAAAAGGTGCATGAATCGTCTAAAAATAGGCGAACCATGCGCCTTTTTTTTCTTACTATATAGTAGATATACATGGAGAGGTGAGGATTATGCCAACAACAAAAGGACCGTTACATCCATCGGTTCAACAGTTTAAAGAATTTGTAAACCATCACCCTAAAATGGTTCATGAGGTTAGAAGTGGTCATAAAACATGGCAACAATTTTATGAAGAATGGTACTTACTTGGTGAAGAAGATCCAATATGGGCAACTTATAGACCGGATGGAGCACCTGCGTTTTCTTCGGTAAAAGAAAATAAAAAAGAAAAAGATAATCGAACTGAAGAGGAAAAAACTGCTGATGTGATGGGGCAAATGCTTTCTTTTTTTAAAAAGTTGGACGTGGAACAAATGCAGAACCATTTAGCCAATGTGACGAGTGCAATCGGGAGCGTGCAACAAGTTATTCAGCAATTTCAAGGTAACCGTACGCAGCAAGAGCAAAGTACTTCAGAAAATAACCCATTTTTCTTTCAAAAGGATTAGGGGGAAAGATGATGAGAGCAGAAATTATGGAGTTTATAAAGGCTGATGAGGATTTATCTCGCTATATTAGAGAGCAACCGTACTGGTATAGAAAATTAACACGAAATCCTGAAGAAAAAGAGGCTTTTGAGTTAGCGGCGATGCAACATTTCAAAAAAACAATACCAGATAAAGTGGAAAAGTTTCAAAATCAATTGGCCGTTGCTTCGATCATGATTGATATGTTTCAGTATATGAAGCAACAAAATGCAACCTAATTGGAAGTGAAAAATATGTCCGTCATGCAGAACTTTTGTTACAATAGAGGTTGATTATTTAAAAAGGAGTTGCAGCATGACGGAAATTTGTTTAGTACGACATGGACAAACTGATTGGAATTTTCAAGAAATTATTCAGGGGCGAGAAGATATTCCGCTTAATGAAGTTGGTAAGAAGCAAGCGAGTCAGAGTGCAGCTGCTTTACAAGAAGAAACGTGGGATATCATTATAAGTAGCCCGTTAATTAGAGCGCAAGAAACGGCTAATGAAATTGCAAAGACAGTTGGATTACAATCGATTTTATTAGATGAGCGATTTGTTGAACGGAATTTTGGAGAAGCTTCAGGGAAGCCGGTTGCGGCTGTTAGAGAGTTGATTGCTGAAGGTAAAGTAGAAGGTATGGAGCGAGATGAAGAGATTGTAGCTCGTTGCTTTGCTGCTTTAGAAGATGTTGCGACAACTCATTTTGGCAAACGTATTATTATTGTTGCTCACTCACACGCGATAAAAGCGATTTTACATGCCATTGAACCAGATGAAATTACATTTAAGACACCATTAAAAAATGCGTGTATTAGTTATGTGAAACAAAATAGTGGAAAGTGGGATGTTCTTAAATATAATATAGCGGAACATATTAATGTATAAGTGTGTACGGATATAGTGTAAAAATAGTTTCATTATATCTTTCTTTTGAGTAAGTCACTTCAATTAGTAGTTCTAATCTAAATGTGGTATGATGGATACTCGGAGGTGTCTCTCATGATTGTAGCGACGCTAGAAAGCGTATTAATATTAGATAAGGCAGAGCAGCTTGCAAAAGCGATTATCTGTTCAGATATAGCAGAAGATTATCGTAAGTATTATAGAGAATTACATGAAGATATGGAACTTCAGACGCTCATTCAGCAATTTACAGCGATGAAAGAACGGTATGAGGAAGTACAGCGTTTTGGAAAATACCATCCTGACTATACTACCGTGTCAATGAAAATGAGAGAATTAAAGCGTTCTGTGGACTTACATGATAAGGTTGCAGCTTTTAAAAGAGCAGAAACTGCTTTGCAGAAGTTATTAGACGAAGTTAGTGTAGTAATCGGTTCGGAAGTGTCTTCTTCCATTAAAGTGCCAACAGGAAATCCATTCTTTGATGCTGGTGGCTGTGGTGGAGGTTGTGGTACTGGCGGAGGTTGTGGTTGTAAAAAAACGGGGTGATGTACCCCGTTTTTTAGAAGTTGGAAGAAAACGTATACAGAGTTTGTCCTGTAATGTTATAAATTTCTGATTGGTTTTCATAGAATATAAAATATATGTTTTTAAAAGGAGAAGATGGAGAAGATTATGTTCGGGCAACGACAAAGTATGATTGTTTATTTACATTCATTGAAACATGCCAAGATTTTAAGGAAATATGGTAACATACATTACATATCAAAACGATTAAAATATGCTGTAGTATATTGTGATATGGAACAAATTGAGCATATGATGCATAAGTTGAACAAACTTCCTTTTGTGAAAAAGATAGAACAGTCGTATCGCCCGTATTTAAAAACGGAATTTGAAAATTCCCGTCCTGATCGAGCAAAAGAATACGATTATAGCTAATAGAAAAAATCCCCGGCTAAATTTAGCCGGGGATTTTTCACTTGAAATAACGTGTTATTTCATCGGAGGAATGAAATTGTTCATTCGTAAAATACCAATTAAATGATTAAAAAATAGTTCTTTTTCTGGGAAAGTTGTAGATGGTTTTACAGTAAAGGTAGCCACTTTTTTTCCGAGTTGTTCTGCCGTTTCTTCAAATAAAATGACACGTTTACTTTTTTTATTTTCAAATACAGGAATGCCTTCACGACATATGTATAATGGTTGGAAATCACCAGTAGTAGTTGGTTTTAATATTACAACAAGCGAACATACTTTTTTATCGTTTTTTATCGTTTCAAATTGTAACATATGTGCTATACGTTCTTGATTTGTTTTGGCAATTTCAAGTAATTCATATAAATCAGAGTAGCCTTCTCCAAGTTCTATAAAGCGTTGAATCATATCTTTTCCTCCTCTTTCTTTTACTGTACCATTTCACTTTTTAAATGAAAAGCACACAAAGAAAAAAAACCCTGCATAGCAGGGCCCTTCTTATACTAGCATGTACTAGTAAGAAGGCAAAGGGAGAGGAGAAACCGGAGGAAGAACTTATGGGGAAACGTAAGTCTTCTCCGCGGTTGGCAACAACATCGAAGGTGATGTTGTTATAATTATTTATGTCCAATCTAAATGAAGATATACATAATGAAATTAAATTTTATGTTGGGCTTTTTATTTTTCTTTTTTTTATTTTGTGATAGGATAAAAAAGATAAAGTGGAACTAATATACATATTGGGTTCATATTAGTGAATGATGAGATGAATACATAAAAATAACGAGAGGTTATTTGAGGCAGAGTTTTCCTATAGTTAGGTGAATGTGGTTTGTTAACGGTTACCGAAGTGGGAATGCCTTTCTATAATCGCTCGATAGATTGAAATAAAGGTAGTGACAACAGATGAGAGTAGTTTCAGGAAAATGTAAAGGACACCCACTTAAAGCGGTTCCTGGTAATACAACACGTCCAACGACAGATAAAGTAAAAGAATCTATTTTTAATATGATAGGTCCTTATTTTGATGGTGGTATCGCCCTTGATTTATTTGGTGGTAGTGGTGGTCTTGGAATTGAGGCTTTGAGCAGAGGGATTGATAAAGCAATTTTTGTTGATCGGGATAGTAAAGCGATAAAAGTAATTCATCAAAATTTAGAAAGTTGTAGAGTACAGGAACAAGCTGAAGTATATCGAAATGATGCTGAACGTGCAGTAAAGGCGCTAATAAAACGTGAAATGTCATTCGATCTTATATTGATAGATCCTCCATATAAAGAGCAAAAAATTGTATCTTTAATTAGTATAATGGATCAACATGGATTGCTACATAGTGATGGATTAATTATGGCAGAGCATGGTAATGATGTAGTTTTACCTAATTCAATAGGAAGGCTTGTAAAAGTACGAGCTGAGAATTATGGGATTACTGCAATATCGATTTATAAGTATGAAGGTGAGGGGACAGAATGACAAGTATAGCTATTTCTTCAGGAAGTTTTGATCCAATTACCCTTGGGCATCTGGATATTATTAAAAGGGGAGCAAAAGTATTTGATGAGGTGTACGTAGTCGTTTTAAACAATTCATCAAAAAAACCATTCTTTTCAGTTGAAGAGCGATTAGAATTAATTCGAGAAGCGACAAAGGATATCCCGAATGTAAAAGTAGATTCACATAGTGGGCTATTAGTAGAGTATGCAAAAATGCGTAATGCAAATGCAATATTACGTGGTTTACGAGCAGTTTCTGATTTTGAATATGAGATGCAAATTACTTCTATGAATCGAAAATTAGATGAAAATATTGAAACATTTTTTATTATGACAAACAATCAATATTCATTTTTAAGCTCGAGTATTGTAAAAGAAGTTGCGAGGTATGGAGGAAGTGTAGTAGATCTTGTACCTCCTATTGTAGAACGTGCTTTAAAAGAAAAGTTTCAAACCCCGTTAAAGTGAACGGGGTTTTTCTTTATATGTGCGCAAAAATAATAAAATAACATATAAGTATAGACAAAATAATGTGAAAATTGGTCCATAATGTATAAAAGATGTCCAAATTTCATGTAGTATAGAAGGATGTTCGGATAAAAATACAGGAATATCTTTTGGCATAGGCGAGAAAGAACTCACTTTCTCATAAAATGGTGTCCAAAATACAAATGTAAAAATAGGGGCAAGAATACTTTGAATAATTCGTGCGAAAAAATAGGGTTTAAATCGGATATCTGTTTCAGCTAATATGCTAGCAACTTGTGCCTGAATAGAAAGACCACTAAATGCTAAAATGAAGCTCGTTACCATAGCTTGTTGTAAGAGCGGTGTTTCATTTATTTGACTAATCATTTGGCTTCCGAGTGTCATTTCGAAAATACCTGATAATATAGGTATACTAAAATCTGTACTTAGTTGGAAGAATGATAAAATATGTTGCATAATAAAAGAAAGAGCTGCTGTAATGTGAAATACAGTAATCATTTTATTTAACACAGAGAATAAAATAATAAATCCGCCAATCATAAGTAATGTTTGAATAGAAGAAACAATGGCATCCCCAAGTAATTTACCAATTGGTCTTTTTTCTTGTAAGCGTGTCTCGTGAAGGATTAAAAAAGGGTTTTGAAAGCGACGTTTTTTTGTAGTGTGTGTATTAATTTTGTAAGCGGTATTATCGCCGTAAAAACGCATAATTAATCCGACAGCAAAGTTACTGAAATAATGGGCAGCGGCTAATATAATTCCTAATTTCGGATTATTAAAAAAACCGATAGACACAGCACCGAAAATAAAAAGTGGATTAGAAGAATTTGTGAAAGAAACGAGGCGCTCCGCTTCAATCTGAGTTAAAAGATTGCTTTTTCGTAGTCTAGCGCTTAATTTGGCGCCTGCAGGGAAACCAGAAGCCATTCCCATCGCCCAAACAAATCCGCCTATCCCTGGAACGCGAAAAAGTGGGCGCATGAGTGGTTCTAATATAACGCCAATAAATTTTACAACACCGATACTAATTAGAAGTTCCGCAATGATGAAAAACGGTAGTAGTGAAGGGAATACAACTTCCCACCATATATTTAACCCGCGAATAGAAGCTTGCAAAGCGGCTTGGGGGTGGAGTACAAGAGAAAAGGTTAAAAATAGCGTTGATATGGTAAGGAAAGCGGTTTTCCATTTTTCATACATGTAAGTAAATCCCCCTTTGTCCCAAAAAACGTTCATTTCAGTATACGTGGATACGTAGTGAATTTAGACCATAAGTATGAAAAAGGAATGAAAAAAATTAAAGGGTGAGAAAAATGAAAGAACCAAAGATTGGTTTAGCACTTGGGTCTGGAGGAGCGAAAGGGTTTGCTCATATTGGTGTAATAAAGGTTTTAAGGGAAGCGGGTATCCCTATTCACATGATTGCAGGAAGTAGTATGGGGGCGCTAATAGGTACGTTTTATGCGGCAAGTAGTAACGTTGAAAGATTGTATAAATTGGCATCTGTTTTTAAGCGGAAGTATTATTTAGATTTCACGGTACCGAAAATGGGATTTATTGCTGGAAAACGTGTCAAAGATATGATTAAAATGTTTACATATAATAAAAATTTAGAAGAGTTAGATATCCCGACGGCTGTTGTGGCTACTGACATATTGAAGGGGGAAAAAGTGGTTTTTACAAGTGGGCCAGTTGCAGATGCGGTGAGGGCTAGCATATCTGTTCCTGGAGTGTTTGTACCAGAAAAAATAGATGGAAGATTATTAGTGGATGGTGGAGTCATTGATCGCATCCCAGTATCGGTTGTGAAAGAGTTAGGGGCCGATATTGTTATCGCTGTTGATGTATCTCCAATTAAGGTAAATGGCGATGTTACGTCCATTTATGACGTAATCATGCAAAGTATTGAAATTATGCAGCATGAGCTTGTAATGAATCGGCAAATTGCATCGGATTTAATGATGCGACCAGCTGTAGAGCAATTTAGTTCACGTGCTTTTACAAACATTGAAGACATTATTCGAGTTGGAGAAGTAGAAGCAGAAAAACATATTTCAAATATTTATTTATTAATTGAGCAGTGGAAGGAGAAACATAATGTTTAAGCGTTTTCGGTTTATATATGCAATCTTAATAGGGGTTATATTGGCGATGTTACTTGTTTACGTACGTTTACCGTATTATATAACAAAACCAGGAATGGCTGCCAAATTAGAGCCTTATGTTCAAGTTGAGGGTGGAACGAAAGAATCTGGTGATTTTATGCTTGTTACGGTTTCAATGGGACCAGCAAATGTGGTGAATTTAATAGCGGCACAGTTTAATAAATATACACATATTTCGAAAGCGGAAGAAATATTGCAAAAAGGTGAGAGTGATGAAGAATATCAATTTCGCCAAAATTATGCGATGAAAGATTCACAAAATGCAGCGATTTATAATGCATATAAACGTGCAAATCGCTCAGTATCTTTTGAAAATAAAGGTGTATTAGTTGCTGGTGTGGCAAAAGGAATGCCGTCAGAAGGAAAGCTTAAGCTTGGTGATGTTATTATAGCTGTTGACGGAAAAACATTTGAAAAGACGGAGCAATTTATTGAATATATGACAGGGAAAAAAGAAAATGATGCTGTAAGTATTGAGTACATGAGAAATGGAAAACAATTGAAAGAGAATTTAAATGTAAAGACGATTCCTAATGGGAATGGACGTGTCGGTATAGGTGTTTCTATCGTTACGGAAAGAGAACTAGTGGTCGATCCGAAAGTGAAAATTAATTCTAATGAAATTGGTGGACCATCCGCAGGTTTAATGTTCACATTAGAAATATATAATCAACTTGTGGAAGAAGACTTAACGAAAGGACATGAAATAGCTGGAACAGGTACAATTAATGAAAAAGGAGAAGTGGGCCCGATTGGTGGTATAAATCAAAAAGTGGTGGCTGCTAGCGATGCTGGGGCTGAAGTGTTCTTTGCGCCAAATGAAAAAGGTGCGGAGAAATCGAACTATAAAGATGCACTTGAGACTGCAAAGGATATTAAAACAAAAATGAAAATTGTACCAGTGGATACGCTGGATGATGCGTTAACATATTTAGAAAAGATGGATAAGGAAAAAACCTCTCTGAAATAGAGAGGTTTTTTATAGGAATTTTGTAGTTGTTTCATCATAGCGAATAGGATGGTGTGTTATATCCTGTTTTAATAGTTGTGTGCGTAACGGTTCGTGCATGATGGAGAAATATACAGAGTTTGCTTTTTTCTCTATATCTAAAGCGGCATGGTCGAATGTTTTTGTATGAGTAAGGATTGGAAGTTCGATTTTTTTCTTATTTTTTGAAAGGTAAGTTTGTCCTTTTTGTGACATGCCTAGCAGGCGAATATATGGTGCGTGTTGTTCTATATTTGCACTACGTATATCCTCTTTTGTTGTGTTTGTTAAAATGTGTGTACAAGCTCTTTGTAATCTAGTCCATGTATAACGTTTTGTTTTTAATGCTTCCATGAATGAATAGAAGGAGGAACTGTTTTGTATTTTTGATAAAATACGATGCTCTAAACCTTCTTCTATTTCATATATATGTCGTAAGTCCCCTGGAGACATCGTCATGAGTCTATATTTAAAAAATGAAAAGTATTGTTCCCAATTATGTAATATCCCGTAGTTTTGTTTGTAATTTGCTAAAAGCGAAGTGGTTGCCTGTGGGAGAAAAGGTTCAATTGTTGTAAATGATCCTTCTTCGCTAAAGAGTTGTTTTCGGATGCTTGTCGCGCTTGCAATATGTTGGTCATTAAATGTTTCATCATGATAATGAGAGGCAAATCTTTTTATAGTTTGAGCTTGTATAGAGCTATTTTGTGACAGAATTGCTTTCATATATTGGAAGCCTAAAATATTATTTGGTTGTGACATATCTATGTTTTTTTCAGATGTTAAAATGTGTGAGAAAGCATCCGATGTTGCTTTTGCATAACTATTACCAGCGTCCATGAATTGTTTTACAAGGCAGTTAAAAGTCTCTTCTTCGTTTTTTTGTATGGAGATGGTATTATAAAAATTTTCGATTTGTCCATCCTCACTACCGAAACAAATTTCGGAAACACGTAGGGCATTTAAAATGGAAATAGCACCATTTGCGAAGGTTTCAGCCTTTTGTGTTGCAAAGACGTATGGAAGCTCTACAACAAGGTCTACGCCGTTTGCTAAGGCCATTTTAGTGCGATACCATTTGGAAATGAGTGCGGGCTCACCACGCTGTAAAAAAGGACCACTCATAACGGCAATTATTATATCGGATTGTGTTAACTTTTTTGTCTGTTGCACATGATAAAGATGACCGTTATGAAAAGGGTTATATTCAACAACAATACCACCAGCTTTTATGGTAATCTCTCCTTTCGATGTAGCATCTTTTTGAAAAACGTGATACTCTATATATTATTTACTATGATGACTTCATTATAGTGTAAAGAAAAAACATTGACAAATATAAAATGGCTAGCTATAATTTTGTTTGTTGCCTTGAGGTGATATGATATGAAATGGTCCATCCATCAATTGAATAAATTGAGAAATAAAGGATTGACATTGGATGAGATGGTAGATGTAAGTGAGCTAAAAGAGGTCGAGAAAGATATTCGTGAAATTAATCCTGTTCATGTAACGGGAAGAGTTGATTTTGGCTCCGGTAAGTTTACGTTTCATCTACATATAACTGGAAGCATGGTTTTACCATGTTCTCGCTCTTTAGTAGATGTGACATTACCATTTGACATTAAAACAACTGAGGTGTTCCAAACTTCACAAGAAGAATTTGAAACTGAAGCTGAAATTCATTCTTTAGAAGGAGAAGTACTTGACTTACTGCCCGTAATCAAGGAAAATATACTTTTGGAGATTCCAATGCAAATTTTCAGTGATGATGTTTCTGGTGGAGCACCGACGCAAGGTCAAGACTGGCAAGTGATTTCGGAAGAAGACAAAGAAAAGACTGTTGATCCAAGATTGGCAGGACTTGCAAAGTTTTTTGACAAATAATCGGAAGACTGGTTCAGGCCTTCATATGAAAATAACTATTTCTTTTAAGGAGGTGGGAAGAATGGCTGTACCTTTTAGAAGAACTTCTAAAACAGTAAAAAGAAAGCGTCGTACGCATTTCAAATTATCAGTACCTGGTATGGTAGAGTGCCCAAGCTGTGGTGAAGCGAAATTAGCTCACCGTGTATGTAAAGCATGCGGTACTTACAAAGGTAAAGAAGTAATCAGCAAGTAATTGCGGGAAAATAAACGCAGAAGATATCTTCTGCGTTTATTTTTTTTGCCTTAATCTTTAGTTGTTGTATTCTATCTTTTCTAGTAACTGCATATGCTTAATAAAAAATGCATAGGGAGGACTAGAGAGATGGCGACAACAAGACAAGATGCTTGGACTGATGATGAAGATTTGCTTCTGGCAGAAGTAGTACTCCGGCATATTCGAGAAGGTGGAACACAACTTTCTGCCTTTAAGGAAGTGGGGAAAAATTTATCTCGTACACCAGCAGCATGTGGGTTTAGATGGAATTCTTACGTAAGAAAGCAATATAAAGAACGTATTGAGGAAGCAAAGCAACTTCGTAAAGTAGAACATTATGAAGTGAAAGAGACAAAGGTGTTAGAACCTACGTCAATTACGTTGAATGATGTTATTGATTTCTTGCAAAATTATAAAGATGAAAACTCTTTAACGGTGTTGCAACAACAAGTTGAATCATTACAAACAGAAAGAGAGCGTCTTCTGGAGCGATTATCAGTATATGAAGAAGAGTATAGAACATTACTTGATTATATCGATCAAAAAAGAAGTGTAATGGTAGCGGAAAGAAACAATGCTCGCTCGAATGAGAAGTTAGAGAAGCTTAAGAAATAAAAAACAGCTGTTATACAGCTGTTTTTTTATTTCTTAAGCGGATTCTTCGTTTGTAACCGCATTCAAATTTGTTTCTGGATGCCAAATATAAAAATCACCATCAGTTACTGATACGGGGGTGAAATTTAATTTATCCCAAAAACCAGCTGAATGAATACGTGCTATCGTTTTAATAGGAAATTGCATTTGTTTCGCATGATTTACAAGCATTTGCCCGAATCCTTGTTTTTGAAAAGTTGGTAATACTTCAAGTTTATAAAGTTCTAGGTAAGGACCTGTAATTTCGAATGGTTCTCCGCCGTTTCTTTTCATATATAGACTCATGCGTGCGATTAGTGATCCACCATAATAAATGCCATAAAATGGAGATTCACTGTCGTTTTCAATGATGTTTGCTTGCAATTCTTCCAGCATAGATAGTTCCTGGGCTCCGCACCCTTTAAATTTTTTGAATTCATCTAATGTTTTATAATTGATGAGCAAGCGCTCAACTTTTGGGAATCCCATTACATCACATCCTTTTGTTATCTTGTTGAATGCAGAAAAGTAAAAATATTTACAATAATAGTATAACTCATTTTTTTATTTTTATGAAGAAGATAGTATATTTCTTTTATTATTTTTTTGAGGATTTGCTAAACTAAGAGTATAAGTGTATTAATAGGTAGTATTATACATAGCGAAAAAAGAGAGTGTATTTGTTTGGCAGAGGACAACGAAATTATAGGGCGTGCTCATGTACTTTAAAAAGATATAAAAAGGAGGGGAGGCAAGGGCGCTTAATGTGAATCCCTTGTGTGAAAATGAAAATTGGAATTGTCGGACCAGGTGCTATTGGTCTATTGTATACATTTTATTTACAAAAAAGTAACCAAGATGTTACGTTGTTTACAAGAACGGCTAAGCAGGCTGAAGAGTTGAATGAAACAGGTGTAACTTGTATTAGAGATGGAAGATGTGAAACAGTATATCCATCTGTTTTACCGATAGAAAGTATGGTAGCGCAAAATTTAGATTATATATTTATTTCTGTGAAGCAATATCATATAGATGACGTACTACCGTTTGTGGAAGGGGCATCATCATTAATCTTTTTGCAAAACGGAATGTCGCATCTTCAAAAGATGCTGAAAATAGGGAGTGAAAATATAGCTGTTGGTATTGTAGAACATGGTGCGAAAAAAGAGGGAGGGCATATCGTTCATCATACTGGGATAGGGGTAACAAAATTTGGAGTGGTTTGTGGTCAATCTATACATTTTAAAAAAATATTCCGTTATTTTCCTGTTACTTATTTTCCAGTTCAAATAGAAACGGATTGGGAAGAGATTATGCACAAAAAATTAGTAGTAAATGTATGTATCAATCCATTGACAGCACTATTGGGAGTTAAGAATGGTGAATTAATCACGAATCGTTTTTTTTATCAAATGATGGAGCAAGTGTTTCAGGAGGTCGCATTTCTTATTAGAGGAGAAAAAGAAATGGTATGGCAAATGGTACGAAATGTGTGTGAAGGAACGTCTCGTAATACATCCTCTATGTTAGCGGATGTAAGAGCGAATAGACAGACGGAAATTAATGCGATTGTTGGATATGTATTAGAAGAAGCTAAGAAACAGCAACTACCAGTTCCGACACTTCAATTTTTGTTCGATGCAATAAAAGGGTTAGAAACAAGAGTATAAGTGTTATTCTTTGCTTTTACGTGAAACATTGACTACAATGTGGATTGGTGAGAGAACTGGATACGAAAGGAAGAATTATATGGAGATAAAAGAAATCTCTGTTCCGCAACAAGGTGTTGTAGCGGACTATATGAACGGTAAAAAAGAGATACAGTCATGTTTTGATTATATGTTAACAGAAGATGCTTTTAAACAACGTTTACATGATTTGCGTGAAAGGGAGTTTTTCCGCCGAGATTTAGTAGCGCATTTATTAGAATATAATACAAAATTACAAGCGGGAGAATCTACACTTCAAAATGTAAAAGCGCTTGGAGATGAAAATACATATGTTGTTATAGCTGGACAACAAGCAGGGTTATTAACTGGACCGCTTTATACAATTCATAAAGTTATTTCAATTTTACAGCTTGCAAAGGAAAAGGAAGAAAGTTTAGGAGTTAAAGTTGTCCCTGTCTTCTGGATTGCGGGTGAAGACCATGATATGGATGAGATTAACCATACTTTTGTAGCGAAAAATAAAAAGATGAAAAAAACTATTTTTTATGACCGTAATCCGAAAAAGGCGAGTGCTTCTGAGTCTGAACTTTCTGTTGAAGATTGTAGAAATTGGATTGAAGAGATTTTTAAAACATACCCAGAAACAAATTTTACAAAGGATGTATTAAAATTTGTTGATGATGCTTTGAAAAAATCGAATACGTATGTAGATTTCTTTGCTCATCTTATTACGAAAATCTTTGCTAATTCTGGTTTAATCCTTGTTGATTCACATCATCCTGAATTAAGAAAGTTAGAAATTCCATTTTTCAAGCGAATTATAAGTAAGTATAAAGAGGTACAAGAGGGGCTTCGTAATCAGCAAGAAGTAATTAAAGAACTAGGATACAAACCGATTATTGAAACGAAGTCTCATGCAGTGCATATATTCATGGAAATAGATAATGAACGAGTATTGCTTGAAGATCAACAAGGTAAGTTTGTTGGAAAGGATGGGGCGCATTCCTTTTCATACGAAGAGTTGATTGAAGAGATGGAGAGAAATCCGGCACGTTTTAGTAATAATGTTGTAACACGTCCTCTTATGCAAGAGTATGTATTTCCTACGCTCGCATTTATTGGAGGTCCAGGAGAATTAGCTTATTGGAGTGAATTACAACAAGTATTCCATACTGTCGGTTTTCAAATGCCACCTGTCGTTCCTCGTCTTACAATTACTTATGTGGAGAGAGATATAGCGACGGATTTATTTGATTTGCAATTGAGAGAAAGTGATCCGTTTTTAAATGATGTCGATAAATTGCGTGAAAACTGGTTGTCTAATCAAATAGAGGAACCGATTGATGATCATTTTGAAAAGGCGAAAAAAGAAATTGCCGATATTCATACATCTTTACAGCAATTTGTAAAGAAAATAGAGCCAGGGTTAGGTGCGTTTGCAGGGAAAAACGAATTGAAAATTAATGAACAAATTGAACTGCTGGAAAGAATGTTGAAAAGAAATGTTGAGAAAAAGTATGAGGTTCAGCTAAATAAATTCCGCCGTATACAATTCGCACTTCGTCCATTAGGTGCACCGCAAGAACGTGTGTGGAATGTATGTTATTATTTAAATCAGTTTGGTTTGGATTTCGTTGATCGTGTAATGGAAAACCCTTTTTCTTGGGACGGAAAACATCATGTTATAAAACTATAAAATCTTGCTCTTTGGAGCAGGATTTTATTTTTATTCCGTTGAATTTACTGTGAAGTGATTTTTTTCTGAATTATCAATCAAAAAGTGTTAAATATGGCAATTGTGTTGGATACTTAAATATATGACAAAATAGCACAAAATGTAAACGTATTATTCGCTTTTTCGACAGTTTTTTATTTAAATTCCCGCAAAAGATGATAAAATTTAGTATATAATAAAAGAAAATAGCGATTTGTATAGTATGTTGCCTTTGTTGGTAAGTTAAATGAGTCGTTCTTTCGTATTATTTCATTCTCTAAGCGTGAAATATGTGTTTAGAGGAAGGGATACATTCAACATAATTAATTGGAAAAAGAGTAGGTGCAACAATGTTTAAACACGTAACAGTGCTTTTAAAGGAAACAGTAGACGGCTTAGATATAAAGCCAGATGGTACATATGTAGATTGTACACTGGGGGGAGGAGGACATAGTTCTTATTTATTATCCCAATTAACTGAAGGTGGAAAATTAATAGCGTTTGATCAAGATGAGATAGCGATTCAAAACGCGAAAGAAAAGTTCTCTTCATACGGTGAACAGTTTATAACAGTAAAGAGTAACTTCCGTTATTTAGCTGAAAAACTGCAGGAAATAGGTATAACAGAAGTAGACGGTATTTTATTTGATTTAGGTGTTTCATCCCCACAATTAGATACACCAGAACGAGGCTTTAGTTATCATCATGATGCACCGCTAGATATGCGGATGGATCAAGATGCCCCATTAACAGCGTACGATGTTGTAAATAGCTGGTCATATGAACAACTTGTAAGGATTTTCTTCCAATACGGTGAAGAGAAATTTTCAAAACAAATTGCAAGAAAAATTGAAGCTTATCGTGAGAATAAAGCTATTGAAACGACAGGAGAATTAGTAGAGCTAATTAAAGAAGGTATTCCGGCTCCTGCTCGTAGAACGGGTGGGCATCCTGCTAAGCGAGTGTTTCAGGCAATTCGTATAGCTGTAAACGATGAATTAAAAGTATTTGAAGAAGCATTGGAATCTGCTATTGAGATGGTTAAGCCAGGTGGAAGGGTTAGTGTTATAACATTCCATTCATTAGAAGATCGTATTTGTAAAACAACGTTTAAGCGAAATAGTACAACGCCACAATTGCCGCCAGGATTACCGATTATTCCTGATGAATTTAAGCCGAAATTAAAGCTTATTACAAGAAAACCAATTTTACCTTCTGATATAGAGCTAGAAGAAAATAATCGTGCGCGTTCTGCGAAGTTGAGAATCGCTGAAAAACGATAAAAGGGAGAGAGAGGTATGACTAATTTAGCTGTAAAGTACAAACAACAAGCGCAAGAAGAGGTGCAAATTCAAACGCCCCCACAGCAGATGGCTAAGCCGAAGGTTAAAGCGAAAATTACAAGAATCGAAAAACTGTTGTATGTAGCGTTTATTGGCTTTTTATTGTATGCCTGTGTCGCGTTTATTGGAAATAAAGCAGGCCTTTATCAAGTTAATGTAGAAGCAGCGACGATAGAAGAAAAAATTGTACAGCAGCAAAAAGAAAATCAAGAATTACAAGCTGAAGTAGAGAAGTTAAGTCGCTATGAACGAATCGCTGAAGTTGCAAAAAAACATGGGCTAGAAATTAATGCGAATAATGTGAAAGGCCTCAAATAAGGCAATAGGTGTGAAGGAACGATGAAGAAGAATATGACTAAATTTCATACCAATAAGGGAGCAGGTTATTTTATGATATTTTTCCTCCTGCTCTTTTTGCTGTTATTAGCCCGATTTTTTTACATACAATCAACAGGAACCGTTCATAATCAGGATTTAGATGCACTTGCTAAACAAAAGCATAGTAAAAAAGGAGTTCTTGAAGCGAACCGAGGAACCATTTATGATCAAAACGGTCATGTGTTAGCGCAAGACGCAAACTCTTACAAAATGGTAGCTGCACTAAAAGGTGCTAACTCAGTTGAGAATAAAGAAGATACTGCAAAGAAAATTGCAGGAGTACTTGGAAAAGGCGAAGAGGATATTTTAGCTTCTTTAAACAAGGAAGGTAGAAGTCAAGTCGAATTTGGAACGTTAGGCAAGGATTTGACGAAAGAAAAGAAGGAACAAATAGAAGCGTTGAAGTTGCCGGGAATATCTTTTATTACAGAAAATGCAAGGGTGTATCCAAACGGTGATTTTGCATCTTACGTTATAGGTCATGCAAAACCAAATGAGAATGGAACCTCGGTAGGTCAATTTGGCATAGAGAAAAGCTTGGATAAATACTTAAGTGCTTCGAACGGAGAAGTAGCATATACAGGTGATCGTAAAGGTGTGTCCCTTGATGGGGGAAAAGTTAATGTAAAGGCACCTAAAAATGGAGATAATGCTTATTTAACAATTGATCAACGTGTCCAAAGTTATTTAGAAGACGCGATGAAAGCAGCAAGTAAGCAATATGAGCCAGAAAGTTTAATAGGGATTGTTGCAGATCCGAAAACTGGGAAAATATTAGCGATGTCTACTAAACCTAGTTATGACCCTAATGATCGCCAAATTAAATATTTCTTCAATGACGCGATTGCCAATGCATTTGAACCTGGATCGACAATGAAAATTTTTACGTTAGCGGCAGCTATTAATGAAGGTGTGTACAAAGGACAAGATTATTATCAATCCGGGACATATCAAGTCGGAAATAGGAAAATAAAAGATCATAATGGCGGTGCTGGTTGGGGCTCTATCACGTTTGATGAAGGGGTAGAGCGTTCTTCAAACGTAGCGTTTGCAATTTTAGGAGATCAAAAACTTGGTCCAGAACGTTTCCGAAAATATATTCATAGTTTTGGATTAGATGAAAAAACGAACATTGATTTATCAGGTGAAGGATCGAATACAATTTTATTTGATCAGCAAATACAACAAGTGACAACAGCTTTTGGACAAGGTTCCACTGTAACACCAATTCAGCTTGTACAAGCTGCAACGGCCATTGCAAATGATGGGAAAATGATGAAACCTTATGCAATTGATAAAATTGTAGATCCGATAACAGACAAAGTAAAATTAGAACATAAGCCAGAAGAAGTAGGAAAACCTGTTACAAAGGAAACAGCAGCGCAAGTAAGACAGTTATTAGAACGTGTTGTTACATCTCCGAAAGGTACAGGGACAGCTTATAAAATTGATGGATATTCAGTTGGTGGTAAAACAGGTACAGCGCAAATTCCGGATGGAAAAGGCGGCTATATGACAGGAAGACAGAATTATATATTCTCATTCTTAGGTATGGCACCAATGGACGATCCACAACTTGTCGTGTATGTAGCTGTTAAACAGCCGAAATTAAAAGATGATGAGAACGGCGCACAACCTTTAGCTGATATTTTTAAATATGTAACAAAAAATAGTTTAGAGTATTTAAAGATTAAGCCAAATGAAGTGAAAGATCCGAAAAAACATCTGAAAGAACAACAAACTACTGTTCCAGATGTAACTGGTAAAACGATGGCTGAAGCGGGGAAAGCGATTGATAAAGCAAAACTTCGTCCAATCGTACTAGGTGAAGGGAAAGTACAGCAACAAGTACCAAAAGCGACTGAACAAACATTAAAAGGCGACCGAGTCTTCTTGGTAGGAGATAAGCCTACAATGCCAAATATACAAGGATGGGCACTGCGTGATGTTATGAATTTAGCGAAGACATTACAGCTTAACTTGAAACCTTCTGGTACAGGATACGTAACAGAACAAAGTGTGGCGGAAGGAACATTATTACAACCTGGTACAGAATTAGGTGTCACACTCGTACCGCCACTCGAACCACAGCAAGAAGCAGAAAAGCCGTAATGGTAAAAGAGAATAAGTTCTAATTAAATAAGTACAAGCATATATTGGAACAAGCTAGGCGTAAGGGAGGCTTGTTCCGATATGCGTGTATCAAATGTAACAGTTAGAAAACGACTTATTTTTATACTTATATCAGGTATACTTATTTTCACTATTATCGATATTCGTCTTGGATATGTGCAATTTTTTCTTGGGAATATGTTAACGGATCGTGCGAAAGATTCATGGAGTCGTAATATTACTTTTGAACCCGAACGTGGGAAAATTTTAGACCGAAATGGTGTGGAACTTGCCACGAATAAAAGTGCTCCAACTGTCTTTGTTGTACCGAGGCAAATTGAAAAACCAGCAGAGACTGCAGAGAAGTTAGCTGCAGTATTAGGTGTGGAAAAAGATGAGATTTATAAAAGGATTACAAAAAAAGAATCGATTGTAAGGTTAGATAAAGGCGGAAGGAAAATATCACATGACAAAGCGAAAGAAGTACGAGGATTAAGTTTGAAGGGCGTGTATATCGCAGAGGATTCTATCCGGTACTATCCATTTGGAAACTTTTTATCACATGTATTAGGTTTTGCAGGTAGCGATAACCAAGGTCTTATGGGACTAGAAAAATATTATGATAAAGAGCTAAATGGGGACAAAGGTCATGTGCGTTTTTTTGCAGATGCGAAAGGACAAAGGATGCCTAATGTTGGTGATGATTTCAAAAAGCCAGAAGCTGGTTTAAATTTAGGATTAACAATCGATGCGCGTATTACAAGGATTATGGAAAGAGAAATGAATATTGCGGAGTCAACTTATAATCCTGACGGTATGATTGCGATTGCAATGAATCCTAAAAATGGTGAAATTTTAGGTATGTCTAGTCGACCGAGTTTTGACCCAGCGGATTTTCAAAGTGTCTCTCCAGAAGTGTATAACAGAAATCTACCTGTATGGAGTACGTATGAGCCTGGTTCAACATTTAAGATCATTACATTAGCTGCAGCATTGAATGAAAATTTAGTAGACTTAGAGAAGGATACGTTTTATGATGATGGAGCAGCTGAAGTAGGTGGAGCTAGATTGAAATGCTGGAAAGCAGGAGGTCATGGCAGTCAAACGTTTTTAGAAGTCGTTCAAAACTCATGTAACCCGGGATTTATTGAACTTGGTGATCGCCTTGGTAAAGACCGATTATTTAAATACATTCGTAATTTTGGTTTTGGGCAGAAGACTGGAATTGACTTGCAAGGTGAAGGCAGTGGGATTTTATTTAATTTAGATAAAGTTGGTCCAGTAGAGCAAGCAACAACTTCATTCGGCCAAGGGGTTTCTGTTACACCGATTCAACAAGTAGCAGCTGTAGCGGCGGCTGTAAATGGTGGAACATTGTATCAGCCGTATATAGCTAAGGAGTTTATTGATCCGAAAAATAATCAAGTTGTTAGTAAAAAGACACCTGTTGAGAAAAGAAAAGTTATTTCCAAGGAAACTTCAGAAAAAGTTCGTTATGCATTAGAGAATGTTGTAGCGAAAGGTTCTGGTAAAGGTGCTTATATTGATGGATATCGTGTAGGTGGAAAAACGGGTACTGCTCAAAAGGTGAAAGATGGTAAATATTTAGAGAATAATTATATAGTATCTTTTATCGGATTTGCTCCAGCGGATGATCCAGAGATTGTTGTGTATGTTGCTGTTGATAATCCAAAAGGGGTTACACAGTTTGGTGGAGTGGTAGCAGCTCCGATTGTCGGGAATATCCTTCGAGATGCGCTTCCTGTTATGGGAGTGAAACCGAGAAAAGAACAAGTTGAGAAAGAATATAAATGGGGCGATACACCAACTGTGGAAGTTCCGAATTTAATTGGAATGAAAAAGAAAGACTTACAAACACAACTCGTCGATTTGAAGCTTGATATAAGTGGAGATGGAGAGAAAGTAATTAAACAATCACCAGAAGCGGGAGCTAAAGTAAAAGAAGGCTCAAAAATTAGAATTTACTTCGGGAATTAAAGGTAACATAGTACGTTTTATGGTACAATTGGTGGAAGTGAGTTCTTTATAGAACAGTTACTTAATTTGAGACAGTAAGTGTCTCATTCATAAATAGGTCAGTAGCACTTACCTCCTTATATAGGAGGTAATGTGTTGCTTACTGAAAAAAGATAAATAAACAATGTAGAGAGGGTTTAGTGAAATGAAGTTGCATACACTTGTATCATGTTTGCATGATTTTCCAGTTGTTCCAAAAGAAAATCCAGAAATCACATCTATAGAAGCTGATTCACGTAAAGTGAAAGAGGGAAGCTTATTTGTATGTATGAAAGGATATACGGTTGATAGCCATGATTTTGCTAAGCAAGCAGCGGCACAAGGAGCGGCTGCTATTGTTGCGGAAAGACCAATTGATGTTGACGTTCCAGTTGTACTTGTGAAAAATACTTTTCGTTCGTTAGCGGTTTTAGCTGATTATTTTTATGGTCAACCGACACACAAGTTACATTTAATCGGAATTACAGGTACAAATGGAAAGACAACAACATCGCATATTATGGATGAGATTATGCGAGCACATGGTCATAAAACAGGGCTAATTGGAACGATTAATATGAAAATCGGTGATGAAACATTTGAGGTGAAAAATACAACACCAGATGCACTAACACTTCAACAGACGTTTTCAAAAATGGTTGAACAAGGTGTGGACAGCACGGTAATGGAAGTTTCGTCACATGCGTTAGATCTTGGTCGTGTACACGGATGTGATTATGATGTAGCGGTGTTTACGAATTTAACACAAGATCATTTAGACTATCATAAAACGATGGAAGAATATAAACATGCAAAAGGGTTACTATTTGCACAGCTTGGCAATAGTTATAATCATAATCGTGAAAAGTACGCTGTGCTGAATAGCGATGATAATGTAACAGAAGAGTATATGAGAAGTACTGCAGCAACAGTTGTAACATATGGTATTGATACAACAAGTGATATTATGGCAAAAAATATCGTTATGACGAGTGGCGGGACTACATTTACGCTTGTCACACCATATGAAAGTGTAAATGTTACGATGAAATTAATAGGTAAATTTAATGTATATAACGTACTTGCAGCAACAGCAGCAGGACTTGTTTCGGGTGTGAAATTAGAAACAATCATTGCTGTTATAAAGGATTTAGCTGGGGTTCCAGGACGTTTTGAAGTTGTTGATGGAGGGCAAAATTATACAGTTATTGTTGATTACGCACATACGCCAGATAGTTTAGAAAATGTATTAAAAACTGCCAAACAATTTGCAAAAGGTGATGTGTATTGTATCGTTGGTTGTGGTGGCGATAGGGACCGAACGAAGAGACCGATAATGGCAAGTGTTGCAACAAAATATGCAACTCATGCAATTTATACATCAGATAATCCAAGAAGTGAAGATCCAGCGGCTATTTTAGATGATATGGTACATGGTGCAAGCGGGAAAAATTATGAAATGATCATTGATAGAAAAGAAGCAATACACCATGCAATCGCTAAAGCGAAAGCAGATGATATCATTATTATTGCTGGTAAGGGGCATGAAACGTATCAAATTATTGGTAAAGAAGTTCATCATTTCGATGATCGTGAAGTTGCTAAAGAAGCAATTACAGGGCGTTTAAACAACGAAGAGTAACAACGTGAGAGGAGGACTACATGTGCTTGAGCAAGGTTTATTAGTAACGGCTGGGGTAGCATTCTTAATTTCTGTTGCCCTTTCGCCATTGTTTATTCCATTTTTAAGAAAATTAAAGTTCGGACAGAGTATTCGTGATGAGGGACCAAAGTCACATCAAAAAAAATCAGGGACACCGACAATGGGTGGTATCGTCATATACGTATCTATGATGGTAACTTCACTTATTATGGCGATTAAGTTTAATTATTTAGGTGCAGAGGTTTCGTTATTACTATTAGTGACGTTTGGTTACGGATTGATTGGATTTTTAGATGACTACATAAAGGTAGTTAAGAAGAGAAATCTTGGTTTAACATCAAAGCAAAAATTAGTAGGTCAGCTTGTTATTGCTATTGCATTCTTTTTAATTGGAAAAGGGCAAGCGTTCCACACATACATCATGATTCCGGGAACGGATGTTAAGTTTGAATTAGGTTGGGCGTATTTCGTACTTGTACTATTTATGCTTATTGGTGGATCAAATGCAGTTAACTTAACTGACGGTTTAGATGGTTTATTATCAGGAACAGCTGCTATTGCATTTGGAGCATTTAGTATTATTGCTGTGGCACAAGAGCAATTTGGAGTAGCGATATTCTGTATGGCAGTTGTAGGAGCTGTACTTGGATTTTTAGTATTCAATGCGAATCCAGCAAAAGTGTTTATGGGAGATACAGGTTCATTAGCTTTAGGTGGAGCCATTGCAGCTGTAGCGATTTTATTAAAACAAGAATTGCTACTTGTAATTATTGGCGGAGTATTCGTAATGGAAACTTTATCGGTTATCATTCAGGTCATTTCATTTAAAACAACAGGAAAACGTGTCTTTAAAATGAGTCCATTACACCATCACTATGAATTATGTGGTTGGTCAGAGTGGCGTGTTGTTGTGACGTTTTGGTCTGCAGGATTTTTATTAGCTGTGTTAGGAATTTATATCGGGGTGTGGATGTAATTGAAAACTGTAACTGAATTTCAAAATAAGAATATTCTTGTATTGGGCATTGCAAAAAGTGGTTATGCAGCAGCTACATTGTTACAAAAGTTAGGGGCAAATGTTATTGTAAATGACGGAAAGCCTTTAGCAGAGAATGTACTTGCTGCAGAATTACAAGCAAAAGGAATGGACGTTGTATGCGGTGGTCATCCTTTAGAATTATTAGAGAGAAATATTTCTCTTGTAGTAAAAAATCCAGGAATCCCGTATTCTAATCCAATATTAGTTGCTGCGAAAGAAAAGCAAATTCCGATTGTTACGGAAGTTGAATTAGCATATCGTATTTCAGAAGCACCATTTGTTGGGATTACGGGGTCTAACGGTAAAACGACGACGACAATGCTGACATTTGAAATGCTAAAAGAAGGACAAAAGCATCCTGTAATTGCAGGGAACATTGGAACTGTAGCGTGTGAAGTAGCACAGGATGCAAAAGAAAATGAAGTTGTAGTTACAGAACTTTCATCGTTTCAATTGATGGGAGTAGAATTGTTCCAACCTAAAATTGCTGCGTTTTTAAATTTATTTGAGGCCCACTTAGATTATCATGGGACGAAGAAAGAATATGGTTTAGCAAAAGCAAATATTTTTAAAAACCAAACAGAAAATGATTATAGTGTAATAAATGCGGATGATGCAGATGTGATGGCTTTGTCTGCGTATTCTAAAGGTCAAAAAATCCTGTTTTCGACAACGAAAGAAATTGAAGATGGTGCGTGTATAAAAGATAACGCTCTTTATTTCAAAGGTGAAAAAGTTATTGAAGTAAGCGATATCGTTTTACCTGGTCAACATAATCTAGAAAATATTTTAGCTGCGATGAGTATTGCGAAATTATTAGGTACTTCTAATGAAGCAATTACGGTCGTGTTAAAACGTTTTACGGGTGTAAAACATCGTTTAGAATATGTAACAACGATTAACAACCGTAAGTTTTATAATGATTCAAAAGCAACGAATATGTTAGCGACTGAGAAAGCACTATCTGCGTTTACACAACCGATTGTGTTACTAGCAGGTGGGCTTGATCGCGGAAATGAATTCGATGATTTAATTCCGTATTTCAAAAATGTAAAAGCGATTGTAACATTTGGACAAACAGCTCCTAAACTAGTAAGAGCGGCAGAAAAAGCGGGGTTAGATATAATTGAAAGTGTCGATACTTTAGATGAAGCAGTGGTGAAAGCTTATGCTCATTCTAAAGATGGTGATGTCGTTCTTCTTTCTCCAGCGTGTGCAAGCTGGGATCAATTTAAAACATTTGAAGAAAGAGGAGACATTTTTATACAAGCTGTGCATAAACTTATATAAAGTAAATCAAAACATCAGTAGGCTAACACCTACTGATGTTTTGTTACATAGGGCAAAAGGTTGTGCCTAAAGAGGTGGTGTTTGTGGGTAATGAAGAAAACGCCTGATTTTATTCTCATCATCGTAACACTTTCATTGTTGACAATCGGAATGATTATGGTTTATAGTGCGAGTGCAGTTTGGGCCTCTTATAAAATGGGGGACTCATTCTTTTTTGCAAAAAGACAATTACTGTTTGCGGGTCTTGGTGTAGTAGCTATGTTTTTTATTATGAAAATTGATTATTGGGTGTGGCGTACGTATTCAAAAGTGATTTTGCTAGTTTGCTTCATTCTTCTTATTCTCGTTCTTATTCCTGGAGTAGGTCTTGTTCGAGGAGGAGCACGAAGTTGGATTGGAATCGGAGCATTTTCGATTCAGCCGTCAGAATTTATGAAGTTTGCGATGATTATTTTCTTGGCAAAGTTTTTAGCAGAACGGCAAAAATTGATTACATCTTTTAAACGTGGTTTATTACCGGCTCTTAGTTTTGTGTTTCTTGCTTTTGGGATGATTATGTTACAGCCAGACCTTGGGACAGGAACGGTAATGGTTGGGACATGTATCATTATGATATTCATTTCGGGAGCGAGAGTTTTTCACTTTGCAATGTTTGGTTTGATTGGTGTAGCAGGATTTGTAGGGTTAATTGCATCAGCACCGTATCGAATGAAACGCATTACATCATATTTAGATCCGTGGTCAGATCCGCTCGGGAGTGGATTTCAAATTATCCAATCATTACTTGCAATTGGACCTGGTGGATTATTTGGGCTTGGACTTGGACAAAGTAGACAAAAATTTCTTTATTTACCTGAACCACAAACTGACTTTATATTTGCGATCTTATCCGAGGAATTAGGTTTTATTGGTGGTTCATTTGTGTTATTATTATTTAGTCTATTATTATGGCGCGGGATTCGTATCGCATTAGGAGCGCCAGATTTATATGGTACGTTTTTAGCAGTAGGTATTGTGGCGATGATTGCGATTCAAGTAATGATTAATGTTGGTGTTGTAACAGGACTAATGCCTGTTACGGGTATTACCTTACCGTTTTTAAGTTATGGTGGATCAAGTTTGACATTAATGTTAATGGCAGTAGGTGTATTATTAAATATAAGTCGCCATTCTCGCTACTAAACCCTGTTTATAAGACAGGGTTTTTCGTATGTGTGTAAAAATGCAATATGTATATAGAAATAAATATAATGGAAATAAGAAAAGAGAAGCGGAGGAGTTAGTAGTGCGTGTATTAGTGAGTGGTGGGGGTACTGGTGGTCATATTTATCCAGCTCTTGCTTTAATTAGAGAAATAAAAAAGTTAAATCCAGAAGCAAGATTTTTATATATTGGTACGGAAAATGGACTAGAGAGTACAATCGTTCCAAAAGCAGGTATACCATTTCAATCTATTGTTATAAGTGGATTTAAACGAAAAATATCATTAGATAATGTGAAAACAGTAATGCGTTTTCTAAAAGGTGTACAGGATAGTAAACGATATATTCGTCGTTTTAATCCGGATATCGTAATTGGAACGGGTGGATATGTATGTGGACCAGTTGTATACGCTGCAGCCAAATTAGGTATTCCAACTATTGTACATGAACAAAATAGTGTACCAGGTGTAACGAACAAGTTTTTAAGCCGTTATGTTGATAAAGTTGCTGTTTGTTTTGAAGCAGCTATAGAGCATTTTCCGGAGTCAAAAGTGGTAATGACAGGTAATCCACGAGCATCAGAGGTAATGGAACAAAATGGAATGAAGGGGAAACGTTCAGTTGGGCTTTCTCTTCCTAAAAAGTCTGTACTTATATTTGGTGGAAGTCGTGGGGCTAGACCGATTAACGATGCCTTCGTTGAAGCAATTGAACAGTTTGGGAACAAAAGCTACGAAATACTATATGTAACAGGTGAAGTACATTATGACAAAGTGATGGAAGCCGTGAAGCAAAAAGGGAACCCAAGCAATGTTATTATTAAGCCGTTCATTCATAATATGCCAGAGGTACTAACTGGTGTAGACCTTGTTGTTTCAAGGGCTGGGGCAACAACACTTGCAGAATTAACAGCGTTAGGAAAACCAAGTGTGTTAATACCGAGTCCGTATGTAACAAATAATCATCAGGAAAAGAATGCACGTTCAGTTGTTGATAAAGGAGCGGCAAAAATGTTACTTGAAAAAGATTTAACAGCTGAAACGCTTATTCGTGATATTGATGAGATTTTATTAGATGCACAAACATTACAAAATATGAAGCTAGCTGCTAAGCAACTAGGTATTCCAGATGCAGCAAATAAGCTGTATGAAGTAATGAATAAACTTGTAAAAAAATAAAGTGAGGCTTTAATCAGTGGGGAGTGATTCTCTCTCTTTGATTATTACCTTTCACTAATCGGATGTTTACTGGTATCCTCATTCCGCCTAATTTCTTTGTTATCACCTAATTTTGATTTAGGAGCTGTACTGCCCGTAAATAGAGGGATAACGTTAGGTGAACGCCCTGCATATTATTGTCATAAGGAGACTTAATATGGGGGAGATTGTCTATGGAACAATTAGTAAATGAGCTTATAGAAGCAGACGTTGGTCGTGTTTTGGTTAACGAGCCGTTAGCACGTTATACAACTATGAAAATAGGTGGCCCAGCGGATATTTTAATTGTGCCAAAGCATGTAGCCGGTATTGAAAAAACATTACAGTTAGTAAAGCAATACAAAGCGAAGTGGACTGTAATTGGTCGCGGTTCAAACCTTCTTGTATCTGATCAAGGTATAGAAGGTGTTGTTATTCGTTTAGGAGAAGGATTAGATCACTTAGAGGTCGAAAAACATAAGGTAAGAGTTGGTAGTGGGTATCCTCTTATTAAATTGTCAACTTTACTTAGTCGTCAAGGGTTAGCTGGATTGGAGTTTGCAAGCGGTATTCCAGGAAGTGTCGGTGGTGCAGTATATATGAATGCAGGTGCACATAAATCGGATATATCGAGTGTATTATCGAAGGCTCTCATTCTGTTTGAAGACGGTGCAATTGACTGGTTAACGAATAAAGAACTGGAGTTTTCTTATCGGGCATCTGTATTGCAAACGAAACGTCCTGGTATTGTTTTAGAGGCGGTGTTTCAATTACAGGCGGGGAAACGTGAAGAAATTGTACGTAGCATGCAAAATAATAAAGATTACCGCCGTGAAACGCAACCATGGAATCACCCGTGTGCAGGAAGTGTATTTCGGAATCCAATCCCACATTTTGCAGGAGATTTAGTAGAAAAAGCAGGGCTTCGTGGCTATAGGATTGGTGGAGCTCAAATTTCTGAAATGCATGGCAATTTTATTGTTAATACTGGGGGAGCTTCAGCGCAAGATGTATTGTCTTTAATTGAATTAATAAAACATACAATTAAGGATAAATTTGATGTAGATATGCACACAGAAGTAGAAATCATTGGAAGATAACGGTTATTCGTTCCGCTCATTATCATTTATGTTATAATAAGAAGATAAGAACGGCATGAGGAACATGCCGTTCTTTATGTTACATAGGGGGATCGTACATGAATAATAGTAAAGTGATTAAACTACAAGATCGTGTACCAAAATTGAAAAATCAAAAGAAAAAAAACAAAAAAAATGTTAATCATCGATTGATTTTATACATATCAATTTTATTTTTATTAGTGCTCTTTTTAATTTATTTTCGGTCTCCGCTTAGTAATATAAAAAAGATTAGTGTGTTTGGAAATCACTATATGACGGATGAACAAGTAATGAAGGATTCAGGCGTAACATATGATACAAGTTATTTCCGAGTGACAGCACATAAAGCTGAAGAAAACTTAACGAAGCGAAAAGAAATTAAAGCAGTAAATGTAAAAAAACGTTTTCCAAACAATATTGATATTCATATCGAAGAATATTTAACGATTGGTTATATAAATAAAGAGGGAAAATTACAACCGTTATTAGAGAATGGAAAAACGCTTGATGTACTACCTAATGGAAAACTTCCTGTTGCAGCACCGATTTTCGAACCTTTTAAAGAAGAGAAAATGAAGGAGTTAATCGCTGAACTAGAAAAATTAACACCAGCTATTTTAAAATCTATTTCGGAGATTCGCTATTCACCAACGAATGCGAATGAAGATCATCTTACTTTATATATGAATGAAGGTTATGAAGTGAGCACTACAATTCAAAATTTCGCAAAACGTATGGAAGCCTATCCGCTTATTTTAAAAACAATTGAGCCAGGTAAGAAGGTATTAATTGACTTAGAAGTAGGTGCATATACGAAAGAATTAGGTGCGGAAGAAAAAAAAGAATAGAATGGTAGTTTTCGTTACTTATAGCAGAAAAAACGAAACGAACGTTCTATTATGTGTATACGAATTTAGAAGAATGGTTCATTTGATGAAAAATATGTAAAAATTCTTAGATTCATACTAGTATTGGTACAAGTTTCACTTTTCTATGAGTACATCTTAGTGTAGACTTATACTTGGCGGTAAACTTTACACTCGAAATAGAATTATTTCAAGATAAGCAGTTATTCATAGTTTACTGCGATATTCTTAATTGAATGCTAAATAAAAATAAGAAAAATATAGGGTTAAAAAAGGGAAACGTATAAAGACGTTGAATATTTTTCTTATAAATAGTAAAGTTGCGATTGTTGTTCCATATATTGAGTTGTATGGTATAAATAAAGAAGGAGGTGCCAAAGAATGAACAGCAATGAAATATATGTTAGTCTTGACATCGGTACATCCAATGTTAAAGTCATCATTGGTGAAATGGTTAATGACAGCTTAAACATTATTGGTGTTGGAAATGTAAAATCAAATGGTTTAAAGAAGGGATCGATAGTTGATATAGACGAGACTGTTCGATCAATTAAAAAAGCAATTGAACAAGCTGAGCGCATGGTGGGGATCCACATTGAGCAAGTTGTAGTAGGTGTCAATGCAAACCAGGTACAGCTACTTCCTTGTCACGGAGTAGTCGCTGTTTCAAATGAAGATCGTGAAATCGGGAATGAAGATGTCTTACGCGTTCTAGATGCAGCACAAGTTGTGTCAATTGCTCCAGAACGTGAGTTTATTGATGTGGTACCTCGACAGTTCATCGTAGACGGTCTTGACGAGATTAACGATCCACGCGGGATGATCGGTGTAAGATTAGAAATGGAAGGTACACTTATTACAGGCTCGAGAACTTTACTACATAACCTACTTCGTTGTGTAGAAAAAGCAGGTCTTGAAATTGTTGATATTTGTCTTCAACCTTTAGCGGCTGCAACAGTTGCAATATCTTCAGATGAAAAAAATAGAGGAGTAGCCCTTGTTGATATGGGGGGAGGATCTACAACTTTATCTATTTTTAAAGATGGAGAGTTACAAGCGACAAGCGTATTACCATTAGGTGGAGACCATATAACGAAAGATATTGCGATTGGGTTGAAAACTTCAACAGAAAATGCAGATCAAATTAAGTTGAAATATGGACATGCTTTTTATGATACAGCATCTGAAGAAGAGATGTTTACGGTTCCTATTATGGGAAGTGATCAAACAGAACAATATTCTCAGTTGGAATTATCGGATATAATAGAGGCTCGTGTAGAGGAAATTTTAATGTTTGTTCAAGATGAAGTGCGTAAGTTAGGAGTAAAGCAAGTGGCTTCTGGTTATGTACTAACTGGCGGAATTGCTTCTATGCCAGGTGTTCTTGATCTTGCATATGATATTTTACATGAAAATGTTCGTGTAGCAACTCCTGATTATATTGGTGTGCGTGAGCCCCAATATACAAGTGGAGTTGGATTAATTAAACATTCTTATCAAAAAGCTAAATTACGTGGGAAAAATGTGCAGGAAAAGCAAGAGCATTTTGAACCAGTACCAGCACCAGCACCAACGCCGGTACAACAGCAACCCACGAAACAAAAAACTCGTAATCAAAACAATAATAATCAAAATGATGACCGCATGATGTCAAAAGTAAAACGTGTATTCCGTTATTTATGGGATTAAAATTGGACACGAAAAATGAGGTTCTAGGGGGATTTCGACATGTTAGAGTTTGATACTACTCAAGATCAATTAGCGAATATAAAAGTTATCGGTGTCGGCGGTGGCGGAAACAATGCTGTAAACCGTATGATTGAACACGGTGTACAAGGTGTAGACTTTATCGCTGTGAACACTGATGCACAAGCATTAAATCTATCAAAAGCTGAAACAAAAATGCAAATTGGTGGAAAATTAACGCGTGGACTTGGTGCAGGCGCAAACCCTGAAGTAGGGAAAAAAGCTGCAGAAGAAAGTAAAGAACAGATCCAAGAAGCACTTCGTGGTGCGGATATGGTCTTCGTAACTGCCGGTATGGGCGGTGGAACTGGAACTGGTGCAGCTCCAGTTGTTGCTCAAGTTGCAAAAGAATTAGGTGCTTTAACAGTAGGTGTTGTAACACGTCCATTTACTTTTGAAGGACGTAAGCGTGCGACGCAAGCAGCATCTGGTATTGCAGCATTTAAAGAAAATGTAGATACTCTTATTGTAATTCCAAACGATCGCTTATTAGAGATTGTTGATAAAAATACGCCAATGTTAGAAGCATTCCGTGAAGCTGATAACGTATTACGTCAAGGTGTTCAAGGTATTTCGGATTTAATTGCAACGCCAGGTTTAATTAACTTAGACTTTGCAGACGTAAAGACAATTATGTCTAATAGAGGTTCTGCTTTAATGGGTATTGGTTCTGGTAATGGGGAAAATCGTGCTGCAGAAGCTGCGAAAAAAGCGATTTCTAGCCCATTACTAGAAACATCTATTGATGGAGCTCAAGGTGTTATCATGAACATTACGGGTGGCGCTAACTTAAGCTTATATGAAGTACAAGAAGCGGCAGACATCGTAGCTTCAGCTTCAGATCCAGAAGTAAATATGATCTTCGGTTCTGTTATTAACGAAGGATTAAAAGATGATATCGTTGTAACTGTAATTGCAACTGGTTTTGATGATAGCATTGCAACTCAACCACCAAAACCAATTATTCGTCCGAATGCGAACCACACGCAACAACAGCAACAACCAGTAGCTCAACCTTCAAAACAGCGTGAAGTAAAACGTGAAATGAAGCGTGAAGAGCCAGTTGTACATGAGCGTCATTCAGATTCAGATGATATCGATATTCCAGCATTTTTACGTAACCGTCGTAGACGATAAAAAAAGGAGCTTTCATGCTCCTTTTTATTTTTTATGGAAAAGACCTGCTAAGCAGGTCTTTTTTTATTTCGTATATTTCAATATATTTTGTTTGTGAAAATAAGAGTATATCATTCTATGAATTTGTACTTTTATTTTTTACCGACAGATTATGTCTAGAAATCACAAAATAACAAAAAAACACCTCCGCAAATTGACACACTTTCCTATTGGATATGCATTATACTAGTCTCAACTTGAAAAAAGAGGTGAATTGTTTGGTTGTTTACGCCGACGTTGTTTGGTTGTTAAACGCCTGCATTGATTTTCTTTTGCTTTTATTAACAGCTACCGTGTTAAAAAAGAAAATCAAAAGATGGAGGCTTGTGTTAGGGGCATTTATAGGTTCAACTATTGTTATTTTTGCCTTTACTCCTTTTGCTTCTATGATGACACATCCAATTATGAAACTACTGTACTCGTTACTTATTGTGTATACAGCATTTGGGTTTACGACATTTAGAAATTATGCACAAACTGTTTTTACTTTTTACTTTGTAACCTTTATGGTTGGCGGAGGATTAATTGGAACTCATTTCTTTTTGCAAACGAATGAAATGGTAAATGGATTGGTTCAATCTCAGTCAATTTCTTACGGTGATCCAATTAGTTGGTTATTTGTTATTTTTGGTTTTCCAGTAATTTATTATTTTTCTAAAAAGCGTATTGAAAGCGTAGAGGTCACGAAAATACACTATGATCAAATTGTGAAAGTAAAAATTCAATTAGCCGAAGAAGAACTAGAACTCGCAGGTCTTATTGACAGTGGGAACCAACTTTATGACCCATTAACAAAAACACCTGTTATGATTATGCATGTTTCATCATTAGAACATTGCTTACCATCTTGGTTAACAGAACAAATTTATTCCAAAACAGAAATTCCTCAAATACCAGAAAATGATTCTGGTTGGGCGACCAAATTACGCTTAATTCCTTTCCGTGCAGTAGGAGTAGAGAGTCAATTTTTGTGGGCAATTAAGCCTGACAGTGTGCAAGTTGACCATGAAGGTAGTTCTATTGTTGTAAACAAAGTATTAATTGGATTAAATACACAACAGCTGTCTACTAATGGGGAGTATCAATGTATTGTGCATCCAAAAATGTTGATTTCGCAAAAAATGGTGATTGCTTAATAAATGAGAGGCGGGATAATATGATGAAATTAAAATTTTATTTAGTATACCTTTGGTATAAAGTATTGCTGAAATTAGGAATTAAGACCGATGAAATTTATTATATTGGTGGAAGTGAAGCGTTGCCACCACCGTTAACAAAAGAAGAAGAGGAAGTTCTTTTGAATAAATTGCCAAAAGGAGATCAGGCAGCAAGGTCATTACTTATTGAACGTAACTTAAGGCTCGTTGTATATATAGCAAGAAAGTTTGAAAATACAGGGATAAATATTGAAGATTTGATTAGTATAGGAACAATCGGCCTTATTAAAGCGGTAAATACATTTAATCCAGAAAAGAAAATAAAATTAGCAACATATGCATCGCGTTGTATAGAAAATGAAATTTTAATGCATTTACGTCGAAATAACAAAAATCGTTCGGAAGTTTCTTTTGATGAACCACTAAACATTGATTGGGATGGGAATGAACTGTTATTGTCTGACGTGTTAGGTACAGATGATGATATTATTACAAAAGATTTAGAAGCTACTGTAGATCGTCACCTTTTAATGAAAGCATTACACCAATTAAATGATCGTGAAAAACAAATTATGGAACTTCGGTTTGGGCTTGCTGGAGGAGAGGAAAAGACGCAAAAAGATGTGGCTGATATGCTTGGGATTTCACAGTCATACATTTCGCGTTTAGAAAAAAGAATTATAAAAAGATTACGAAAAGAATTTAATAAAATGGTGTAAAGAATAAGACCAGCCGTTATGTAGGCTGGTCTTATTCTATTTAGTTGTATTAGGAAAGATAATTTAAATAATAAATCGTGAAAAAACCACATGCATAAAATCCCCTTCAAAGGAAATACTTTACACTGTACAGCAACTCCCGATAGGAGGGAACACTTTGACGAGAAACAAAGTAGAAATTTGCGGTGTTGATACAGCTAAACTTCCAGTATTAAAAAATGAAGAGATGCGTAAATTATTTCGTGAAATGCAAAGTGGAGAGATAAGCGCAAGAGAAAAATTAGTGAATGGAAACTTACGTCTTGTACTGAGCGTCATCCAAAGATTTAATAACAGAGGAGAATATGTTGACGATTTATTTCAAGTTGGTTGCATCGGACTTATGAAATCAATTGATAATTTTGATTTAGGCCAAAATGTAAAATTTTCAACGTATGCTGTGCCGATGATTATTGGGGAAATACGCAGATATTTGCGTGATAATAATCCGATTCGCGTATCGCGCTCATTGCGAGATATTGCGTATAAAGCTTTGCAAGTAAGAGAAAAATTGATTGCAGAAAATTCAAAAGAACCAACAGCAATGGATATTGCAAAAGTGCTAGAAGTAACTCATGAAGAGATAGTATTTGCTTTAGATGCGATTCAAGATCCAGTTTCATTATTTGAACCGATTTATAATGATGGGGGAGATCCTATCTTTGTTATGGATCAGTTAAGTGATGAAAAACAAAAGGACGAGCAGTGGGTTGAAGAATTAGCATTGAAAGAAGGAATGAAGCGTTTAAATGATAGAGAGAAAATGATTATTAGAAAACGTTTCTTCCAAGGAAAGACACAGATGGAAGTTGCAGAAGAAATTGGGATTTCCCAAGCGCAAGTATCACGTTTAGAGAAGTCAGCCATTAAACAAATGAATAAAACGATTCAAGGATAAGGTCTCACCAATTATGGTGAGACCTTTTTATATGTAATATGGTTTGTGCTCATAGTAGGGGATTAGTGTTCATATAATGAAACTAGCATGGTGTTTCGTATAGGTGGCTTCCTGTAAATATGAGAAACAGTTTCCAATTTGTCATATAAGGGAGAGGATAAAAATGGTGATACGAATTTCAGAGTTACAGATGAAGGATGTTATAAATATTTCAGATGGAAAAAGGATTGGGAATATTGGAGATATTGAAATTGATATGAACACAGGGAAAATTTGTTCTGTTATTATTTCCAAACAGACACGTATGCTGGGTATTTTTGGAAAAGATGTTGAGATTGTAATTCCTTGGAAGGAAATTGTGAAAATTGGGGAAGATGTCATACTTGTAAGAGTAAATCCTGTTAATTCTGTAACAGAATCAATACAAACACCGACAATTTCATAAAGAATATTACAAATTCCTCTTTTTTTTCTGTTAGGATTATGAAAAAATAAAAGTATGGTAAAATAGACAGGAAGTACCATGCTTTTTTCTGTTATTTTAATTAAAAGGAGCCGCTTTATTATGAGAGAACCATTTAAATATGTGGACGGTATACTGTATTTACAAGCGTGGAAAGAACTTGGAAACATTACTGCTGGATTTACGACAAAAGATGGTGGGATAAGTACGGGCTCCTTTCATGCGATGAATTTAGGATTACATGTGAATGATATCGTGGAGAACGTTCATGAAAACAGACGCATTTTAGCAAATAAGTTACAAAAACCATTAGAAAACTGGATTTGCTCTGAACAAGTTCATGCTCATCATGTTGAAAAAGTAGGGCAACAGGAAAAGGGAAGTGGTGTCTATTCATATGAGGACGGCATTTCAAAAACAGATGGCATTTATACGAGTAATGAAGATGTTCTGTTAACGTCTTGTTACGCGGATTGTGTTCCGCTCTATTTTTATGCACCATCACATGGTATGATAGGACTTGCGCATGCTGGATGGAAAGGCACTGTACAAGAGATTGCAAAGGAAATGATTCAAAAGTGGAATGCAGAAGGTATTTCAAGTGATGAAATTCATGTTGCAATTGGGCCGTCGATCGGATCTTGTTGTTATGTTGTGGATGATCGTGTATTAACAGCAGCACAGGAAGTAGTTAGCGGTGCTGTTCCTCATCAAAAAATTTCTGACGGGCAGTACGCAATTAATTTAAAAGAAATTAATCGTATATTATGTGTACAAGCAGGCATAAAAGAAGAGCATATTGTAATGTCATCTCTTTGTACAAGCTGTGAAGAGCAACTATTTTTCTCTCATCGTCGTGATCAAGGTAAGACAGGAAGAATGTTGAGTTTCATAGGTTTTAAGGAGGAAGGAAGCAAGTGACAGTACAAGAAAATTTAGTAATTGTAAATGAAGCTATTAAAGAATCTTGCGCTCGAGCTGGACGTTCGTTGCAAGATATTAAACTTGTTGCAGTTACAAAAACTGTAGGGATTGAAAAAACAAACGAAGTAATTGAAGCTGGAATTATCGATTTAGGTGAAAATAGAAATGAAGGTTTCTTACAGAAATACGAGCATTTCGGTTCAAAAGTTAATTGGCACTTTATTGGCTCATTACAAACGAGAAAAGTAAAAGAAATCATTAATGAAATTGATTATTTACATTCGTTAGATCGTCTTTCGCTGGCGAAAGAAATTCAGAAACGTGCTGATAAGAAAGTGAAATGCTTTATTCAAGTGAAAACTTCATCTGAAGAATCGAAGCAAGGATTGGCAATAGAAGAGGTTGTTTCTTTTATTCAAAGTTTGCAAGAATTCGATAAAATTGAAGTGGTTGGACTAATGACGATGGCTCCATTTACAGAAGAAGAGGAAGAAATCAGACGCTGTTTTAAGGAATTACGTATGCTGCAAACAGAGGTGCAGGAGCTAGAGTTATTACATGCGCCATGTAAAGAATTATCAATGGGAATGTCCAACGATTACACAATTGCAATTGAAGAAGGGGCTACATATATTCGTTTGGGAACGATTTTAGTAGGAAAAGCGTAAAAGGAAGGAGAATCTTATTATGAGTTGGTCAAAAGTAAAATACTTCTTTTTTGATACACCGGAAGAAAAAGAAGCAGCTCAATATGGTTATGAAAAGGAGCAAACAGACATGAAAAAGCAGCAAGATCCACCAGAACAACAAGACGTTACGTTTCCGAAAGCGCAACCGAAGCAAAATGTTGTGAGTATTGAAACAGCAAAACAATCTTCAAAAGTTGTTTTATTAGAACCACGCACATATTCGGAAGCACAAGGGATTGCGGACCACTTAAAAGGTAGACGAGCTGTTGTAATTAATTTGCAGAGAATGTCTACTGATCAAGCGGTACGTATCGTTGACTTTTTAAGTGGTACTGTATACGCTATAGGCGGGGACATTCAAAAAATAGGGCCGAAAACATTTATGTGTACACCTGAAAATGTAGATATTGTTGGTGCGATTTCAGAGTTATTCGGTGAAGAAGAAGAAACAAATATAAAGAGGTGGTAATACGCCATGACAACAGTTTTTATAGTGTTAAGTTATGCTATCGAGATTTACTCGTGGGCACTTATTATTTACATTCTCCTATCATGGTTTCCTGGTGCAAAGGAATCATCTTTTGGAGAGTTCCTGGCACGTATTTGTGAACCGTATTTAGAACCATTCCGCCGCTTTATTCCGCCGCTTGGAATGATTGATATTTCTCCAATCGTTGCGATCTTTGCGTTGAAACTTGCTAAAACTGGTTTGTTCAGTTTATTAAGCTATTTCTTATAGTAAGAAGGTAAATACATGAGCATCTACGAACATTTTAGGCCTGATGAGGAGGTCTTTGTGGATAAAGTGCTAGAGTGGAAGCGAGCGGCGGAGTACCATCAAGTGAAGTTAACGGATTTTCTTGATCCTAGGCAACAACAAATTGTTTCAATGGTAATAGGACAAGGTGATGTTGCTGTACAATTTGGTGGTGCAACGCCTAATGCAGAGCGTAAAAGAGCACTTATTTATCCAGACTATCTAGAATTAAATGAAGAAGAATTTCAAGTAGAAGTATTAGAAATTGACTATCCTTCCAAGTTTTATACGCTAGAACATAGGCAAATATTAGGTACATTTATGTCTCTTGGTTTAACAAGAGAAAAATGTGGTGATATTTTGCTGCAAGAAAATCGTGCCCAAATTGTAGTTGCGAAAGAAATTGTATCGTATATTGAGATGAACTTACAATCAATAGGGAAAGTAAAAGTCTCTTTAGCGTCAGTGCAAGGAGAACAAATTCTACAGATAGATGAAACGTGGGGAGAGAAATCTGGAACGGTTTCTTCACTTCGTTTAGATGTTATGTTAGCTGAAATGTTACATTTATCTAGACAGAAAGTACAACCTTTCATAAAAAATGGTTTAGTAAAAGTCAATTGGAAAACAGTGGAGCAAACTTCTTATGAATGCTATCCAGGAGATGTTTTTTCTGTTAGAGGATATGGCCGAAGTAAATTATTTTCTGTAGAAGGTAGAACAAAACGCGACAAATGGAGAATTTTGTATGGTATACTAAAATGATTGGTTTTTTAGAAGGAAATCCTCCTATTTTGTCGAAGAAAAGATATAATTGAAAGAGGAAATTTAGATAACTACTTGGAGGTGGCGTTGTGCCGTTAACACCATTAGATATTCATAACAAAGAATTTGGTCGCGGATTCCGTGGCTATGATGAAGATCAAGTAAATGAGTTTCTTGATCAAATTATCAAAGATTATGAATTGGTCATTCGTGAGAAAAAAGCTTTAGAAGAAAAAGTTGCGCAGTTAGAAGGGAAGTTAGATCATTTCTCTAATATTGAAGATACGTTAAACAAATCTATCGTCGTTGCACAAGAAGCAGCGGAAGAAGTAAAACGTAATGCGCAAAAAGAAGCGAAATTAATTGTGCGTGAAGCTGAAAAGAATGCTGATCGTATTATTAACGAAGCATTAGTAAAATCAAGAAAAGTTGCTTTTGATATTGAAGAGCTAAAGAAACAAGCGAAAGTATTCCGAACTCGTTTCCGTATGTTATTAGAAACACAGCTTGAGATGTTAAACAACGATGATTGGGATAAACTAATTGAATTAGAAGACGAAGTAGATGAACTGTTGAAAAAAGAAGAAACAGTGTAAGCTTGACGTTTTTCTCATTATTACATATAATTTTAAACAACATATTTATTAAGAAAAACGAAGATAGGGATAAGTACCTTTTCAAACCTTATATAGCGAACTGAGGATGGTGTAAGCTCAGGATAAGGAGATAGTGGGAATATCACCCTGGAGTTCCGCGCTGAACAAATAGAGTAAGCGTAGGCGTGTATTCGCGTTAAGAATATAAAGAGGATTCTATACATATGTATATGATCTACTAGGGTGGTACCGCGGGAGACTTTCTCGTCCCTTTTTGGGATGAGAAGGTCTCTTTTTTATTCCGTTTTTTAAGTGTTTCTTTTATACATGTAAGGAGGAATTGAGCATGGAGTACAAAAATACATTACTGATGCCAAAAACAGAGTTCCCAATGCGTGGGAATTTACCAAAACGTGAGCCTGCAATGCAAGAAAAATGGGCTGAAATGAATATTTACGAAAAAGTACAAGAACATACAAAAGGACGTCCTTTATTTGTATTGCATGATGGACCTCCATATGCGAATGGTGACATTCATATGGGACATGCATTAAATAAAGTATTAAAAGACTTTATTGTTCGTTATAAATCAATGACTGGTTTTAGTGCGCCATATGTTCCAGGATGGGATACGCACGGTTTACCAATTGAACAAGCTTTAACAAATAAAGGTGTAAAACGTAAAGAAATGACAGTTGCTGAGTTCCGTAAGTTATGTGCAGAGTATGCATATGAACAAGTAGAACGTCAACGTGAACAATTTAAGCGTCTAGGTGTACGTGCAGATTGGGATAATCCATATATTACTTTAGAGCCAGCTTATGAAGCACAACAAATTAAAGTGTTTGGTGACATGGCGAAAAAAGGTTATATCTATAAAGGTCAAAAACCAGTTTACTGGTCTCCAACGAGTGAATCTGCTTTAGCGGAAGCTGAAATTGAATATCAAGATAAAAAATCAGCATCTATTTACGTAGCATTCCCTGTAAAAGATGGAAAGAACGTATTAGAAGGTGATGAAAAGTACATCATTTGGACAACGACACCTTGGACATTACCTGCAAACTTAGGTATTTCTGTTCACCCAGAGCTTGAATATAGCATTGTAAAAGTAAACGATGAGAAATATATCATTGCTTCTGAGCTGTTTGAGACAGTTGCAAAAACGTTAGAGTGGGAAAATGCTGAAGTTGTGAAAACAGTAAAAGGTAGCGAACTTGAGTACACAGTTGCAAAACATCCATTCTACGATCGTGATTCATTAGTTATGCTAGGAGACCACGTAACAACAGATGCAGGTACAGGTTGTGTTCATACAGCACCAGGACACGGGGAAGATGACTTCGTTGTTGGTAAAAAGTATGGATTAGAAGTACTTTGCCCAGTCGATGATAAAGGTGTATTAACAAATGAGGCACCTGGATTTGAAGGCTTATTCTATGATAAAGCTAACAAACCAATTACAGAAAAATTAGAAGAAGTAGGCGCGTTACTGAAACTAACATTCATTACACATTCATACCCACATGATTGGAGAACGAAAAAACCAATTATTTTCCGTGCGACAGCACAGTGGTTTGCATCTATTGAAGCATTCCGTAAAGAATTAATAGAAGCTGTAGCAGAAACAAAATGGGTACCAGCATGGGGAGAAACTCGTCTTCATAATATGGTTCGTGACCGTGGTGACTGGTGTATTTCTCGTCAGCGTGCATGGGGTGTGCCAATTCCGGTATTCTATGCTGAGAATGGTGATCCAATTATTACGGATGAAACAATTAACCATGTAGCAGATTTATTCCGTGAACACGGTTCTAACGTATGGTTCGAGCGTGAAGCGAAAGATCTATTACCAGAAGGATTTACACATCCAGGTAGCCCAAATGGCGAATTCCGTAAAGAAACAGACATCATGGATGTATGGTTCGATTCAGGTTCTTCTCACCAAGCGGTATTAGAAGAGCGCGAAGATTTACAGCGTCCAGCTGATTTATATTTAGAAGGATCTGACCAGTATCGTGGTTGGTTTAACTCTTCATTATCAACAGCAGTTGCTGTAACAGGTAAAGCTCCATATAAAGGCGTACTAAGTCACGGTTTCGTACTAGATGGTGAAGGACGTAAGATGAGTAAGTCGATTGGAAACATCGTCGTACCGAAGAAAATTATGGATCAATTAGGCGGAGACATTTTACGCTTATGGGTATCTTCTGTTGACTATCAATCTGACGTACGTATTTCAGATGATATTTTAAAACAAGTAGCAGAAGTGTATCGTAAAATCCGTAACACATTCCGTTTCTTATTAGGAAACTTAGACGACTTTAAGCCAAGTGAAAATGCAGTAGCTGTAGCTGAACTTCGTGAAGTAGATCGTTACATGTTAGTGAAATTAAATGACTTAATTACAAAAGTTAAAGAAGCATATGAGACATACGACTTTGCTGCTGTGTATCATGCAATTCATAACTTCTGTACAATTGATTTAAGTTCATTCTATTTAGACTTTGCAAAAGACATTTTATATATTGAAGGTGCAAACCACGAAGATCGTCGTGCGATTCAAACTGTATTATATGATGTTCTTGTTGCGTTAACGAAACTTGTAACACCAATCTTACCGCATACAGCTGATGAAGTATGGCCATACATTCCAGGCGTAACAGAAGAAAGTGTACAATTAACTGATATGCCAGAAGCTGTACAATTAGATGACGCGGAAGCGTTAAAAACAAAATGGGATGCATTTATGACATTACGTGATGACGTGTTAAAAGCACTAGAAGTAGCTCGTAATGAAAAAGTAATCGGTAAGTCATTAAATGCAAGCATTACGCTATATCCAACTGCAGAAATGAAAGCTATGTTAGAGTCTATTAGTGAAGACTTAAAGCAATTATTCATCGTTTCTGAGTATAAACTTGGTGGTATGATGGATGAAGCGCCAGCAGATGCACCGAAGTATGAACATACAGCGGTTGTTGTTGCTCAAGCAACTGGTGAAACATGTGAACGTTGTTGGGTAGTTTCAGAAACAATTGGTAAAGATGCTGAACATGAAACATTATGTGAGCGTTGTGCAACAGTTGTTAAAGAAAACTATGTAAAATAATAAAAAAAGCTGACTGCTATTGATGCAGTCAGTTTTTTTGTTGATGGCATATCAAAATCACTTTCAGACTCTTTCCTGTGAAGGAAAAATGTGTGTGAGGTAAGCAAATAAATTTCGGACACACTAACTGTACATTACAGCTAGGAGGAATGTACACGTGAATGAAATTTACATGGAAATAAAAGAAGAATTGCAATTGATGAGAAAAGAGTTGCAAGAGAGACTAGCTAAAGAAGTAATGCACAAATATGATGTCGAGTTCAGCCAAGAGCTTGGATATGAAATTAAGGAAGAGATAAAGAAAAAATTGCTATTACATGATATAAAAGAGGATTTAAAGGATGTAGAACGCGCATTATTTAAAATGGAAATAGACATGTATGGTATTTGTGAAGAGACGGGGAGATTAATTTCGACAAAGCAAATGAAGACAATGCCGACTGCCCGTACGATTCATGAATTCTTTTATGAAAAGGTAAATGTATGAATACGCACAACGATATTATATTACCTTTTTTTAATTTATTTTATTCTTCTATAAAGGTTCATTGTGAAAAGGTAGCAGCTATGCTAAAATTTTGAGGTACACTGTCTTTGTGGGGGAAATGAAAATGATATATTATGTAATAGCGTTATTCGTCATTGCTATCGATCAAATATCGAAGTGGTTAATTGTAAAGAACATGGAATTGGGTACGAGTATTCCGATTATCGACAATGTATTATACATAACATCACATCGAAATAGAGGCGCTGCTTGGGGTATTTTAGAAAATAAAATGTGGTTCTTCTACATTATTACAGTTGTTTTTGTAGTGTTTATTGTATTTTATATGAAAAAGTATGCGAAAACAGACAAACTTCTAGGTATTTCGTTAGGCCTAATTTTGGGCGGGGCAATTGGTAACTTTATTGATCGTGTATTTAGACAAGAAGTAGTGGATTTCATTCACGTGTATATTTTCTCGTACAACTATCCAGTATTCAATATAGCTGATTCAGCATTATGTATTGGTGTTGTATTAATTATTATTCAAACATTATTAGAAGGCAAGAAAGCGAAGGAGTAATTGAATGAGTGAAGTAGTACAAGTAACAGTTGCAGCAGAGCAAAAAAATGAGCGAATTGATAAATTCGTTGCAGGGATAAATAACGAATGGTCACGTACGCAAGTGCAGCAATGGATTAAAGATGACGTTGTGACAGTAAACGGGAAAGTGGTAAAAGGGAATTATAAAGTAAAAGAAGAAGATGAAATTACAGTAACAATTCCTGAACCAGAAGAGTTAGATATTCAACCAGAGGATTTAAATTTAGAAATTTATTATGAAGATGCAGATGTGCTTGTTGTAAATAAGCCACGTGGTATGGTTGTACATCCAGCACCAGGGCATACAAGTGGTACACTTGTAAATGGCCTTATGCATCATTGTACAGACTTATCAGGCATTAACGGTGTAATGCGTCCAGGTATCGTGCATCGTATTGATAAAGATACATCTGGACTATTAATGGTTGCTAAAAATGATATGGCACATGAATCGCTTGTGAATCAGCTTGTAGCAAAAACAGTAACGAGACGTTACAAAGCGATTGTACACGGTGTGATTCCGCATGATAAGGGAACGATTGATGCTCCGATTGCTCGTGATAAGAAAGAGCGTCAAAGTATGACAGTTGATGAAAATGGTAAGAACGCTGTTACGCACTTCCAAGTGTTAGAACGCTTTAAAGACTTTACACTTGTAGAATGTCGCTTAGAAACGGGACGTACGCACCAAATTCGTGTTCATATGAAATATATTGGCTATCCACTTGCAGGAGATCCGAAGTATGGTCCGAAGAAAACGTTAGATATGAATGGACAAGCACTTCATGCGGGTATTTTAGGCTTTGATCATCCTCGTACGGGTGAATATATTCAGTTTGAGGCACCGATTCCAGAAGTGTTTGAAGACGCATTAAATATTTTACGAAAATAGTATTGACAAATCATAAGAAAATTGAGATACTGACAACAGTTAAATAATGATCCTTTAACACAGCCCCGTGAGGTTGAGAAGGTAACGGTTTGAAATACTTAGGGTATGTTGTACCCTTTTTTCAAAAGTCCTCTCGCACACGCTGAGAGGACTTTTTTTATACCATTACTCTCACGCAAGAAAAAAGCTTGGAGGTGTAGAGCATGCAAGAGAAAGCTGTCGTTTTAGATGACCAAATGATTCGCCGCGCTTTAACACGAATTAGTCATGAAATCGTGGAACGAAATAAAGGTGTCGATAATTGTGTTCTTGTCGGAATTAAAACTCGTGGAATTTTTATTGCACAACGTTTGGCAGAACGAATTGGTCAAATTGAAGGAAAAGAAATGGAAGTTGGAGAGTTAGACATTACGTTATATCGTGATGATTTAACACTACAATCGAAAAATAAAGAACCACTTGTAAAAGGTTCTGATATCCCTGTAGATATTACGAAGAAAAAAGTTATCCTTGTGGATGACGTATTATATACAGGAAGAACAGTTCGAGCAGCAATGGATGCTCTTATGGATTTAGGTAGACCATCTCAAATCCAATTGGCGGTTCTTGTTGATAGAGGTCATCGCGAATTACCAATTCGCGCTGATTATGTAGGGAAGAATATTCCAACATCAAGTGAAGAGCGTATCGAAGTTGATTTGCAAGAGACAGATCAACAAGATCGAGTAAGCATATACGATAAGTAAAGCCCTTTTAAATGTAGTCCTGTGAGGCTGCCAAAGGGTCTTGGCTTTCATATGTCAAATTTGGCATACGAAAGTGTAGGACTCTTTGTGCACAGGCACAAAGAGTTTTTTTATTGCAAAGATTTAAACTGAAGGAGGATGTAACAATGGAACAAAAGCCAGTGTTAGACGTTAATGAAGTACCGAAACCGGGAAAATGGTTATTTTTAAGTATACAACATTTGTTCGCGATGTTTGGATCAACAGTGCTTGTTCCGTTTTTAACAGGATTGAATCCATCAGTAGCATTAATATCAAGTGGATTAGGAACGTTAGCATTCCTTCTTATAACGAAAGGTCAAGTACCTGCTTATCTAGGATCATCATTCGCCTTTATCGCACCGATTATAACAGCGAAAACGGCAGGTGGACCGGGAGCGGCAATGCTTGGTGGTTTGCTAGCAGGACTTGTGTACATCTTAATCTCACTCGGAATTAAGAAATCAGGATCAGAGTGGATTATGAAATTACTACCACCAATCGTAGTTGGTCCAGTAGTAATGGTAATCGGTCTAGCTTTAGCACATACAGCAGTTAACATGGCGATGAACGGTGCGGATGGCAAATATAGCTTTACACACTTTTCAGTAGCGTTAGTAACATTAGCAATTACAATTATATGCTCGATATTTGGAAGAGGATTTTTCAGTATCATACCAGTGTTACTTGGCATTATCGGCGGATATATCTTCGCTTACTTCCAAGGGCTAGTAGACTTAAAGCCGGTAGCTGAGGCAAAATGGTTTGTTGTACCAGATTTCACAGTACCATTTGTAACATACACACCAGAGTTTTCATGGAAGATTGTACTCTTGATGGTACCAGTTGCACTAGTAACAATATCAGAACATATCGGACATCAAATTGTTCTTGGAAATGTTATTAAAAGAGATTTAATTGAAAAACCAGGTTTACACCGTTCAATCTTCGGTGACGGAGTAGCAACATTAATCGCGTCACTAATCGGTGGGCCACCGAATACAACGTATGGTGAAAACATCGGTGTGCTAGCAATTACGAGAGCATACAGTGTATACTTATTCATCGGTTCAGCAGTATTCGCAATCATGTTCGGATTTATCGGTAAGATTTCTGCACTGATTCATTCGATCCCAACACCAGTTATGGGTGGTGTATCAATCTTACTATTCGGTGTAATCGCATCAAGCGGATTACGCATGATGGTAGATGATAAAACAGATTTAAGTGACAAACGAAACTTAATGATTGCATCAGTAATATTAGTAATCGGTATTGGTGGAGCGGTACTTCACGTAGGAGAATCATTCCAAGTAGAAGGAATGGCACTAGCAGCAATTGTAGGTGTACTGTTAAATCTACTACTACCGGAAACGAAACAAATAAAACAATCTAAGCAGATTGCTTCATAATAATAACCTTTTAATTCAGTCCTGTGAGACCGGAAAGGGTGGCTTCTTTCTTGCACCCTAGTCTCACACGATTAGGGTATTTTTATGCAAAGGTTGTTATAAAAATTCAAAAGTGGTAACATAAAAATCAGAAAGATGAGGGATGACGATGAGCCATTTGTTAACGATGAGTGAATTATCGGAAGTAGAAATTTCAGAAATCCTAAAAGATGCAGAAGATTTTGCGAATGGAAAAGAGAGCAAAACGACAGAGCAAACTTTTGTTGCGAACTTGTTCTTTGAGAATAGTACGAGAACGAGATTTAGCTTTGAAGTTGCTGAGAAGAGATTAGGACTTGATGTTTTAAACTTTTCAGCTGATGCATCTAGCGTACAAAAAGGAGAAACTCTATACGATACGATAAGAACACTAGAATCAATCGGAACAAAAGCAGTGGTCATCCGCCACGAGCAAGATCGCTACTTCGATGAACTAAAAGATCAGGTGAATATTCCAATCTTAAATGCTGGAGATGGATGCGGAAACCACCCAACACAGTGCCTACTGGACCTTCTTACAATTAAACAAGAGTTTGGAAGATTTGAAGGTTTGAAGATTGCAATAGTAGGAGATGTTCGTCATAGCCGAGTAGCACGTTCTAATGCAGAAGCATTAACGAAGCTTGGTGCAACAATTTACTTTGCAAGTCCAGAAGAGTGGAAAGATGAAGACAACACATTTGGAACATACAAACCATTAGATGAACTTGTTCCAGAAGTTGATGTAATGATGTTACTCCGTGTACAACATGAGCGTCATGATCATTATGAAACAGACATTATGAAAGAATATCATGAGAAACACGGATTAACAGTAGAAAGAGAAAAGCGTATGAAAGAAGGAAGCATTATTATGCATCCAGCTCCTGTAAACCGTGATGTTGAAATTGCAAGTGAACTTGTTGAGTGTGAGCGTTCACGTATATTTAAACAAATGGAAAATGGAGTTTACGTAAGAATGGCTGTACTAAAACGCGCCTTACCAAATGTATTAGGAGGAATGAAACATGAATTATTTGTTTAAAAATGGTCGTTATATGAATGAAGAAGGAAAAATCGTAGCAACGGATCTTCTCGTACAAGACGGTAAAATCGCTAAGGTAGCAGAAAATATTACGGCAGATAATGCTGAAGTAATCGATGTGAACGGAAAGTTAATCGCACCTGGATTAGTAGATGTACACGTACATCTTCGTGAACCAGGTGGTGAACATAAAGAAACAATTGAAACAGGTACACTAGCAGCGGCAAAAGGTGGATTCACTACAATTTGCGCAATGCCAAATACACGCCCGGTACCAGATTGCAGAGAACATATGGAAGACTTGCAAAAACGTATTGAAGAAAAAGCTCATGTTAACGTACTACCATACGGAGCAATTACAGTACGTCAAGCTGGTTCTGAAATGACAGATTTCGAAACATTAAAAGAACTTGGAGCATTTGCTTTCACAGATGACGGCGTAGGCGTACAAGATGCGAGCATGATGTTAGCGGCTATGAAACGTGCAGCAAAATTAGATATGGCAGTAGTTGCGCACTGTGAAGAGAATACGCTTATTAATAAAGGTTGTGTACATGAAGGGAAGTTTTCTGAGAAACACGGATTAAACGGTATCCCATCAGTATGTGAATCTGTACATATTGCAAGGGATATACTGCTTGCTGAAGCAGCAGATTGCCACTATCACGTATGTCATGTAAGTACGAAAGGTTCTGTACGTGTAATCCGTGATGCGAAACGCGCTGGAATTAAAATAACAGCAGAAGTAACACCGCATCACCTAGTGTTATGTGAAGATGATATCCCATCAGCTGATCCTAACTTTAAAATGAACCCACCGCTTCGTGGAAAAGAAGACCATGCAGCATTAATTGAAGGTTTATTAGATGGAACGATCGATATGATCGCAACTGACCATGCACCGCATACAGCGGAAGAGAAAGCACAAGGAATTGAAAGAGCACCGTTTGGAATTACTGGTTTTGAAACAGCATTCCCGCTTCTATACACAAACCTTGTGAAAAAGGGAGTTATTACGCTAGAACAGTTAATTCAATTCTTAACAGAAAAGCCAGCTGATACATTCGGCTTAGAAGCAGGTCGCCTAAAAGAAGGTAGAGCAGCTGATATTACAATCATTGATTTAGAACAAGAAGAAGAGATTGACCCAACAACATTCTTATCAAAAGGAAAAAATACACCATTCGCAGGTTGGAAATGCCAAGGATGGCCGGTAATGACAATCGTTGGTGGTAAGATCGCATGGCAAAAGGAGAGTGCATTAGTATGAAAAGACAACTTATCTTAGAAGATGGAACAGTATTAATTGGAACAGGTTTCGGAGGCGAAATCGAAAAGTCAGGTGAGGTTGTATTTACAACAGGAATGACTGGATATCAAGAAACATTATCTGATCCATCATATTGCGGTCAAATCGTAACATTCACGTACCCATTAATCGGAAACTACGGCATTAACCGTGACGATTTTGAATCCATTCACCCATCTGTAAATGGTTTAATCGTAAACGAAATTTGTGATCACCCATCAAACTTCCGTAATGAAATTTCGTTAAATGATTACTTGAAAGAAAGAAATATCCCAGGATTAGCAGGGATTGATACGAGAAAATTAACGAGAAAAATTCGTCAATACGGTACATTACGTGGACGCCTTTGTAACATGGATGCAGATGTAGAGTACATTGTAAGCCAATTAAAAGCGACAGTATTTACAGATCATGTAAAACGCGTATCAACGAAAGATCCATACCCAAGCCCAGGTCGTGGTCACCGAGTTGTACTAGTAGACTTCGGTATGAAACATGGTATTTTACGAGAATTAAATAAGCGTGACTGTGATGTAATTGTAGTTCCTTACAACACAACAGCGGAAGAAATTTTACGCCTTAGCCCAGATGGAATTATGTTAAGTAATGGACCTGGAGATCCGAAAGATGTACCAGAAGCAATTGAAATGTTAAAAGACATTATCGGTAAAGTTCCTTTATTCGGAATTTGCCTAGGACATCAATTGTTCGCTCTAGCATCAGGTGCAAATACAAGTAAGTTGAAATTTGGTCACCGTGGTTTAAACCATCCAGTAAAAAATCTTGCAACTGGAAAAGTAGCAATTACATCTCAAAACCACGGATACGCAGTAGAAGAAGAATCAGTTGAAAATACAGATCTTGAAATTACACATGTTGCTTTAAACGATGGAACGGTAGAAGGTCTTCGTCATAAGAAGTTCCCGGCATTTACAGTACAATACCATCCAGAAGCTTCAGCGGGACCAGAAGATGCAAATGATTTATTCGAAGATTTCTTAACAATGATTGAAAACTTCAAGAAAGAAGGGGAAGAGTTATGCCAAAACGCCTAGACATTAACACAATTTTAGTAATCGGATCAGGACCAATTGTAATTGGGCAAGCAGCGGAGTTTGACTACTCTGGTACACAAGCTTGTCAATCTCTTAAAGAGGAAGGTTACAAAGTAATCCTTGTTAACTCTAACCCAGCAACAATTATGACGGATACTGCAACAGCAGATAAAGTATACATCGAGCCATTAACATTAGAATTCGTAAGCCGTATTATTCGTAAAGAACGTCCTGATGCAATCCTACCAACATTAGGTGGTCAAACAGGTTTAAACATGGCTGTTGAACTTGCAAAATCAGGCGTACTTGACGAGTGTGGAGTTGAAATTTTAGGAACAAAATTATCAGCAATCGAGCAAGCGGAAGATCGTGATTTATTCCGTACATTAATGCAAGATTTAAATGAACCAACACCACCAAGTGAAATTATTCATAACCTTGATGAAGCATATGGATTTGTAAACGAAATTGGTTACCCAGTAATCGTTCGACCAGCGTTCACATTAGGAGGAACGGGCGGCGGAATTTGTCATAACGAAGAAGAGCTAATTGAAATCGTAACAAGTGGTTTAAAACATAGCCCAGTAACACAATGTTTATTAGAGAAAAGTATTGCTGGCTGTAAAGAAATTGAATACGAAGTAATGCGTGATTCAAATGATAACGCGATTGTAGTGTGTAACATGGAAAATATCGATCCAGTTGGTGTTCATACAGGTGATTCAATCGTTGTAGCACCGAGCCAAACGCTAAGCGACCGTGAATACCAAATGTTACGTAACACGTCATTACGAATTATTCGTGCACTAGGAATTGAAGGTGGATGTAACGTTCAGCTTGCACTAGATCCATATAGCTTCCAATACTATGTAATCGAAGTAAATCCACGTGTAAGTCGTTCATCTGCACTAGCATCTAAAGCAACTGGATATCCAATTGCGAAATTAGCAGCAAAAATTGCAGTCGGCTTAACGTTAGATGAAATCGTAAACCCAGTAACACAAAAAACTTACGCTTGCTTCGAGCCAGCGTTAGACTATGTTGTTTCAAAAATTCCACGTTGGCCGTTTGATAAGTTTGAATCAGCGAACAGAACGCTTGGAACACAAATGAAAGCAACTGGTGAAGTTATGTCAATCGGACGTAACTTAGAAGAATCATTACTAAAAGCAGTTCGTTCTTTAGAGCTTGGCATTTATCACTTAGAATTAGACCACTTAAAAGAACTTGATAAAGAAACGATGAAAAAACGTATCATTAAAGCGGATGATGAACGACTGTTTATTGTAGCAGAAGCAATTCGCCAAGGTGTAACGAAAGAAGAAATCAATGAATGGTGTGAAATGGACTTCTTCTTCTTACAAAAAGTTGAAAACATCGTAAATATGGAACGTGAAGTAAAAGCGAATGTAGGAAATATGGAAGTACTACAAACTGCAAAAGAAATGGGCTTCAGCGATCACTACATTGCAGCAGCTTGGAACAAAACGGAGCGCGAAATTTACGATATGCGTAAAGAAAATAATATGATGCCAGTATTCAAAATGGTAGATACTTGTGCGGCAGAGTTTGAATCTGCAACGCCATATTACTACAGCACATATGCGGACGAAAATGAATCGATTGTAACAGATCGTAAGAGTGTAGTAGTTCTAGGATCTGGTCCGATCCGTATTGGTCAAGGTGTTGAGTTTGATTACGCAACAGTTCACTCAGTATGGGCAATTAAAGAAGCTGGATATGAAGCAATTATCATTAACAACAACCCAGAAACAGTTTCAACAGACTTCAGTATTTCTGACAAATTATACTTTGAACCATTAACGATTGAAGATGTAATGCATATTATCGATTTAGAAAAACCAGAAGGTGTTATCGTTCAGTTCGGTGGACAAACGGCAATTAACTTAGCAGCGAAACTAGAAGAACACGGTGTGAAAATTTTAGGAACATCACTTGAAGACTTAGACCGTGCAGAAGATCGTGATAAATTCGAAGCTGCTTTAACAAAACTTGGCATCCCGCAACCAGTTGGTAAAACAGCAACGACTGTAGAACAAGCGGTAGCAATCGCAGAAGAAATTGGTTACCCAGTATTAGTAAGACCATCTTACGTACTAGGTGGACGTGCGATGGAAATCGTATATCGTCAAGAAGAACTACTGCACTACATGAAAAATGCAGTTAAAGTTCATGCAGATCACCCAGTATTAATCGACCGTTACATGGTTGGTAAAGAAATTGAAGTAGATGCAATTTCCGATGGTGAGAATGTATTCATTCCAGGTATTATGGAACATATTGAACGCGCTGGAGTTCACTCTGGTGACTCAATTGGAGTATATCCACCACAAAGTTTATCTGAAAAACTAAAAGAACAAATCATTGAACATACAATTGCACTTGGAAAAGGATTAAACATTGTTGGATTACTAAATATCCAGTTTGTAGTATTCAAAGATCAAGTGTACGTAATTGAAGTAAATCCACGTGCAAGCCGTACAGTACCGTTCTTAAGTAAAATTACAGGCGTACCGATGGCGAATGTTGCAACGAAAGTTATTTTAGGGCAAGACCTAGTAGAGCAAGGATACGGAACTGGCTATCACCCAGAAGAGAAAGAAGTATATGTAAAAGCTCCGGTATTCTCATTCGCGAAACTACGCTCAGTTGATACAACATTAGGACCTGAAATGAAATCAACAGGGGAAGTAATGGGTAAAGACTTAACGCTTGAAAAAGCATTATATAAAGGGTTAGTTGCTTCTGGAATTAACATCCCAACGCACGGCTCAGTAATCATTACTGTAGCGGATAAAGATAAAGAAGAGGCGATGGAAATTGCAAAACGTTTCCACGAAATCGGCTATAACTTATTAGCAACAGCTGGAACAGCACAATCATTAGAAGAGCAAAATATCCCAGTACAAGTTGTAAACAAAATTGATTCTGAAGACTACAACTTACTAGATATTATCCGTCAAGGAAAAGCACAGTTTGTAATTAACACATTAACAAAAGGTAAACAACCAGCGCGTGATGGTTTCCGCATTCGCCGTGAATCAGTAGAAAATGGTGTGGCTTGCTTAACATCACTTGATACAACAAGAGCAATCTTACGAGTATTAGAATCTATGACATTCTCAGCTCATTCAATGAAAGAAATTACGCAAACAAAGCGTCACGAGGTGGTACATGCATGATGCAAAAGCAAAATATGATCGTCGTTAACCAAAAAGAAATCGCAAAAAATATTTACGAATTAGTGCTTCAAGGAACGTTAGTACAGCAAATGAACGAACCAGGGCAGTTTGTACACATTAAGGTAGCAGAGGGCATTGCGCCCCTTCTGCGCCGCCCAATTAGTATTTGTAATGTAGATCAAGAGAAGAACGAATTTACAATGCTATATCGTGCCGAAGGACAAGGGACAAAAACATTAGCAACTAGAAAACAAGGTGAAATGGTAGATGTACTAGGACCATTAGGACACGGTTTTCCTGTAGAAGAAGCAGAAGCTGGTCAAACAGCTTTACTAGTAGGTGGGGGAATTGGTGTACCACCACTTTATGAATTATCACAGCGCCTCGTTGCAAAAGGTGTACGTGTTATTCACATCTTAGGCTTTCAAACGAAAGATGTAGTTTTCTATGAAGAAAAATTTGCAGAACTTGGTGATACGTACGTTGCGACAGTAGACGGTACACACGGTACAAAAGGATTTGTCACAGATGTAATTGATAATTACGGAATTGACTTTGATATTCTTTATTCATGTGGTCCGCTAGCGATGCTTCGTGCATTAGAAGGACGTTACAAAGAGAAAAAAGCCTATATTTCATTAGAAGAACGTATGGGCTGTGGTATTGGAGCTTGTTTCGCATGTGTATGCCACTTACAAGAAGATCCAAGTGGACATTCTTACAAGAAGGTGTGTAGCGACGGACCAGTATTTCCAATCGGGGAGGTTGTACTATGAACAGATTGCAAGTTGAATTACCAGGATTATCATTAAAAAATCCAATTATACCGGCATCTGGATGCTTTGGGTTTGGTCGTGAATATGCACAGTTTTACGATTTAAGTGTACTAGGATCAATCATGATTAAAGCGACGACAGAACAACCACGTTATGGAAATCCAACGCCTCGTGTTGCTGAAACACCAGGGGGCATGCTAAATGCAATCGGACTTCAAAACCCGGGATTAGACAAAGTAATGAATTCGGAATTACCATGGTTAGAACAATTTGACCTTCCAATTATTGCAAACGTTGCAGGCTCACAAGCTGAGGATTACGTAGCGGTTGCGAAGGAAATTTCTAAAGCGCCTAATGTCCATGCACTAGAATTAAACATTTCTTGTCCGAACGTAAAAACAGGTGGTATCGCCTTTGGTACAAATCCTGAAATTGCTGCTGATTTAACGAAGCGAGTAAAAGAGGTTTCTGAAGTACCTGTATACGTGAAATTGTCACCGAACGTGGCAAACATAGTAGAAATTGCAAAAGCGATTGAAAATGCAGGTGCAGATGGTTTAACGATGATTAATACATTGCTTGGTATGCGTCTAGATTTAAAAACAGCTAAACCAATTTTAGCAAACCGTACAGGCGGATTATCAGGTCCTGCGATTAAGCCAGTAGCAATTCGCATGGTACATGAAGTAAGCCAAGCGGTTAACATTCCAATTATCGGAATGGGTGGTATTGAAACAGCTGAAGATGTAATTGAATTCTTCTATGCTGGCGCAAGCGCAGTTGCAGTAGGTACAGCGAACTTTATCGATCCGTTCGTATGTCCGACGATTATTGAAGAGTTACCAGCATTATTAGATGAATTAGGATTTGATCACATTTCGGAATGTCAAGGAAGGAGCTGGAAGCAAACATGTCACAGTCGTTAATCGTTGCACTAGATTTTCCAGGGAAACAAGAAGTAGAACAATTCTTACACCACTTTGAAGGGGAAGAGTTATTTGTCAAAGTAGGTATGGAGTTATTTTACAAAGAAGGCCCTGCGATTATTACGTACTTAAAAGAAAAAGGACATAAGATCTTCTTAGATTTAAAACTTCATGATATTCCGAATACAGTAAAAAGCGCTATGCGTAGCCTAGCTAGTCTAGATGTTGATATGGTAAATGTTCATGCTGCTGGGGGAAGCAGCATGATGAAAGCTGCGATTGAGGGATTAGAGGAAGGTAAGCAAGAAGGAAAAGAGAGACCGATTTGTATTGCAGTTACACAACTAACAAGCACTTCGGAAGCTATGATGAAAAAAGAGATCGGCATTGAGAAAACGTTAGAAGAAGCGGTTGCTCATTATGCAAAATTAACGAAAGAAAGTGGACTTGATGGCGTTGTTTGTTCAACACTTGAAGTTCCAAAATTACGTGAAGTATGCGGAAATGAATTTGTAACAGTAACACCGGGGATTCGTCTTGCAAGCGATGATGTAAATGACCAAGTGCGCGTAGCAACACCGAAACGTGCGAGGGAACTTGGCTCAAGCTACATCGTAGTTGGACGTAGTATTACAAAAGCAGAAAATCCGCTTGAAGCGTATAAAACAGTAAAACAACAGTGGGAAGGTGTAACAGTATGAAAAAAGAAATCGCATCGCATTTATTAGAAATTGGAGCAGTATTTTTACAACCGAATGATCCATTCACTTGGTCTTCAGGTATGAAATCACCAATTTATTGTGATAACCGTTTAACTTTATCTTATCCAAAAGTACGTCAAGCGATTGCAGCTGGATTAGAAGAGTTAATTAAAGAGCACTTCCCAACTGTAGAAATTATTGCAGGAACAGCAACTGCTGGTATTGCGCACGCTGCATGGGTAAGCGATCGTATGGATTTACCAATGTGCTACGTACGTAGTAAAGCAAAAGGTCACGGTAAAGGGAACCAAATCGAAGGAAAAGCTGAAAAAGGTCAAAAAGTCGTAGTAGTAGAAGACTTAATTTCAACTGGCGGTAGTGCAATTACATGTGTAGAAGCACTTCGCGAAGCTGGATGTGAAGTATTAGGAATCGTATCAATCTTCACATATGAGTTAGAAGCAGGAAAAGAAAAACTAGAAGCAGCTAACGTAGCATCATATTCTTTAAGTGATTACAGTGCATTAACTGAAGTTGCAGCAGAAAAAGGTATGATTGGACAAGCTGAAACGAAAAAATTACAAGAGTGGCGTAAAAATCCAGCTAACGAAGCTTGGATCACAGGGTAACATGAAAAAAACGACCGCGGGGGAACGCGGTCGTTTTTTGTATTATTGTTAAAACTTCATGTAAAGAACAGATAGTAGGAATATCGTACTTGAGTTGTGAGTTATCTCGATTTAACCATATCCCTTGCATCCCAGCTGCTGTACTACTAATCGCATCAGTCTCTAATCGATCGCCAATATAATAGCAATCTTTCATTTCAAGGTTCGATTGTAATACGGTTCTGTGAAAAATTTCAGGATCTGTTTCGATATACCAAGTTCACTAGAAGTAAATATATATTTGAAAAAAATCTATAATACCATTTCTTTCAGCAGCCTCATAATCAAGTAAAGTTCCATCAATATCAAAGAAAATCATATTACAATCTCCTTAACTACTTAGTGCTTTCTGCAAGCTTATATCCTTTTACAAACAATAGAGTCACATAAGAAACAATAAATGAGAAAATGCTATACATGCCGACCCAAAAGAAAAATTTTGGAGTAAAGGCGATAACACCTATTATTAAAAAACTAGCAAACGTTACAATCGGCATTACGTAATACGTTTTCGTCTTGCGCGTTCCAATAACAGAAACGATAAAGATAAGTAACGGACAAATTAATAAGACGAAAATCAATTCATTCATAGTTATGTCCCCTTTTCTAATTGCAGTAATCTGTTTCTCGTAAACGTTTTGAAAAAATTACTCTCCTAATATAATTTCGCTAAGGGATAACGAATCCCTGTTGAAAACCAGTAATTCATGATGAATTTTACAAGAAAAAACGTAAGCAAGAGAACACTTGCTTACGTTATAAAATAAACATCGCAAAGATAGTGGTGACAATTAAACCGATAACAACCGGTAAAAAGTTTCGGCGTGCCAGTTCAAATGGATCTACCTTGCAAATTGCAGCAGCAGGAATAAGCGCCCAAGGAATTAACGTCCCGCCCCCGGTCCATATAGCCGCAATTTGTCCGAGTGCTGTTAATGTAGCTGTTCCATGACCTAAAGCTGTTCCGAAAAGGTTTGCAATGGAACCAGCAAGCGATATACCGGAAAAACCAGATCCATCTAAGCCTGTTATGACACCAACGATAGTTAATGTTCCCGCTGATACGTATTGGTTTAAAGGGACCGTTTGAGATAAGGCAATCCCTAAGTCGTTAATGATTCCATGTGAACCTTTCGGTAAATAGTCTCCGATAATTTTCACAAAGCCGCTATCTCCTAAATAAAAGAGTGCAGCAATTGGAATAACTGGACCAAAGATTTTAAATCCAAATTGGAGCCCTTCTATAAAATAATCGGTTGTTTTATTTAGTCCATTACCTTTGTAGGCGATGAGTGAAATGATGATAATCATAATAACAGTCGTTCCGCCGATAAGTGCAGTTGCGTCGCTTCCTTGTAGTTGAAATTGAATCATGCAAAGGATATCAATGATATATACGATAGGGATACAAATAGCGAGCCATTTCTTTGTGCGAGGAGATAATGAAGTGAGCGTTTTAGAAGACTCAGTTGATAGAATAGATTCTTGTATAGCTAAGCCTGTATGAAACTCTTTTCGTAAGAAGAAAAAAGCGACGGAAGTTGTCACAACGCCCATAACGATAACGAGTGGAACACTTGCAGATACGACGCTGGAAACAGGGAGACCAGCAGCGTCTGCGGTTAATTTTGGTGCGCCTTGTATAACGAAGTCGCCGGATAAAGCAATCCCATGACCGAATAAGTTCATAGCAATTGCTACTCCAATTGGAGGAAGACCGACACGTACAGCAACCGGTAATAAAATAGCTCCCATTAAGGCGACAGCGGGAGAAGGCCAAAAGAAGAAAGAAATTGTCATCATCAAAAGGCCAATAATCCAGTAGGCGAGGGTAGGGGTACGGATCATCTTTGTAAATGGTGAAATCATCGTATCATTTATACCGGTATGAACGAGTAGGTTACTCATCGATACAATAATAGAAATGATTAATATAGTTGGTAATAGCTCAGTAATGGCGTAAATAAAACTTTGAAAAATGCCGCTAACGGCAAGAGGGATAGAACTTGTAGCAGTTAATGCTAATAAAAAGATAAAAACGATACAAATAATTGTAGTATCTTTCCGGAGAATAAAAAAGGTAATAATAGTGAGTAAACAAATAACATAGAGAGCGTGTAATAGCGTTAATTCAACTCCCATAACATTCACATCCTTAGGCAATCGTGTAGTTTATTGTATGAAAGTAGGGAAAGTATGTGAGTATAAGAAACAGAAAAAAAGGTAAAATTTCATGTACTGAAATGGTAAGGATAAAAAATGGATGTTACAATACAATTAATCCTAAAAATGGAATTCGAGGAGGGCTTATGCACAAAAAAATTGGATTTTTGGGATTTATCATATCTTGTAGTCTATTAATCATTTTAAAGCTATTTACAAACAATGAATGGATAAGTATTATACCTGTTTTCGGGTTTGTATTTATACTTTTATATAACTGGGATGGTATGAAACAATACAGTAAAAAGTATCGGAATTATGATAGGTATCATCGTTGTTTGCTCATTGTTCGCAGGGGTTATTTTAATAGAGGGTCAGAAACAAATGGAGAAAATGTCTATTTTTCAAGAATGGATGTCTTCTGCAAACGTTCTTTATCTTGTAATTATAGTTGTTATTTTTCTAAGAATTGTTATAAGTATAGCAAGTTACATATTAAAGGAGAAGTAGAATGGGGGAGTGCGAATGAGAGAAAAAATAGGATATTATGGTGTGCTAGTTTGTTTACTATTATCAATTATTTCAGGACAATTTCTTAACAGTGAATGGGTACCAGTTATATTATGTATAGGAGTATTGATTTTTGCTCCTATGTATCGCTGGAATGAATGGAAAGCATATAGTCGAAAAAAGAAAATGGTTTTCAGCATCGAATTTGTCATTATAATCAGCACAATTCCGTTTTTGTTATGGAAAGGAAATGAGATAATAGATGGAATTGTAATGTTTCAAGGGTGGTTGTTTATTGCGAAAATGCTATATTTAATATGCATTTTAATGTTGGTAGTGGTAGTCACTAAAATAGTAAACGAAAAGCTATTCGTTAATGAATAAAAGAAAATGCCACCTTATTCGGTGGCATTTCCTCATTTTACTGCATGAGTTTTTTGCATCTTTTTAATTAAACGAATTTGTCCACGATGATTGATTTCATCTTCAAAAACGTGAAACCACTTAAAATAGTTATTTGCTGGTTTGTCATACCAAAAGTCTGTCGTTTTAAATAACCATTCATCAGGTAATGATTGAAATATTGCAATCGTTTTGGAACGTACTTCTTGTAATGTATTGATGTAAAATTCTATAGCGTTTCCTTTTATTTTCTCACGCCCAAGATGGCCTAATTCAATGCCAGGTAACCAGCGTTCTAATTCAGCCTCCGTTGGTTCACGGTCTTCAAAAGTATGAATCTGGTAGTAAAATTCAATAGCAGCCATATGATACAATAACATGCCAATTGAATTTGCTTCCTTATCATATAAATAATCAAGTTCTTCAATTGTTAAACTTTCCACTGCTTGCATTGTTGTATAGCGAGCGTAATTCATCATGGAAACAAGCTTTGAAAATTCTACATGTAAACCCTCCAATTTATCAATTACAAAATTCAATTAAAATTCCCCCTCTTTAAATGAATACTCCAGAGAAGGAATTCTATGTGCAAAAAAAGTTTTGTTTAAACCTTCATAATATTAACAAGGGATTATAATTAGTTCTCTATTTGATTTTGTAATAACGTCATAACCATCTTTGGTGATGACAATATCATCTTCGATTCTACAACCGCCCCAGTTCGGTATGTAAATGCCCGGCTCAACTGTAACAACCATACCTTCTTGTAAAGTTGCCTTGCTTTCTTGGGATAAGCGAAGTGGTTCATGTATTTCTAACCCAAGACCGTGCCCGGTAGAGTGGCCAAAGTATTGACCGTATCCATGTTCTGTAATGTAATTCCTCGTTATATCATCGATACTTTTCGCAGTTTCTCCAGGCTTAATTGCTTCAGTCCCACGCTTTAACGCTTCTCGTACAACATTGTATATTTTTTGGAATTCTTCCGATGGTTCCCCGATTGCTACGGTACGTGTTATATCGGAACAATATCCGTCGTAAAGTGCACCGAAGTCTAATGTAACGATATCGCCTCGTTCGATTATTTTATTTGATGCAACTCCATGGGGAAGTGAAGAACGAACGCCTGAGGCTACAATGATTTGGAATGAAGAAGATGTGGCCCCTTTTTTTCGCATGAAAAATTCTAACTCATCTCGAACGTCAGTCTCGCTTATTCCAGGCTTTAGAAATGTAACAATATGGTGAAATGCTTCGTCAGCGATCGTAGCTGCGATTTTCATTGTTTCTATTTCAGATGTGTCTTTAATAAGTCGAATATCTTCAATAATCTCACACACTGGAACCATTTCTGTATGTATATATTTTTGTAGTTTCTTAAATTGTTGCAAAGTCATATTATTGTCTTCTATACCAAGTTTTTGAATTTTTAATTTTGATACTTGATTTGCAACTTCTTCTTCTAAATTTCCTTTATGCATAATAATTTCTGCTGCTTTTATTTCCGTTTTTGCTTGATCTACGTAACGGAAATCAGTAATGAAAATAGCTTTATGCGCAGCGATTAAGACAACGCCTGCGCTACCTGTAAAGTTTGTTGCGTATTGACGGTTTTCTTTTTTTGTAATAAGTAACCCGTCGATTCCGTAATTATGTAGTTGTTTTTGGATGTTAGTTATTCTTACATTCATTTTAATTCCTCCTTTTTACATTAATAAAGCAAGAATTGTGCCAGTATATTTATTTAGAATAAAAGAGAAGAGGGTAGCTGTGTGTCAAAAAAACTAGACGAATGTAAAATAAATATATATAAAATTTTTACAGTAAGTTTTTATGTGACTGAACAATAATATAAACTCGCAAACGAAAATCTTTTTAATTTAAATATTATATTTTTTGTATAAATGGATTAATTTAATTGGTATAATAAGGGATTGTTACGTTTTTTATAGGTAAAGAGATGTAACGAAAAAAACTGGGTTAAGGAATGTGAGTGTATGAAGAAATTAAGTAAAGTAATGTCATTTTGTTTGGCCGCTAGTATGCTTGTTATAACGGGGTGTGAAACAAGTGAACACAAAGTTCAAGTAAATGAAACGATTGAACAGCTTGATGAAGCGCCAGAAGTGACAGAAAAAGAAGCGAAAAAGATTGTAAGAAAGAGTGTAGATGGAATAGCAAATGCGTTTAGTGAGATGGAAAAAGAAAATGGATGGAGCCGAAATAATCCTGGGGATTTAGAGACAGCTAAAAAAGGAGTTAAAGGATTGGTTTCAGAAAAGTTTGTAGAGAATCAGCTTCCTGAATTGCTTGCTAACTTTAATAGATCGAGAGAGACTGATATGTTACCATTCCCAAATTATTTTCAAACTGAAATAAGATTTTCTTCTTCACAAGATAAAGAAAATTTAACGGTACATACATTAAGTTTAGAAGATGAAATAGGTCATGCGGCCCAAGATTGGGAATTTCATTTGGTGTATAAAGAAGGGGGATGGTTAATGGATAAATGGTCATTCGTTTTTCCTGAAGATTTAAAACTTACAAAAGAAGAAGCAAATAGAATTTTAAAAATGCCAGACGATAAGAATGTGTCATTTGTAAGTGAAGAAAATAGTGGCGATAAGAAATACATATTCAAAGATAGTAACGGATTAATTACTGTAAATGCGAAAACATCTCTTATTTCATACAATGTAGATAAAAATAGGTATGAAAAGGTAACGAAAGAAAGAAATATTCAAGAAACAGAACAAGTACAGAGAAAGGATTCGAGTGCGTATACAGGCTCAAAAGAAGAGAAACAATCGCAAAAAGAATCTTCTTCAAAGATAGATAGAGCAAATGTTTTAAGTGAATTAGCTGCTATAGATAAACAAGAAAAACATACGAATGCTATGTCAACCAATGATATAGTAAATGAAATAGAAGGAAATTATGAACTGTGGGATAATAAACTAAATGAAATTTACAGTACATTAAAAAGTACGATGTCACCTGATGCGTTTCAGTCGTTAAAAACGAAACAAATTGCGTGGGTTAAAGAAAAAGAAAGTAAAGTTAAAGCAATTGGTACTGATACAAATAACGGAACGATGAGGCGTATAGAAGCTTCAGAAGAGAAATATAAGATGACAAAAGCAAGATGTTATGAATTAGTAAATGGGTATATGAACTAGTGTGAACGAATATAAAAAATGCGTTGCTTATAAGCAACGCATTTTTGTATTTACGCTTTTAATTTCATTACAATATCAGCATCTGGTGTTACATATACGGTTTGCTGATTGTCGTACGTAACAAAACCAAGTTTTGCACCACTCGGTTTTTTGACATGGCGTATTTTGGTGAAATCAACAGGTACAGAGCTAGACTCTTTCGCTTTACTGTAATAGGCAGCAATTTTGGCAGCTTCTAGTAAAGTTTCTTCAGCAGGCTCTAAAGAACGAATGACAACGTGAGAGCCAGGTATGTCTTTCGTATGTAACCAAATTTCATCACGGCGGGCAAACTTCGTTGTTAAATAATCATTTTGTTTATTGTTTTTACCAACGAAAATCTCTGTGCCATCACTTGCTACATATTTATCTAATACTGGTTTAGTAGGCTTTTTCTTTGCGTTTTTCGTTTTGCGATTGCGCACATAACCTTCTTCAGCTAATTCCTCACGAATTTCTTCAATATCTTTTGAAGAAGCAGCTTCCATTTGTTGAAGTAAGCTATCAAAATAAAGAATTTCTTCATTTGTTTTTTCGATTTGTTCTTCTACAACAGCAACCGAATTTTTTGCTTTTTGATACTTTTGGAAATAGCGTTGTGCATTTTCAGATGGTGTTTTTAAAGGATCTAATGTGATTTTTACAGTTCCACCATCCTCATCGTAATAATTAACGACCTCAATATCTTTATCGCCCTTTTTTAAAGCGTACATATTGGCTGTAAGTAGCTCTCCAAATAGTTGATATTTATCTGCTTTTCCAGCATCTTGCAGTGTTTTTTCGAGTTTAATGAGTTTTTTCTCGTTTTTATTTTTTTCGTTTTGCATAAAGCGTTCTAAATCATGAGCTTGTTGTTTTACACGATCACGTTCTGCTTTGCCAAAGAAGAAACGATCTAACAATTCGCTTACTGATGAGAATGTTTTTTCTTCTCCTTGCAAGTGTGTAAGAGGGAAAAGATAAAAGAATTCTTTTCCATTTGCAGTAATCATTGTAGGTGTATATGCATGAGATAGTAATGGTGTTTGTATAGAGAAAAATGCTTCTGATAATGCTTTCTCGTTTACCATACCGGCTTTCTTTACTACTTCTTTTGCAAATAATGGGGATATTCCCATGAAAGCACCGACGAGTTGTTTATCCATATTTCCAGATAGAAAGTCTAGCGGTCTAATAAAATCATCTGCGGTTTCAATTTGCAGAGGATTGATTTTATGTTGGGCTGGTGGCGCGACGTACTCAGCACCAGCATATACAGTTCGGTGACGGTTTACGGCTAATGAAACGTGTTTTAAGCTATCTAAAATCACGTTTGTTTTCGTATCTAATAAGATAATGTTACTATGTCGTCCCATTATTTCAATTACTAATGTTTTTAATGATTCGTCTCCGATTTCATTACGACTGCGAACTGTAATTTGAATAATGCGTTCTAAGTCGATTTGTTCAATTTTTTCAATAAATCCACCTTCTAAATGTTTGCGAAGAAGCATACAGAACATCGGCGGTATTGCTGGCGAATCGTAGTTTTGATTCGTTAAGTGCATACGCGCATATGTAGGATGAGATGAAAGAATTAGTTTTTGGTTCTTTCCATTCGCTCGAATATGTAATAAAATCTCGTATTTTGAAGGTTGATATATTTTGGAAATTCTTCCTGTGTAAAGAGAATTTTCAATTTCATGTGTAATCGCTCTTGTAAATAATCCATCGAATGCCATAAATGAACACTCCTTTCTAACTAAATGTTAATTATAGCATTTTTTTGGACGAGGCTGAATAAGCTTTCAATAGAGTATGTCTGGAATCAGGAGGTCGATAGCAGGATGAACTGGTATGGAATGCGAGCACATGAAGTGGAAGAAAGAACGAATACGAATGTAAAGGTTGGACTTACAGAGAAAGAAGCAGAAGGGCGAGTAAAGAAATTTGGTACTAATGAATTAGAAGAAGCAAAAAGGCCTTCTGCACTAATGGTATTTTTAGCACAGTTTAAAGATTTCATGGTACTCGTTTTGTTTGGAGCAACAATTGTTTCTGCGTTTTTAGGTGAATACATTGATTCTATTGCTATTGTTGCCATTGTTATTATCAATGGTATTCTCGGCTTTTTTCAAGAAAGAAAAGCTGAAAAATCATTGGAAGCTTTAAAGGAACTAGCTGCCCCGCAAGTTACTGTAATGCGGAATGGAAAGTGGGTAAAAGCACCATCTAAAGCACTTGTTTTAGGTGATATTATTAAGTTTTCCAGTGGTGATCGTATTGGGGCTGATGTGCGTCTTGTTGAGGCATCAAGTTTATATATTGAAGAGTCTGCTTTGACAGGGGAGTCCGTACCTGTACAAAAGAAGGTAGAAGCACTGCAAGGGCAAGATGTTGCAATTGGGGATCAAAAAAATATGGCTTTTATGGGGACAATGATTACGCGAGGATCTGGTACAGGAGTCGTTGTAGCAACTGGTATGAATACAGCGATGGGGCAAATTGCAAATATGTTGCAAAATGCAGAGCAAATGGAAACGCCACTGCAAAGAAGGTTAGAACAGCTCGGAAAAATATTAATTATTGTAGCTCTTATTTTGACAGCGCTCGTTGTATTGGCTGGTGTGTATCAAGGGAATGAAGTATATCATATGTTTTTAGCTGGCGTATCGCTAGCTGTTGCGGCTATTCCAGAAGGATTGCCAGCAATTGTTACAGTAGCTTTATCCCTTGGTGTACAGCGTATGATAAAAAAGAGAGCAATTGTAAGGAAGTTACCGGCCGTAGAAACGTTAGGCTGCGCTTCTGTTATATGCTCTGATAAAACGGGAACAATGACACAAAACAAAATGATGGTAACACATATGTGGTCAGGCGGAGAATTGTGGAAAGTGACAGGGCAAGGATATGAACCTAATGGCTCTTTTATGAAAGGTGAAAAAGAAGTGAATCCAGCTAAGACAAAATCACTTTATCAGCTACTTACATTTGGTTCACTATGTAACAATGCAAATATTATTCAAAAGAAAAAGGCGTACGTATTAGATGGGGATCCAACAGAGGGAGCGCTTGTAGCTGCAGCAATGAAAGCTGGGATAACACGTGAGGCATTGAAAGGGAAATTTGAAATTATTCGTGAATTTCCATTTGATTCAACTCGAAAAATGATGAGTGTTATTGTACGAGATCGAGAGGGGAAAAAGTTTATTGTTACGAAAGGAGCACCGGATGTTCTTTTGCAAATGAGTCAAACAATCTTATGGGGGGATAAGCAGCAGCCGTTAAGTGAGCTATATAGAAAAGAAGTACAGGCGGCTATTCATAGCTTAGGTAGTCAAGCGCTTCGAACAATTGCAGTTGCGTTTAAACCTTTAAAAGTCACGGATTCTATTGAACATGAAAGAGACGTTGAAAAAGATTTTATGTTGGTTGGGATACAAGGTATGATTGACCCGCCAAGGCCAGAAGTCGCGCAGGCGGTAAAAGAGTGTAAAGAAGCTGGTATTCGAACAGTAATGATTACAGGTGATCATAAAGTGACAGCAATGGCGATTGCTGAACAATTAGGAGTTTTACCACCAGATGGACGCGTTGTTGAAGGAGTAGAACTCGCGAATATGGATGTGGAGGAATTAGAAAATGTTGTAGAAGATACGTATGTATTCGCTCGTGTATCACCTGAGCATAAATTGAAAATTGTTAAAGCATTGCAAAATCAAGGACATATAGTAGCGATGACAGGTGATGGAGTGAACGATGCTCCAGCTATAAAAACAGCGGATATTGGGATAGCGATGGGGATTACAGGGACAGATGTTGCAAAAGAAGCCTCTTCACTTGTTTTACTAGATGATAATTTTGCTACAATTAAGTCAGCGATTAAAGAAGGAAGAAATATATACGAGAACATACGTAAGTTCATTCGCTACTTATTGGCGTCAAATGTTGGAGAAATTTTAGTTATGTTATTTGCGATGTTACTTGCATTACCACTGCCGATGGTTCCTATTCAAATTTTATGGGTGAACTTAGTTACTGATGGTTTACCAGCGATGGCATTAGGTTTGGATAAGGCTGAAGGAGATGTGATGAAGAGAACACCGCGTCACCCGAAAGAAGGGGTATTCGCTAGAGGGCTTGCGTGGAAAATAATAAGTCGAGGGTTTTTAATTGGAGCAGTGACGTTAGTGGCGTTTATTATTGCGTATAACCAACATCCAAATGAACTGAAATATGCACAAACTGTAGCGTTCGCGACGTTGGTACTTGCACAGCTTATTCATGTATTTGATTGTCGTAGTGAGCATTCTGTCTTTCACCGTAATCCATTTGGGAACGTGTATTTAGTAGGGGCGGTTATTATTTCGTTACTACTTATGCTAGTGGTTATATATTATCCACCGTTACAACCGATCTTTAGCACAATGCCGATACAAGCAAGAGATTGGTTATTAATTGGAGGTTTGTCATCAATTCCGACTTTCTTACTAGTAGGTTCTTTATTAACAGGGAAAAAGGCTAAGAAGAAAAAGCCGATGTTATATAAGAAGGGATTAAACTTGAAATAGTCAATGTTATGAAAATGTGATATAATTTACAGAAGGTAGTAGAGCCTTGTCTCTATTACCTTTTTCATTGAGTTATTTTATGGCTTGGATGTGATAAAAATGATTTCTAGTATGACAGGGTTTGGAAGATCGAAAGTAGAAAGTGATACTTTTCAAATTACAGTAGAAATGAAATCGGTGAACCACCGTTTTTTAGAGATGAGTATTCGACTTCCTAAGCAAATGATGGTATTTGAGGACAAAATTCGTAAAATAATTGCACAGCAAGTTCGACGTGGGCGCATCGAAGTGTCTATTAGTATAGCAGGTGAAGGACTTGTTGAAAGAAAATTAAGTGTGAATTGGTCACTTCTTGAGCAGTACCAATCGATGATGGAAGATATAAAAGGGAAATTTCAATTACAAGATTCTATTACACTCGAACAATTAATGGCAATGCCAGAAGTAACAGCAATTGAAGAAATAGAAAATGTAAATGAACATTTTGAGAACAGTTTATATGAGGCTGTTCGTCAAGCTGCTCATATGTTGAAAACGATGAGAGATGGCGAAGGAGAACGATTACATAAAGATATAGCGTATCGTTTACAAGAGATTAGCAATTGTGTAAATGCGATTATTCCACATGCACCAATTGTTACACAAAAATATCGTGAACGATTAGAAAATCGCTTAAAAGAATTACATAATCAAGATCTAGATGAACAAAGATTGCTAACAGAAGTCGCAATCTTTGCAGAGCGTTGTGATATTCATGAAGAGTTAGTTCGTTTGCAAAGTCATTTAGAGCAATTTCGTGAAACATTGCAGATTGAAGAGCCTGTTGGAAGGAAAATGGATTTCATCGTGCAAGAGATGCATAGAGAAATTAATACGATTGGTTCTAAGGCAAATGACTTAACAATTTCAAAATATGTTGTAGAAATGAAAAATAACCTTGAAAAAATTCGTGAACAAGTACAAAATATTGAGTAGCTTTCAAAAAATATATAAAGTTATACGTGGTGGAGAAATCGGATAGACTTACTAGGAGGCGCAAACTATGGCCATGCGGTTTTTAAATATTGGATACGGAAATATTGTATCTGCTCATCGAATTATTGCTATTGTAAGTCCGGAGTCAGCTCCTATTAAACGAACAGTACAAGAAGCACGCGAACATAATGCTTTGCTTGATGCTACGTATGGGAGAAAAACAAGGGCGGTTATTGTTATGGATGATGGGCATGTTGTATTAAGTCCAATTCAACCAGAGACGATTGCACATCGTTTGAATAATAAAGAAGATTTAAGTGAGGAAGGGTAGGTTTTACATATTTATGAGAAGTAGAAGAGGATTGCTCATCGTTCTTTCAGGGCCTTCTGGGGTTGGAAAAGGGACGGTTCGTAAAGAGCTGTTTAGCCATGAGGATACACGTTTTCAGTACTCTATTTCAGTAACGACACGTAAGCCGCGTGAAGGTGAAGTAGATGGTGTGGATTATTTCTTTAAAGAAAGAGAAGAATTCGAGGAAATGATTCGTAATGAAAAATTACTTGAGTGGGCTGAGTTCGTAGGTAATTATTACGGAACACCGATTGACTATGTTGAAAAAACATTACAAGAAGGAAAAGATGTATTCTTAGAAATTGAAGTGCAAGGAGCAATTCAAGTTAAGAAAGCTTTCCCAGAAGGTGTATTTATTTTCTTAGCACCTCCAAGTTTATCTGAACTAAAGAGCCGTATTGTCGGACGTGGTACAGAGACTGAAGATGTTATTGAAAATCGTTTAACTGTAGCGAAAGAAGAAATCGAGATGATGGACGCTTACGACTATGTAGTAGAAAACGATCAAGTTGAATTAGCTTGTGATAGAATTAAAGCAATTGTGGTTGGCGAACATTGCCGCCGCGAAAGGGTAGCAAAATATTATAAAGAAATGACGGAGGGTCTATAATTATGTTAAATCCATCAATTGACTCATTACTACAAAAAATCGATTCTAAGTACACTTTAGTAACAGTGGCTGCAAAACGCGCACGTGAAATGCAACTTGCTAATAACTGTGTTGTAGAAAAACCTGTTTCTCATAAATGTGTAGGTAAAGCATTAGAAGAAATCGATGCAGAAGCATTAAGCTACGTACCAAGTGAAGATAAAGTAGCTGAATAAGCCTTTGCCTTCGACAAAATAAAACATAGACTTTATAATTTTCTATGTAACGGTAACAACCTATTTACAAGTAGGTTGTTATTTTTTTACGAAAGGAATGAAATATCGGTACTGACGAGCTGAGAATTCTATTTCAGTATTATAAGTTTGAAAAAGAAAGAGGACGAGTCATATGCTAAAAGGGAAAAAGATACTTTTATGTGTAACAGGAGGCATTGCGGTTTTTAAAGCAGCTGCGTTAACGAGTAAATTGACACAATCTGGCGCGATTGTCAAAGTAATGATGAGTGAGTCGGCAATGAAGTTTGTTACGCCTCTTACATTCCAAGCGCTTTCTCGCCATGATGTATATACGGATACATTCGATGAGAAAGACTCAGCTGTTATTGCTCATATTGATTTAGCAGATTGGGCGGATGTTGTACTTGTCGCACCTGCTACTGCCAATTGTATTGGAAAGTTAGCTGGTGGTATTGCAGATGATATGATTACAACTACTTTGTTAGCTACTACAGCTCCGGTATGGATTGCGCCTGCTATGAATGTGCATATGTATGAAAATAAAATAGTTCAAAAAAATATGATGACATTGAAAACGCTAGGATATACATTTATTGAGCCTGGGGAAGGCTTTTTAGCATGTGGATATGTAGCGAAGGGACGACTAGAAGAACCTGAAGCAATTATTGCACGGTTAGAGGAAGCTTTCTCAGAACACAAACCATTGCAGGGAAAAAGAATATTAATAACTGCTGGCCCAACACGTGAAAAGGTTGATCCAGTTCGTTTTATGACGAATTTTTCTTCTGGGAAAATGGGGTATGCGATTGCGGAAGTGGCAGCGAATTTAGGCGCTGATGTTATACTCGTTTCAGGACCGACAGCATTAAATCCACCGTTACATGTAACGACAGTGCAAGTGGAATCTGCACAAGATATGTTAGAAGCAGTTCTTCAACATTATCAAAACGTAGACGTTGTCATTAAAACAGCAGCAGTTGCAGATTATCGTCCGAAATATGTGCATGAGAATAAAATGAAAAAGCAAAATGGTGATGCTGTCATTGAACTTGAAAGAACGGTGGATATTTTAAAAACATTAGGTCAGAAAAAGGATAAACAGTTACTTATCGGTTTTGCTGCTGAAACGACAAATGTAGAGGAATATGCAACGAAAAAACTACGTGAGAAAAATGCAGATATGATTGTCGCGAATGATGTAAAAGCGCAAGGAGCTGGATTTGGCACGGATACGAATATTGTAACAATGTATAGAAAAGATGGAAAAGTTATTGAGTTGCCACTTTTAATGAAAAAAGAGGTAGCTCGTGAAATATTGAAGCAAATTGAAATGATGTTAGAAGATGATCGTTTATGAAATTTGCAAGTGTAATTGTTGATGTACCTGCCCGTCAGACAGATCGACCATTTGATTACATTATTCCTAAAAAATGGGAAGATATTGTACAGACAGGAATGCGTGTAGTAGTTCCGTTTGGGCCAAGAAAATTGCAAGGTTTTATTATTGGGATTAAAGATTCGGTGGATGTAGAAAGTAAGAAGTTAAAGACAATCCATGAAATATTAGATGTAACACCGGTTTTAAATGATGAATTATTAAAGCTTGGATATTGGCTTACAAGTGAAACGTTATGCTACATGATTTCAGCTTTTCAAGTGATGCTTCCAACTGCGATAAAAGCAACGTATAAAAAACGTCTACAACTTTGTAAACAGGAAGAAATAGCACCTGAAATACTATATTTATTTCAGGATAAAGAAGCAATTGATTTTGAAGTAATCGAGCAACAGCCACATTTATACCGAACTATTCAACAAGAAATTAAAAATGGTACGGTTGAAGTCGTTTATCAGGTGAAAGATAAAGTACAAAAGAAGAAGCAAAGAGTGGTTCAGCCGGAGTTGCCAGAAGATAAATTGGAATTAGCGGCATTTGAACTGAAAAGTAAAAAACAACAAGATGTACTGTATTATTTTGTGGAAAATTATAAAAGTACACCGTTGAAAGTAATTACAGAAGAGTTACAAATAACAGATGCTCCAATAAAAGCACTTGTTAAAAAGGGATTCATTTCAGAAAAGTATGTGGAAGTATACCGAAATCCGTATGACGATGATGATTTTGAACAAACAAAACCATTTCCACTTACGGAGGAACAAAAACAAGTTATTACACCGATTTTATCATCAATTACAAATGAAACTTATAATCCATTTTTACTATATGGTGTTACAGGAAGTGGAAAGACAGAAGTATATTTACAATCTATAGCAGCAGTGCTCAAGAAAGGAAAAGAAGCTATCGTTCTTGTTCCTGAAATTGCACTAACGCCCCAAATGGTGGATCGTTTTAAAGGTAGGTTTGGCTCGCAAGTTGCAGTTCTTCATAGTGCGTTGTCTGTTGGAGAAAAGTATGACGAGTGGCGTAAGATTTTAAGAAAAGAAGTGAAAGTTGTAGTTGGTGCGCGTTCAGCTGTTTTTGCGCCTTTTGAGAATTTAGGGATTATTATTATTGATGAAGAGCATGAATCAAGTTACAAACAAGAAGATAATCCGAGGTATCATGCAAGAGATGTAGCTGTCTGGAGAGGACAATATCATAAATGTCCTATCGTTCTTGGTAGTGCGACACCAACACTTGAATCGTTTGCAAGGGCGAAAAAAGGTGTTTATGAACTATTAACAATGGAAAAACGTATGAATGAACAAGCTTTACCAACGGTAGAGATTGTTGACATGCGAGAAGAACTTCGTGACGGGAATCGATCAATGTTTTCTAAGGCGCTGCATGAAAAAATAGCAGATCGATTAGAAAAGAAAGAACAAATGGTACTCTTTTTAAATAGAAGAGGTCATTCTACATTTGTTATGTGCCGTGATTGTGGGTATGTTGTCCAATGTCCGCATTGTGATATTTCATTGACATATCATAAAATGAATCATCGTTTAAAATGTCATTATTGTAGTTACGAAGAGAATATGCCAACTGAGTGTCCAGCTTGTCAAAGTACATACATTCGTTTCTTTGGTACAGGTACACAAAAGGTAGAAGAAGAAATTACAAAACTATTTCCAGAGGCGCGAGTCATTCGAATGGATGTAGATACGACAAGTCGAAAAGGAATGCATGAAAAATTATTAAAGGCGTTTGGGGAAGAAAAAGCAGATATATTACTTGGAACACAAATGATTGCTAAAGGATTAGATTTTCCGAAAGTAACGCTCGTTGGGGTTTTAACTGCAGATACGATGCTTCACTTACCTGATTTTCGGGCGAGTGAAAAGACATATCAGTTATTGACGCAAGTAAGTGGACGAGCGGGTAGACATGAATTGCCAGGGGAAGTTGTGATTCAAACGTATACGCCAGAACATTACAGTATAGAGTTAGCGAAGAACCAACAATATGATGTGTTTTTTGACCAAGAAATGCAAATGAGACGAACAAGACAATATCCCCCATATTACTATGTTGTACTCGTAACTGTATCTCATCCAGAATTATTAAAAGCGGTACAAGTGACGGAAAAAATTGCCTCGTATTTACGAACGCATTGCTCACAGCAAACAATGGTGCTAGGACCAGTTGCTTCAGCGATTCCAAGGATAAAAGATAGATATCGTTATCAATGCATGATAAAATACAAACGGGAACCAAACTTAAAGAACGTGCTCAAAATGGTAAATGAACATTATCAAGCAGAAATGCAAAAAGAGCTACAAATCTCAATTGATTTTAATCCAACAATGTTAATGTAGCGGAGGGAAATATGGCAGTTTTAGAAATAATAAAGCATCCAAATGAAGTGTTAGAAACACCATGCGAAAGAGTAATTAACTTTGATAAAAAGTTAGTGAAATTGTTGAAAGATATGCATGAAACAATGTTAATTGCGGACGGAGTCGGTTTAGCTGCGCCTCAAGTAGGTGTAAGCTTGCAAGTAGCGGTTGTTGATGTCGATGATGATACTGGGAAAATCGAGTTAATCAATCCATCAATATTAGAAAAACGTGGTGAACAAGTAGGTCCCGAAGGCTGTTTAAGCTTCCCGGGACTTTATGGTGAAGTAGAACGTGCCGATTATATTAAAGTAAGAGCGCAAAATCGCCGTGGGAAAGTATTCTTATTAGAAGCGGAAGGATTTTTAGCGCGTGCAATTCAACATGAAATTGATCATTTACACGGTGTTTTATTTACATCGAAAGTGACAAGATATTATGAAGAAAACGAACTAGAATAGGTGTTAAAAGGAGCGGTTTTTAAATGATAAAAGTAGTGTTTATGGGAACACCGGACTTTTCAGTGCCGGTGCTTCGTCGTCTTATTGAAGATGGCTATGAGGTAGTAGGTGTTGTGACGCAACCTGATCGTCCAGTAGGTAGAAAAAAAGTATTAACACCTACACCTGTTAAAGTTGAAGCGGAAAAACATGGTATCCCTGTGTTACAGCCGTTAAAAATTCGTGAAAAAGATGAATATGAAAAAGTATTGGCATTAGAGCCAGATTTAATTGTAACAGCTGCATTTGGGCAGATTGTACCAAATGAAATTTTAGAAGCACCAAAGTATGGGTGTATTAATGTTCACGCTTCTTTACTTCCTGAACTTCGTGGTGGTGCACCAATTCATTATGCAATTATGGAAGGTAAAGAAAAAACAGGTATTACAATTATGTATATGGTAGAAAAATTGGATGCTGGTGATATCTTAACGCAAGTGGAAGTTGAAATTGAAGAGCGTGAAACGACAGGCTCATTATTTGATAAATTAAGTGAAGCAGGAGCACACCTTCTATCTAAAACAGTGCCTTTATTAATTCAAGGTAAGTTAGAACCGATTAAACAAAACGAAGAAGAAGTAACGTTTGCGTACAATATAAAACGTGAGCAAGAGAAAATTGATTGGACAAAAACAGGTGAAGAAGTATACAATCACATTCGCGGATTGAATCCATGGCCAGTTGCTTATACAACTTTAGCAGGACAAGTTGTTAAAGTATGGTGGGGGGAAAAAGTGCCTATAACTGAACCGGCTGAAGCAGGTACGATTGTTGCAATCGAAGAAGATGGTTTTGTTGTAGCAACGAGTAATGAAACAGGTGTTAAAATTACTGAATTGCAACCTTCTGGTAAAAAGCGTATGAGTTGTTCACAATTTTTACGTGGAACAAAACCTGAAATTGGAACGAAGTTAGGAGAAAATGCATGAGACAAAATGTTCGTGAATTAGCTCTTGATGGTTTAATTCAAGTGGAAAAAAGTGGTGCATATAGCAACTTACTTTTAAATAATCTAATTGAAAAAAGTGCAATTGATAGAAAAGATATTGGTTTATTAACTGAAATTGTATATGGAACGATTCAACGTCGTGACACATTAGATTATTATTTACAGCCTTTTTTAAAAAAGAAGGTTGAGGCGTGGGTAATAGTATTGCTTCGCTTATCTTTATATCAAATGATTTATTTAGACCGAGTGCCAGAAAGAGCGGCTATTCATGAAGCGGTTGAGATTGCAAAGCGTCGCGGGCATAAAGGAATTGCTGGTATGGTGAACGGTGTATTACGTTCGATTCAGAGAGAAGGTGTACCTTCTGTAGATGAAATCAAGGATCCAGTAGAACGTCTTGCAATTACAACAAGTCATCCAGTTTGGCTTGTCCAAGAGTGGACTTCAGAATACGGTTTAGAAACTGCAGAAAAAATGTGCGAAGTAAACATGTTACCACCTGTACCAACAGCGCGTGTGAATGTTGATAAGGTAACTGTAGAAGAAGCGATTGAGTTGTTAGCAAGTGAAGGTATAGAAGCAAAACGTGGTGACTTATCAGATGATGCTATTCAGATTGAAAGAGGAAATGTAGCGCATACAGAAGCGTTTAAAAAAGGATTTCTTTCTATTCAAGATGAAAGTTCTATGCTTGTAGCACGCGCTTTAGAACCGAGTACGGGAGATGCAGTTCTTGATAGTTGTGCTGCTCCAGGCGGAAAAACAACGCATATCGCGGAACGATTAAAGGGAACTGGTAAGGTCATGTCCCTTGATTTACATGCACACAAAGTACGTTTAATTAAACAGCAAGCAGAGCGACTTGGTCTAGAAAATGTCGAAACTAAAGCGCTAGATGCTAGAAAAGTGCAAGAGCACTTTGCAAATGAAACGTTTGATAAAATATTGGTAGATGCACCGTGTTCTGGATTTGGTGTAATTAGACGTAAACCTGATATTAAGTTAGGAAAAGATAAAGGCGATAGTGAAAGATTATCGACGATTCAAATTGCAATACTAGAAAAAATAGCACCATTATTAAAACAAGGCGGTCGTCTTGTTTATAGTACGTGCACAATTGAGAAAATAGAAAATGAACAAGTAATAGAGAAATTTTTACAAGAACATCCTGAATTTGAATGGGATACTACGCTTAAAGAGCGTATGCCAGAAAAATTAACTCCGTATATTGATGAAGGTCAAGTGCAAATTTTACCGCATTATTTTGCGACGGATGGCTTTTATATTGCTTGTTTAAGGAAGAAGGTGTAGCATCATGGAAACGACTGTAAGAAAACAAAAGAAAAATTTAGAAACGAAGAAACCATCAATTTACTCTTTACAACTTCATGAAATGCAAGATTGGTTAAAGGAACAAGGAGAACCGAAGTTCCGTGCTGGACAAATTTTTGATTGGTTATATAAAAAACGTGTAAAAAATTATGAGGATATGTCAAACCTTTCTAAAGGATTGCGTGATAAATTGTCGAATTCCTTTGATATTACTACTTTAAAAACGTTAGTAAAACAAACGTCTTCGGATGGAACAATTAAATTCTTATTCCAATTATATGACGGATATTCTATTGAAACGGTATTAATGCGACACGAATATGGAAATTCCATTTGTGTAACAACGCAAGTTGGTTGTCGTATTGGGTGTACGTTCTGTGCTTCGACACTTGGTGGATTAAAGCGAAACCTAGAAGCTGGAGAAATCGTAGCGCAAGTAGTAGAAGTTCAGCGTGCGCTTGATGAAACAGAAGAACGTGTAAGTTCTCTTGTTGTTATGGGGATTGGAGAACCATTTGATAACTATGATAATTTAATGGGATTCTTACGCATCATTAACCATGAAAAAGGACTTCATATTGGTGCGAGACATATGACTGTTTCGACGAGTGGAATTATCCCGAAAATTTATAAGTTTGCTGAAGAAGATCTACAAATTAATTTTGCGATTTCATTGCATGCTCCAAACTCAGAATTACGTTCAAAATTAATGCCGATTAACCGTGCTTATAAATTACCAGATTTAATGGAAGCTATTAAATACTATGTAAATAGAACAGGGCGTCGCATTACTTTTGAATATGGATTATTTGGAGGAGAAAATGACCAAGTAGAGCATGCTGAAGAGCTTGCTGCGCTCTTAAAAGGTGTAAAATGTCATGTGAACTTGATTCCGGTAAACTACGTACCTGAACGTGATTATGTACGTACGCCACGTGAACAAATTTTCTTGTTCGAAAAAACGTTAAAAGATCGTGGAGTGAATGTAACGATTCGCCGTGAACAAGGTCATGATATTGATGCAGCCTGCGGTCAGTTGCGTGCGAAGGAGCGCAAAGAAGAGACGAGGTGACGAGATGAAAGCCGTATTTCTATCGGATAAAGGAAAAGTTCGTCAACATAATGAAGATAGTGCAGGAGTTTTTCACAATTTAGATGGAAATGTATTAGCGGTAGTAGCAGATGGAATGGGAGGTCATCGAGCTGGTGATGTAGCTAGCTCGATGGCCATTCAATTATTCCATGATTATTGGAAGCAAACACATAATATGAATGAGCCGAAAAAAGTAGAACAATGGTTACATACTAGTGTTGGGATTATTAATGAGCGTATATATGAATATGCTCAGCAAAATGCAGAATGTAATGGTATGGGAACAACGCTTATAATAGCTGTTTGTACACCAAGCTTTGTGACAATAGGGCATATAGGAGATAGTCGTTGCTATATGGTATCAGAAGGAGAAATGACGCTAGTAACGGAAGATCATTCGCTTGTAAATGAGCTTGTGAAACATGGTGAAATTTCAAAGGAAGACGCAGAGTATCATCCGAAAAAGAATGTGTTATTAAGAGCATTAGGAACAGAAGAAAAAGTTGGGTTAGATGTTAAAACGTTGGTGATTGAGGAAGATGATCAATTACTTCTTTGCTCTGATGGGTTATCAAACAAAGTTTCTATTGATGATATGCGACAAATTTTACAGTTAAATGAACAGCTTGAAGGTAAAGGGCAGTGTCTCATTCAATTGGCAAATGATCGCGGTGGAGAAGATAATATCACACTTGTTCTTATTGATTATGCGGGTTCGACAAACGAAAGTAGGTGAAGTACAACGTGCTGATTGGAAAACGCTTAAATGACCGTTATAAGCTGCTGAAAATGATTGGTGGTGGCGGAATGGCCAATGTATATTTAGCTCATGATGATATACTTGGCCGAGATGTAGCGGTAAAAATATTAAGACTCGACTACTCAAATAACGAAGAGTTTATTAAACGTTTCCATCGAGAAGCGCAGTCTGTTACAACGTTGTCGCATCCAAATATTGTGAATATGTATGATGTCGGAGAAGAAGATGGTATATACTATCTTGTCATGGAATATGTACCAGGACAAACATTGAAGCAATACATAATTGAGCGAGGGATGTTACCTATAGGAGAAGCTCTTGATATTATGGAGCAGTTAACATCCGCTATGGCACACGCCCATCATTTTGAAATTGTGCATCGTGATATAAAGCCGCACAATATTTTAATTCGAGCTGATGGAATAATAAAAGTAACAGATTTTGGAATTGCGACAGCTACAAGTGCAACAACAATTACACATACAAATTCAGTGCTCGGTTCAGTCCATTATTTATCACCAGAACAGGCACGTGGCGGAATAGCAAATAAACAATCAGATATCTATTCTCTTGGGATAGTTATGTTTGAATTGTTAACAGGAAGACAACCGTTTTCTGGCGAATCTGCTGTTGCTATAGCTTTAAAACATTTACAAAGTGAAATCCCATCACCAAAAAGATGGAATGAAAATATTCCGCAAAGTGTTGAAAATATTATATTAAAAGCAACTGCAAAAGATCCGTTCCATCGATATCAATCTGCCAATGCGATGAAGCGAGATATTGAAACTGCGCTATATCCAGAGAGGATAAATGAGCAACCGTTTTACATACCAGAAGATATGGAAGCGACGAAAGCGATTCCGATTATTCAACAAGAACAATTATTTGAAAATGTAAGTGATGAAACGATTGTTTTAAAAGGGAGTAAGGTGGAAGAACCGATAAGAGCAGAAGCAGCTGAGTTAGATAAGAAGAAAAAACGGAGTAACAAGTGGCTTAAAGTTTTAATTTCAACATTTTTATTTTTAGCAATAGGAATAACATTAGCGCTTACGGTTATTCCAGGATTATTTATTCCGAAAGATGTGAAAGTTCCTGATGTGGCTGGTATGAAATACACGACAGCTGTAAATACATTAGTAGAAAAGGGCTTTGAGGTGACGGAGCCTAATATTGTATATACAGATGATGTTGAAGTTGGGGATGTAATAAAAACGGACCCTGTAGCAGGAAGAGTCGTAAAAGAAAACGCTAAAATTACTATCTATCAATCAGGTGGGAAAAAGAAAAGTAAGATGGCGAATTTCACAGGGCAAAACTTTGAGAGTGTAAAAGCTGAGTTAGAAGAAAAATATAAACAAGTTACAGTAAATTATATTGAAAATGATAAGCCGAAAGGTGAAATTGTAGAGCAAATTCCGACGCCTGATCAAATGGTTATAGAAGCGGAGCAAGAACTGAAAATCTGGGTAAGTAAAGGTCCTTATCAAATTAGACCAGGTGACTTTTCGGGGTGGACTGAAAATAGTGTAACTGGTTATTTGAATGAGAGAAAACTAACGTCAGATATAAAACGAGAGTATTCAGATACAATCGAAAAAGGACTTGTAATTTCGCAATTTCCAAAACCAGGTACACCATTAAAAGAGGGAGATAAAGTAACTATTATTATCTCTGATGGTCAAAAGCCTAAAGTGACTAAAACGGTAAAATTGGACAATATCTCTATCCCATATGAGCCTGCTGTAACAGGTGAAAAAAAGCCGCAAACAATAGAAATTTATAAAGAAGACATGCAGCAAAAAATGGATAGACCGGTTGAAACGAGAACAATTACTGAATCAGCGACTATTTCTTTAGAATTTGTAATTCAAGAAGGTTCAAAGGGACACTATAAAATTGTACGAGATGGAGTAACGATTATTGATAAAGAAGTACCATATCCAACTCAATAATAGTGAAAGTCTACTTATTATTATTGCCTGTTATGCTGTCTACAAAGTGGACGGTATAGCAGGCAAAAATATATGATTCAAAAAGCTAGTAACGTGATGCAGCTGTAAATATTTTTTTGCATTTAATGGGAAATTTAATGTATATTAGCGAAAGTATATATGGTAGGTTTTGAAATCGTTATTTAGAAAATTTAAATCCATTCATTTTTAAATTCAGCATCACCTTATACAAAAAAGGAGAATTCTATGCCAGAAGGAAAAATTATAAAAGCTTTAAGTGGGTTTTATTACGTGCAGCATGAAGAAGGGGTTACGCAATGTCGTGGACGAGGTGTATTTAGAAAAAATAAAATTACACCACTTGTAGGAGACCAAGTTGTTTTTCAGGCAGATAATCCAACTGAAGGTTATGTGCTTGAAGTGTTTGATCGAAAAAATGAACTTGTTAGACCTCCTATTGCTAATGTCGATCAAGCGATTCTTGTGTTCTCTGCAGTAGAACCAGATTTTAATCCTGGACTGTTAGATCGATTTTTAGTGCTGATTGAATATCATAACATTAAGCCAATTATTTGTATTAGCAAGATGGATTTAGTAGATGAAAAGATGAAAGCAACTGTTGAAGCTTATGCGAATGATTATCGTGAGATGGGTTATGATGTTTTATTTACTTCTATTAATACGTCAGAAAGTATTGATATATTAAAACCATACTTAGAAAATTGTGTTTCTGTCGTTGCGGGTCAATCTGGTGTGGGGAAATCTTCAATACTTAATGTGCTACGTCCAGAATTAGAGCTGAAAACAAATGATATTTCCTCCCATTTAGGACGCGGGAAGCATACGACAAGACACGTAGAATTAATTGCAATTGGGAGTGGACTAGTAGCAGATACACCGGGTTTTAGTTCACTAGATTTCATTGATATAGAAGTAGAAGATCTTACATATTGTTTTCCAGAGTTGAAAGAAGCGAGCCAATACTGTAAATTTAGAGGGTGTACACATCTTTCTGAACCGAAATGTGCGGTGAAAGCTGCGGTTGAAGAAGGGAAGATTACAGAATATCGCTATAAGAACTATAAACAATTCGTAGAAGAAATTAGAGAGAGAAAGCCGAGGTATTAGTTATGATTAAAATTGCACCATCGATTTTATCAGCAGATTTTTCAAAATTAGGGGAAGAGATTAAAGATGTAGAAAAGGGCGGAGCGGATTACATTCACGTTGACGTAATGGATGGACATTTCGTACCAAATATTACGATTGGACCGTTAATTGTAGAAGCTATCCGTCCAATTACATCATTACCATTAGATGTACATTTAATGATTGAAAATCCTGATAACTATATCCCGACTTTCGCACAAGCGGGAGCGGATATTATTACTGTTCACGTAGAGGCGTGTCCACATCTACATCGTACAATTCAGTTAATTAAATCTCATGGTATTAAAGCGGGCGTTGTATTAAATCCACATACGCCAGTTTCAGTAATTGAGCATGTATTAGAAGATATAGATATGGTATTACTTATGACAGTAAACCCTGGATTTGGTGGACAGAAGTTTATCCATTCTGTATTACCGAAAATTAAACAAGTTGCAGACATGGTGAAAGAGCGCAATCTAGAAGTAGAAATTGAAGTTGATGGTGGTGTAAATGCTGAAACAGCAAGACTTTGTGTGGAAGCAGGAGCAAATGTACTTGTAGCTGGATCAGCAGTATACAATCAAAAAGACCGCGGTGAAGCAATTCGCGTAATTCGTGGGTAGTGATGAACTTTATCCTAGTAAGGTATTCATAGGATAGCGTAAAAATATGTAAAAAGGCAATCTACCGAATGGCAGATTGCCTTTTTACAATGGAAGGGGAAGAAAAAATGATTATTCATATTTTGGCAGGAGGACCTTCGGAATATTGTGCAGATTTTGCTCGATATGAGGATGAGGAAGTAGTGTGGGCAGCGGTTGATAGGGGAGTATACCGTCTATTAAAGAAAGGGATTACACCGGCTGTTGCGTTTGGAGATTACGATTCAGTTACCGAAGAAGAATTAGTATGGATGGGACAGCAAACGAACGAATTACATATTGTTCCGCGAGAAAAAGATCAAACGGATTTAGAAATTGCAATTAACTGGGCATTAGGACAGAAGCCGGCACTAATTCGTATTTTTGGTGCTACCGGTGGAAGGCTTGATCACGGTTTGGCAAATATACAGATGCTTTTAAAAGGGTTAGAAGTAGAGATAGAAATGTGTATTGTGGACAATAAAAATGAAATAACAGTTAAAAAAGTGGGTACACATATAATTGAAGAAAATAAAAATTTTCCTTATGTATCTTTTGTACCAGTTACTGAAATAGTGGAAGGGATTACATTGTTTGGTTTTAAGTACCCGCTTACTAATAAAACAATAGAGTGGGGATCAACACTTTGTATTAGTAACGAACTCGTTGAGGAAAAAGGTACTTTTTCATTTACTTCTGGCATATTAATGTTGATAAGAAGCACTGATTGAAGAAACAATTTTGCTCCTTACATCATATAGTGACCAAGTGGAGTAATGGGGATTAGGAGGGAAACCATGAGATTTTATACAATTAAGTTACCTAAATTTCTTGGTGGAATTGTTCGTGCAATGTTAAATACCTTCAAAAAAGATTAAAAAAAGCACCTATCACCGGTGCTTTTTCCATTGTTATAGTAAAAAAAGAGCCTATCGGCTCTTTTTTTTATTATTAAACACGTTCGATTTTGCCAGATTTTAATGCTCTAGCAGAAACGTAAACACGTTGAACTTTTCCGTCGATGCGTACGCGAACTTTTTGAAGGTTAGCGCCCCACTTACGTTTTGTAGCGTTCATTGCGTGAGAACGAGAGTTACCAGAACGAGCTTTTCTTCCAGTAATAGCACAAACACGAGCCATTTATATTTCCCTCCCTTGATACCTTACCATACGTAATTTTTCAATGTTAGTCTTTTATGCGATGCTAAAAACACTACTATAATTTAACACAACTAAAAAGAGAATGCAACACCGTAGAAAAAAGAAATCAAGAAAATTTACTTGACACTATATGTCAATGAAGAAAAGTTGAAATCCATAAAAATTGCTTGACATATTATAGTGGTACATGTTGTATAATAACAATGGACTATTTTGCTCATCATAAAAAAGTGTAATTTAAAACATAAAATATGAGAGTGAAAAGAAAGAACGATGGAATTTTCTTTAAAAAGATTATATGATAGTAACTAAAGTAGTCTAGCTCACTTTCACCATTTATGAAGGGGGAAACGAGATGTCAATTGAAATTAAAACGAAGTACGGTCAAATTGATATTAGTACAGATGTAATTGCAACAATTGCTGGAGGTGCCGCGGTAGATTGCTACGGTATCGTAGGTATGGCATCAAAAAATCAGTTAAAAGATGGATTAACAGACATTTTACGAAAAGAAAACTTCACTAGAGGTGTTATTGTTCGTAAAGATGAAGATGAAGTACATATTGATATGTATATTATTGTGAGCTATGGTACGAAAATTTCAGAAGTGGCACATAATGTGCAGACGAAAGTGAAATATACATTAGATCAAACTGTAGGACTAGCAGTAGATTCTGTAAACATCTACGTACAAGGAGTTAAAGTAATAAACTTGTAATGTGCATTAAGGAGGAAAATCTGTGTCAATTCAAAAAATTGATGGAAAACGTTTATCACAAATGATCATGCAAGGAGCGAATAATTTAACAAATAATGTTCAGCTTGTTGATGCATTAAACGTATTTCCAGTTCCAGATGGCGATACCGGTACAAACATGAACTTATCTATGACTTCAGGTGCGCGTGAAGTGAAAGCAAATCCTTCACAGCATGCTGGTAAAGTCGGCGTAAGTTTAGCCAAAGGATTATTAATGGGAGCTCGTGGTAACTCTGGAGTTATTTTATCTCAGTTGTTCCGTGGTTTCTCTAAATCCATTGAACAAAAAGAAGAATTAACAACAGTTGATTTTGCTGCAGCACTAGAAGCTGGAGTAGAGGCGGCTTATAAAGCGGTTATGAAACCGATTGAAGGAACGATTTTAACGGTTGCAAGAGAAACGGGTAAATATGCAGTAACAGTTGCGAAAAAACAGCGCGACTTTGTTTTGTTTATGGAAGACGTTGTGAAAGAAGCAAACGCATCGTTAAATCGTACGCCAGATTTATTACCTGTATTAAAACAAGTTGGCGTTGTAGATAGCGGTGGTAAAGGTCTTGTAGTGGTATACGAAGGGTTTTTAGCTGACTTAAAAGGAGAAACGATTTCTTCTGATGCACCGACGCAACCATCTATGAATGAAATGGTACGCGCAGAACATCACCGTAGTGTACAAAGCCAATTGAGTACAGAAGATATTAAGTATGGATATTGTACGGAGTTCATGGTGAAATTAGAGGCTGAAAAGGTGAAAGAGCATAATTTCTCTGAACAAAAATTCCGTGAAGATATTAGTGTATATGGTGATTCTCTACTAGTTGTGTCTGATGATGAAATTGTAAAAGTTCATATCCATGCAGAACATCCTGGAGACGCTATGAACTACGGGCAAAAATACGGTAGTTTAATTAAGATTAAAGTAGAAAATATGCGTGAACAGCATACTGCTTTGTTAGATGAACCTACTATGGTTCCTGAGCAACCAGCTCAATCGAAAGAAAAACAACCATATGGTATCGTAACTGTAGCTATGGGTTCTGGTATTAAAACTTTATTTGAGAGCATCGGCGCAACGAAAGTTATCGAAGGTGGTCAAACGATGAATCCAAGTACGGAGGATATCGTGAAGGCAATTGAAGAAGCAAATGCTGAAAAAATCATTATTTTACCGAATAACGGAAATATTGTAATGGCAGCAGAACAAGCGGCATCAGTTGTAGATCAAGAAGTTATTGTTGTTCGTTCAAAAACAGTTCCTCAAGGTATGGCAGCAATGTTAGCATTTAACCCAGTTGGAACGTTAGAAGAGAATGAAGAAAACATGCAAGAAGCTTTATCTCATGTGAAAACAGGTCAAATTACGTATGCTGTACGTGATACGGAAATTGATGGTGTAGCAATTCAAAAAGATGATTTCATGTGTATTGCAGATGGGAAAATTGTATCTACAAATGCTGAAAAGGTAGGAGCTGCGAAGCAATTACTAGAAGCGCTTATTGATGAAGATTCTGAAATCGTAACGATTCTACAAGGGGAAGATGCAACTGATGAAGAAGTAGCGGAGTTAGTTGAATTTGTAGAAGAGAAATTTGAAGATGCAGAAGTAGAAGTACATGCTGGAAACCAACCAGTGTATTCTTTCATCTTCTCTGTAGAATAAGATAAGATTCGTTTTGAAAATAAATGGATTACTTACTTGCTAATGGATAAGAAGTAGTAATATGAAGTTTATTACTAGTTTTTATTCAAAAGGCTAGCATATTGAAGAGAGAAAAGAGCCTTGCTGCTAATAGTGAGGCTCTTTTTTACTTGTTTTATATAAGGGATTTGAGTAGTTTCTCTTAGAATGCCTATGATAGAATATATAAGGTGAAAGAGAGCGATTACAGATGCTAATTGGTACTCAAATAAAATGCAATAAAGAAAATAATGTGACGGGGTGTGAGAATCTTGAATGATGCTGTACAAGTTCCTGTTACGGATGTAAAGGGGATCGGAGGAGAAACATCTGAGTTACTACATGAGATGGGTATTTATACAGTTTCTCATCTATTAGAACATTTTCCGTACCGTTATGAAGATTATGCGATGAAAGATCTTGCTGAAGTAAAGCATGATGAACGTGTAACAGTTGAAGGGAAGGTTCATAGTGCTCCTTTGCTGCAATATTATGGTAAGAAGAAATCGCGTTTAACAGTTCGTGTTCTCGTCGGTCGTTATTTAATTACGGCGGTATGTTTTAATAGGCCTTACTATAAGCAAAAATTAAAGTTAGATGAAACGATAACGATTACTGGTAAATGGGATCAACATCGTCAAACAATTGCTGTATCAGAACTTCATTTTGGACCGGTTGTACGTCAACAAGAAGTGGAACCTGTTTATTCAGTAAAGGGGAAACTTACAGTAAAACAGATGCGTCGTTTTATTGCTCAAGCGTTAAAGGAATATGGAGATTCTATAGTCGAAGTGTTACCGGATGGTTTGTTAGGGCGATATAAATTATTACCAAGATATGAAGCGCTCAGGGCATTGCATTTTCCGGTAGGACAGGAAGATTTGAAGCAAGCGCGTCGCCGTTTTGTATATGAAGAATTTTTCTTATTTCAGCTGAAAATGCAAACGCTCCGGAAAATGGAGAGGGAAAATTCAAAAGGGACGAAGAAAGAGATTCCGTCAGCAGAATTACAAGAATTTATCGATGCACTGCCGTTTCCATTAACGGGTGCGCAGCGCCGAGTTGTAGATGAAATTTTGAAAGATATGACATCTCCTTATCGGATGAACCGACTATTGCAAGGTGACGTTGGTTCTGGGAAAACAGTTGTTGCTGCGATTGGTCTTTATGCATCGAAATTAGCTCATTATCAAGGTGCTTTAATGGTTCCTACAGAAATTTTAGCTGAGCAACATTATCAGTCGCTTGCTGAAACGTTTTCGCATTTTGGTATGAAGGTGGAACTGTTAACAAGTTCTGTTAAAGGAGCGAGACGTCGAGAAATTTTAGCGAAGTTAGAACAAGGAGAAATAGATATTCTTGTTGGAACGCATGCCTTAATTCAAGATGAAGTTATATTTCATAGGTTGGGTCTCGTTATTACAGATGAACAGCATCGATTTGGTGTAGCGCAGCGCCGAGTTTTACGGGAGAAAGGTGAAAGTCCAGATGTATTATTTATGACAGCGACACCAATTCCGCGTACGCTTGCAATTACTGCATTTGGAGAGATGGATGTTTCGATAATCGATGAGATGCCAGCAGGTAGAAAGGTGATTGAAACATACTGGGCAAAACATGATATGTTAGATCGCGTTCTCGGTTTCGTTGAAAAGGAGATAAAAAAAGGAAGACAGGCATACGTTATTTGTCCTCTAATTGAAGAATCTGAGAAACTTGATGTGCAAAATGCTATCGACTTACATAGTATGCTGACGCATCATTACCAAGGGAAATGCCAAGTTGGATTGATGCATGGGAGATTATCGTCTCAGGAAAAAGAAGAGATAATGGGACAGTTTAGTGAAAATAAAGTACAAATTCTTGTATCGACAACAGTTGTTGAAGTAGGTGTGAACGTACCGAATGCGACTGTAATGGTTATTTATGATGCAGAACGTTTCGGTTTATCGCAGCTTCATCAGCTTAGAGGGCGTGTCGGCCGTGGTAGTGAACAATCATATTGTTTATTAATAGCAGACCCTAAATCAGAAACAGGGAAAGAAAGAATGCGCATAATGACTGAAACAAATGATGGATTTGTATTGTCAGAAAAAGATTTAGAATTACGAGGTCCTGGAGATTTCTTTGGGAGTAAGCAAAGTGGCTTACCAGAATTTAAGGTTGCTGACATGGTACATGATTATCGAGCGTTAGAAACGGCAAGGCAAGATGCGGCGATACTAGTAGATTCAGAAGCGTTTTGGCACAATGATCAGTATGCTGCCTTGCGTACGTATCTTGATGGGACAGGTGTGTTCCAAGGAGAGAAGCTCGATTAAAGGGAGTCAACAAAAGTTTTTGTTGCATTCTACTTTTAATGATTATATACTACTGTTAGTACCTAGTCATAAAAATGGATGGTGCGGTATGAAAAAAAGAAGAAGTAAAAAAGAAAGACAAGAGTTATTACAACAAACAATCGAATCAAATCCTTTTATTACGGATGAAGATTTAGCGGAAAAATTTCAAGTGAGTATACAAACGGTACGACTTGATCGTATGGAATTGTCTATTCCTGAATTAAGAGAGAGAATTAAACATGTAGCTACAAAGCAACATGAAGAAGATGTGAAATCTTTACCGTTAGAAGAGGTTGTTGGAGAAATTATTGATATTGAATTAGATAGACATGCAATCTCTATCTTTGAAGTAAAGATAGAACATGTATTTAAAAGAAATCAAATCGCTCGTGGGCATCATCTGTTTGCGCAAGCAAACTCACTAGCTGTTGCGGTTATTGATGAAGAATTAGCTTTAACTGCAAAGTCTACCATTCGATACATTCGCCCTGTAAAATTAGGAGAGCGTGTTGTTGCAAAAGCGCGCGTTGAAGATGTAGAGAATGATAAAGGACGGACGGTTGTCAAAGTGCGTAGCTTCGTTGGAGAAGAACTTGTTTTTACAGGCACTTTTGAAATGTATCGATCTAGTAATTATAGTGAGGAAGGTAACAACTTATGAAAATCGCAATAGATGCAATGGGCGGAGATTACGCTCCAAAGGCTGTAGTATTAGGGGCAATGAAAGCTATTAAGGAATATTCTGATTTACATATTACGTTAGTAGGGAAAGAAGAGGAAATTCGTCAATACTTAACGAGTGATGAACGAATTACTATTCTTCATACAGACGAAAAAATAGAATCAACGGAGGAACCAGTAAGAGCGGTTCGTCGAAAAAAACAAGCTTCAATGGTGCTTGCGGCACAACAAGTAAAGGATGGAGAAGCAGACGCTTGTATATCCGCAGGTAGTACAGGAGCTTTAATGGCAGCTGGATTATTTGTAGTCGGTCGTATGGAAGGAATTGAGCGACCAGCTTTATCGCCTACAATGCCAACTGTAGATGGAAAAGGTTTTGTTATGTTAGATGTTGGAGCAAATGTTGATGCAAAACCAATTCATTTATATCAATATGCAGTAATGGGATCTGTTTATGCTGAGAAGGTAAGAGGAATTGAAAATCCTCGCGTTGGACTATTAAACGTTGGAACAGAGGATGGAAAAGGAAACGAGCTTTCAAAGCAAGTATTTGCAATGCTTAAAGATGCGCCAATTAATTTCGTGGGGAACGTTGAATCAAGAGATTTATTGCAAGGTGTAGCAGATGTTGTTGTATGTGATGGTTTTACAGGGAATGTAGCGTTGAAATCATTAGAGGGAACAGCACTTGCGCTATTCTCTATGTTGAAAGAACAGTTAATGAGTTCATTTACGAGCAAATTAGCAGCGGCGGTATTAAAGCCAAAACTTATGGTATTAAAAGATAAAATGGATTATTCGGAGTATGGAGGAGCTGCATTATTTGGATTGAAAGCACCTGTCATTAAGGCTCACGGTTCTTCTAATGACCAGTCGATATTTAGTGCGATTCGTCAAACGAGAGAAATGGTAGCGAAAGAAGTAATTCCTACGATTTCAAGCGTAATGGAGAAAGAGTCACTCCAATAAGAGGAGGATTTGAAATGGGAAAAATAGCATTTCTTTTTCCGGGCCAAGGTTCACAGGCAGTTGGAATGGGTAAACAATTAGCAGAGAATAATAAAGAGGTTGCAAAAGTGTTTGCAAAAGCAGATGAGGTGTTGGAAGATTCACTTTCAGAAGTGATTTTTGAAGGACCGCAGGAAAAGCTTACATTAACAACAAATGCGCAGCCTGCATTATTAACAACGAGTTTTGCTATTTTGACAGCTTTGAAAGAGTATGACATTACACCTGACTTTGTCGCTGGTCATAGTTTAGGTGAATATAGTGCTCTTGTAGCAGCTGGTGCATTAACTTTTGAAGATGCTGTATATGCTGTAAGGAAACGCGGGGAATATATGGAAGAAGCTGTTCCGGGCGGGGAAGGCGCAATGGCAGCTATATTAGGTGCTGACCCACATATGCTGAAACAAGTTACAGAAGAAGTAACAAGTGAAGGATATGCAGTGCAAATCGCTAATATGAATAGTACGAAGCAAATTGTGATTTCTGGAACGAAGCAAGGCGTAGAGGTTGCTTCTCAAAGAGCGAAAGAAAATGGTGCAAAGAGAGCGATTCCACTAAAAGTAAGTGGGCCATTCCATTCTTCACTTATGAAGCCGGCAGCTGAGAAGTTCCAAAGTGTTTTAAATGAAATTACAATTCATGACACGAATATTCCTGTTATTGCAAATGTTACGGCGGAAGTTATTACACGTGGTGCAGACATTCAAGAAAAGTTAATCGAACAGCTTTATTCGCCTGTATTATGGTACCCGTCTATTGAATATATGGTGAACCAGGGAGTAGATACATTTATTGAAATTGGACCTGGAAAAGTACTTGCTGGACTTATGAAGTCAATTGATTCATCAGTAAAAGCATATGCGATATACGATGAAGAGACATTAAAAGATACCATTTCAAATTTGAGAGGAGAAAACTGATGTTAAAAGGGAAGGTAGCATTAGTAACTGGCGCTTCACGTGGAATTGGTCGCGCGATTGCGATTGATTTAGCGAAACAAGGGGCAAATGTAGTAGTAAATTATGCTGGTAATGAACAAAAAGCAAATGAAGTAGTAGATGAAATTAAAAAATTAGGTTCTGATGCAATTGCGGTAAGAGCAGATGTTGCAAATGCTGATGATGTTACAAATATGGTGAAACAAACAGTAGATACATTTGGACAAGTTGATATTCTTGTAAATAATGCTGGTGTAACGAAAGATAATTTATTAATGCGTATGAAAGAAGAAGAATGGGATACAGTTATTAATACAAACTTAAAAGGTGTATTCTTATGTACAAAAGCAGTATCTCGTTATATGATGCGTCAACGTCACGGTAGAATTATAAACATCGCTTCGGTTGTTGGTGTTATAGGAAACCCAGGACAAGCTAACTATGTTGCTGCTAAAGCGGGTGTTATTGGATTAACAAAAACATCTGCAAAAGAGTTAGCAAGTCGAAATATTACAGTGAATGCAATTGCGCCGGGCTTTATTGCGACTGATATGACGGATGTACTAGATGAGAATATTAAAGCCGAAATGTTAAAAGTTATTCCAGCTGCTCAATTTGGTGAAGCGAAAGATATCGCGAATGCTGTAACGTTTTTTGCTTCTGATCAAAGCAAATATGTTACAGGTCAAACGTTAAATGTTGATGGCGGTATGGTAATGTAATAAAAGAATCGATTTCACCTAGTTTTTTTGGTCAATATTTAATATAATATTTGAGGGGAGGTGAATGGAATGGCAGATGTTTTAGAGCGCGTAACAAAAATCATCGTTGATCGTTTAGGAGTAGAAGAGACTGAGGTAGTACCAGCTGCAAGCTTCAAGGAAGATTTAGGAGCAGACTCCCTAGATGTAGTAGAACTTGTAATGCAATTAGAAGATGAATTCGAAATGGAAATTTCTGATGAAGATGCTGAAAAGATTGCTACTGTTGGCGATGCTGTGACTTACATAGAGAGTCATCTATAATGCTTAAGTGAAGTCCCGTTTTTTAGCGGGGCTTTCTGGCTTATATCTGGAGGGACCTATGCCGTACCGAAAATATAGAGAAAAAAAATACGAAACAAAATATCGTGAAGCATTTAAAGTGTTTCAAGAAAAGATAGGTATTACGTTTACAGATGAAAAATTATTGATTCAAGCATTTACGCATTCATCGTATGTGAATGAGCATCGAAAAAAACCGCATGAAGATAATGAGCGTCTTGAATTTCTTGGAGATGCAGTATTGGAACTGACTGTATCGCAGTATCTGTTTCAAAAATATCCGACAATGAGCGAAGGAGAGTTAACAAAACTACGTGCAGCTATTGTATGTGAGCCATCTCTTGTTCGTTTTGCGAACGAATTGTCATTTGGTAGCCTTGTTTTATTAGGAAAAGGTGAAGAAATGACAGGTGGACGTGAACGACCAGCTTTATTAGCGGATGTCTTTGAAGCGTTTATTGGTGCCCTTTATCTTGATCAAGGGCTAGAAACAGTTTGGGAATTCTTAAAAGAAATTGTATATCCGAAAATTAATGAGGGTGCTTTTTCTCATGTGATGGATTATAAGAGTCAGTTGCAAGAATTGATTCAGCGTGATGGCAGTGGCAATGTTGAGTATCAAATTTTGCAAGAAAAAGGACCAGCTCACAATCGAGAATTTGTGTCACGTGTTACGTTAAATAACGTAGCTTTAGGTCTTGGTAGTGGTAAGTCGAAAAAAGAAGCAGAGCAACAAGCTGCTGCAGAAGCATTGAAAAAATTAAAAGAACAACTATAAGGAATCCCCCTTTGAATGAGGGGGATTCCTTGTGCATAGAATGAAACTTTCTTTTTGTTTATAATGAAAAAGAAGGTAAATCCGTATAATACTTGTTTTTGTATAGAGAACATTTATAACGACGGAGAATAGGAGGAAGGCCTTTCGTGTTTTTAAAAAGATTAGAAATAGCAGGGTTTAAGTCTTTTGCTGAGCGTGTATCTGTTGATTTTGTCCCAGGTGTAACTTCTGTAGTAGGACCTAATGGAAGCGGGAAAAGTAATATTACTGATGCAATTCGCTGGGTACTTGGTGAACAATCTGCAAAATCATTACGTGGTGCAAAGATGGAGGATATTATTTTTGCAGGCAGTGATACGAGGAGAGCGGTTAATGTTGCTGAAGTAACATTAACTTTAAATAATGAAGATCAACGTTTACCAATTGAATACAATGAGGTGTGTGTAACACGTCGTGTATCTCGTTCAGGTGATAGTGATTTTTATATTAATAAACAATCATGTAGATTGAAAGATATTATCGATTTATTTATGGACTCTGGTATGGGAAGAGAAGCTTTTTCAATTATTAGCCAGGGGAAAGTGGAAGAGATTTTAAGTAGTAAGTCAGAAGAGCGTCGAGGTGTATTTGAAGAAGCGGCAGGCGTACTAAAATACAAACTTCGCAAAAAGAAAGCTGAAGGGAAATTAGCAGAAACACAAGAAAACTTAAATCGTGTACAAGATATAATTCATGAATTAAGTAGTCAAGTAGAACCTTTAGAAAGACAAGCTTCTATTGCGAAAGATTATCTTGAGAATAAAGAAGAATTAGAGAAAGTAGAAGCTGCGCTTATTGTCCATGAAATTGAAGAATTGCACGAGAAATGGGAAGCGCTTCGAAATCAGTTTGGGCATAATAAAAACGAAGAAGCTAAAATGTCAACGAATTTACAAAAAAGTGAAGAAGAGCTTGAGGAATTACGAGGACAATTACAAGCGGTAGATGAGTCTGTAGACTCGTTGCAAGAAGTACTTCTTCTTTCTAGTAAAGAGCTAGAAAAACTTGAAGGGCAGCGCGAGTTGTTAAAAGAGAGAAAGCAAAATGCTACGACGCATTGTGCGCAACTTGAGCAGTTAATTGTTGAATTAACAGAGAAAGCTAAAAGTTACGATGGTGAGATTGAGTCAAGTACAGAAGCTTTAATGCAATTTGTGAATGAAGTAAAAGAGTTGGAGCAAAAATTGCATGATAATGAGCAACTGCTTGCTACTTTTGCTGACAATTTAGAGGAACAGATTGAGAATTTAAAAGGTGACTATATTGAGCTTTTAAATCAACAAGCTAGTCATCGTAATGAATTATCTATGATTGAAGAACAATCTAAACAGCAAACGTCTAAAAACGAGCGTCTAGATGAAGAGAATGCGAAATATGTAGAAATGCGTATGGAAATTACAGCGAAAAAGACGAAACTTGTAGAAAGTTACGAACAAGCGAAAGAAAAAGTAGCTGGCATTCTCTCAAACATACAGAAGACAGAGGCGGCGCTTGGGAAATGTAAGACGCAGTATAGTGAAAATGAAACAAAACTGTATCAAGCATATCAATTTGTGCAACAGGCACGTTCTCGAAAAGAAATGCTTGAAGAGATGCAAGAAGATTATTCTGGATTCTATCAAGGTGTACGTGAAGTATTGAAAGCTAGAGAAAATAGGTTGCAAGGTATCGAGGGTGCTGTTGCGGAACTGTTAACGGTACCGAAAGAATACGAAGTTGCAATGGAAATTGCTCTAGGTGCAGCGATGCAGCATATTGTTGTACAAACAGAGGAGCATGCTCGTAATGCGATAGCATTTTTAAAGCAAAATAAACATGGACGTGCAACGTTTTTACCGCAAGCTGTTATTAAAAGCAGGTCTTTATCATTTGAGCAATTACGCATTGCAAATCAACACCCATCTTTTGTAGGTGTGGCGGCAGAACTTGTGCAGTACAACAATAAATATGAAAATGTAGTTTCAAATTTATTAGGTACGGTTATTGTTGGGAAAGATTTACGCGGAGCAAATGAGTTGGCGAAACAACTGCAATACCGTTATCGCATTGTAACAATCGAAGGTGATGTAGTGAATCCTGGCGGTTCTATGACTGGTGGGGCGGTAAAGCAAGCGAAATCTTCTTTATTAGGACGCCAACGTGAACTGGAAGAGTGGACTCGCAAGTTAACTGATATGGAAGAAAAAACAATGAAGTTAGAAAACTTTGTTAAAGCAGTAAAACAAGAGATTCAAGAAAAAGAAGTGAAAATACGCGAACTAAGGCAAACTGTAGAAGTAGATCGTGTAGATGAGCAGAAATTAAGAGAAGAGATTAATCGTCTAGAATTAGAAGAACATCGTATTAATGATCGATTGTCTATTTATGATTTAGAGATTGAAGGGTTTTTACAAGATCGAGTAAAAATGCAAGGGCGTAAAGAGGAGTTAGAAGGGATTTTAACGAATCTTCAAGCTGATATCACTAAGTTAGATAGTAAAATTGTAGCTTTAACAAAACAAAAAAGTGAGCAACATTCTTCGAAAGAAAAAGTTCAAAAAGAAATGACGGAGTTAAAAGTGCTGGTAGCTGAAAAGCAACAACGCTTATTTAATCAAAAAGAAAAAGTTGAACGATTGACGAAGGAAAAAGAAGAAACGGATGCGACACTTGTAAAAACGAAAGAGGATTTAGCGTTCTTAAAACAAGAAATGACATCTAATTCAAGTGGTGAAGAGCAAATTACGAATATGATTGAGAAGAAAGCATATGATCGTAATCAAACTTCAGAATTAATTCGCTCTCGTCGTGAACAACGTGTATCGTTGCAAGAGAGGGTAGAACATTTAGAGCACAATTTGAAAGAAACGACAGGTAAACATAAATATATTCTTGAAATGTTGAAAGATCAAGAAGTGAGAATAAATCGACTTGATGTAGAGTTGGAAAATAGATTACAACATTTACGTGAAACATATACGATTTCATTTGAAGCGGCAAAACTAAAATATACAATGACAATGCCTGCAGAAGATGCGCGTAAGAAAGTAAAGTTAATCAAATTATCTATAGAAGAGTTAGGTACAGTGAACCTAGGGGCAATTGATGAATATGAACGTGTAGCGGAGCGTCATACATTCTTACTAGAGCAGAGAGACGACCTAGAAGAAGCGAAAGCGACATTGCACCAGCTTATTACCGAAATGGATGAAGAAATGAAAAAACGCTTTTCTACTACGTTTGAAGGCATTAGAATGGAGTTTCAATCGGTATTCTCTGAATTATTTGGAGGCGGTAGAGCGGATTTAGTAATGACTAATCCAGAGGATTTACTAAATACGGGTATTGATATTGTAGCACAACCGCCAGGGAAGAAACTGCAGAACTTAGGTTTACTTTCAGGTGGAGAGCGTGCTTTAACAGCAATTGCGCTTTTATTTGGTATTTTAAAAGTACGCCCAGTACCATTCTGTGTACTAGATGAGGTAGAGGCAGCCCTTGATGAGGCGAATGTAGCTCGTTTTGCACAGTATTTAAAGAAATTCAGTAATGAGACGCAGTTTATTGTAATTACACATAGAAAAGGTACAATGGAAGAGTCTGATGTGTTGTACGGTGTAACAATGCAAGAATCAGGGGTATCTAAACTTGTTTCGGTTCGTTTAGACGCCGGAGAAGAACTTATTGCAAGTGAATAGGAAGGATGGGAAAGTATGAGTTTTTTTAAAAAACTAAAAGAAAAAATTTCAAAACAAACGGATACAGTTACAGAGAAATTTAAACAAGGATTAGAAAAAACGAGAAATTCATTTGCGGATAAAGTGAATGATTTAGTTTATCGTTACCGTAAAGTGGACGAAGATTTTTTCGAAGAGTTAGAAGAGATCTTAATCGGTGCAGACGTTGGCGTTGCGACGGTAATGGAATTAATTGACCAATTGAAAGAAGAAGTACAACGTCGTAACATTCAAGATCCAAAAGAAGTACAAGCTGTTATTTCAGAAAAACTAGTAGGAATTTACAAAGGCGACAGCGATTTTAGTAACGAAATTAATATGCAAGAGGACCAATTAACGGTTGTTTTATTTGTTGGTGTTAATGGTGTAGGAAAAACGACGACAATTGGTAAACTGGCGCATAAGTTTAAATCAGAAGGTAAGTCAGTCCTATTAGCGGCAGGAGACACATTCCGTGCTGGAGCGATTGAACAATTAGAAGTATGGGGCGATCGCGTTGGTGTAGAAGTGATTAAACAAGGATCTGGATCTGATCCAGCGGCGGTTATGTATGACGCTGTACAAGCTGCGAAAGCACGTAAGGTAGATGTATTACTATGTGACACAGCAGGACGCTTGCAAAATAAAGTAAATTTAATGAAAGAATTAGAGAAGGTGAAGCGTGTAATTGAGCGTGAAGTACCAGGTGCTCCTCATGAAGTATTACTTGTTATTGATGCAACAACAGGACAAAACGGTTTAAGCCAAGCGAAAACATTCCGTGAAGCAACGAATGTAACTGGTATTGTTTTAACGAAGTTAGATGGAACTGCTAAAGGTGGTATTGTATTAGCGATTCGTAACGAAATGGATGTACCAGTGAAGTTTGTTGGATTAGGAGAGCAAATGGATGACTTGCAACAGTTTGATCCAGAACAATATGTGTATGGTTTATTTGCGAACTTAGTAGAAACAGAAGAAGCATAAGTGAAAGGAGCGGTATTTCCGCTTCTTTTTCTATAAAAAATATATGATGTTAAGAAAAAAACTTGACACTCTTTTGGACTACATGTAAACTAATTCATGTAAAGGGAAATCACTTAACAAAGGATGATCCAACATGCTCGAAAAAACAACGAGAATGAACTATTTATTTGATTTTTATCAATCGTTGTTAACGCAAAAACAAAGAAGTTATATGTCGCTTTATTATCTAGATGATTTATCTCTTGGTGAAATTGCGGAAGAATTTGATGTAAGTCGCCAAGCCGTGTATGATAACATTAAACGGACTGAAGCGATGCTTGAAGAATATGAAGAAAAATTAGTATTACTTCAAAAGTTTCAAGAGCGACAGCGACTTGTTGCAAAGCTAAAACAGCTAATCAGCGAAGAAGAGCATGTAAATGAAGAAATGAAACAAGTTGTTGAAGCTATCGAAAAATTAGATTAGGAGGGCGGCAATATGGCATTTGAAGGATTAGCCGACCGACTTCAACAGACAATGCAAAAAATCCGCGGCAAAGGAAAAGTTTCTGAAGCCGATGTGAAAGAAATGATGAGAGAAGTTCGTCTAGCTCTTTTAGAAGCAGATGTTAACTTTAAAGTAGTAAAAGATTTTGTGAAGCGTGTGTCTGAACGTGCTGTCGGACAAGATGTAATGAAAAGTTTGACACCTGGACAACAAGTAATTAAAGTTGTACAGGAAGAACTTACAGAACTTATGGGCGGAGAGCAAAGCAAAATTGCTGTTGCTAATAAGCCACCGACTGTTATTATGATGGTTGGTCTGCAAGGTGCGGGTAAAACAACGACGACAGGTAAGCTTGCGAATTTGCTTCGTAAAAAGCATAACCGTAAACCGATGCTTGTTGCAGCGGATATTTACCGTCCAGCAGCGATTAAACAGCTTGAAACATTAGGGAAGCAATTGGACATGCCTGTATTCTCTTTAGGAGATCAAGTAAGTCCTGTTGAAATTGCGAAACAAGCGATTGCAAAAGCAAAAGAAGATCATCACGATTATGTTTTAATCGATACAGCGGGTCGCCTGCATATTGATGAAGAACTAATGGATGAATTAGCGAAAGTTAAAGAAGTTGCTAAACCGGATGAAATTTTCCTTGTTGTCGATGCGATGACGGGACAAGACGCGGTAAATGTTGCGCAAAGTTTCCATGAACAGTTAGGTTTAACAGGTGTTGTATTAACGAAATTAGATGGTGATACGCGCGGTGGTGCTGCATTATCTATTAAGGCTGTAACAAACACGCCGATTAAATTTGCTGGTATGGGTGAAAAACTAGATGCAATTGAAGCGTTCCATCCAGAGCGTATGGCATCCCGTATTTTAGGGATGGGCGATGTCTTAACATTGATTGAAAAAGCGCAAGCTACAGTTGATGAAGAGAAAGCAAAAGAACTTGAGCAAAAAATGCGTACGCTTTCGTTTACGCTTGACGATTTCCTAGAACAACTTGGACAAGTGCGTCAACTTGGGCCGCTTGATGAATTGTTAGGAATGCTTCCTGGTGCAAATAAAATTAAAGGGCTGAAAAACGCGCAAGTTGATGAAAAACAAATTGGGCATATTGAGGCAATTATTCGTTCTATGACTAAATTAGAACGAGAACAACCGGAAATAATCAATGCTAGTCGCAAAAAGCGCATTGCCAAAGGTAGCGGTACAACTGTACAAGAAATCAATCGTCTAATTAAACAATTCGATGACATGAAAAAAATGATGAAGACGATGACGGGAATGCAAAAAGGTAAGAAAAAAGGACTAGGTGGATTGAAGTTTCCATTCATGTAAGGAAAAAAAGATGGCTCTGTTAAGAAAAAATACTTTACAAAGCAATAGTCTTTTTGCTAATATAATTATCTGTGTGAAATAAATTCGGAGGTGCTTTATAAATGGCAGTTAAAATTCGTTTAAAACGTATGGGAGCTAAAAAAACTCCTTTCTATCGTGTAGTTGTTGCAGATTCTCGTTCTCCTCGTGACGGACGTTTCATTGAGGAAATCGGAACTTACAATCCAGTTGCTCAACCAGCTGAAGTTAAGATCAACGAAGAAGCAGCATTAAAATGGTTAGGAAATGGTGCTAAACCATCTGATACAGTTCGTAACTTATTCTCTAACCAAGGTATCATGGAGAAATTCCACTTATCTAAACAAGGTAAGTAATTGAGGCAATGACTATGAAGAAGTTAGTCGAGACGATTGTCAAGCCTCTTGTCGATTATCCTGAAGATGTAAAAGTTACACAGGAACTTTGCAACGGAGAGATAAAGTATCGATTAACTGTACATCCTGAGGATGTTGGAAAAGTCATTGGAAAGCAAGGGAGAGTTGCGAAAGCGATTCGAATGCTCTTGTATTCAGTGGGACATCATAATGATGAAAAAGTAACACTGGAAATTCAATAAACGTAAAAAAGGGCGAGGAGTTATTCCTCTCCCTTTTTTAACATTTAAATAGAGAGTGCATGTTCCATCTGTGAAATGGAGATGCTTAATTTATATAGAAACCAGGGGTGACATACTATTTATGACAAAATGGTTTAACGTAGGGAAAATTGTAAATACTCATGGCGTAAGAGGAGAAATCCGTGTTATTTCTCGTACTGATTTTCCAGAAGAGCGATATAAAGTAGGAAACACGTTATACATATCGAATGAGAAAGGCACAGACTACCTTCCGGTGAAGGTAACTTCTCATCGCCAACATAAGACATTCGATTTATTAACATTTGAAGGATATAACAATGTAGATGAAGTAGAGAAGTTTAAAGGTTCTTTAATAAAAGTACCAGAAGAGCAGTTAGGTGAACTTGCTGAAGGTGAATACTACTATCATGAAATTATTGGTTGCAGTGTTGTAACGGAAGAAGGAGAAGCGCTAGGGACAATCAAAGAGATTCTATCTCCTGGTGCAAATGATGTTTGGGTAATTAAACGCCCGAAGGGTCAAGATCTCTTAATTCCTTATATCGATGACGTTGTACTTCAAGTTAATATTGAAAATAAATTAGTAACCATTCATGTAATGGAAGGGCTGCTATAATGAAAATTGATATTTTAACGTTGTTCCCAGACATGTTTACCGGTGTATTTGGATCTTCTATATTAAAGAAGGCGCAAGAAAAAGAAGCGGTAAACCTTCGTGTTGTTAACTTTCGTGATTATACAACAAGTAAGCATAATAGCGTAGACGATTATCCTTACGGCGGAGGAGCTGGTATGGTGCTTACTCCTCAGCCTATTTTTGATGCTGTAGAAGATTTGACGAAAGAAACAGAGCGTAAGCCGAGAGTTGTCTTAATGTGTCCGCAGGGCGAAAGGTTTACGCAGAAGAAAGCGGAAGAGCTTGCAGGGGAAGAACATTTAATCTTCGTATGTGGGCATTATGAAGGATATGACGAACGAATTCGTGAGCATCTCGTAACGGATGAGATTTCTATTGGTGACTATGTATTAACGGGCGGCGAATTAGCCTCTATGGTTATTACTGATAGTGTGGTACGTCTCTTGCCAGGTGTGTTAGGAAATCATGCTTCACAAGTAGAGGATTCGTTTAGTACAGGTTTATTAGAGCATCCTCATTATACACGTCCGGCTGATTTTCGTGGTATGAAGGTACCGGATGTATTAATGTCAGGGAATCATAAAAATATTGATGAATGGCGACATAAGGAATCTTTGCGCCGAACGTATACGCGTAGACCTGATTTATTAGATGAGAGAGAGTTATCTAAACAAGAGAAAAAATGGCTTGAGGAAATAAAGCGAGAGCAGTAATAACTTCATATATTTGCTATTGCAACAGGCCTAGTAATATGCTATTATAACATTTGTGCTACTGAAATCAGTAGCCGTATTAACGATGTTCCGCTGTAATTTATTAAGACTTTATAAGAGCATCTGTTTAAAGGAGAGAATTTAATATGCAACAATTAATCGCAGAAATTACAAAAGGCCAATTAAAAACTGACCTTCCTTCATTCCGTCCTGGTGACACTTTACGTGTACACGTAAAAGTTGTTGAGGGAACTCGTGAAAGAATTCAGCTTTTCGAAGGTGTTGTAATTAAACGTCGTGGTGGCGGAATCAGTGAAACATTCACAGTTCGTAAGATTTCTTACGGTGTAGGTGTTGAGCGTACATTCCCAGTTCACACGCCAAGAATCGCGAAAATCGAAGTACTTCGCCGTGGTAAAGTACGTCGTGCTAAGTTATACTACTTACGTAACCTTCGCGGTAAAAAAGCACGTATTAAAGAAATTCGATAAGACATGTATGGGAGCTTGTAAATGCACAAGCTCCCTTTTTCCAATCTATATGAAATTTTGGTATAATACGAGCAGTTTACATAACCGTGGAGGGGAAATGCATGAAAAAAGAGAAGAGTTCACTTTGGGAATGGATTAAAGCAATTTTGATTGCTGTTGTATTAGCTGGTGTTATTAGACAGTTTTTCTTTGCGCCAATTCTCGTAGACGGGGTATCGATGGCGCCTACTTTACATGATCGTGATCGAATGATTGTGAATAAAATTGGTTATCACATTGGAGATCCAAAACGCTTTGATATTATCGTATTTCGAGCAACAGAAGATAAAGATTACATTAAGCGCATTATAGGCCTGCCAGGCGATGAAATAGAGTATCGTAATGATAAACTGTATGTTAACGGAAAAGCTTATGAGGAGCCGTATTTAGACAAGCAGAAAAAGCAAATTGCTGACGGACCGCTTACATATGATTTTAATCTTGAAGAAATGACAGGCAAGAAAACCGTTCCAAAAGATCAATTATTTGTTTTAGGTGATAATCGTCGTTTTAGTAAAGATAGCCGTTCAATCGGTACGATTTCAATGGATCAAGTAATTGGTAAAGCTAATATGTTATATTGGCCGTTAGAAGACGCACGTATTGTGAAATAAATGAAAAAGAAGGTGGCAACATGGTAATTCAATGGTTTCCAGGGCATATGGCGAAGGCTAGACGCCAAGTAACGGAGAAATTAAAATTAATTGATGTTGTAATTGAACTTGTAGATGCTCGATTACCATTATCATCTCGAAACCCAATGATTGATGAAATCATTACACATAAGCCAAGGCTTGTTGTTTTAAATAAAGCGGATATGGCGGATGATCGTTTAACAAAACAATGGATCGCATATTTTAAAGAAAACGGCCATATGGCAATTTCGATTAACGCGCAAGCTGGACAAGGTATGAAGGAAATTGCAGCAGCTTGTAAAGTGCTTGTTAAAGAAAAATTTGATAAAATGGTTGCAAAAGGTATTAGACCGAGAGCGATTCGTGCATTAATTGTAGGTATACCAAATGTTGGTAAATCTACATTGATTAATAAATTGGCAAAGAAAAATATTGCTAAAACAGGAGATCGTCCAGGTGTGACAACAGCTCAACAATGGATTAAAGTTGGGAAGGAAATGGAATTGTTAGATACACCAGGTATTCTGTGGCCTAAATTTGAAGATCAATTAGTGGGTCTTCGTTTAGCGACAACGGGTGCAATTAAAGATTCAATTTTAAATTTACAAGATGTAGCTGTTTACGCATTACGTTTTATGGAGAAACATTATCCAGAACGCTTGAAAGAACGCTATAATTTAAATGAGATTCCAGAAGATATTGTGGAATTATTCGATGCAATTGGAAAAAATAGAGGTTGCTTAATGGGCGGCGGAATGATTGATTATGATAAGACATCTGAGCTTGTGCTTCGTGAGCTTCGTGGTGGCAAACTTGGAAAAATGACGTTTGAAACACCGGAAGAGTTTGGAGAGCAAGTGGAAGATGTGGAAAAAATAGAAGAAGTATAAGACGTGCGTTTGTGCGTCTTTTCTTTTTGGATATGTTTAAAAAGGAGCTTGTATAAATGCAAACTATGACGATAAAAGAAGCGGAAAATGTATTGAAAGAAATTATGAATGAAGAAGATGATCGCTTTCAACTATTAATGAAAGATGAGCGAAAAGGTGTTCAAAAGCTCGTTTTGAAGTGGTATAAACAAAAAGAGTTAGAACAGAAAGAAAAAGAGAAGTTTTTTGAAATGTCCAAGTATGAAAATGCTTTGCGTGAAAAAGGGGTCACATATATCGCGGGTATTGATGAAGTAGGGCGCGGTCCGTTGGCTGGGCCTGTTGTGACGGCAGCTGTCGTTCTTCCTGAGGATTTTTATATTCCAGGGTTAAATGACTCGAAAAAGTTGAGTGAAGCGAAACGTGAGCGTTTTTATGATGAAATAAAAGTACAAGCAATTGCAATTGGAGTAGGAATTGTATCACCGCAAGTTATTGATGACATTAATATTTACCAAGCAACGAAACAAGCGATGTTAGATGCAGTTGCAAATTTATCTTGTACACCCCAACATTTATTAATTGATGCGATGAAGCTTCCTACACCAATTCCGCAAACATCAATTATTAAAGGTGATGCGAAAAGTGTTTCGATTTCAGCCGCATCCATTATCGCAAAAGTAACGAGAGATCGTATGATGAAAGAACTGGGAGAGAAGTATCCTCAATATGGATTTGAGCAACATATGGGTTATGGCACAAAGCAACATTTAGAGGCAATTGAAGTGCATGGAGTATTAGATGAACACCGAAAGTCATTCGCGCCAATTAAAGATATGATTCAAAAATAAGCTGTAAATATACAGCTTATTTTTTTATTTTGGGATATAAACATTACTATTTTTGAAAAAGAATAAAGCGATTTCAGTTTTCTGACACTTTATTGTAGACAGCGTGCCAATCATCTTATACAATGGCAATGTAATGTTTTTTAAACATTAAAAAACTTTTCGAGTAAAACAGGAAAACAGGGGAGGATGGGACCATGAATATCCATGAGTACCAAGGTAAGGCAGTCCTTAGAAGCTATGGGGTTAGCGTTCCGAACGGGAAGGTTGCGTTTACAGTAGAAGAAGCTGTAGAAGCAGCGAAAGAATTAGGAACAGATGTATGTGTAGTGAAAGCACAAATTCACGCTGGTGGACGCGGCAAAGCTGGCGGAGTAAAAGTTGCAAAAAATTTAGATGAAGTTCGTACATATGCAGAAAGCATTTTAGGAACTACACTTGTGACACATCAAACAGGTCCTGAAGGTAAGGAAGTAAAACGCTTACTTATCGAAGAAGGTTGCGATATTAAAAAAGAATATTATGTAGGTCTAGTTTTAGATCGTGCAACTTCTCAAGTTGTTTTAATGGCGTCTGAAGAAGGCGGAACAGAAATTGAAGAAGTAGCAGAAAAAACACCTGAAAAAATCTTTAAAGAATATATTGATCCAGCAGTAGGCTTACAAGGTTTCCAAGCGCGCCGAATTGCATTTAACATCAATATTCCAAAAGAGCTTGTAGGACAAGCTGTGAAGTTTATGATGGGCTTATATCGTGCGTTTATCGAAAAAGATTGCTCTATCGCTGAGATTAATCCACTTGTTACAACAGGTGAAGGTAAAGTTATGGCATTAGATGCAAAATTAAACTTTGATTCTAATGCGTTATATCGCCATAAAGACATTTTAGAGCTTCGTGATCTTGATGAAGAGGATTCAAAAGAAATTGAAGCTTCAAAATACGACTTAAACTACATTCCTTTAGATGGAAATATCGGTTGTATGGTTAATGGTGCAGGTTTAGCGATGGCTACAATGGATATCATTAAACATTACCACGGTGACCCAGCTAACTTCTTAGATGTTGGTGGCGGTGCAACTGCAGAAAAAGTTACAGAAGCATTCAAAATTATCCTTTCTGACAAAAATGTAAAAGGTATCTTCGTTAACATTTTTGGTGGCATTATGAAGTGTGATGTTATTGCAGAAGGTGTTATTGAAGCAACGAAACAAGTAGGTCTTGAGTTACCTTTAGTTGTACGTCTTGAAGGTACAAACGTAGAACTAGGTAAGAAAATTTTAAATGAGTCTGGCTTAAATATTGTTGCAGCAGAATCTATGGCAGACGGTGCACAAAAAATTGTTTCACTAGTGGGCTAATAGAAAGCGGGGGAGAAAAATGAGCGTATTAGTTAATAAAGATACAAAAGTTATTGTTCAAGGTATTACAGGTTCTCAAGGTTTATTCCATACAAAACAAATGATTGAATACGGTACGAAAATTGTCGGTGGTGTAACACCAGGTAAGGGCGGCACTGATATTGAAGGTGTACCAGTATTTGATACAGTAGAAGATGCAGTGAAAGCAACAGGCGCAAACGCTTCAGTTGTATACGTTCCACCCGCTTTTGCGGCAGATGCAATTATGGAAGCTGTTGATGCAGAAATTGATTTAGTAGTATGTATTACTGAAGGGATTCCTGTATTAGATATGGTAAACGTAAAGAGATATATGGCGGGTAAACATACACGTTTACTTGGACCAAACTGCCCAGGTGTAATCACACCAGATGAATGTAAGATTGGTATTATGCCAGGATATATTCATAAAAAAGGTCATGTTGGTATCGTATCTCGCTCTGGTACATTAACTTATGAAGCTGTACATCAGTTAACACAAGAAGGTATTGGCCAATCTACTGCTGTAGGTATCGGCGGAGACCCTGTTAACGGTACAGACTTTATTGATGCGTTAAAAGCATTTAATGAAGATGAAGAAACACATGCTGTAATTATGATTGGTGAAATCGGCGGTACAGCAGAAGAAGAGGCAGCTGAATGGGTAAAAGCTAATATGACAAAACCTGTTGTAGGCTTCATTGGTGGTCAAACAGCGCCTGCTGGCAAACGTATGGGCCATGCTGGTGCAATCATTTCTGGCGGTAAAGGAACTGCTGCTGAAAAGATTAAAACAATGGAAGCTTGTGGCATTAAAGTAGCTGAAACTCCAGCAGTTATGGGAGAAACGCTAATCTCTGTTTTAAAAGAAAAAGGTTTATTTGAGACTTGTAAAAACTATTAATCTGTTGAAAGACACCTTCTTACTTGAGGGTGTCTTTTTACACTTTTTTCTGTTTACATAATAAAAATTATGGGTAAGGAGAATTAAGATGAAAAGAGAGAGATTATTACATCTTCATTACTTGCTAGCAGATTATTGGAAAGCGATGGAGAGGCTACTATATGTCGATCCAGAATTAAAGAACATATATAATTTTAACGAAAAACAAATGGAACACTACACTGGAATATCCTCGAAAAAATCTTCAGAACTAGTAAAATTTCTTCAAAGTTCAAATCTTCCGCAATATATATCTTATTTAGAGAGAAATCGTATTTTTTATATAACGATATGGGATGAAGATTATCCGCAATTATTACGTGAAATACAAGACCCTCCCTTCGTTTTATATGGAAAAGGAGAGAAAGATTTCCTGAATAAAGTAAATAAATTAGCAGTTGTTGGAACGAGAGAACCATCATTATATGGTCATGAGAGTTTGAAGTTTATTTTACACCCTTTATTAGAAAGAGAGTGGCTTATTGTCAGTGGGTTTGCAAAAGGGATAGATACAATGTCTCATGAGATTACAGTAAGGCATCATTGCCCGACTATTGCGATATTAGGGCATGGATTGTCTTTTATGTATCCGAAAGAAAATAGACATTTATATGAAATGTGGAAGGAATATATATTGTTATTGACAGAGTATCCGCCGCACTATGCACCGAAAAAATGGTATTTTCCAAAAAGGAACCGGATTATTAGTGGTATAAGTAAAGGTGTTTTAGTTGTAGAAGCGAAATCGAGAAGTGGAACACTTATTACTGCAGACCTTGCGTTAGAGCAAAATAGAGAGGTGTTTGCGCTTCCTGGACCTATATTTGTAGAGGGGGCATCGGGAACGAATCATCTTATTCAGCAAGGAGCAAAACTAGTAAGAAATGCAGAAGATATCTTGGAAGAGATTTTAAATTAACCTTATATTTTTATGTTTTTATTAAACAATTATTGACAAATGGTAGATTGGCACTGTATGGTATATTCATTCTTGATTGACAAAAACAAGAGAAATCAATAAGATTAATGAAGACTTGAATCCACCTCTTAAGGAGGCACTAGCATGTCAGATTACCTCGTAATCGTGGAGTCGCCTTCTAAGGCGAAGACCATTGAGAAATATTTAGGAAAAAAATACAAAGTTGTCGCGTCTATGGGACATGTTCGCGATTTGCCAAAAAGTCAAATGGGGATAGAAGTAAAGAACAACTTCACCCCGAAGTATATTACCATTCGTGGTAAAGGTCCCGTCTTAAAAGATTTAAAATCAGCGGCGAAAAAAGCAAAGAAAGTCTATCTCGCGGCCGATCCAGACCGTGAAGGGGAAGCGATTGCTTGGCATTTAGCGAATACGTTAAATGTGGACGTTGAATCAGATTGTCGGGTTGTGTTTAATGAGATTACGAAAGATGCAATCAAAGAATCATTTAAACATCCTCGTGCAATTAATATGGATTTAGTGGATGCACAACAAGCAAGACGTATACTTGATCGTCTTGTTGGTTACAATATTAGTCCTTTATTATGGAAGAAAGTAAAAAAAGGATTAAGTGCAGGACGTGTACAATCTGTAGCAGTTCGTTTAATCATCGAGCGTGAAAGGGAAATTCAAAACTTTGAACCTGAAGAATTCTGGACAATTAAAACAGAATTTGTAAAAGGAAAAGACACATTTGAAGCAAGCTTTTACGGTGTAGATGGTGAAAAAGTTCAATTAACAAATGAAACGCAAGTGAATGAAATAATTGAACAGATGAAAGACAATGCGTTTTCAGTTGAAAATGTAACGCGCAAAGAGCGAAAACGTAATCCTGCATTACCGTTTACAACATCTTCCTTGCAACAAGAAGCAGCACGTAAGTTAAACATGCGAGCAAAGAAAACAATGATGCTTGCACAGCAATTGTATGAAGGGATAGATCTTGGAAAACAAGGAACTGTAGGTCTTATTACGTATATGAGAACTGATTCAACACGTATCTCAGAAACAGCTCAAACAGAGGCTCGTACTTACATCACTGAAGCGTATGGTACGGAATACATAGGAACAGAAAAGAAGAAAGAAACGAAAAAGTCAAATGCACAAGATGCGCATGAGGCAATTCGTCCTACTTCAGTAATGAGAAAGCCAGAGGAACTAAAAAGTTTCTTAGGTCGTGATCAACTTCGATTATATAAATTGATTTGGGAGCGATTTGTTGCAAGTCAAATGGCGTCTGCTATAATGGATACTGTGACAGCGAGACTCATTAATAACAATGTTCAGTTCCGTGCAAGTGGATCGGTTGTAAAGTTCCCAGGATTTATGAAAGTGTATGTAGAGTCAAAAGATGATGGTGCTGAAGAAAAGGATAAGATGTTGCCACCTTTAGAAGTAGGGGAAACTGTATTTTCAAAGGATTTAGAACCAAAGCAACATTTTACACAACCTCCTCCGCGCTATACAGAGGCTCGCCTAGTAAGAACACTTGAAGAACTTGGAATTGGAAGACCGTCAACATATGTACCTACACTTGAAACAATTCAAAAGCGTGGGTATGTAGGTTTGGATAATAAACGCTTCGTTCCGACTGAACTTGGTGAAATAGTAATTGAACTTATTTTAGAGTTTTTCCCAGAAATTATTAACATTGAATTTACTGCCAATATGGAGCAAAGCCTTGATGAAGTAGAAGAAGGAAATGCGAATTGGGTAAAAATTGTTGATGATTTCTACGTAGGTTTTGAACCGCGTTTAGAAAAAGCGGAAAAAGAAATGCGTGAAGTGGAAATTAAAGATGAACCAGCTGGGGAAGATTGTGAATTATGTAATCACCCAATGGTCTTTAAAATGGGTAAATACGGGAAATTTATGGCTTGCTCGAATTTCCCAGATTGTCGTAATACAAAGCCGATTGTGAAAGAAATCGGTGTTACTTGTCCAAAGTGTGATAAGGGTCAAATTATTGAACGCCGTAGTAATAAAAAGAAACGTCTTTTCTATGGGTGCGGTACGTATCCGGAATGCGACTTTGTATCTTGGGATAAGCCAATTGGTCGTAAGTGTCCGAAGTGCGAAGGCATGCTTGTAGAGAAAAAGTTGAAAAAAGGCGTGCAAGTACAATGTATTTCGTGCGATTATGAAGAAGAACAACAAATGTGAGCGTAACTGCTCACATTTTTTTCGGGAAGAAAAGGAAAGGTGATATAAATGACAACACAAGTAGTAAACGTCATTGGCGCAGGTCTTGCAGGAAGTGAAGCAGCTTACCAAATTGCAAAACGTGGTGTCCAAGTTAGATTATATGAAATGAGACCGGTAAGGCAAACGCCAGCTCATCACACAGATAAATTCGCTGAATTAGTATGTAGTAACTCACTTCGTGCAAACACTTTAACAAATGCAGTTGGAGTTATTAAAGAGGAAATGCGCTTAATGGATTCTGTAATTATTCGTGCGGCGGATGAGTGCTCTGTACCAGCTGGAGGTGCTTTAGCTGTAGATCGTCATGAGTTCGCAGCTAAAGTAACAGAATACGTAAAGAACCATCCAAATGTAATTGTAATGAATGAAGAAATTACAGATATTCCAGAGGGACCGACAATTATTGCTACAGGTCCATTAACATCTCCTGATCTTTCTGCAAAATTGAAAGAATTAACAGGAGAAGATTATTTCTACTTCTATGATGCTGCAGCCCCAATCGTAGAAAAAGACAGCATTGATATGAATAAAGTGTATTTAAAATCGCGTTATGACAAAGGTGAAGCTGCATATTTAAATTGCCCAATGACAGAAGAAGAGTTTGATCGTTTTTATGAGGCTCTAATTGCTGCTGAGACAGTGCCTTTAAAAGAGTTTGAAAAAGAAATTTTCTTTGAAGGTTGTATGCCAGTAGAAGTTATGGCAAGTAGAGGGAGACAGACGTTAGTATTTGGACCTATGAAACCTGTTGGATTGGAAGATCCAAAAACAGGGAAAACGCCATATGCTGTTGTTCAGTTACGTCAAGATGATGCAGCGGGAACTTTATACAATATCGTAGGTTTCCAAACTCATTTAAAGTGGGGACCGCAAAAAGAAGTGCTACAGCTAATTCCGGGATTGGAAAATGCAGAGATTGTACGTTATGGTGTAATGCATCGTAATACGTTTATTAATTCACCTAATTTGCTTCGTCCAACATATCAATATAAACAACGTGATGATTTATTCTTCGCTGGTCAAATGACTGGAGTAGAGGGATATGTTGAATCAGCAGCATCAGGATTATTAGCAGGAATTAATGCTGCGCGTCTTGTGCAAGGTGAAGAGCCAGTTGTATTACCGCCAGTAACTGCGATGGGTAGCATGGCAAATTACATTACGGCAACGAACGCTAAAAACTTCCAGCCGATGAATGCGAACTTCGGTCTATTTGCACCGTTAGAGAAGAAGATTAAAAAGAAAGCAGAACGAAATGAAGCGTACGCAGCACGCGCTTTAGAAACGATTCGAAATTTTGTAAATATTTAGTTAAATTTCTTGCAAAGGCTACTAAGTTGTGATACGATTTAGTAGCCTTTATTGAGGTGAGTTGTGTGAATGTGAAGAAATTGTTACAATTATTCGTTGGATATTTACAAATTGAAAGAAATTATTCAAAATATACAATTGCAAGTTATCAAAATGATTTAGAACATTTTGTGCAATTTATGGAACGAGAAGGCATATCCTCTTTTTTAGACGTTACATACGCGGATGTTCGTTTGTACTTAACGACGTTGCACGATGAAAAGTTAGCCCGTAAATCTGTCGCAAGAAAAGTATCAAGCTTACGAAGTTTATATCGTTTTTTGATGCGTGAAGGTTATCGAAAGGATAATCCGTTTGCACTTGCGTCACTCCCCAAAAAAGAATTGTCAATCCCAAAGTTTTTATATGCTGAAGAGTTAGAGGAATTATTTGAAGTTTCTGACACGGAAACGCCATTAGGTCAAAGGAATCAAGCTTTATTAGAGTTGATGTATGCGACTGGGATCCGTGTGAGTGAATGTGTCAATTTACAACTTACCGATATTGACTTTGCGGTGGGAACAATTTTAGTAATGGGAAAAGGAAAAAAACAAAGGTATATTCCGTTCGGAAGCTATGCGCAAGATTCTTTAATTACTTATATAGAGAATGGGAGAAAACAGTTAGTTAATAAGACTGACGAAGATTCTCATATGGTATTTTTAAATGCGAAAGGTACACCGCTAACAAGTCGTGGGGTTCGTTATGTTTTAAATGAACTCATTAAAAAGGCTTCGCTGACAATGCGGATAAGTCCCCATATGTTAAGGCATACATTTGCTACACATATGCTAGATGAAGGGGCGGATTTACGTACTGTACAGGAGCTATTAGGCCATGAAAATTTGTCGACGACACAAATTTATACGCATGTCTCTAAAGAAAGATTGCGTTCTGTTTACATGAAGCATCACCCGCGGGCATAAATTGCTTTAAAAGCTATAAAAACAAATAAAGGAGTTTTTTCTATGGGAAATTTCCACGCTACAACGATATTTGCAGTTCATCATAATGGAGAATGTGCAATGGCTGGAGATGGCCAAGTGACAATGGGAAATGCTGTTGTAATGAAACATACAGCTCGTAAAGTTCGTAAACTTTTCCAAGGTAAAGTTTTAGCTGGTTTCGCAGGATCAGTTGCTGACGCATTTACTCTTTTTGAAATGTTTGAAGGGAAATTAGAAGAGTATAATGGCAACTTGCAGCGTGCTGCTGTTGAAATGGCAAAACAATGGCGTGGCGATAAAATGTTACGTCAGCTAGAAGCGATGCTCATTGTCATGGATAAAACAACTATGCTCCTTGTTTCAGGTACAGGAGAAGTGATTGAACCGGATGATGGTATTTTAGCAATTGGATCTGGTGGGAATTATGCACTTTCTGCAGGTCGTGCTTTAAAGCAATATGCAAGTGAACACTTAACAGCGAAGCAAATTGCGAAAGCGAGTTTAGAGATTGCTGGCGATATTTGTGTTTATACGAATCACAACATAATTGTTGAAGAATTGTAGAATCGTAAGGGAGGCATTTTATATGCATTTACATTTTACTCCGCGCCAAATTGTGGAAAAATTAGATCAATACATCATCGGTCAAAAAGACGCAAAGAAAGCGGTTGCTGTAGCGTTGAGAAATCGATATCGCCGCAGTAAATTAGCTGAAAATTTACGTGACGAAATTGCACCTAAAAATATTTTAATGATTGGACCGACAGGTGTTGGGAAAACAGAGGTAGCACGACGAATGGCGAAACTCGTTGGAGCACCTTTTATTAAGGTTGAGGCTACAAAATTCACAGAAGTTGGATATGTGGGTAGAGATGTAGAGTCGATGGTACGTGACTTGGTGGAAACATCGGTTCGTATCGTAAAAGAAGAAATGGTAGTGAAAGTTCAAGATAAAGCAGAAGAGCAAGCGAATCAACGTCTTGTTGAAATTTTAGTGCCGAGTCCGGAGAAGCAATCTGGATTCAAAAATCCATTAGAGATGCTTTTTGGAGGCGCTCAAAATTCGAATCAAACGTCTGATACACAAGAAGATGTTGAAATCGAAAAGAAACGTCAAGATGTGGAGAGAAAGCTTGCTGCAGGGCTTCTTGAAGAAGAAATTGTATCGATTGAAGTGACTGAACAACAGTCTTCCATGTTTGATATGTTACAAGGAACTGGCATGGAACAAATGGGAATGAATTTCCAAGATGCGCTAGGAAGTTTTATGCCGAAAAAAACGAAAAAACGTAAACTTTCTGTAAAAGAAGCAAGAAAACTCTTGACAAATGAAGAGGCACAGCGCTTAATTGATATGGATGAAGTTACACAAGAGGCTGTTTATCGTGCTGAACAGCTCGGGATTATTTTTATCGATGAAATTGACAAAATTGCTGGTAAGCAGTCGAATAGCGTAGATGTATCACGTGAAGGTGTGCAACGTGACATTCTGCCAATTGTAGAAGGGTCGAATGTTGCGACAAAATACGGATCAGTAAAAACGGATTATATTTTATTCGTTGCAGCTGGAGCGTTCCATATGTCTAAACCGTCGGATTTAATTCCGGAATTGCAAGGGAGATTTCCGATTCGAGTAGAATTAACAAAATTATCGACAGACGATTTTGTTAAAATATTAATCGAGCCTGACAATGCGTTAATTAAACAATATATGGCATTATTAGCGACTGAAGGTATAGAAATTGAATTTTCAGACGAAGCTATTCGTAAGATTGCTGAGATTGCTTATCAAGTTAATCAGGATACAGATAATATTGGAGCAAGAAGACTTCATACGATTATGGAGAAGCTCCTTGAAGATTTATCGTTTGAAGCATCTGAAATTACGTTAGAGAAAATAACGATAACACCTCAATACGTTGAGGAGAAATTAGCAACAATTGCTAAAAATAAAGATGTGAGCCAGTTTATTTTGTAATAGTGTCATCAGGTGACTCGCCCTAGTTTCCAAGTGATGAAAAAATATGTGAGTAACATGTAGGAGGAACTTTTGAAATGGAATTATTAGCAAAAACGAGAAAATTAAATGCGTTATTACAGAGCGCAGCAGGGAAGCCTGTAAACTTTAGAGAAATGTCTGACACAATGTGTGAAGTAATCGAAGCAAACGTATTCGTAGTTAGCCGTCGTGGTAAATTACTAGGTTATGCAATTCACCAACAAATCGAAAACGAACGCATGAAGCAAATGCTTGCAGAACGTCAATTCCCAGAAGAATATACACAAAGCTTATTCAACATTACAGAAACATCTTCAAACTTAGATGTGAACAGTGCTTACACAGCATTCCCAGTAGAAAACAGAGAATTATTCGGTCAAGGTTTAACTACAATCGTACCAATCGTTGGTGGCGGTGAGCGTCTAGGTACATTAGTATTAGCTCGTCTTGGTCAAGAGTTCTTAGATGATGATTTAATCCTTGCTGAGTACAGCTCAACTGTTGTAGGTATGGAAATCTTACGTGAAAAAGCAGAAGAAATCGAAGAGGAAGCGCGTAGTAAAGCTGTTGTTCAAATGGCAATCAGCTCATTATCTTACAGTGAGTTAGAAGCAATTGAGCATATCTTCGAAGAATTAAATGGAACAGAAGGTTTACTTGTTGCAAGTAAAATTGCTGATCGCGTAGGAATTACTCGCTCTGTAATCGTAAATGCACTACGTAAATTAGAAAGTGCTGGTGTTATTGAGTCTCGCTCTTTAGGTATGAAAGGAACATACATTAAAGTGCTAAACGACAAGTTTCTACAAGAACTTGCTAAATTAAAAACAAACTAATTTATAAAAAACTCTCCTCAATTGAGGAGAGTTTTTTTGTGCAATGGATAGATGATGCTTGTGAAAAGTGTCATAAGTGTGTTTTCTGGGAAAACTATTAATTGTATTTACTTTTTTGCTTAAAAGAAATGAAGGTTGGTAATACTAGAATTCGAGTATGAACAAAGAAAGTTTTACATTGTTCGCATTTTCGACTTGATTGAAATATTTCAGTATGATATAGTAAGCAGTGGTGTCAGTACAAAGTACACACGTTTACTGATTTAAGTGTTGGTGCTACGTTTGTAGTTTCGCTTAGAGATGAAGTAAACGGAGGATATCAAAAACCATTTAGGAGGAACTATATTATGTCAGTAATTTCTATGAAGCAATTGCTTGAAGCTGGTGTTCATTTCGGACATCAAACTCGTCGTTGGAACCCAAAAATGAAGCGTTACATTTTCACAGAGCGTAACGGTATCTACATCATCGACTTACAAAAAACTGTGAAAAAAGTTGAGGAAGCTTACAGAACGATGCGCGACATCGCTGCTGAAGGCGGAGACATCTTATTCGTAGGTACTAAAAAACAAGCACAAGAAGCTATTAAAGAAGAAGCAACTCGTGCTGGTATGTACTTCGTTAACCAACGTTGGTTAGGCGGAACTTTAACAAACTTCCAAACAATCCAAAAGCGTATCAAGCGTCTTAAAGACATCGAAAGAATGCAAGAAGATGGTACTTTCGAAGTACTTCCTAAGAAAGAAGTTGTTCAACTTAAAAAAGAGTTAGAGCGTCTTGAGAAATTCTTAGGCGGTATTAAAGATATGAAAGGTCTTCCAAGTGCATTATTCGTAGTAGACCCTCGTAAAGAGCGTATTGCAGTTGCTGAAGCACGCAAATTACACATTCCAATCATCGGTATCGTTGATACAAACTGTGATCCAGACGAAATCGATCACGTTATCCCAGCAAACGATGATGCAATTCGTGCTGTAAAACTTCTTACATCTAAAATGGCAGACGCGATCCTTGAAGCAAAACAAGGTGAAGAAACTGTTACTGCGTAACAAAGTTGGAAAGGTGATAAGGGGTTCGGCCTTTTATCACCTTTTTTAAGGTATAAACACCTTTATAAAAGGTATAAATACATATTTTAGGAGGATGAAAAGTATGGCAATCACTGCTCAAATGGTAAAAGAATTACGTGAAAAAACTGGCGCAGGTATGATGGACTGCAAAAAAGCTTTAACAGAAACTAACGGCGACATGGAGAAGGCAATTGACTTCTTACGTGAAAAAGGTATTGCGAAAGCTGCTAAAAAAGCAGACCGCATTGCTGCTGAAGGTTTAACTTTCATCGAAACAAACGGTAACGACGCTTTAATCTTAGAATTAAACTCTGAAACTGATTTCGTTGCGAAAAACGAAGGTTTCCAAACACTAATTAAAGAATTAGCTGCTCACTTATTAACTAACAAACCAGCTAACGTTGAAGAAGCTATGGCTCAAACAATGGAAAACGGTAAAAAAGTTGAAGAGCACATCAACGAAGCAATCGCTAAAATTGGTGAAAAACTTACACTTCGTCGTTTCGAAATCGTATCAAAAACTGATGCAGATGCATTCGGCGCTTACCTACACATGGGTGGACGCATTGGTGTATTAACAGTTCTTGAAGGTTCTACTGATGAAGCTGCTGCTAAAGATGTTGCAATGCACATCGCTGCAGTTAACCCTAAATACATCGACCGCGATGCTGTAACAGCTGAAGAAGTTGAGCATGAGCGTCAAGTATTAACACAACAAGCATTAAACGAAGGCAAGCCTGAGAAAATTGTTGCGAAAATGGTTGAAGGCCGTCTAGGCAAATTCTTCGAAGAGATTTGCTTACTTGACCAAGCATTCGTTAAAAACCCTGATATGAAAGTTCGTCAGTTCGTTGAGTCTAAAGGCGGAACATTAAAAGGATTCGTTCGCTACGCTGTTGGTGAAGGTATCGAAAAACGCGAAGACAACTTTGCTGAAGAAGTAATGAACCAAGTAAAAGGTAGTAACTAATACAGATTAGGGAACACATTGTGTTCCCTTTTTTAAAATAAAGATGTAAGCAATTGGAGGTTCATTATGAGTAAACCGAAATATAATCGTGTCGTTTTAAAGCTAAGTGGAGAAGCTTTAGCTGGAGAGCAAGGATTTGGAATTAACCCAACTGTTATTAAGTCAGTTGCGGAACAAGTAAAAGAAATTGCAGAACTTGATGTAGAGGTTGCTGTTGTTGTTGGTGGCGGTAACATTTGGCGCGGGAAAATTGGAAGTGAAATGGGCATGGATCGTGCAGGGGCAGATTACATGGGCATGTTAGCGACAGTTATGAATTCATTAGCTCTTCAAGATAGCTTGGAGAATATCGGAATTCAAACTCGTGTACAAACTTCAATTGAGATGCGTCAAGTTGCAGAACCTTACATTCGTCGTAAAGCAGTTCGTCACTTAGAGAAAAAACGTGTTGTTATCTTTGCAGCAGGTACAGGTAACCCATACTTCTCTACAGATACAACAGCAGCATTACGTGCGGCAGAAATTGAAGCAGATGTAATTTTAATGGCGAAAAACAATGTAGATGGTGTATATAATGCAGATCCATCTATTGATCCAACAGCTACGAAATACGAAACGCTTACTTACTTAGACGTATTAAAAGAAGGTTTAGGTGTAATGGATTCTACAGCTTCTTCTCTATGTATGGATAATGATATTCCATTAATTGTATTCTCAGTTATGGAAAAAGGTAATATTAAACGTGCCGTTTTAGGCGAAAATATCGGAACAGTGGTAAGGGGGAAATAAATATGGGACAACAAGTATTGAAGTCTTCAAATGAAAAAATGGAAAAAGCAGTTGCTGCTTATTCTCGTGAATTAGCAACAGTTCGTGCTGGCCGTGCAAACGCGTCTGTATTAGATAAGGTACAAGTTGATTACTATGGTGCACCAACACCAGTTGTGCAATTAGCGAACATTACAGTTCCAGAAGCGCGTTTACTAGTAATTCAACCTTATGATAAAACTTCTATCGGTGATATTGAAAAAGCAATTTTAAAAGCAGATTTAGGCTTAAACCCTTCTAATGATGGAACTGTAATTCGTATTGCATTCCCTGCACTAACAGAAGAGCGTCGTCGTGATCTTGTAAAAGTTGTGAAAAAATATGCTGAAGAAGCAAAAGTTGCTGTTCGTAACGTACGTCGTGACGGAAATGATGATCTTAAGAAGCTTGAAAAAGCTGGCGAGATTACAGAAGATGATTTAAGAGGATATACTGAAGATATCCAAAAAGAAACAGATAAATATATTGCAAAAGTTGACGAAATCGCAAAAAACAAAGAAAAAGAAATCATGGAAGTGTAATAGCGATAACTTCGCAAATATGACCCTCTTCTTAAGGGGGTCTTTTTACACTTTTAGGCATACGTCTGCTTGCTGGAGGGTATGAATGATGTTTAAAAACTTTCCTTTTTTTAAAGGTAAAAAGGACACATCGTTTGATCATCTCGTTGAAGAAGTGAAAAAAGGATATATCCCAGAACATATTGCCATCATTATGGATGGGAATGGAAGATGGGCAAAGAGGAGAGCAATGCCTCGTATTGCGGGACATCATGAAGGTATGCAAGTTGTAAAGAAAATTACAAAATTTGCAAGTAAACTTAATGTGAAAGTGTTAACTCTCTATGCTTTTTCAACTGAGAACTGGAAAAGACCGAAAAAGGAAGTTGATTATTTAATGAGGCTTCCAGAAGAATTTCTAGGTACATTTTTACCAGAATTGATTGAAGAAAACGTACAAGTCCGAGTAATAGGGCAAAAAGATCGTCTTCCTACGCATACACGCAGAGCGATGGAGAAAGCCATGGAAGATACGAAAGAGAATACGGGATTAATTCTTAATTTCGCGTTAAACTATGGAAGTCGAGATGAAATCGTTTCTGCTGTGCAACATATGATGAAAGATAATGAGGAAGGAAAAATTCGTTCTGAAGAGGTAAGTGAAGAAATGCTTTCCTCCTACTTAATGACGAGTTCTTTACCTGATCCAGAGTTGTTAATCCGAACAAGCGGAGAGCTACGTATTAGTAATTTCATGTTATGGCAAATTGCATATTCGGAGTTTTGGTTTACAGACGTGTATTGGCCAGACTTCAAAGAAGAACATTTGCTAAATGCGATTACTGACTTTCAACATAGAGGGCGCAGATTCGGAGGCGTGTAGAAAGAGAGGGTTTGGTAGTGAAACAGAGAATTATTACTGGAGTGGTTGCTGCCGCGCTATTCATTCCCATCGTAATATACGGTGGCGTGCCTTTTACGGTTTTAGTGTATGCACTTGCTTCTATAGGTTTATATGAATTAATTCGTATGAATAAGCTTACGCTTATTTCAGTACCGACAGTTTTAGCTGCAGTATTATTGTGGATTCTTTTAATTCCAAGTAGTGCATCAGAACTGTTTGCATGGATTGGATTAGGTAAATTGGAAATCACATTTGTGATTGTTTTATTACTTTTATCATATACAGTCCTTTCTAAGAATACATTTACTTTTGATAATGCTTCATTTTTACTGATGGCAACGACATATGTGGCAATGGGATTCTTATATTTAAATGAAACGAGAATATTAGGAATTAAATATGTATTTTGCGCATTATTTGTTATATGGGCTACTGATTCAGGCGCATATTTCGTAGGAAAAGCATTGGGCAAGAGAAAATTGTGGCCAGAAATTAGTCCGAATAAAACGATTGAAGGTTCATTAGGCGGTATCGTTTGTGGAATTATTGTGGCACTTGTTTACAACGTGTTCTTCCCAGTCGAATCGAATGTAGTAATTTTAATTGTGCTGACAATTATCATTTCTATTTTTGGACAAATTGGTGATTTAGTACAATCTGCTTTTAAACGTCATTATGGCGTAAAGGATTCAGGTACAATTTTACCTGGGCATGGTGGTATATTAGACCGAACAGATAGTTGGTTATTCGTTTTACCAATTCTCTACTTCTTATTACAATACAATTAATAAATGAACGAGGGGTTGGAGTCATGAAAAACATTAGTTTATTAGGTGCAAGCGGATCAATTGGTACACAAACTTTAGATGTATTACGCTCGCACCCAGACCAATTCCGTCTCGTTGCTTTTTCTGTAGGGAAAAATATTGACTACGCAGTAAAGGTAATTCAAGAATTTTCTCCGCAAATCGTCTCTGTGCAAAGAGAGGAAGATGTTTTAAAATTACAATCTGTTTCTGGTAATACAAAAATTGTATATGGTAGTGAAGGACTTTTAGAAGTAGCATTACATCCAGATGCGGAGATTGTAGTAAATGCTGTTGTAGGTAGCGTAGGGTTGTTACCAACACTTCGTGCAATTGAGGCGAAAAAAACAATTGGAATTGCAAATAAAGAAACGTTAGTAACTGCAGGACATCTTGTAATGGAAGCAGCACGAAAACATAATGTTTCGTTACTTCCAGTAGATAGTGAACATTCGGCTATTTTTCAGTGCTTGAATGGTGAAAATGAAAAAAGAATTTCTCGTCTTATTATAACGGCTTCTGGTGGAAGTTTCCGTGATAAAACGAGGGATGAATTGCATCATGTGACCGTAGAAGATGCGCTTCGACATCCAAACTGGTCAATGGGTTCGAAAATTACAATTGATTCTGCTACAATGATGAATAAGGGACTAGAAGTAATTGAAGCACATTGGCTTTTTGGTATCCCTTATGAGCAAATCGATGTTGTTTTACATAAAGAAAGTATTATCCATTCTATGGTTGAATTTGAAGATCGTAGTGTAATGGCGCAGCTTGGTTCACCTGATATGCGAGTACCAATTCAATACGCACTTACATATCCTGATAGATTGCCTCTTTCAGACACAAAACAGTTAAACTTATGGGAAATAGGGACGTTGCATTTTGAGAAAATGGACCAAGAACGATTCCGTTGTTTACGTTTTGCGTATGAAGCTGGAAAAGCAGGTGGAAGTATGCCAGCTGTAATGAACGCAGCGAATGAAGTAGCTGTTGAAGCCTTTTTACAAAAGAGAATTGGTTTCTTAACAGTGGAAGACCTCATTGAAAAAGCAATGAACCATCACAATGTCATTGCACGACCGAGCTTAGAGGAAATTTTGGAAATTGATGCGGCCACAAGACGGTTTGTGATGGAACAAATTTAGCAAAGGTGGTTATGGAATTGAATACAGCGATTGCCTTTATATTAATTTTCGGTGCACTCGTATTTTTCCATGAGCTAGGGCATCTATATTTCGCAAAAAGAGCAGGTATTTTATGCCGCGAGTTTGCGATTGGTTTTGGTCCGAAAATATTCTCATTTGAAAAGAATGAAACGGTGTATACGATTCGATTACTGCCCCTTGGTGGCTATGTAAGAATGGCCGGCGAGGATGCGGACACAGTTGAGTTAAAGCCTGGGAAAAAGGTTGGCCTTGTATTAAATGAAAAAGACGAAGTTGTGAAATTAGTTTTTGATGGATATGAAAAGTATCCAAATGTTCGTGTTATTGAAGTCGAACAAGCTGATTTGGAGCATAATTTAACAATTTCGGGCTATGAAGAGTACGAGGAAGAGCTTCAAACATTCCGAGTGAATGAAAAGGCTCGTATTATTACTGCGGGGGAAGAAATTCAAATTGCTCCGTATAATAGACAATTTGGCTCGAAAAAACTAGGGCAACGCGCTTTAACAATCTTTGCGGGTCCTGCAATGAACTTCATTTTAGCATTTGTTATTTTTGTGATTCTTGGATTTGTACAAGGGGTTCCTATTGACAAACCAATGGTTGGAAAAGTGATGGATAACAGTGCAGCACAGCAAGCTGGATTGAAAGAGAATGATACAATTCAAGCTATTGATGGGAAAAACACAAGTACATGGAAAGATGTTGTTACTATTGTACGTGAAAACCCAAATAAAGAAATTACGTTACAAGTAAAGCGTGATAATGAACAGTTTAATGTGAAAGTAACGCCAACACTCGATAAAGAAGGAAAAGACGAAGTTGGTAGAATCGGTGTGTATTCTCCTGTAGAGAAAACAGTAATGGGTTCTATTAAATCAGGATTTGAACAAACGTACCAATGGACGAAACTAATTTTTGAATCTCTTGTTAAATTAGTAACTGGTCAATTTTCTATTAATGAGTTATCAGGTCCAGTAGGAATTTATAATCTAACAGATCAAGTTGTAGATTATGGGTTTACGCGTGTACTAAGTTTAGCTGCAGTTCTAAGCATTAATCTTGGTTTATTTAATTTATTACCAGTTCCTGCTTTAGATGGTGGCCGTTTATTCTTCTTCTTAATTGAAGCGTTACGAGGGAAACCAATTGATCGCCAAAAAGAAGGAATGGTTCACTTTATTGGTTTTGCATTATTAATGTTACTTATGTTAGTTGTAACTTGGAATGACATTCGTAAGTTTTTCTTGTAAAATAAAGTGAAACTTATAATGAAATAGAGCTCGTAGAATAAAATCCCTCACCTAACTCGAGGTGAGGGGTTTTACTGCGTGTAAGAGTAAAATGAAGAGGTGCAAATAAATGAAACAAAGTATGGTATTCAGTCCTACATTACGTGAAGTTCCAGCTGATGCTGAAATTAAGAGTCATCAGCTATTACTTCGTGCAGGTTTTATGCGTCAAAATGCTTCTGGTATTTATAGCTTTCTACCATTTGGATTAAAAGTATTACACAAAGTAGAACGTATCGTTCGAGAAGAAATGGAGCGCGCAGGAGCTGTAGAATTATTAATGCCAGCTATGCAAGCTGCGGAATTATGGCAAGAATCAGGTCGTTGGTATTCTTACGGATCTGAATTAATGCGTATGAAAGATCGTAATGCTCGTGAATTCGCATTAGGAGCGACACATGAGGAAGTAATTACGGATCTTGTGCGTGATGAAGTGAAATCATATAAAAAATTACCGTTAACATTATACCAAATTCAAACAAAATTCCGTGATGAGCAAAGACCTCGTTTCGGCTTATTACGTGGAAGAGAGTTTCTAATGAAAGATGCATACTCTTTCCATGCTACACAAGAGAGCTTAGATGAAGTATACGATCGTTTATATAAAGCATACTCTAACATTTTTGCTCGCTGTGGCTTGAATTTCCGTGCAGTTATTGCTGATTCTGGAGCAATGGGCGGAAAAGATACACATGAATTTATGGTATTATCTGATGTTGGTGAAGATACAATTGCATACTCTGACACATCTGATTATGCAGCAAACATCGAAATGGCTCCTGTTGTAGCTACGTATACGAAGAGTGACGAAGCAGAAAAAGCACTTGAAAAAGTAGCAACACCAGACCAAAAAGCAATTGAAGAAGTATCTGCATTCTTAAACATCGAAGCTGACAAGTGCATTAAGTCTATGGTGTTTAAAGTAGATGAGAAATTAGTAGTGGTACTTGTTCGTGGTGATCACGAAGTAAACGATGTGAAAGTGAAAAATGTATACGGCGCTTCAGTTGTTGAGCTTGCTTCTCATGAAGAAGTAAAAGCATTATTAAATTGTGAAGTTGGTTCATTAGGACCGATTAATGTAACAGGTGATATCGAAATTATTGCTGATCATGCTGTAGCATCAATTGTTAACGGATGTTCAGGAGCGAATGAAGAAGGATTCCATTATGTAAATGTAAATCCAGAACGTGACTTTAAAGTAAGTCAATATACAGATTTACGCTTCATTCAAGAAGGAGACCAATCTCCAGACGGAAATGGAACAATTCTTTTTGCACGCGGAATTGAAGTTGGTCATGTATTCAAATTAGGAACTCGTTATAGTGAAGCAATGAACGCAACATTCCTGGATGAAAACGGAAAAACACAACCACTTATTATGGGTTGTTACGGTATCGGGGTATCTCGTACAGTGGCAGCAATTGCAGAGCAGTTTAACGATGAGAACGGCTTAGTTTGGCCAAAAGCTGTAGCACCGTTCCATGTGCATGTAATTCCAGTAAATATGAAATCGGATGCACAACGTGAAATGGGTGAAAATATCTACAACTCATTACAAGAACAAGGCTATGAAGTGTTATTAGACGATCGTGCAGAACGTGCAGGAGTTAAATTTGCAGATGCAGATTTATTCGGTCTTCCAGTTCGTGTTACAGTTGGTAAAAAAGCAGACGAAGGTATTGTAGAAGTGAAAGTACGTGCTACAGGTGAGTCTGAAGAAGTAAAAGTAGAAGAACTTCAAACATATATTGCAAATATTTTAAAATAAGAAGAGGTACCTCGTAATGGGGTACCTTCTCTTTCTTTGTAAACGTATTTTGTAAAAGAAGAGGTGAGAAATCTTTCTTTGTGGTACGTTTCAATTTATAATAGCAAATGGAAGGAGAGTGCTTATGTCTTTAACAAATGAACAACAAGAGCGATTTCAAATTTTGCTCCAGCAGTTGCAAATACCAGACGACCTTATAAATCAATATTTACAAGGCGGTGGTATTGAAAGGCTCGTTATTGATAAAGCGAATAAAAGTTGGCATTTTGATTTACAAGTGCCACGTATTTTGCCTACAGAATTATATGAATTGCTAGAAACAAAGCTTAAGCAATCATTTTCTCATATTGCAAGAACAACATTTGCATTAGAAACAGAGAATAAACAATTTACAGAAGAAGAAGTGAGGGCGTATTGGCCGCTTTGTACGGAACGAATTACATTTTCACCTATGTTCGCATACTTAAAGAAGCAGCTTCCACAGGTGAATGGAGTGAAGTTGCTAATAAATGTGAATAACGAGTTGGAGTCTACTGCTTTAAAGAAAAACGTTGCGAAACCAGTAGGGGATCAATACGAAATTTTTGGATTCCCGCGTTTTCAGTTAGACACACATATACAGCAAAATACAGAAGAAATGCAAAAGTTTCGTGAACAAACGCAGCAAGAAGACCGCGAGCGTGTTATACAAGCTATGGAAGAAATGGCGAAGAAGCAAGCTGAGGAAAGCAGCGTTGTGTATGAAGGACCGATTACACTCGGGTATCTTATTAAGCCAGATGAAGAGATTACACCGATGCGAGAAATTCAAGATGAAGAAAGAAGAAAAACGGTTCAAGGATATGTCTTCCATGTAGAAACAAAAGAGCTTCGTAGTGGACGTACGTTATTAACTTTAAAAATAACGGATTATACGGATTCTATTATGATCAAAATGTTCTCGCGTGACAAAGAAGATATTCCAATGCTGCAATCCTTGAAAAAAGGAATGTGGGTGAAAGCGCGTGGTTCTGTTCAAAACGATACATTCGTTCGAGATTTAGTAATGATTGCAAATGATATTAATGAAATAACAGGACCGTCTCGTAAAGATAAAGCACCAGAAGGCGAAAAACGAGTAGAGCTGCATCTCCATACTCCGATGAGTCAAATGGACGCTGTCACTCCAGTTTCTAAGCTTGTTGCTCAAGCTGGTAAATGGGGACATGAGGCTATTGCGGTTACAGACCATGCCGTGGCTCAGTCTTTCCCAGAGGCGTATTCTGCGGGGAAGAAGGCTGGAGTTAAAGTTATATATGGTGTAGAAGCAAATTTAGTTAATGATGGTGTACCGATAGCATATAACGAAGCGCATCGTTTACTTGCAGAGGAAACGTATGTTGTTTTCGACGTTGAGACGACAGGTTTATCAGCTGTATACGATACAGTTATTGAGTTGGCTGCTGTAAAAGTAAAGGGTGGCGAAATTATTGACCGCTTTGAATCTTTTGCAAATCCGCATCAACCATTATCGGCGACGATCATTGAATTAACAGGTATTACAGATGATATGTTAACTGATGCACCTGAAGTGGACGAAGTGTTTAAAAAGTTTGAGGAATGGATGGGCGACCATACACTTGTTGCCCATAACGCGAGCTTTGATATGGGCTTTATTAACGTAGGTTTTAAAAAGGCTGGACTAGAAAAAACGAATAACCCCGTTATTGATACGTTAGAACTTGCACGATTCTTATTCCCAGAAATGAAAAATCATCGATTAAATACGATGTGTAAAAAACTTGATATTGAATTAACACAACATCACCGTGCGATTTATGATACAGAAGCGACGGGATATTTACTTGTGAAAATGTTGAAAGACGTAATTGAAAAGGGATTTGAATATCACGATCAATTAAATGATAGCATGGGACAAGGGGATGCGTATAAGCGTGGCCGTCCAAGTCATATGACGTTACTTGCCACATCAGATGTTGGATTGAAAAATTTATATAAACTTGTTTCATATTCTCACCTTAATTACTTTTACCGTGTACCACGTGTGCCGAGGTCACTATTAAAAAAATACCGTGAAGGAATTTTAGTAGGAACGGCTTGTGATAAAGGTGAAGTTTTCGAGGCAATGATGCAAAAGGCACCTGAAGAGGTAGAAGAAATTGCCCAGTTCTATGATTACATTGAAGTAATGCCTCCAGAGGTGTTGCGTCATTTAGTAGAACGTGAACTTGTTCGAGACGAAGGTCAATTAAAAACAATTATTTCTAACTTAGTAAAACTAGGTGAGACGTTAGATAAACCAGTTGTTGCTACAGGAAACGTGCATTATTTAGACCCTGAGGATGCAATGTATCGTAAAATTTTAGTCAGTTCGCAGGGCGGAGCCAATCCGTTAAATCGACATTCATTACCGCCAGTACATTTCCGTACAACTGATGAAATGTTAGAATGTTTTTCATTCTTAGGTGAAGATAAAGCGAAAGAAGTTGTTGTAACAAATACACAAAAGATTGCGTCATTAATTGGTGATGTGCATCCAGTAAAAGACGATTTATACACACCGAAAATTGAAGGTGCTGATGATGAAACGCGTGATATGAGTTATAAAATGGCGCGTAGCATTTATGGTGAAGAGCTACCGGAAATTGTAGAAGCACGTTTAGAAAAAGAATTAAAAAGTATTATTGGGCATGGATTCGCCGTAATTTATTTAATTTCACATAAGCTTGTGAAAAAATCGTTAGTAGACGGATATCTAGTAGGTTCGCGTGGATCGGTAGGATCATCATTTGTTGCAACGATGATGGAAATTACAGAAGTAAACCCATTACCACCACACTATGTATGTCCGAAGTGTAAGCAATCAGAATTCTTTAATGATGGTTCTGTAGGCTCTGGTTTTGACTTACCAGATAAAGAATGTCCTGCTTGTAATATTCCATATGTAAAAGATGGACATGACATTCCGTTCGAAACATTCCTTGGATTTAAAGGAGATAAGGTACCCGATATCGATTTGAACTTCTCCGGGGAATACCAACCACGTGCCCATAACTATACGAAAGTACTGTTCGGTGAAGACTATGTATATCGTGCAGGAACGATTGGTACAGTTGCGGAAAAAACTGCTTACGGATATGTAAAAGGTTATGCAAATGATCATAACTTAACGATTCGAAATGCAGAGATTGATCGCTTAGTAGCAGGGTGTACCGGTGTAAAACGTACAACAGGACAGCATCCAGGCGGTATTATCGTTGTGCCAGATTACATGGATATCTTTGATTTCTCACCAATACAGTATCCAGCTGATTCAATTGGTGCTGAATGGAGAACAACGCATTTTGATTTCCACTCGATTCATGATAATTTATTGAAACTTGATATACTAGGACACGATGATCCGACCGTTATTCGTATGTTACAAGATTTAAGTGGTATTGATCCGAAAACAATCCCAACGGATGATCCAGAAGTAATGAAAATTTTCTCTGGTCCAGAATCGTTAGGGGTAACGGAAGAACAAATTAACTGTAAAACAGGTACACTTGGTATACCAGAGTTTGGTACAAAATTCGTAAGACAGATGTTAGAAGAGACAAAACCGACGACATTCTCAGAGTTAGTCCAAATTTCTGGACTATCACATGGTACCGACGTATGGCTTGGTAATGCAAACGAGTTAATTTATAACGGTACATGTACGCTGAGCGAAGTTATCGGTTGTCGTGATGACATCATGGTATATTTAATCTATCAAGGTCTAGATCCATCATTAGCCTTCAAAATCATGGAGTCAGTTCGTAAAGGTAAAGGTGTACCGGAAGAATGGGAAGAAGACATGAAAAATAATAATGTACCAGGTTGGTATATTGATTCATGTAAGAAGATTAAATACATGTTCCCTAAAGCCCATGCGGCTGCTTACGTACTTATGGCTGTACGTATCGCATACTTTAAAGTACATTTTGCACTGTTATTCTATGCCGCATATTTTACAGTTCGTGCAGATGATTTTGATGTAGAGGCAATGGCGAAAGGTTCAGCATCTATACGTGCAAGAATTGATGAAATTGCTCAAAAGGGACTCGATGCTGCGCCGAAAGAGAAGAGTTTATTAACGGTACTAGAAATGACACTTGAAATGTGTGAGCGTGGATACTCATTCCAAAAGGTGGATTTATACCGCTCACATGCAACAGAATTTATTATTGATGGAGATACATTAATCCCTCCATTTAATGCAGTACCTGGTCTTGGCACAAACGCAGCTTTAAGTATTGTAGAAGCACGTAAAAATGGAGACTTCTTATCAAAAGAAGACTTGCAACAGCGAAGTAAGGTTTCGAAAACAATTATTGAGTATTTAGATAGCCAAGGTTGTTTAGGAGACTTACCAGATCAAAACCAGTTATCACTGTTCTAGTAGGTAGGAAAAGTCTTTGCAAATCAACATTTCCTATGATATACTATTAACCGAGATAACCATGTCATGTATATTGTGTAAAGAAAAGAGTGGGGAAACCCACTCTTTCGTGTTACTATCTATGTTTTATCTACGTAGATAGGTAAAAGATTTCTGTCGTATATACATATTTTGTTACAAGTTTTACTTCTTAAATTTGGTAATACTAAGACAGATAATCCCTGCTGAACAGCAGGGGCTTTTGTTAGCTAACGAGAAAGAATAAGATAGACCGTTTTTAAATTGGCGGGGTCTTCTTCTTTTAAATGGTACATGACGGCAGGAAGGAGGCTGTTTATGGATAAGAAAGTCACAGAAGTTGTAGAAGCATTTGCGCAGCCGATCGTTGAAGAGTTAAATCTTGAACTTGTAGATGTAGAGTATGTGAAAGAAGGACAAGACTGGTTCTTACGCGTATTCATCGATTCTGAAAAGGGAGTCGACATTGAAGAATGCGGTGCGGTAAGTGAACGTTTAAGCGAAGCTTTAGATAAAGAGGACCCAATTCCTCATCTTTACTTTTTGGATGTATCATCTCCTGGAGCGGAACGCCCATTAAAGAAAGAAAAAGACTTCCAGCAAGCGGTAGGAAAACAAGTGGCAATTAAAACATATGAGCCGATTGATGGTGAAAAGATGTTTGAAGGAAAACTGCTTTCTTACGATGGTACAACAATAACATTATTATTAACAATTAAAACACGTAAAAAAGAAATCCAAATTTCGATGGATAAAGTCGCAAATGCGCGACTTGCTGTTACGTTTTAGTTAGAAGGGGGATCTTCATGAGCACTGAGTTATTAGATGCTTTGCTCGTATTAGAATCTGAAAAAGGCATTAGCAAAGACATTATTATTGATGCGATTGAAGCAGCTTTAATCTCTGCTTATAAGCGCAATTTTAATCAAGCACAAAACGTTCGTGTGAGCTTTAACCCAGAAGTGGGAACAATTCAAGTTTTAGCACGTAAAGACGTAGTAGACAATGTGTTTGATCCACGTCTTGAAATTTCTGTAGAGGAAGCAAGACAAATTAATCCAAACTACCAAGATGGTGACGTACTAGAAATTGAAGTAACACCAAAAGACTTTGGACGTATTGCAGCACAAACTGCAAAACAAGTTGTAACACAACGAGTGCGTGAAGCAGAGCGCGGTGTTATTTACTCTGAGTTTAGTGATCGTGAAGAAGATATTATGGTAGGTATTGTACAACGTCAAGATGCTCGTTTTATCTATGTAAGCTTAGGAAAAGTAGAAGCTTTATTACCTGTAAGTGAGCAAATGCCTAATGAGCAATACAAACCACATGATCGTATTCGCGTATTCATTACGAAAGTAGAAAAAACGACAAAAGGACCACAAATTTACGTATCACGTACACATCCTGGTCTTTTAAAACGTTTATTCGAAATGGAAGTTCCTGAAATCTATGATGGAACTGTAGAAATTCGTTCTGTAGCACGTGAAGCTGGCGATCGCTCTAAAATCTCTGTATATGCAGAGAACACTGATGTTGATCCAGTTGGTTCTTGTGTAGGACCAAAAGGGCAACGTGTACAACGCATTGTAGACGAATTAAAAGGTGAAAAAATTGACATCGTTCGCTGGTCAAATGATCCAGTTGAATATGTTGCAAATGCATTAAGCCCATCACAAGTTGTTAAAGTACTTGTAGATGAAGAAGAAAAAGCGACAACAGTAGTTGTTCCAGACCACCAGCTATCATTAGCTATCGGTAAGCGTGGACAAAATGCACGTCTTGCAGCTAAATTAACAGGCTGGAAAATTGACATTAAGAGTGAGTCTGATGCGAAACAACTTGGTATTGTAACAGAAGAAGATAGCGTAATCGCATTTGGATTCGATTCAGTGGAAGACGAAATCGAATAGAGGTGATGAGTATGAGCAATCGAAAAGTTCCGTTACGAAAATGTGTTGCAACGCAAGAAATGAAATCAAAACGAGAGCTCGTTCGCATTGTTCGTTCCAAAGAGGGAGAAGTGTCCATTGATTTAACTGGGAAAAAATCAGGACGAGGTGCTTACTTGTCGAAGGACAAGGAGAGCATTCTTCAAGCTCAAAAGAAAAATGTTTTGGAACATCATCTAAAAGCGAAAATCGACGGTTCTTTATATGAAGAGCTTCTTGAGCTTGTTGAGAAGGAGTCGAAATAAGTGTCCGATTGGAAATCGTTTTTAGGACTAGCAAACCGGGCTCGGAAAATTATTTCGGGTGAAGAACTCGTTTTAAAAGAAGTACGAAGTGGCAAAGCAAAACTTGTATTGCTATCTGAAGATGCGTCAGTAAATACTACAAAACGCATCACAGATAAAACTACGTACTACAACGTACCAATGAGAAAGGTCGAAAATCGACAACAATTAGGGCATGCGATTGGGAGAGATGAGCGAGTCGTTGTAGCTGTGTTAGATGAAGGCTTTGCGAAAAAGCTGCGTAGCATGCTCGATACAAATTACCGGGGGTGAAGGTATGAGTAAAATTCGAGTGCATGAATATGCAAAAAAACATAATATCTCAAGTAAAGATCTTATGACAAAACTAAAAGAAATGAATATCGAGGTTTCGAATCATATGACAATGTTAGACGATGAAGTAGTAAATAAATTAGATAATGAATATCAAACTGAAAAACCTTCTGTTGCAGATGAGTTTGAAGTAGAAGAAAAAGTTGTTCGCAGTAAAAAGAACAGCAATAAGAAAAAGAAAAAAGGCAAAGGAAACGAAGACAAACGTCAAGAAAACTTTGCTGGTAGACAACAAACTCAAATTGTAGAAACACCAGATAAAATTACTTTCTCTGGAAGCCTTACAGTAGGAGATCTTGCTAAAAAATTAAGCAAAGAGCCATCTGAAATTATTAAGAAGCTCTTCATGCTTGGAATTATGGCAACAATTAACCAAGACTTGGATAAAGATACAATTGAGTTAATTGCTAACGACTACGGTATTGAAGTAGAAGAAGAAGTAATTGTGAGCGAGACTGAGTTTGAAACATTCATTGATGAGCAAGATGATGAAGAGAACTTAAAAGAACGTCCAGCTGTAGTTACAATCATGGGACACGTTGACCACGGTAAAACAACATTACTGGATTCTATTCGTAACTCAAAAGTAACTGCAGGCGAAGCGGGTGGAATTACTCAGCATATCGGTGCATATCAAGTTGAAGTAAACGATAAGAAGATCACATTCTTAGATACACCTGGTCACGCAGCATTTACAACGATGCGTGCTCGTGGTGCACAAGTAACGGATATTACAATCCTTGTTGTTGCAGCGGATGACGGTGTTATGCCACAAACGGTTGAAGCAATTAACCATGCGAAGGCAGCAGGAGTACCAATTATTGTTGCTGTGAATAAAATGGATAAACCAGCTGCAAACCCTGATCGCGTAATGCAAGAACTAACTGAATATGAATTAGTTCCAGAAGCTTGGGGCGGAGATACTATTTTCGTACCAATTTCTGCAATTCAAGGCGAAGGCATTGACAACTTACTAGAAATGATCCTTCTTGTAAGTGAAGTAGAAGAATATAAAGCAAATCCAAACCGCTATGCAACTGGTACAGTAATCGAAGCACAGCTTGATAAAGGTAAAGGAACTATCGCGACATTACTTGTTCAAAACGGTACGCTTCGAGTTGGAGATCCAATCGTTGTTGGAACTTCATTCGGACGTGTTCGTGCAATGGTAAGTGATATTGGTCGTCGTGTAAAAGTTGCTGGTCCATCAACTCCTGTTGAAATTACTGGTTTAAACGAAGTACCACAAGCTGGAGATCGTTTCATGGCATTCGCTGATGAGAAGAAAGCTCGTCAAATTGGTGAATCACGTGCACAAGAAGCGTTAGTTGCACAACGTGGTGAGAAATCTAAATTAAGCCTTGAAGATTTATTCCAACAAATCCAAGAGGGCGATGTAAAAGAAATTAACTTAATCGTAAAAGCAGACGTACAAGGTTCTGTTGAAGCGATGGCAGCATCACTTCGTAAAATTGATGTTGAAGGCGTAAAAGTTAAAATCATTCACACTGGTGTAGGTGCGATTACAGAATCTGATATCATTTTAGCTTCTGCATCTAATGCAATTGTAATTGGATTTAACGTACGTCCAGATGTGAACGCGAAGCGTACAGCTGAATTAGAGAACGTTGATATTCGTTTACACCGTATTATTTATAAAGTAATCGAAGAGATTGAAGCAGCTATGCAAGGTATGCTTGATCCAGAATTCGAAGAAAAAGTAATCGGTCAAGCAGAAGTTCGTCAAACGTTTAAAGTAACAAAAGTTGGAACAATCGCAGGTTGTTACGTAACAGACGGTAAAATTACGCGTGATAGTGGCGTACGTATTATCCGTGACGGCGTAGTAATTTTCGAAGGACAACTTGATACGTTAAAACGTTTCAAAGACGACGTAAAAGAAGTTGCACAAAACTATGAGTGTGGTATTACAATTGAGAGATATAATGATCTTAAAGAAGGGGACATCATTGAAGCGTACATTATGGAAGAAGTGAAGCGATGATTATCGCTTCACTCTCATTCGAGTGTATGATTTACGATGTGCATTCTTTAAAAGAGAAACGTGCAATTTTACAACGTGTGTTAACTCGTGTGAAACAGCGCTATAATGTAGCTGTTTCTGAAGTTGGGCACCAAGATGTATGGCAACGTACAGAAATTGCAATTGTTTCCGTATCCTCAAATCGTGTTATCTGTGAAAAAGAAATGAATCGTGTACTTGAGTACATCGATTCATTTCCTGAAATTGAACGTACAATAACACATTTGGAATGGTATTGAATGAGGTGAAGAGTTATGAAATTACGTGCGAACCGTGTGGGCGAGCAAATGAAAAAAGAATTAGGCGACATTATCAGTCGTAAAATTAAAGACCCACGTATTGGATTTGTTACAGTAACAGATGTACAAGTGAGTGGTGATTTACAAATTGCTAAAGTATATATTTCTGTTTTAGGTGACGAAGAACAGAAAGAAAATACTTTAAAAGGTTTAGCGAAGGCAAAAGGCTTTATTCGTTCAGAGATTGGCCAACGTATTCGTCTTCGTAAAACACCGGAAATTACCTTTGAGTTTGATGAGTCTATCGGATATGGTCATCGAATTGATACACTTTTACATGAAATTAATAAAGACGGTAAACGTGAAGAATAATGGATAGACATTTGTCTATCCATTTTTTCAATGCAAAATAAGTTTTGGATATTTAATACGAAAGAATTATGATGAGGTGAACATATATGGAAGGTGTAGTATTATTACATAAGCCAAAAGGCATGACATCACATGATTGTGTATTTAAATTAAGAAAGATATTGCGAGAAAAGAGAATTGGTCATACGGGAACATTAGACCCAGATGTAACAGGAGTATTACCAATTTGCGTTGGAAGAGCAACGAAAATTGCACAATTTTTAACAAGTGAAACGAAAACATATGAAGGTGAAGTAACATTAGGGTTTTCAACGACAACTGAAGATGCTTCTGGTGAGGTTGTTGAAACGAAAAATGTAAATCGTACTATTACTCGTAAGGAAGTAGAGAAAGTCCTTGCGGAATTAACAGGCACGATTGAACAAATGCCACCAATGTTCTCGGCTGTAAAAGTAAACGGGAAAAAATTATACGAATATGCAAGAGCAGGACAAGAGGTGGAACGTCCAGTTCGTACAATTACAATTCATGAATTCGTATTACTTGATGATCGTGAAGTTTTTGAAGGAGAAAATATTTCATTCCGTTTCCGTGTAACGTGTAGTAAAGGAACATATGTAAGAACGTTAGCTGTAATGATCGGGGAGAAACTTGGTTTCCCATCACATATGTCTCATCTTGTAAGAACGGCATCTGGTGAATTTTTATTAGAAGATTGCATATCATTTGAAGAAATTGAAGAAAACGTGCAAAATGGAACAGTAGAGTCTATCTTCATTTCAATTGATCAAGCATTAAGCAAGTTTCCAAAAATGGTTGTAGATGAAAAGCAAGCAGAGAAAATAAAGAATGGTATGTTCTTAAAGAATGAATTAGAAATAACAGCACCATTTATTACAGTGTTTGATAAAAATGATCGTTGCTTAGCAATTTATGAACATCATCCGAAACATCCTGGCATGTTAAAGCCGATGAAAGTACTTGTGAATAATCAAGAACTAAAGCTATAATGAATTATTGGAAGGATTATTACAGAAAAAGGTGAATTCAAGCGTGAAACTTATTCATTTAACTCATCCACATGAACAAAATAAATTAGAATTACCACCTACTGTAATGGCATTAGGATTTTTTGATGGCATTCATTTAGGACATCAATGTGTAATTCGAACTGCGAAAAAAATAGCGGACGAACGAGGATATAAAAGTGCAGTTATGACATTTCATCCTCATCCATCTGTTGTTTTAGGGAAAAAGGATGCGCATGTGGAGTATATTACACCAATGCGCGATAAAGAAAAAATAGTCGAAAGCTTAGGAATCGATATATTATATGTGATTAAATTTGATGAATCATTTGCAGGGTTATTACCGCAACAATTTGTAGATGATTATATTATTGGTTTAAATGTAAAGCATGTAGTAGCAGGGTTTGATTATTCATATGGACGTTTAGGAAAGGGAAAGATGGAGACTTTACCATTTCATGCAAGAGGGGAGTTTACACAGACTGTGATTGAAAAAGTTGAATTTCAAGAAGAGAAAGTAAGTTCTACAGCATTACGAAAGTTAATTCGAAATGGCGAAATGGAGCAAATTCCATCTATTTTAGGTAGAGCCTATACTGTAGCGGGAACAGTTATACACGGCGACAAACGTGGGCGTCAAATTGGTTTCCCAACAGCTAATGTAGGTTTAAGTGATGAGTATTTATTGCCACCTGTAGGTGTTTATGCAGTGAGATTAAAAGTTCACGATGAATGGTACGATGGTGTATGTAATATTGGATATAAACCGACTTTTAAAGAAGATGAGCGTCAATTATCAATTGAAGTGCACTTATTTGAATTTAACAAAGATATATACGATCAAAATGTTACAGTAGAGTGGCATATGCGTATAAGATCAGAAAAGAAATTCAACGGTATTGATGAGTTAGTTGAACAAATCGCAAAAGATAAGAAAACAGCACAAGAATATTTTATGAGCGAGAAGAATATACTTGCTTTTTCAAATGAAAAGTAGTATTCTATGTTATGTACTTTATGACAACCATTGCTTGGCATTGCGACTCACCGACGCTTGCTAGGTAATTGGGGGTTTAATTAATAGGAGGTGAAATAGGATGGCTTTAACACAAGAACGTAAAAATGAAATCATTGCACAATTTAGAACTCATGAGACTGATACTGGTTCTCCAGAGGTTCAAATTGCTGTCCTAACGGAGCAAATTAACACTCTAAACGAGCACTTACGTACTCACAAGAAAGATCATCATTCACGTCGTGGTCTATTAAAGATGGTTGGTAAACGTCGTAACTTACTAACTTACCTTCGTAATAGCGATATCACACGTTACCGTGAATTAATCACAAAGCTTGGCTTACGTCGATAGTCAAAGAAGCGGGAATATTCCCGCTTTTTTGTTAGGTAAAAATATATCTTCTACGCTTTATAGCTTACTTAATTTTAGGCAATACTAGAGGTAGAATATTGTGATATACTATCCATTTACATAGAAGAATTGAATACTTTAAATTGAGAGGGGTACTTAAATGAGTCAAGAAAAGCAAGTCTTCTCGATAGATTTAGCTGGTCGCCAGCTAACAGTTGAAACTGGTCAGCTTGCAAAACAAGCGAACGGAGCAGTATTAGTAAGATATGGCGATACAGCGGTTCTATCTACAGCAACTGCATCAAAAGAAGCAAAAAATGTAGATTTCTTCCCACTTACAGTAAACTATGAAGAGCGTTTATATGCAGTCGGAAAAATTCCTGGCGGTTTTATTAAGCGTGAAGGTCGTCCAAGTGAAAAAGCAATTTTGGCAAGTCGTTTAATCGACCGTCCAATTCGTCCGCTATTCGCAGATGGCTTCCGTAATGAAGTACAAGTTGTCAGCATTGTAATGAGTGTTGATCAAGATTGTTCTTCTGAAATGGCAGCTATGCTTGGTTCTTCATTAGCGTTATCGATTTCAGATATTCCATTTGAAGGTCCAATCGCTGGTGCGACAGTTGGCCGTATTAATGGCGAATTCGTTATTAACCCAACAGTAGAACAGCAAGAACAAAGTGATATCCACTTAGTTGTAGCTGGTACGAAAGATGCGATTAACATGGTTGAAGCAGGAGCAGATCAAGTACCTGAAGAAACAATGTTAGAAGCAATTATGTTTGGTCATGACGAAATTAAACGTCTAATTGCATTCCAAGAAGAGATTGTACAAGCTGTAGGTAAAGAGAAATCAGAAGTGAAACTTTATGAAGTTGACGCTGATCTTAACCAAGCTGTACGTGAAATGGCTGAAGAAGATATGCATTCAGCAATTCAAGTACATGAGAAACATGCACGTGAAGATGCAATTAACGAAGTGAAAAAGCGTGTTATTGAGCATTACGAAGCGCAGGAAGCTGACGCTGATACATTAGGACAAGTAAATGAGATTTTATATAAAATTGTAAAAGAAGAAGTACGTCGTCTTATTACAGTTGAAAAAATCCGTCCAGATGGCCGTAAAGGTGACGAAATCCGCCCATTAGCATCAGAGGTTGGTATTTTATCTCGTACACACGGTTCTGGTTTGTTCACTCGTGGACAAACACAAGCATTAAGTATTTGTACATTAGGTGCATTAGGCGATGTGCAAATTTTAGATGGTCTTGGCGTAGAAGAATCAAAACGCTTTATGCACCATTACAATTTCCCATCATTTAGTGTTGGTGAAACAAGACCAATGCGTGGACCAGGTCGTCGTGAAATCGGTCACGGTGCACTAGGAGAACGCGCACTTGAGCCTGTAATTCCATCTGAAAAAGATTTCCCATACACAGTACGTCTTGTATCTGAAGTTTTAGAATCAAATGGTTCTACTTCACAAGCAAGTATTTGTGGTAGTACTTTAGCAATGATGGATGCTGGTGTTCCACTTAAAGCTCCAGTTGCAGGTATTGCAATGGGTCTAGTTAAAACTGGTGAGCATTACACAATTTTATCTGATATTCAAGGTATGGAAGATCATTTAGGTGATATGGACTTTAAAGTAGCAGGTACAGCACAAGGTGTAACTGCACTACAAATGGACATTAAAATCGATGGTCTATCTCGTGAAATTTTAGAAGAGGCATTACAACAAGCGAAAGTTGGTCGTGTGCACATTCTAAATCATATGTTATCTGTTATTCCAGAGCCACGCACTGAATTATCAGCGTACGCTCCAAAGATTATTACAATGACAATTAATCCAGATAAAATCCGTGACGTTATCGGACCGAGCGGTAAACAAATCAATAAAATTATTGAAGAAACTGGCGTTAAAATTGACATCGAGCAAGATGGCACAGTATTCATTTCTTCAATAAACCAAGAAATGAACGACAAAGCTAAGAAAATTATCGAAGATATCGTTCGCGAAGTACAAGTAGGTGAAATCTACGAAGGAAAAGTGAAACGTGTTGAGAAATTCGGTGCTTTCGTTGAATTATTCAGCGGTAAAGATGGATTAGTTCACATTTCTGAACTTGCACTTGAGCGTGTAGGTAAAGTAGAAGACGTTGTAAAAATCGGTGATGTAATTACGGTTAAAGTTATCGAGATTGACAAGCAAGGTCGCGTAAATCTATCTAGAAAAGTATTGCTAAAAGAAGAGCAAGAAAAAGAAGCTGCTAAAGAAGAAAACAAACAAGAGCAGCAATAAGTAAAAGCCAGTTTAACTGGCTTTTTTGTTATGTAAAAATATGATTTATATATATTTTTATGTCAGCATAGGTATAGTTTTCATTATAACGCTCAAATTAACAAAGATAAGAAGAAAAATGTTTTTTATATAGTTAAATTGGGAGGGTTTATATGAAAGTTCGTATATTGGCATACATATGTATATTTTCTTTATATGTCAGCTTAGGCTCTTATTCTGTTTTTGCACAGGATAACTTATATGAAGAAATTCAAAAGCATGCAAAACAATATGAGATTGCACCTCAAAATGCGATGATTGATAAAATATGGAAAGCAACACCAGGATATAATGGAAGACAAGTTGATATGGAAGCATCCTATAACAATATGAAGAAGCTAAAGGAATTTGATCAAAAACACCTTGAATTCAAGGAAGTATCACCGAGTGTCCATTTAGAAGATTTATCACCCGCTCCAATTTATAGAGGCCATCCGAATAAAAAAATGGTAGGATTAACAATAAATGTGGCATGGGGAAATGAGTATTTGCCTCGTATATTAGAAATATTGAAAAAGCATGATGTGAAGGCGACTTTCTTTTTAGAAGGACGTTGGGTGAAAGAAAATTTACGATTTGCAAAAATGATTGTCGATGCAAATCAAGAAGTCGGAAATCATTCTTATACGCACCCTAATATGAAAACGCTATCGTCTGATGAAATACGAGAGCAGTTACAAAAAACAAATCGAATGATAGAAGTAGTAACGAATCAAAAAGTAAGATGGTTTGCCCCGCCGAGTGGAAGTTTTCGGGATGAAGTCGTGAAAATCGCTGATGATTTCCAAATGGGAACGATTATGTGGACTGTCGATACAATCGATTGGAAGCGACCTGAGCCAGATGTACTATTGCAGAGAGTAATGAGAAAAATACACCCAGGTGCTATCGTATTAATGCATCCTACTTCGTCAACGGCAGAAGCATTAGATACAATGATTAAAAAATTGAAGGAACAAGGATATAAAGTGGGGAATATAACAGAATTACTGGATGAAAAACGTGTGGATTAAATACATTTGCATGACATTCATCCTTAAACTTGTTATCATTAAATAATAGCACTTATTTAGAGAAACTGGCAGTAGGAGGAAAGTTTTTGATTAAAAAATATACTTGTAAAAATGGTGTAAGAATAGTTATGGAGAATATACCAACTGTAAGATCGGTTGCGATTGGTATTTGGATCCATGCGGGATCAAGAAATGAAAATGAAAAAAATAACGGGATTTCTCACTTTTTAGAGCATATGTTCTTTAAAGGGACAGAAACACGTAGTGCACGCGAAATTGCAGAATCATTTGATAGCATTGGTGGACAAGTGAATGCTTTTACTTCAAAAGAATACACTTGTTACTATGCAAAAGTACTAGATGAACATGCTAAATATGCTTTAGATGTATTAGCTGACATGTTCTTTAATTCAACATTTGATGAAGAAGAATTGAAAAAAGAGAAGAATGTCGTATGTGAAGAAATTAAAATGTACGAAGATGCTCCAGATGATATTGTGCATGATATGTTAACGAAAGCAACATATGAAACGCATCCACTTGGATATCCTATTTTAGGAACAGAAGAAACGCTTAATACGTTTACAGGTGATACGTTACGTCAATATATAAAAGATCATTACACACCTGAAAATGTAGTTGTATCAATCGCAGGAAATATTGATGAAGCATTTTTACAAACAGTGGAGCAATATTTCGGTAGTTATGAAGGAACAACAAACCGTGAACAAGTACATAGCCCAATTTTCCATTTCAATAAGGTAGCCCGTAAAAAAGAAACGGAACAAGCTCATTTATGTCTAGGATATAAAGGCTTACAAATGGGACACGAAGATATTTATAACTTAATTGTATTAAATAATGTTTTAGGCGGTAGCATGAGTAGCCGTTTATTCCAAGAAGTACGTGAGCAACGTGGATTAGCTTACTCAGTATTTTCTTACCACTCTTCTTATGAAGATACAGGCATGTTAACACTTTACGGTGGAACAGGTAGCCAACAATTAGATACATTGTATGAAACAATGCAAGAAACATTAGAGACATTGAAAAATACAGGTATTACAGAAAAAGAGCTTATGAATAGTAAAGAGCAATTAAAAGGAAACTTAATGTTAAGTTTAGAAAGTACAAATAGCCGTATGAGCCGTAACGGTAAAAATGAATTGCTTCTTCGTAAACATCGTTCACTTGATGAGATTATTGAAAGTGTAAACACTGTAACAAAAGAAAATGTGGACGGATTAATTCGCAATATGTTTACTGACGAGTTCTCTGCGGCACTTATTAGTCCAGACGGAAAACTTCCAAAAGGAATAAAACTATAATCAATTTTTACGATGTAAAAAAAATAACCTTCTCTCTTTTTAAATGAGAGAAGGTTATTTTTTTTATACATATAGAATAGGTACTAATTATAGACAATGCAAATGAAAAATTCATTAGGGGAGTGGAGTGTGTATGCGATTAAGTGAATTAAGTGGTAAAGAGGTTGTAGATATAGAAAAAGCGGAAAAAATGGGAGTCTTAGGTTATATGGATTTAGAGATTAATGAGAAAGACGGGCAAATACAAACACTTATAATACCTGTAGGGAAGTGGGGAGGTTTTAAAAAGGAACCACAAGAAGTAAGGGTGGCATGGAGTCAAATAAAGAAAGTCGGACACGATATGCTTCTTTGTGATAGTATAGATCGTTCAAATTCGGAGTGAAGGATGGCCATTTTGGTCATCTTTTTTTGTATCTACATAGAAACCTGATAAATCATATGTGCATTTGGATTTTCAATCACCATAAACTCGTACATTACATATGATGTGGAGGAAAAAGAAAAAGTAGGCACTTTTCTTATAAATGACAGAAAAAGAAGGTGAATTAGGGAATGTTGACTGAGATGCATATTGCTGTCATAGGAGGAGATGCAAGACAGCTAGAAGTAATTCGTAAGCTAGTTGAATTGGATGCGAAACTTTCTTTGATAGGTTTTGATCAGTTAGATCATGGTTTCACAGGGGCAGCAAAAGAAAGTATACAAAATTTAGATTTCACTTCTGTAGACGCAATTATTTTGCCGGTTGCCGGTACAAATGCCAAAGGAGAAGTAGATACTATTTTTTCAAATGAAAAAGTTTCAATAACGAAAGAACAAATTGAAAATACACCAGAACACTTTACTATATATTCAGGTATTGGTACACCTTACTTGGAAAATCTCGTATCTACTACGAACCGAAAACTTGTTAAATTATTTGATCGTGATGATGTAGCAATATACAATTCTATTCCAACGGTAGAAGGTACATTAATGATGGTAATTCAACATACCGACTATACAATTCATGGGTCCAATGTAATGGTTCTAGGATTTGGTAGAACAGGAATGAGTGTTGCGAGAGCATTTCAATCATTAGGAGCCCATGTCAAAGTTGGAGCAAGACGATCTGAACATATTGCACGTATTACAGAAATGATGTTTTCTCCTTTTCATATGCAAGACATAGAGAAAGAAGTAGGAAATATCGATATTGTAATTAATACGATTCCGCACCTCGTTGTAACAGCGAATGTTATTGCAAAAATGCCAGCTCATACGTTAGTGATTGATTTAGCTTCTAAACCAGGCGGTACCGACTTTAGATATGCGGAAAAAAGAGGAGTCAAAGCATTGCTAGCACCTGGATTACCAGGTATTGTTGCCCCAAAAACGGCTGGGCAAATCTTAGCAAATGTTCTTTCTCAGTTATTAGCAGCAGATGCAATCGCAAAGGAGGAGGAAAAGAAATGAGTTTGAAGGGGAAACGAATTGGTTTCGGATTTACAGGTTCACATTGTACGTATGAGGAAGTTATGCCGCACTTAGAAAAATTAATTGCTGAAGGAGCAGAAGTACGTCCTGTTGTTTCATACACTGTTCAATCAACAAATACTAGATTTGGAGAAGGAGCAGAGTGGATTAAGAAGATTGAAGAAATAACAGGTTTTAAAGCAATTAATTCAATTGTTGGAGCAGAGCCACTTGGACCTAAAATTCCATTAGACTGCATGGTAATCGCTCCTTTAACAGGAAATTCTATGAGTAAATTTGCAAATGCAATGACAGATTCTCCAGTACTAATGGCAGCAAAAGCGACGCTAAGAAATGGCAAGCCTGTCGTATTGGCGGTTTCGACGAATGATGCTTTAGGATTAAATGGGGTAAATCTCATGCGCCTAATGGCAACAAAAAACATCTACTTCGTCCCATTCGGTCAAGATGCGCCAGAGAAAAAACCGAACTCAATGGTAGCTCGTATGGAGTTACTGGAAGATACAGTATTAGAAGCGCTGCAAGGGAAGCAATTGCAACCGGTGGTCGTAGAAAAATTCAGATATATGAATTAAAAAACGAAAAAAAACGGACAATTTTTGATGAAACCATCATTCTTACTGTAGAATATGATAAAATTAACGTTATTAAGATTAGAAGGGGTATTGTATACTCCTTCTGATTCTAAGTTATAGAAGGATTGGTATCTAGAAAGGGGCATAGTGATGGAAAAGCAAAAAACTTTTCATGTCGCTGTAGTTGGAGCAACCGGCGCAGTTGGTGAACAAATGTTAAATACTTTAGAGAAACGAGAATTTCCAATCGGGAAATTAACGTTACTTTCATCTAAACGATCTGCAGGTAAGAAACTTGTATTTAAAGGCGAAGAATTTACAGTTCAAGAGGCAACTCCTGAAAGCTTTGAAGGAGTAGATATTGCACTATTTAGTGCTGGTGGATCTGTATCGAAACAATTAGCGCCAGAAGCAGCAAAACGCGGTGCGATTGTTGTTGATAATACAAGTGCATTCCGTATGACAGAAAACGTGCCACTTGTTGTACCTGAAGTAAATGAAAACGACTTAAAAGAACATAATGGTATTATTGCAAATCCAAACTGTTCTACAATTCAAATGGTAGTAGCTCTTGAGCCAGTTCGTCAGCAATATGGTTTAAAACGAGTAATCGTTTCCACATATCAAGCTGTATCAGGTGCTGGTGCGGCAGCTATTGAAGAACTGCATGAACAATCACAAGCAATCTTAAATGGCGAAGAAGTTAAGGCAAATGTTCTTCCTGTATCAGGTGATAAGAAGCATTTCCCAATTGCTTTTAATGCGATTCCACAGATTGATAAATTCCAAGATAATGGATTTACGTTTGAAGAAATGAAAATGATTAACGAAACGAAAAAAATTATGCATATGCCTGAATTAGAAGTAGCGGCAACATGTGTACGTTTACCAGTTGTATCAGGACACTCTGAGTCTGTTTACATCGAAGTAGAAAAAGAAGGCGTAACAGTAGCAGAATTAAAGAGCTTACTTGCAAATGCGGAAGGTATTGTTCTACAAGATAATCCAGAAGAGCAGTTATATCCAATGCCAGCTACTGCAGTAGGTAAAAACGAAGTATTCGTTGGAAGAATCCGTAAAGATTTAAATAACGATAAAGGATTCCATCTTTGGGTCGTATCTGATAACTTATTAAAAGGCGCTGCATGGAATTCTGTTCAAATTGCAGAGAGCTTAGTAAAATTACAATTAGTGTAAACGGCTAAGAGAAGGTGCAAAATATGAAAATAATTGTTCAAAAATTTGGTGGCACATCAGTACGTGATGACAATGGACGTAAGCATGCGCTTCATCATATAAAAAAATCATTAGCTGCTGGTTATAAAGTAGTTACTGTCGTATCTGCTATGGGCCGTAAAGGTGAACCATATGCAACGGATACGTTATTAAGTCTTGTAAATCAAGAGGAATCTACTATTTCTAAGCGTGAGCAAGATTTATTATTATCGTGTGGAGAGTTAATCTCTGCAATTGTTTTCTCTAATATGTTGAATGAGAACGGTATAAAAGCAGCAGCATTAAATGGTGCACAAGCTGGTTTTGTAACGAATGATGACTTTACGAATGCAAAGATTATTGAAATGAATTGCGATCGTATACATGAAGAGTTAGAAAATGTAGATGTAATCGTCGTTACAGGATTCCAGGGACAAACGAAAAAAGGTGATACGACAACACTTGGACGCGGAGGTAGTGATACTTCAGCTTCAGCATTAGGTGTTGCACTTCATGCTGAATACATCGATATATTCACTGATGTAGAAGGTGTTATGACTGCGGATCCTCGTATTGTAAAAGATGCACGTCATCTTCAAACTGTAACGTATAACGAAATTTGTAACATGGCTTATCAAGGTGCGAAAGTCGTTCATCCACGTGCAGTTGAAATTGCGATGCATGCAAAAGTGCCACTTCGTGTACGTTCTACGTATTCTGATAGTGAAGGTACGCTTATTTCAGCATATGACGGTGCTACAAGAGGTCGTGATGTAGAAGAACGTCCTGTTACAGGCATTGCCCACGTATCAAACGTAACGCAAATTAAAGTGCTTGCAAAAGAAACGGCATATGATTTGCAACAACATGTGTTTAAAGAGATGGCGAACGAAGGAATAAGTGTTGATTTAATTAATATTTCACCTACTGGCGTAGCATATACAGTGAGTGATAATGTATCAAGTCATGCAGTTAAATTATTACAGAACCTTGGATATGAGCCGATTGTGACAGAACATTGTGCGAAAGTATCTATCGTTGGGGCTGGAATGGCAGGATACCCAGGGGTTACTGCGAAAATCGTTACAGCTTTAGCGGAAAAAGGTATTCAAATCCTGCAATCGGCAGATAGTCATACAACAATTTGGGTTCTTGTAAAAGAAACTGATTTAGTGGAGGCTGTAAATGCATTACATAGTGCGTTTGAGCTTTCAAAAGAAAAGCAACTGGAACAATAAGGAGTGAGACCATGATAGATTTTGGGACAATTGCAACCGCGATGGTAACACCGTTTGATATAAACGGGAATATCGATTTTGCAAAGACAACGAAATTGGTAAATTATTTAATTGATAACGGTACAACAGCAATCGTGGTAGGAGGAACGACAGGAGAATCTCCTACATTAACTTCAGAAGAGAAAGTAGCGTTATATCGCCATGTCGTATCTGTTGTCGATAAAAGAGTGCCCGTAATCGCTGGAACAGGTAGCAATAATACGCATGCTTCTATTGACTTAACTAAAAAGGCAACAGAAGTTGGTGTGGATGCAGTAATGCTAGTAGCACCGTATTATAACAAACCGAGTCAAGAAGGAATGTATCAGCATTTTAAAGCAATTGCTGAAAGCACGCCGCTTCCGGTTATGCTATATAACGTTCCAGGACGATCTATTGTACAAATCTCCGTTGATACAGTTGTTCGTTTATCAGAAATAGAAAACATTGTTGCTATTAAAGATGCCGGCGGCGATGTGTTAACAATGACAGAAATCATTGAAAAAACAGCGGACGACTTTGCGGTATACAGCGGTGATGACGGTTTAACGTTACCAGCTATGGCAGTTGGAGCGAAAGGTATCGTTTCGGTAGCATCTCATGTTATCGGAAACGAAATGCAAGAGATGATTACAGCATTTCAAGCAGGAGAGTTTAAGAAGGCACAAAAATTACATCAATTACTTGTAAGAGTAACTGATTCATTATTTATGGCGCCAAGTCCAACTCCAGTAAAAACAGCGTTACAAATGGTTGGATTAGATGTAGGTTCTGTACGTTTACCACTTCTTCCATTAACAGAAGAGGAAAGAGTAACGTTACAATCTGTTATGCAATCTATCCCTCGTTAATAAAAAATGACCTAGTGTAGAACTAGGTCATTTTTTATTATATGCAAATCTTTTCCTCTTTTTTTCACCTATATGTGTTTTTATAAGAACATTAATCGCTTCTTCATTATATGTATAAGAAAATAATCATCCCCCTTTAACTGAGTCAAAAAATGATAGATATTATGGAATAAACGTAATAAACCACGGTGTCTGTTTTTAGAGAAATCCCCTAAAATGTGACGTAATTCATAAAAAAACTCCATTTTGTAAGTGTTTTTGTTGGATTCTAGAAAAATAAATCTTGAAACTCCCTATTATGAAATGAATTTAGCGTATGTATGGCTAGTTCTTCAAAATAATATGGAGTATAAAATCGGAGTAAATATAAAGGAAATACGTTCGATACTTTTATTGTCATTCCGTTCTTTTACTCTTTCTTTCGCACGATTTAACTTGTGTTCTATTTCTTGTATCAGGTATAATATGGCTAAGTAGCTTAGTACGGGTATGCTTAGCAAAATTGGTAAAAATTATAATTTGATTACATTTTCATATCATATCGAATAAGATATTTGATTTATATAATGAAAGAGAGGTGAAACCTGGTTTAAAAAATAAACAAGGACATGATATCGCATAACGGTAAGGACATTCGTCTTGGACGGTGAATATATGGTGGTTGTAGAGTTTCCCCTGGTGTCTCTGCAATTTTAGTGAAATCAGTGTTTGAAAGATTTTTAAACCAGGCAACAACATGAAGAGAAAAGAGAATGAGTCTGTTAAAGTATTTGCTCTTGGTGGAGTAGGTGAAATCGGGAAAAACATGTACTGTGTTGAAATTGATTCTGAAATCTTTATTGTAGATGCAGGGTTAATGTTCCCGGGAGATGAAATGTTTGGAATTGATATCGTTATTCCTGATATTACATATTTAGTGGAAAACCAAGAGCGAGTAAAAGGTTTATTTATTACTCACGGTCATGAAGATCATATTGGTGGTATTGTTTACGTACTTCGTAAATTATCTATTCCAGTATATGCAACGAAATTAACAGTAGGACTTATACAAGAAAAACTTGGCGAAGCGGGTATGTTAGGCCGTGTAGACTTAAAAACAATCGATTCAAATTCAACAGTAGAGTTTAATACTACAACGGTGTCATTCTTTGGAACGACACATAGTATTCCAGATTCTGTTGGTGTTTGTTTCCATACATCAAAAGGTGCGATTGTATATACAGGAGACTTTAAATTCGATCAAACGCCAATTGGAAATAGTGGAGCAGACCTTGGGAAAATGGCGCAAATCGGAAATGAAGGCGTACTTTGCTTATTATCTGATAGTACAAACGCAGAGCGCCCAGGCTATACAGGTTCAGAAAAAGAAGTTGGTGTAGAAATCTCTAAAGTGTTCTACGGCGCAGAAGGTCGTATTATTGTTGCTTCATTTGCATCGAATGTACATCGTATTCAACAAGTATTTGATGCAGCTGCTGAAACAGGAAGAAAAGTGGCGGTAGTAGGACGTAGTATGGTGAAAGTAGTAGATATCGCAAGACGTCTTGGTTATTTAGATGTTCCAGAAGGTATGGTTATTTCATTACAAGAAGTAGACAACTTCCCAGAGAAAAAGGTAGCTATTTTAACGACAGGTAGTCAAGGTGAACCGATGGCTGCTCTATCTAGAATGGCAAAACAAGCACATAAACAAATTTCAATTCGTAAAGGTGATACTGTTATCATTGCTGCTTCTCCAATTCCGGGTAATGAAATATCTGTATCAAAAATTATTGATTTGTTATTTAGAGCTGGAGCTGAAGTTGTTTATTACGGCGAACGAAAAGTTCACGTGTCAGGTCACGGTAGCCAAGAAGAATTAAAATTAATGTTAAATTTAATGAAACCAAAGTACTTTGTACCCGTACATGGTGAGTTCCGTATGCAAAAAGCACATGCATATTTAGCTGAAGATGTAGGTATTACAAGAGAAAATATCTTTATCGTAGAAAAAGGCGATGTAATTGCTTTTGGTGACGATGAAGCAAACTTAGTCGGTAAAGTACAAGCTGGTAATGTTTTAATTGATGGATTAGGTGTAGGTGACGTTGGTAATATCGTTCTTCGAGATAGAAAGATGTTATCTCAAGATGGAATACTAGTAGTTGTTGTAACGCTTGGTAAAGATGAAAAGAAAATTATCTCTGGTCCAGAAATCATTTCACGTGGTTTCGTATATGTTCGTGAATCAGAAGCGTTAATTGAACGATCTACAGAGATTGTACGTATGATTGTTGAGCAGTCAATTAAAGAATATTCAATTGAATGGTCAATGTTAAAACAAAATATTCGTGAATTATTAGGACAGTTCTTGTACGAAGAGACAAAGAGGAAACCTATGATTTTACCGATTATTATGGAAGTATAAAAAGATCACCCTTATGGGTGATCTTTTTTCTTTTTAACCCTATCGAATGAAATTTATAACTTAAGAAATAATAGTTATATACGAGTGAAAGGGGATGCGAAATGACAGAACGTGATCGATATACAAATGAAGAAAAAGAAGCTGAGCCAAAAGAAGCTGGAAAAGAGGCTTCAATAGTTGAAAAAATTCAACAGCTTGGACAGACAAATGTACCACAGATGAATGAATCACGTATTCATTGTTTAACGATTATCGGACAAGTGGAAGGTCATGTTCAATTACCACCGCAAAATAAAACAACAAAATATGAGCATATCATTCCGCAAATTGTTGCGATTGAACAAAATCCGAAAATTGAAGGTTTGCTTTTAATATTAAATACAGTTGGAGGTGACGTTGAAGCTGGGCTAGCAATTTCTGAAATGGTAGCTTCACTTTCAAAACCAACAGTATCTCTAGTTTTAGGTGGGGGACATTCCATCGGTGTACCGATTGCTGTTTCTACTGACTATTCGTTTATTGCGGAAACTGCGACGATGACAATTCATCCAATTCGTTTAACAGGTCTTGTCATAGGTGTGCCACAAACATTTGAGTATTTGGATAAGATGCAAGAAAGAGTCATTCGTTTTGTGACGAAGCACTCGAAAGTAACAGAAGATCGTTTTAAAGAGCTTATGTTTGCGAAAGGAAATTTAACGCGAGATATTGGGACGAATGTAATTGGTGGGGATGCAGTAAAGTACGGTCTTATAGATGATGTCGGCGGTATTGGAAATGCGATTCGAAAATTAAACGAATTAATAGATGTTCGTGCGGAAGATAGTACAGAAGGGACAATGCTACAATGATTTTATATACAATTATGCCAGAGCAACTTGTGTATCCGGTCGATTATTCACAATGTGAAAGTCAAAAAGTTGTAAATATAAATGGTGTGGAATTAATGGTTTCTGAAGAGGAACATGGATGTTATTCTATTGTACGTGTGCTAAGTACGGACCCACTTCACTATTTAGAGTTTGAGCCCGGTCAGAAAATAACCTTTTAGCAAAAAGAAGGATTTTGTTTAGAAGCTATGGTATAATATAAAAAACAAGACGGTTGAGCAGCCATGAGTAGGCTGCTTTCTTCTGTTTATTTAGCATTTTACAAGAAGTGTAAAAATAGAAGATATAAAGACCAGAAAAATAGAGAAAACAGACATATAAATAGAGCGTTTTGAAGGGAGCTTTACTTATATGTAGAACACGAGGTGAAGAAATGGCAAAACAAAAGCAAAGAGGGACGAAGGCAAAGGCAAGACGTACGATAAAGCCAACTTTGTATTATGAAATCGTCGGTTTAACTCTTTTTGCACTTTCAATCATTACGATTTTACAGCTAGGCGTTGTAGGGAAATCGTTTGTGTTATTTTTTCGCTTCTTCTTTGGTGAGTGGTACATAATTGGTGTGTTAGGTGTAATAGCTTTATCGGTTTCCTTTGTTATAAAACGCGGATGGCCGAACCTTTTAAATAAACGATTAATTGGATTTTATTTAATTGTATTGGCGATATTAATGTTTAGTCATATTACATTATTTAACCTTCTTACAAAAGATGGAGCAGTGCAAAATACTTCTGTTATTGTGAGTACGAAAGATAACTTCTTTCTTGAAATGAAAAAGGGGCCAGATAGCGTTCATTTAGGTGGTGGTATGTTTGGTGCGCTTATGTTCGCAACATGTTACTTCTTATTTGACGAAGTAGGAGCTTATATCATTGGTATTATTCTAGTTATTCTCGGTATACTTTGTATAACAAATAAGCATATTGGAGAAGTGTTAGCTCCAGTTGGTAGAATTCTTAGAAGTCAGTTTCAAGTGATGCAAGGGGATTATAAAGATTGGAGAGCCAAAAGAACGGCTGAACAAACAGAAAAGAAAAAAACAACAAGAAGCACAAGAAGCAAACGTGCTGCAGAACAAGAAGAAATTATTGAGCCGATGGAAGAAATCTCAATTGATCCTCCGATTATTTCGAATTTCACTGAGAATTATCCTGTAAATGAAGAAGAGGATAAACGAATCGAAGTAGAGCAAGAAGAGTTGATCACTTCACCGTTTATTGAAGAGACTCCGCCAATTGAAGAACCAAAGAAAAAGCGTGGAGAAAAAATTGTTGAATCGTTAGAGAGTGAAGCGCAAGCACCTCCTATGCAATTTTCAAATGTAGAAAATAAAGATTACAAGCTTCCTTCACTTGATATATTAAAATTTCCAAAGAATAAGCAAGTTACAAATGAAAATGCGGAAATTTATGAGAATGCTCGTAAATTAGAACGTACATTCCAAAGTTTCGGAGTGAAAGCGAAAGTAACAAAAGTGCATAGAGGTCCTGCAGTTACAAAATATGAAGTGTATCCTGATATGGGGGTAAAGGTAAGCAAAATTGTCAGTTTAAGTGATGATTTAGCCCTTGCTTTAGCTGCAAAGGACATTCGTATTGAAGCGCCAATTCCCGGGAAATCAGCTGTAGGGATCGAAGTTCCAAACTCAGAAGTTTCGATGGTAACGCTGAGGGAAGTTCTTGACTCTAAGGCTAATAATCATCCGGAAGAGAAGTTGTTAATTGGTCTTGGCCGAGATATTACAGGTGAAGCTGTATTAGCCCGTCTAAATAAAATGCCTCATTTACTCGTAGCTGGTGCGACAGGTAGCGGGAAAAGTGTATGTATTAACGGTATTATTGTTAGTATTTTAATGCGTGCAAAACCACATGAAGTAAAATTAATGATGATTGACCCGAAAATGGTAGAGCTAAATGTATATAACGGTGTGCCTCATTTGTTAACGCCAGTTGTAACTGATCCGAAAAAAGCATCGCAAGCATTGAAAAAAGTTGTGAGTGAAATGGAACGTCGTTATGAATTGTTTGCTCATAGTGGTACACGTAACATTGAAGGATACAACGATTATATAAAAGAGCATAATAGTCAATCAGAAGCGAAACAACCCGAATTACCTTATATTGTAGTAATTGTGGACGAGTTAGCAGATTTAATGATGGTTGCTTCGTCTGATGTAGAGGATGCGATTATGCGTCTAGCGCAAATGGCTCGTGCTGCTGGTATTCATTTAATTATTGCAACGCAACGTCCGTCAGTTGACGTTATTACGGGTGTTATTAAAGCAAATATTCCATCACGTATTGCATTCGCTGTATCTTCTCAAACAGATTCTCGTACAATTCTTGACGGTGGTGGTGCAGAGAAGCTACTAGGTCGTGGAGACATGCTGTTTATACCAATTGGTGCATCGAAACCTGTACGTGTACAAGGCGCATTTTTATCAGATGATGAAGTTGAGAGAGTTGTAGAATATGTTATTGGACAGCAAAAAGCACAATATCAAGAAGATATGATTCCGCAAGATGTTCCTGATACGAAGCAGGAAGTAGAAGATGAATTATATGATGAAGCGGTTCAACTTGTAGTGGAAATGCAAACAGCATCTGTTTCTATGTTACAACGTAGGTTTAGAGTAGGTTATACGCGAGCTGCTCGCCTAATTGATGCAATGGAAATGAATGGTGTAGTAGGTCCGTATGAAGGGAGTAAACCGAGAGAAGTACTCATTAATGATGTACAAGAAAAAAGTTCTTAAAAAAGCCTAATTGTTTTTACAATTAGGCTTTTTTATATAGTGTTTTTGTTATATACTATACTCAGCGATAAAGAAAGGGCTTACATTTAGGGGCGCCCTTTAGAATACGAATACTTTGAGTATGTTTTATGTAAATGTTCGATATTTAATGCAGAAAAATGTTAGATTTTGTTGACACGTATGAGAGCAAGTGGTAAGATTACTTCGAAAAGAATCACTGCCTCATATAATCTTGGAGATAAGGTCCATAAGTTTCTACCTGGCAACCATGAATTGCTAGACTATGAGGGGAAAAGTGTGTAACAAAGGATGTAAAGGATCTTTGTGCCGAACTTTTTCTCGAAATGAGGAATGTTTATGGTGCAAAGTTTTTTTTATGCAATAAAGAGTGAAAATTTTATTTTAAAAAATTATTATTATTTATTCGACAATTACACTTATTTTGGTGTTTAGTCATTTGTACTATGTTGTAAGTTGAAAAAAGAGAAAAGAAGTCTTACATCAGAGGTCGAATAATTGAAATGCGGGGGAGTCTTATGTCAGTAAAATCTGATAGTCGTCACCTATATCTACGGGTGATTGATCACATCAAAGAAAAAATTAAAGATGGCGCTTATAAAGAACGACAAAAGTTACCATCAGAGTTTGATTTAGCGAAAGAACTTGGCGTAAGTAGAGCGACTTTAAGGGAAGCGTTGCGTATTTTAGAAGAAGAAAATGTTGTCATTCGTAGACATGGTGTAGGGACATTTGTAAATGCAAAGCCATTATTTTCTTCTGGAATAGAACAACTTTCTAGTATTACAGATATGATTTCTAGTGTGGGGAAAACACCAGGAACAATCTTTTTATCATCATCTACTACAACTTTAACAGAAGAGGAAAAAGAGAAGTTTAATAGTGAAGATGGTTTTAATGCAGTGATGATTGAACGCGTGCGTACAGCAGATGGGGAACCTGTTGTGTATTGTATCGATAAACTTGCAAAAGAAATATTGCCAGACTTATCGGGTTATAATGAGGAATCATTATTAACGGTGATACATAATAACACGCATAAGCGCATAACATATGCGGTTGCTCACATTGAGCCAATTGGCTATCACCCTAAAATCTCACCAATTTTAGAATGTGAGCCTGAAACAGCACTGCTTGTATTAAAACAAATGCACTATGATCAAAATGATGAGCCAATCTTATATTCTATCAATTACTTTAGAGCTGATAAATTTAGCTTCCACGTATTAAGAAAGCGTATGTAGGTAAATTCCTTTTTAGGGAGGTGACAGCAAGAAGTAAGGAACAGCAGCGTAAGAATAAATAAATATATATCATTTTTGGAGGGGTTTCTAGTATGAAGAAAAAAGCAGGCCTTTTATTATCATTAACTTTAGCAGCAAGTACAGTTTTAGGTGCATGTGGTAACTCGGATAAGGCGAGCAGTGACAAGAAAGACACGAAAGACAATAAAGACTTCAAGGTTGGTCTCGTAACGGATGTTGGGGGCGTTGATGATAAGTCATTTAACCAATCTTCTTGGGAAGGGTTACAAAAGTTTGGTAAAGATAATGGTTTAAAAGAAAAGACAAATTATCGTTACCTTCAGTCTGAAAAAGAAGCTGATTATATTCCGAATTTAAAAAAATTCTCAAAAGATAAATATGATTTAACATTCGGAATTGGTTATAAATTAGAAGGTGCAATTAAAGAAGTAGCAAAAGAATCTTCAAAACAACAATTTGCAATCGTAGATACTGTTGTAGATGCACCGAACGTAACGAGTATTACGTTTAAAGATCATGAAGGATCATTCCTTGTAGGTGCGGTAGCAGCTATGTCAACAAAATCGAATAAAGTAGGATTTGTTGGTGGAATGAAAAGTGATTTAATTAGTAAATTTGAAAATGGATTTAAAGCTGGTGCAAAGGCAGTAAATCCAAACATTGAAATCGTATCTGAATATGCAGAAGCATTCGATAAGCCTGAAAAAGGTACAGTTCTTGCTTCAGCAATGTATGGTCAAGGCGTAGACGTAATTTATCATGCTGCTGGTGGTACAGGTAACGGTGTGTTCACAGAAGCGAAAAACCGTAAGAAAAAAGGTGAAAATGTTTGGGTAATCGGTGTTGACCGTGACCAACATCAAGAAGGTATGCCTGAAAATGTAACATTAACTTCAATGATTAAACGTGTTGATGTAGCAGTAGAAAAAGTAGCTAAAGAAGCAAAAGATGGGAATTTAAAAGGCGGGAAAATTGAAGAGTTTGGCTTAAAAGATGACGGTATTGGTATTTCAAAAACAACTGATAACGTGAAAAAAGTTAACCCTGAAATTTTAACAAAAGTAGAAGAGCTTGAAAAGAAAATTACAGCCGGTGAAATTAAAGTGCCAGCTACAGATAAAGAGTATAAAGAATATGAAGCTTCTCTAAAAAAATAAATAGAGAAATAGCAAAGGTTAGTTCAGAGAACTAACCTTTGTATGTATAAAACTTCCGAATTGCTTAATAAGTTAATAGTGTAATAGGGAATGTTCCCTGTTAAAAGGAGGAACACAATGGAATACGTAATTGAGATGAATAACATTACGAAAGTATTCCCAGGCATTGTAGCGAATGATGATATTACGCTGCAAGTAAAGCAGGGTGAGATACATGCTTTACTTGGAGAAAATGGTGCAGGGAAATCCACATTGATGAATGTACTATTTGGTTTGTACCAACCAGAGCAGGGTGAAATTAAAATTAAAGGTAAACCTGTAAAAATCACAAATCCGAATATAGCAAATGACCTTGGTATTGGAATGGTCCATCAACACTTTATGCTTGTTCATAATTTTACAGTTACAGAGAATATTATTCTCGGAAATGAACCGAAGAAAAAAGGGAAAATTGCTGTTGAGGAAGCTGCTAAAGAAATTCAAAAACTGTCTGAACAATACGGTTTATCTGTAGATCCATATGCGAAAATACAGGATATTTCAGTTGGTATGCAGCAGCGTGTTGAGATTTTGAAAACTCTTTACCGCGGTGCAGAAATTTTAATATTTGATGAACCAACAGCTGTGTTAACACCGCAAGAAATTCATGAGCTAATTCAAATTATGAAAAAGCTTGTGCAAGAAGGAAAATCTATTGTTCTTATTACACATAAGTTGAAAGAAATTATGGAAGTTTGCGATCGTTGTACGATTATTCGTAAAGGAAAAGGGATTGGAACGGTTGACGTTGCAAATACGGATGAAAATAAACTTGCAGAATTAATGGTCGGACGTCAAGTGAATTTTAAAACAGAAAAAATAGACGCGAAGCCAAAAGAAGAGGTACTTTCAATTGCAAACCTTGTTGTTCACGATGCACGTCAACTACCTGCTGTAAAAGGCCTTGACTTAACTGTTCGTGCGGGGGAAATTGTTGGGATTGCAGGGATTGATGGAAACGGACAAAGTGAATTAATAGAAGCAATTACTGGTTTACGAAAAGTTGAGTCAGGTTCTATTGCAATTAAAGGAAAAGAAATAACAAATTGGCCTGTTAGAAGAATAACAGAAGAAGGAATTGGTCATATTCCAGAAGATCGTCATAAACACGGACTCGTTCTTGATTTTTCTGTTAGAGATAATATAGTTCTGCAAACGTATTATAAAAATCCATTTTCAAAGAAAGGGATTTTAAATTTCAGCAAAATTACAGAAAAAGCAAAGGCTCTTATTGAACAGTTTGATGTGCGTACACCTAGTGAGCAAACGTTAGCACGCGCTCTATCTGGGGGGAATCAACAAAAAGCAATTATTGCACGTGAAGTAGACCGAAATCCAGATTTATTAATTGCGGCACAGCCAACACGTGGTTTAGATGTAGGAGCAATTGAATTTATTCATAAGAGATTAATAGAGCAAAGGGATAAAGGAAAAGGTGTATTACTTTTATCATTAGAGTTAGATGAAATCTTAAATGTTAGCGATCGAATTGCTGTTATTTATGAAGGGGAAATTGTAGCAATAGTTGATGCGAAAGAAACGAATGAACAACAGCTTGGATTGTTAATGGCTGGAGGAACAAAGAAGGAGCAGGTGGGTACAAATGGCTAAAAAGCTTTTAACAGAACGAACGATAAATATTTTAGTCCCAGTACTATCCGTTATTTTCGGCTTACTTGTAGGAGCGATTGTAATGCTAGTTAGTGGCTATGATCCAATTGTTGGTTATAGTGCACTTTGGACAGGAATGTTCGGCAGCGCAAGTGCGATTGGTGAAACGCTTCGTACAATGATACCGCTTATTCTTGCTGGCTTATCGGTGGCGTTTGCATTTCGTACAGGTTTATTTAATATCGGGGTAGAGGGTCAATTGTTAGTTGGTTGGCTTGCAGCGGTTTGGTTCGGTTATGCAGTCTCACTACCAGCTTTCCTTCATATTCCATTATCTATTTTATTTGCAGCATTGGTGGGCGGAATTTGGGGCTTCATTCCGGGATATTTAAAAGGGAAGTTTCAAGTGAATGAAGTTATTGTAACTATTATGATGAACTATATCGCTTTGTATGTAACGTATGACATCATTAAGCGTTTCTTACATGCGGGTAATGACAAAACGTATGATATTAAAGAGAGTGCGTCACTATCTTCAGACTGGCTTGCTTCTATTACTGATGGTTCACGTCTACACTGGGGAATTATTGTAGCAATTTTAATCGCTATTTTAATGTGGTTCTTATTAGATCGAACAACTTTAGGTTACGAATTAAAGTCAGTAGGATTTAATCAGCATGCTTCTCAATATGCAGGTATGAAAGTTTCTCGTAATGTAGTATTCTCCATGACAATTGCTGGTGCATTTGCGGGGATTGGTGGAGCGATGGAAGGATTAGGGACATTCCAGAGTATGACAGCGATGTCTTCGTTTACAGGAGTAGGATTTGATGGGATTGCCGTAGCATTACTTGGAGGGAATAATCCGTTTGGTATAATCCTTTCAGCTTTATTATTTGGTGGTTTGAAAAGTGCTTCCCCTCAAATGAACTTTGAGGCAGATGTACCGTCAGAGCTTATTAATGTAATTATTGCATGTATCATCTTCTTTGTTGCATGTAGTTATGTGTTAAGATGGGCGCTTACACGCATGAGCAAGGAGGGGAAATAAATGAGCTTTTTAGATATATTAGCCATTCTTGTGACGGGTACGTTATATACATCGGCACCTATCATTTTCACAGCACTAGGTGGTGTATTTAGTGAACGATCGGGTGTTGTAAACATCGGATTAGAAGGACTAATGCTATTTGGTGCATTTATTGGAGTCGTTACAAACTTATTAATGGGTGATACTTGGGGAACGATGACTCCGTGGATTGCGTTACTATTTGCGGCAATTGGTAGTGGATTATTTGCATTACTTCATGCGGTAGCTTCTATTACATTCCGAGCAGATCAAGTTGTAAGTGGTGTAGCCATTAACTTCTTATCTCTTGGTTTAACAGTATTTGCAATTAAGAAGATTTTTGATAAAGGGCAGACTGACTTTATTCAGTATCGTATTGAAAAGATTGATATTCCAGGCCTTTCGGATATTCCGGTTTTAGGGAAAATATTTTTCTCGAACGTACCAATAACGTCATATATTGCCATTATTTTAGCATTCGTTGTTTGGTATGTTATTTATAAAACACCGTTCGGTCTTCGTCTACGTGCTGTTGGTGAACACCCAATGGCAGCGGATACGATGGGGATTAACGTATATAAAATGCGCTATATTGGAGTCTGTATTTCAGGAGTGTTTGCTGGAATTGGTGGAGCGATTTTTGCAATGTCAATTTCTAATAACTTCTCAGGGGCAACTATTACAGGACAAGGTTTCTTAGCTTTAGCTGCTATGATTTTTGGAAAGTGGAATCCACTAGGCGCACTAGGTGCAGCTCTATTCTTTGGTTTTGCGCAATCTCTAAGTGTAACGGGCGGAACAATCCCTGTATTAGATCAAATTCCAAGTGTTTTATTAACGATATTACCATATATATTCACAATATTAGCGCTTGTTGGTTTTGTAGGTCGTTCTGAAGCTCCGAAAGCTTTAGGAACTCCTTATGAAAAAGGAAAACGATAAGTATTTTATAAGTATAAAAAAGCTCGCACATTAGTGTGGGCTTTTTTACATAGAATATATTTAATACGGAATTTTACTATGTTCCTTACATATTAAAGTTTTTAGAAAGAATCATATGTAAGCATAATAAGGGAGAAAAGTTGATTTTTTATTTCTAAAAACTGTATATTGAAGAGGAATATTCCTATATACGTAAAGGAGGGCTATAAATGAAACTAATGGAACAACAACTACATGAGTTAGGTGGTTTGCGCGTACATATTATTCCGACTGATAAATATAAAACGAATACCTTTGTATTTCGTTTTAAAGCGCCTTTAAATGAGGAGACGGTGACAGAGCGTGCCCTATTGCCATACGTATTGCAAAGTGCGACAGAAAAATTACCTTCTGTAATTCGTCTTCGTCAATATTTAGAAGAATTATACGGATCTTCTTTAGCGGTAGATGTAAGTAAAAAAGGGGAAGACCATATTATCTCCATTTATGTAGACATTGCAAATGAAGTTTATTTACATGATGCACCACCGTTATTTGAAAAAGCGCTTTCTATGTTGTCAGATATTGTGTTACATCCAGCAACGGAGGGGAACGGTTTCCTATCTTCTATCGTAGAAAGTGAAAAAAGAGCACTGTTACAGAGAATTGAAGCTACTTATGATGATAAAATGCGTTATGCAAACGAGCGTTTAATTGAAGAAATGTGCAAAGTAGAACCGTATCGTTTAAGTGCAAATGGAAAAAAAGAGAGTGTTATGTCTATTACAAATGAAAGTTTGTATCAATATTATCAAAAGGTGTTAGCGGAAGATGAAATGGATCTATATATTATTGGTGATATTTCAGAAAACGCCGTTGATCTTGTAAGTAAGTATTTTTCTATTTCAACTCGTCCAGTGAGAGAAAGAAATGTACTCCTTCATAGACGAAATAATGAAGAAAAAGAAGTTGTTGAAAAACAAGAATTAAAACAAAGTAAATTACACATCGGTTATCGTACATTTGTCACATATAAAGATGAAGATTATTTTGCATTGCAATTGTTCAATGGATTGTTTGGTGGCTTTTCTCATTCGAAGTTATTCGTAAATGTGCGTGAAAAAAATAGTTTAGCGTACTATGCAGCATCGCGCTTTGAAAGTCATAAAGGTTTATTATTTGTTATGTCAGGAATCGAAGCGAAAAATTATGAAAAAGCAGTTGAGATTATTAAAGAACAAATGCTTGCGATGCAAAACGGAGAGTTTTCTGAAGAAGAAATACATCAAACAAAAAGTGTCATCCAAAATCAAATATTAGAGGCAATTGATACACCACGTGGCTTTGTAGAAATGCTATATCATGGTATTATTTCAGATCGTACACGTCCAGTTGAAGAATGGCTTACAGGTATAGAAAGTGTGACGAAAGAAGAAATTGTAAAAGTTGCTAAAAATATTGAACTAGATACAATTTACTTTTTACAAGGAACGGAGGGAGAGTAAATGGAGAAAATTGTTTATGAGCAATTAAAAGAAACACTTTATTATGAAAAACTTCCTAATGGATTAGATGTATACGTTTTACCGAAACAAGGATTTAATAAAACATTTGCGACGTTTACGACGAAATATGGTTCTGTAGATAATACATTTGTACCATTAGGGAAAGAAGAAATGATTCGTGTGCCTGATGGAATTGCACATTTTCTTGAGCATAAATTATTTGAAAAAGAAGATCACGATGCTTTCCAATTGTTTAGTAAACAAGGAGCATCGGCAAATGCTTTTACATCCTTTACACGAACAGCTTACCTTTTTTCATGTACTTCAAACGTAGAACAAAATTTAAATACATTGCTAAACTTCGTGCAAGAGCCTTATTTCTCTGAAAAAACGGTTGAAAAAGAGAAGGGGATAATTGGGCAAGAAATTCAAATGTATCAAGATAACCCAGATTGGCGTTTGTACTTCGGGTTAATTGATAGCTTGTTTGTAAAACACCCAATTAAAATTGATATTGCAGGGACAATCGAATCTATTAGTAAAATTACGAAAGATTTATTGTATGAATGTTATGAAACATTTTATCATCCGAGCAATATGTTATTATTTGTTGTGGGTGCAATTGATCCAGAGAAAACAATGGATTTAGTACGTGAAAATCAAGCGAAAAAAGATTATAAAAACCAGCCAGAAATTGTGCGTTCATTTGAAGAAGAACCAAATGAGGTAAATGAAAAGAAAAAAATTATTTCAATGCCTGTGCAAACACCGAAATGTTTAGTTGGTATTAAAGCGACTAATTTAAAGGAAAAGGGGCAAGCGCTTTTAAAACAAGAAATTGCGCTTACGTTACTCTTAGATTATTTATTTGGGAAAAGTTCTGTTCATTACGAAACTTTATATAATGAAGGGCTTATTGATGATTCATTCTCGTATGACTATACAGAAGAAAATAACTTCGGTTTTGCAATGGTTGGCGGTGATACGAAACAACCTGATGAATTGGCAAATCGTTTAAAAGATATTTTATTAAAAACAGATTATGATCAATTAGATGCGGCGGCATTAGAACGAGTGAAGAAAAAGAAAATTGGTGGTTTTTTACGCTCGTTGAATTCACCAGAATATATTGCAAATCAATTTACACGATACGCGTTTAATGAATCTAGCCTATTTGACGCATTGACTGTATTAGAAGGACTAACCGTTCAAGACTTACAAGAAGTAGCGAAATTATTGTTATCAGAAGACAAAATGAGTATTTGTCAGGTGTTACCGAAAAAATAAAATTAAAAAGATACCCTCATCTTATCATTGAAAAATTGTAAGATGAGGGTATTATTTAGTTATGTGAAAATTGAACTTGTAGAGATAAGAGAGGGACTTTATGAAAAAGTATGCGTTAGTAACTGGAGGGAGCGGAGGAATTGGCTCTGCTATTTCGAAACAATTAATTCAAGATGGATATACAGTTTATGTTCATTACAATAACAGTGAAGAAAAGGTATTGGAATTGCAGAAGGCATGGGGAGAAGTTATCCCTGTTCAAGCGAATTTAGCTTCTAGTGATGGAGCAGAGCAATTGTGGGGACAAATTGAACATCCTATTGATGTTATTGTATACGCAGCTGGGAAGAGTATTTTTGGACTAGTAACAGATGTAACAAACGATGAATTGGATTATATGGTAGAACTTCAAGTGAAGAACGTATATAAATTACTTTCTATGGCACTTCCGCCTATGATCGGGAGAAGAAGTGGTAATATTGTAATTGTTTCATCTATATGGGGACAAATAGGGGCTTCTTGTGAAGTGCTTTATTCAATGGTAAAAGGGGCACAAAATTCATATGTGAAAGCTTTAGCGAAAGAAGTTTCTTTAAGTGGATTACGTGTGAATGCAGTAGCACCAGGAGCAATTGAAACGGAAATGTTAAGTGTTTTTTCTGAAGAAGATAAAATGGGAATTGCTGAAGATATACCATTAGGTAGAATAGGATTACCAGAAGAAGTAGCGAAAACAGTTTCATTCCTCGTATCACCAGGAGCGTCTTACATAACTGGACAAATTATCGGAGTGAATGGCGGTTGGCACTGCTAAAAAATTCTTACATAAAAAATGAATAGTTGCACAAATTAAGGATGATTTTATTACTCAATAGTGAGGTGCTTAATTATGTCAGTATTAGATAATTTTGATCAGTGGAAGAGCTTTTTAGGAGAACGTTTAGAGCAAGCGCAAGACAAAGGTTTAGATGGCGGTGCGGTATCAGATATGGCGTTTCGTGTTGGCGACTATCTTGCTAATGAGGTAGAAGGACGCAATGACCAAGAGAAATTATTAGCTGAGCTTTGGAAAGTTGCTGATGAACAGGAGCAACATACAATTGCAAATTTAATGGTTAAGTTCGTACAACATAAGTAAAAGTAGAGAGGAGATTCTCCTCTCTACTTTTTTTGTATAATAATTACACAGGGTAGATTATACATTTAGCTTCCCTATTAAGGTGAAATCATATAATATAGTACGTAGGTGTAAAGTAAGCAAGGGGAGTGATCTTGGATGATTGAATGGTATTTTGAATATGAAATACATAAAAACCGACCTGGCTTGCTTGGTGACGTTTCTTCGTTAATCGGTATGCTCGGCATTAATATTGTCACAATTAATGGTGTAGATAATGCACGACGTGGGTTACTTCTTATGTGTGATAATCAAGAGCAAATCTCTAGACTTGAATCAATTTTAAATACGATGGATAACATAACGGTAACGAAATATCGTCCGCCCAAGCTAAGAGATAAGCTAGCGGTTAGACATGGTAGGTACATACAACGAGATGCAGATGATAAGAAAACATTTCGATTTGTGCGTGATGAATTAGGCCTACTTGTAGACTTTATGGCAGAAATTATGAAAAAAGAAGGCCATAAACTAATTGGGATACGCGGAATGCCTCGTGTCGGAAAAACAGAATCCATTGTTGCTGCAAGTGTTTGTGCAAATAAAAGGTGGTTATTTGTATCATCTACTCTTATTAAGCAAACTGTTCGTAGTCAATTAATTGAAGATGAGTATAGCGATGACAATATTTTCATCCTAGATGGAATTGTGTCAACGAAGCGTGCTAACGAAAGACATTGGCAGCTCGTTCGTGAAATTATGAGATTGCCTGCAACGAAAGTTGTGGAACATCCTGATGTATTTGTGAGTCAGTCAGAATACACATTGGATGATTTTGATTATATTATCGAGTTGCGTAACGATTATGATGAAGAAATTCAATATAATTTAGTAGATGAAATTGAGCAAGGTACGCAAAATAATTTCTCTATGTTTGACTTTTAAAGAAATATTGAGGTGTTAGTAGTGACGGAATTGGGACAAAAGCTGAAAGAAGCAAGAGAAGCGAAAGGCTTGTCTATTGATCAGCTGCATGAGATTACAAAAATTCAAAAACGCCATTTAGTGGCAATTGAAGAAGGCAATTATGATGTATTGCCAGGAGCTTTTTATGCGCGTGCATTCATTAAACAATACGCAGATGCGGTTGGATTAAATGGAGAGGAACTGCTCGTAGAACATCAGAGTACGATACCACAATCTGAAAAGCGTGAAGTTCCACAAGTATCAACGGGACAAAAAACACAAGAAACAATGCAAAAATCTTCATCATGGCCAATTGCAGATCACATGCCGAAAATCTTAGTTGCGCTGTTAGTGATCGCAGTTGGAGTGGTAATCTGGTTTGTGTTTCAAGCGTTAACTGGAAAAGATGATGAAAAAGTTCCGAGTGCTCAAAGTGAGAAAATTGAAGTTCAAAAAGCGAAAGATTCTCCGTTAGATACGAAGAAAGATGAAGTGAAAGCGGAAGAGCCAAAAAAAGAGGAACCAAAGAAAGAAGAACCAAAGAAAGAGGAGCAACCAGCACAACCAACTGGACAGCAAGAAGTGAAAGTAGTTGGAACAACTGGAAAGGTATCTACTTTGGAAATTCATAATAATAAAACATTAGAACTGGAATTATCGGGTAAAGGTGCGAGTTATGTAGATGTTAAAGATGATGCTGGGAATGTGATTCTAAACGCTACAGTACAAGAGGGCCAAATAGAAAAACGTGATGTATCAACATTAAAAGAAGTGCGACTTAATATTGGAAATGCAACGAATGTTGAAGTTAAACTGAATGGCCAAGTGGTCGCTTATCCATTGGATCCAGAAAAAGAACTTCACCAAAGATTGGTGATAAAAAACCAAGGGATAGAGCAACCTGCACAATAACAGTCATCGCTTCGATGACTTTTTTTCGATGAACAAATGTTTTTGATATGATGGAGGAATAGCTGTGAATTTACCAAATAAAATTACAATATCTAGAATCTTCTTAATTCCAATTTTTATGGTAATTATGTTAGCACCCTTTGATTGGGGTTCATACAAAATTGGTGATGTTGATTTACCGATTCAACATTTAGTGGGGGCACTTATCTTTATCATTGCTTCAGCTACAGATTGGATTGATGGACATTACGCAAGAAAATATAATCTTGTAACGAATTTAGGGAAGTTTCTTGACCCGTTAGCTGATAAATTACTTGTTTCGGCAGCACTTATTACATTGGTAGAGATGCAATATGTACCGGCTTGGATTGTTATTGTAATTATCAGTCGTGAGTTTGCGGTAACTGGTTTACGTCTTGTACTTGCTGGAACAGGGGAAGTAGTTGCAGCAAACCAGCTAGGAAAAATTAAGACATGGACACAAATTATTGCGATTGCAGCATATTTATTACACGATGTACCTTTAAATTTAATCCATATTCCAGTTGCGGATATCTTCATATGGATTGCATTAATCTTTACTGTTATTTCAGGATGGGATTATTTCTGGAAAAATAGAGCTGCTTTTGTAAACTCAAAATAGAAGTTTATGGGGGAATTGGGATGAATGCTGAGATTATTGCGGTTGGAACTGAATTATTACTTGGACAAATTGCAAATACAAATGCCCAGTTTTTATCTGAAAAGTTAGCTTCAATCGGAATTAACGTGTACTATCATACTGTTGTTGGTGATAATAATAAGCGATTGCAAAAGGCGATTGAAGCTGCGGAAGAACGTGCTGATATACTTATTTTTACAGGTGGATTAGGACCGACAAAAGATGATTTAACGAAAGAAACGATAGCTGCTAGTTTAGATGAAGAGCTTGTGTATGATGAAAAGGCATTAGCCTTAATAAGTAATTACTTTAAGCGTACAGGCCGTGAATTTACGGAGAATAATAAAAAGCAAGCGCTCGTTTTAAATGGAGCAACAGTATTTGCAAATGACCACGGTATGGCGCCGGGTATGGGGGTAAATAAGAACGGAAAAGTTTATATTTTATTACCAGGGCCGCCAAAAGAAATGAAACCAATGTATGTAAGTTACGTAGAGCCTTTTTTACGTAATTTTACAACAGGAGAAAACATTTATTCTCGTGTGCTTCGTTTCTTCGGCATTGGGGAGTCCCAATTAGAGGTGAAAGTTCAAGATTTAATTGATGGACAAACAAACCCAACAATTGCCCCGTTAGCAAATGATGGAGAAGTGACATTACGTTTAACCGCTAAGCATCAAAATGTTAGCGAAGCGGAGAAACTAATTCAACATGTGGAAGATTTGATTTTAGAAAGAGTAGGAGAATTTTTCTACGGATATGACCAAGAATTTTTGCATTATAAGGCAATCGAGTTATTGAAGAGAAAAGGGTTAACTTTAGCGTGTGCAGAAAGTTTAACAGGTGGTCTTTTTGGAAATCAAGTAACTGAAAACGCTGGTGTTTCTTCTGTGTTTAAAGGCGGTGTCATTTGTTATCATAATGATGTGAAGCAATATGTTTTACGTGTGCCTGAAGAAGTGTTGCATACTGATGGTGCAGTTAGTAAAGAATGTGCTCGTTATCTTGCTGAAAATGTTAAGGATGTACTAAAAGCGGATATTGGAATTAGTTTCACTGGGGTAGCAGGGCCAGATGCTTCAGAACAGAAAGAACCAGGAACAGTATTTGTTGGGCTTTCGATTAAGGATGAACCAACTGTAGTCTTTCCTCTTAATTTAAGCGGAAGTCGTCAACAAATTAGAGAACGAACAGCAAAATATGGATTTTATCATTTATATAAAAAGCTAGAAGAGATATAAGTTTCTTCTAGTTTTTTTACGGTTAAATTTAGATATTATTTGATAGAAAATAAAAAAATCGAATAAATGTTCGATTTTTGTTGGCAAATTGAATTGAAAATAGGTATAATAAGATTAGCAATTCAGTTAAGGAGGAATTTTGAATGAGTGATCGTCAAGCAGCGTTAGATATGGCGTTAAAACAAATAGAGAAGCAATTCGGTAAAGGTTCAATTATGAAATTAGGAGAACAAGCGGAGCGTAGAGTTTCTACGGTTTCTAGTGGTTCTTTAGCACTTGATGTGGCACTAGGGGTAGGCGGATATCCACGTGGCCGTATTATCGAAATTTACGGACCTGAAAGTTCAGGTAAAACGACAGTTTCATTACATGCAATTGCAGAAGTACAACGTCAAGGTGGACAAGCAGCATTCATCGATGCGGAGCACGCAATGGATCCTGTATATGCACAAAAATTAGGCGTTAACATAGATGAATTACTATTATCACAGCCTGATACAGGGGAGCAAGGATTAGAAATCGCGGAAGCACTTGTACGAAGTGGTGCGGTTGACATTATCGTAATTGACTCTGTAGCAGCTCTTGTACCGAAAGCAGAGATTGAAGGCGACATGGGTGACTCACACGTAGGTTTACAAGCACGTTTAATGTCACAAGCACTTCGTAAGCTTTCAGGAGCAATCAACAAATCAAAAACAATTGCAATCTTTATTAACCAAATTCGTGAAAAAGTTGGGGTTATGTTCGGAAACCCAGAAACAACTCCAGGTGGTCGTGCGTTGAAATTCTATTCAACTGTTCGTCTTGAAGTGCGTCGTGCGGAGCAATTAAAGCAAGGTAACGACATCGTTGGTAATAAAACAAAAGTAAAAGTAGTGAAAAATAAAGTAGCACCACCATTCCGTGTTGCTGAAGTTGATATTATGTACGGAGAAGGTATTTCAAGAGAAGGTGAAATCTTGGATATGGCTTCTGAGCTTGATATCGTTCAAAAGAGCGGTGCTTGGTATTCTTATAATGAAGAACGCCTAGGACAAGGTCGTGAAAATTCGAAGCAGTTCTTAAAAGAAAATACAGATTTAAGAGAAGAAATTGCTTTCTTTATTCGTGAGCATCACGGAATTAGTGAAGATTCTGGTGCTGAGGGCGCAGAAGATTCAACTCTTCTTGATTAAAAAAATAAAAGACACGGCCTCGTGTCTTTTATTTTTTTATCTACTATTAAGGAGCATAATACTATAGATAAAAAATATTTTTTTATTTCAAATGCGTTGTGTAAAGAGGGATATATAAATATTTTAAGTAAAAGAAATGGGAATTACTAAGGTTTTCCAGTATAGTAGGCTCCTTACTTTTAAAATTTAGGTCACATTCAAGGCTGAAGGCAAAGAAAGTAAAAGTAGACAACGCTTGACAATGAAAATTACGATAGATACAATGAGAATGTATATTTTTTCTTATATACAATATACTCTTCTCAAGAAGAGAAGTAATATTCGGAGTAAGGTTTAAATCTTACCGAAATAATAATATGACATTTTAATTGTGAAATGAAGAAAGTCCCTTAAAAAAGCGGGACGACGGTCTTTGCTGTATGTTGTAATTCAATGTACATGCCGACAGTCTTTTTTCATTCATAGCAAGGGGAGGTGAAATCATGACGAGTACAGTTTGGATACTCATCTCCATTTTGCTTGCAACAGTCGGTGCAGTTGTTGGCTTTTTTGTTCGAAAGTCTATTGCTGAAGCGAAGATTAATGGTGCGGCTAATGAAGCGAGACGTATTTTAGACGAAGCGAATCGTGATGCTGAAGCACTTAAGAAAGAAGCGCTTTTAGAAGCAAAGGATGAAATTCATACACTTCGTACAGAAGCTGAATTAGAAATTCGTGACCGTAGAAGCGAATTACAAAAACAAGAAAATCGTTTAATGCAAAAAGAAGAGAACCTTGATCGTAAAGACGAAACGCTCGATAAACGCGAGCAACAGTTAGAGAAGAAAGAGGAATCTCTTGTAGCGAGACAACAACAGATTGAAGAGTTGGAAAGCAAAGTGGGAGAGTTAGTTCAAAAGCAACAAACAGAATTAGAGCGCATTTCCAATCTGACACGCGAACAAGCGAAAGCAATTATTCTTGGTAAAGTAGAAAGTGAAGTTTCTCATGAAATCGCTGTTATGGTAAAAGAAAGTGAAGTTCGCGCGAAAGAAGAAGCGGATAAGAAAGCAAAAGAGATTTTATCTCTTGCAATGCAAAGATGTGCAGCTGATCATGTTGCTGAAACAACCGTTTCGGTTGTAAATCTTCCAAATGACGAAATGAAGGGACGTATTATCGGGCGTGAAGGTCGTAATATTCGTACGTTAGAAACGTTAACGGGTATTGACTTAATTATCGATGATACACCAGAGGCAGTAATCCTTTCTGGATTCGACCCAATTCGTCGTGAAACAGCTCGTATCGCTCTTGATAAACTAGTACAGGACGGACGTATTCACCCAGCGCGTATTGAAGAGATGGTCGAAAAATCAAGACGTGAAGTGGACGAGTATATTCGCGAAGTCGGAGAGCAAACAACGTTTGAAGTGGGTGTTCACGGATTACATCCAGATTTAATTAAAATTTTAGGTCGTTTAAAATACCGTACAAGTTATGGTCAAAACGTCTTAAAACACTCTATGGAAGTTGCATATTTAACTGGACTTATGGCGGCAGAGCTTGGCGAGGATGAAAAACTAGCAAGACGTGCAGGTCTATTACATGATATCGGAAAAGCGATTGACCATGAAGTAGAAGGAAGTCACGTTGAAATTGGTGTTGAACTTGCAACGAAATATAAAGAGCATCCTGTAGTTATAAACAGTATCGCATCTCACCATGGTGACACAGAACCAACTTCTATCATTGCAGTTTTAGTTGCAGCAGCAGATGCTTTATCAGCTGCAAGACCGGGAGCTCGTAGTGAAACACTTGAAAACTATATTCGTCGTCTTGAAAAGTTAGAAGAGATTTCAGAGTCTTATGAAGGCGTTGAAAAGTCATTTGCAATTCAAGCAGGACGTGAAGTTCGTATTTTGGTAAAACCAGATACAATCGATGACTTAGAAGCTCATCGTTTAGCTCGTGATATCCGAAAACGTATTGAAAATGAACTGGATTACCCAGGACATATTAAAGTAACTGTTATTCGTGAAACACGTGCAGTGGAATACGCAAAATAAAGTGGTGAAACACCACTTTATTTTTTTGTGTTGGAATTGGATAAAATAAAGACAGTTAGTTATATAGTATAAAAGTGAAACAAACTTATAATAAACATATTATAAGGAATTTACTTGATGCTATAGCAATAAAAAATGCAGTACATAGAAAGGGTAAGACATATGAGAATATTATTTGTTGGGGATGTAGTAGGATCTCCTGGTAGAGGTATGATTCAACAATACGTACCGGCATTAAAGAAAAAATATACACCTACAGTAACAATCATTAATGGAGAAAACGCAGCAGGTGGCCGTGGGATTACAGAAAAAATATATCGAAATTTTTTAGAATGTGGGGCGCAAGCAGTTACACTTGGAAACCACGCTTGGGATAATCGTGAAGTATTTGAATTCATCGATGATGCAAAATATCTTGCAAGACCAGCTAACTTCCCAGAAGGAACTCCAGGAAAAGGACTTATCTTTGTGAACTGTAATGGAACAGAAGTTGCAGTTATTAACTTACAAGGACGTACTTTCCTTCCTCCGATTGATTGTCCATTCCGTAAAGTGGATGAATTAATTAATATTGCGAAAAAACGTACGAATATTATCTTTGTTGACTTCCATGCGGAAACTACAAGTGAAAAACAAGCGCTAGGTTGGTATGTAGATGGACGTGCTACAGCAGTAGTAGGTACGCATACGCATGTCCCTACAGCAGATAACCGTATTTTACCAAGCGGAACGGCATACATTACAGATGTTGGAATGACAGGGCCGTATGATGGAATATTAGGTATGGATAGAGAAGCAGTATTGAAGAAGTTTTTAACAAACTTACCAGTACGATTTGAAGTAACAAATGGTAGAACGCAATTAAGTGCAGTGTTAATTGATGTGGATCCAAATACAGGAAAAGCAAAGAAAATTGAACGTATTTTAATTAATGACGATCAACCATTTTTTGAGTAAATTCCCGTTAAATTTTAGATAAGTTATTATATTTTAATTTTTTAGAAAAATTACGAAAATTTAGCAGGAATACGCGCCATTCCTCGTGAATATAAGTTAAAGTGAAATAATTGCTAATACTTTTTAAAGAAACGAGGAGGAAACGCGGAATGGAAATATTAAAAGTTAAAGCAACGTCGGTCCCTAATTCTGTAGCTGGTGCACTTGCAGGTGTTATTCGCGAACGCGGAACAGCAGAAATTCAAGCTATTGGTGCAGGTGCATTGAACCAAGCGGTAAAGGCAGTAGCAATCGCAAGAGGATTTGTAGCGCCTAGTGGTTTGGACCTGATTTGTATCCCAGCGTTTACAGATATTATGATTGATGGCGAAGAGCGTACAGCAATAAAATTAATTGTAGAACCTCGTTAAGTTTTAAACAACCTGTTTGCAGTATGCAAACAGGTTGTTTTTATAATGGAGGAATGAAAATGAAAATTTTTGATGCTCATTGTGACGTGCTTCTTCAGTTATGGAGTGCACAAGGGAAAAGGAATTTTAACGATGATTCACAATTACATATTACATTTGAACAGTTAAAGAGAAGAAAAGGAAGTATACAATGTTTTGCTATATATGTACCAGAAACAGTGGCATATGAAAACCGATTTGAAGCAGCATTACAAATGGTAGATATTTTTTATAATGAAATTTTATCCCTACCAGGTGTAAAGTTTATTCAGACAAAAGATGATATTAACATGTTAAAACAGGACGAGGTTGGAGCGATATTAACACTAGAAGGATGCGAAGCAATTGGAAAAGAAGCAATGAAATTACGGTTGTTGTACCGCCTAGGAGTACGTTCTTTTGGACTAACATGGAATTATGCCAATCTCTTAGCTGATGGTGCGCTAGAGACACGTGGGGCGGGTTTAACGAATTTTGGTAAACAGGTTGTACAAGAACTGAATGCGCTACATGTATGGACTGATGTGTCTCATCTGAATGAAAGAAGTTTTTGGGATGTTATAGAGATTGCAAAAAATCCTATTGCTTCCCACTCAAATTGTATGAAACTTTGCGAGCACCCACGTAATTTAAACGATGAACAACTTAAAGCTCTTATAAAGAAAAATGGCATGATCGGTGTCACTTTTGTACCGCAGTTTCTAACGAATGAAAATGAAGCAAATATAACAGATATAGTAAGACATATCGAATATATTTGTTCATTAGGTGGAGAGTACAATATAGGATTTGGTTCAGATTTTGATGGGATTTTAGAAACAGTTGTAAATGTATCAGTTTATCGAGATTATGAAAATGTAATGAATGAGCTTTGTAAACACTATGCTACATCTACTGTAGAACGATTTTTATATGATAATTTTGTAGAACATATGAGTTTTTAAGTTTCGGTTTAAAATTCAGAAAAATTAAAATTAATTCATTTGATTTTATTGCTTTTTTTAAGACCTAATACTAGAATGAAAAACAAAATAGCTTTATACTAAAGATTCAGGGAAATCAGAAGAGGCATAATTTGCGTCCGTTGTAGTTTATTTGCATAAAAAATGCTAAACTATTACTGTAAAAAAATACACTACAATGAATGCAGCCAAAAGGGGTGTAGGAGATGATTAGTCAACTTTCATGGAAAGTTGGAGGCCAACAAGGTGAAGGAATTGAAAGTACAGGAGAAATCTTCTGTATTGCATTAAACCGATTAGGATATTACCTATACGGTTACCGCCACTTCTCATCACGTATAAAAGGCGGCCACACAAATAATAAAATTCGTGTAAGTACAACAGAAGTACGAGCGATCTCAGATGATTTAGATATTTTAATTGCTTTTGACCAAGAAACAATTGATTTTAATTTCCACGAACTACGTCCGGGCGGGATTGTAGTTGCAGATGCGAAATTTAATCCGACAATACCTGACAATACAGATGTAAATCTGTATGTGATACCGTTTACAGATATTGCTTCAGAATTAGGTACATCATTAATGAAAAACATGGTTGCTGTTGGAGCATCAAGTGCAGTATTAGGATTAGATGAAACAGCTTATTTAGATGTTGTTGAAGAAATCTTTGGTCGTAAAGGAGAGCAAGTCGTTCAAAAGAATATGGACGCAATTAAACGTGGCTCTCAATATATGAAAGAATTACTAGGTGAGAAAGTAAACATGATGCAGCTTGAAAAAGCTGATGGTAAAAAACGCATGTTTATGATTGGGAACGATGCAATCGCATTTGGTGCGGTAGCTGGTGGTGCTCGTTTTATGTCAGCATACCCAATCACACCTGCATCAGAAATTATGGAATACTTAATTAAAAAATTACCGAAAGTCGGCGGAACAGTAATCCAAACTGAGGATGAAATCGCAGCTTGTACAATGGCAATCGGTGCAAACTATGCTGGTGTTCGTACATTAACGGCATCTGCTGGTCCAGGTCTTTCATTAATGATGGAAGCAATCGGTTTAGCAGGTATTACAGAAACTCCATTAGTAATTGTTGATACACAACGTGGCGGCCCAAGTACAGGATTACCAACTAAGCAAGAACAGTCTGACTTAATGGCGATGATTTACGGTACGCATGGTGAAATTCCAAAAATCGTAATGGCGCCAAGTACAGTTGAAGAAGCTTTCTATGACATTGTAGAAGCATTTAACTTATCTGAAGAATATCAAGTTCCTGTTATTTTCTTAACAGATTTACAGCTTTCTTTAGGAAAACAAACAGTAGAACCACTTAAATTAGATAAAGTGGAAATTCGTCGTGGTAAGCTTGATTTAGAAGTAGAATTACCAGAACGTGAAAATAAAGCATACTTCAAGCGTTATGAAGTAACAGAAGACGGCGTTTCACCACGTGTTTTACCTGGTATGAAAAATGGTGTTCACCATGTTACAGGTGTAGAACATGATGAAACTGGAAAACCATCGGAATCAGCAATAAACCGTAAAAATCAAATGGACAAACGTTTCCGTAAAATGGAGAACTTGAAGTTTAATACCCCTGTTTATAAAAATGTTAAGCATGAAGAAGCAGACGTATTGCTTGTTGGATTTAACTCAACTCGTGGTGCGATCGAAGAGGCAATGACGCGTTTAGAACAAGAGGGTATGAAAGTAAACCATGCTCATGTGCGTTTAATTCACCCGTTCCCAACAGCTGAAATCGATCCACTTGTGAAAAAGGCGAAGCGTGTTGTAGTAGTAGAAAACAATGCAACAGGTCAGCTTGCTAACATTATGAAAATGAATCTTGGTAATGGTGAGAAAATTTCTAGTCTTTTAAAATATGATGGAAACCCATTCTTGCCGAAAGAGATTTACAACGAATGCAAAAAAGGGGTTGTATTAAATGGCAACATTTAAGGACTTTCGTAACAGTGTAAAGCCAAACTGGTGCCCAGGTTGCGGAGACTTCTCAGTGCAAGCTGCAATTCAACGTGCGGCAGCTAACGTTGGCCTAAATCCAGATGAACTTGCTGTTATTTCTGGTATCGGCTGTTCAGGCCGTATTTCAGGTTATATTAATTCATATGGTGTGCATAGTATTCATGGTCGTGCCCTTCCAATTGCGCAAGGTGTGAAAATGGCAAATCGTGATTTAACAGTTATCGCTTCAGGTGGTGACGGTGATGGATTTGCGATTGGTATGGGTCATACAATCCATTCTATTCGTCGTAATATCGACATTACGTACATCGTAATGGATAACCAAATTTACGGATTAACAAAAGGGCAAACTTCACCACGTAGTGAAGCTGGATTTAAAACGAAAAGCACACCACAAGGTTCAATTGAACCATCACTAAATGTAATGGAAATGGCCTTAACAGCTGGTGCGACATTTGTGGCGCAAAGCTTTTCGAGTGATTTAAAAGAATTAACACAAATTATTGAAGCTGGTATTAACCATAAAGGATTTTCATTAATTAACGTATTTAGCCCATGTGTTACTTACAATAAAGTAAATACTTACGATTGGTTTAAAGAGAATTTAACGAAACTAAGCACAGTAGAGGGATATGATCCATCTAATCGCATGATGGCTATGCAAACTTTAATGGAAAATAACGGTTTAGTAACAGGGTTAATTTATCAAAATACTAAGCAACCATCATATCAAGAACTTGTTAAAGGCTATAGTGAAGAGCCTTTAGTGAAATCTGATTTAAATATGGATCAGAAAATGTTTGATGAGCTTGTTGCTGAATTTATGTAATGTAAGAAGAGGAGGTTGCCGATTTGGTAACCTTTTTTTATGTACAAAAATATAGGGTAGTCTTATTTACTTAGAAAATTCAGAATGATAAAATAATATATAAATCGTTGTATGAAAATGGCAAGTTCATTGCTTATGAAATGTAAGATAATAAAGGGCCTCTTTATTGTTAAAATTGGCGAAATACATCATACTATGGTAATGTTTATAGGGATAAAGCAATATGCTTTTTGGTAGGACAACAAGAAATGATAAAAAGGGAATGTCTATTTGCGTGGGGAAGACTTCATTCTTATGAATGATTAGATTGATTACTCAAGTTTCAAAGGACAAGTTATCTCTCAAGCTATCTAACCATTTTTGAGGTGAGTCTAGGCGCATTAAAATGGACTATAGAGTATGTATAGTTAAGGGTGAAAGGAGATTACCAATGAACGAGCAACAACGATTAGCAAGTCAACAAGCAAATTCCTCTACGAAAAAAGAAGAGAAAGATTATAGTAAATACTTTGAAAGTGTATATCAACCACCTTCCTTAAAGGATGCGAAAAAGCGCGGGAAAGAAGAAGTTAAAATTGAACGGGATTTTGGCTTACCTGAAGAGTTTCGCAATTTTGGTACAGGAAGAAAGTTCTATATTCGTACATATGGTTGTCAAATGAATGAGCATGATACGGAAGTAATGGCAGGCATTTTCACCGCACTTGGATATGAACCAACTTTTTCAACTGAGGATGCAGATGTAGTTTTATTAAACACTTGTGCAATTCGTGAAAATGCTGAAAATAAGGTGTTTGGTGAGCTAGGCCATTTAAAGTCACTCAAACGAAGAAATCCAGACCTTTTAATTGGTGTATGTGGTTGTATGTCTCAAGAGGAATCTGTTGTAAATAAAATTATGCAAAAAAATCAGCATGTAGATATGGTATTTGGAACGCATAATATTCATAGATTACCGTACATTCTAAAAGATGCGATGTTCTCGAAAGAGACGGTAGTTGAAGTATGGTCAAAAGAAGGTGACGTAATTGAAAACCTTCCGAAAGTACGTCGTGGTGATATTAAAGCTTGGGTAAATATTATGTATGGCTGTGATAAATTCTGTACGTATTGTATTGTACCGTATACACGCGGAAAAGAGCGAAGTAGACGTCCAGAAGATATTATCCAAGAGATTCGTCATTTAGCTGCAAATGGTTATAAAGAAATTACTTTACTTGGTCAAAACGTAAATGCATATGGTAAAGACTTTGAAGATATAGAATACGGTCTTGGCGATTTAATGGACGAACTTCGTAAAGTTGATATTGCCCGTATTCGTTTTACAACGAGCCATCCACGTGATTTCGATGATCACTTAATTGAAGTGCTTGGCAAAGGTGGCAACCTAGTAGAACATATCCATTTACCAGTTCAATCTGGAAGTACGGATATGCTGAAAATTATGGCACGTAAATATTCGCGTGAGCATTATTTAGAACTTGTAAGAAAAATTAAAGAAGCAATTCCAGATGCAGTATTAACAACAGATATTATCGTTGGTTTTCCAAATGAAACAGATGAGCAATTTGAAGAAACGATGTCGTTATATCGTGAAGTAGGGTTTGATACTGCCTTTACATTCATTTACTCTCCTCGCGAAGGTACACCAGCTGCAAAAATGAAAGATAATGTACCGATGGAAGTAAAGAAAGAACGTCTTCAACGCTTAAATACACTAGTAAATACGTTGGCAATTGAAAAGAATAGTCGTTACAAAGGTCAAATTGTAGAAGTGTTAGTTGATGGGGAAAGTAAAAATAATCCGGAAGTACTTGCAGGTTATACTCGTACGAATAAACTTGTAAACTTCGTCGCTTCAAAATCTTTAATTGGTCAGCTTGTGAAAGTAAAAATAACGGAAGCAAAAACTTGGTCTCTTAACGGGGAATTAGTTGAAGAGCCGATTGAGGTGAAATAATAGATGAAAGTATATTCGAAAGATGACATTGTTGAACAAGCGAAAGAATTAGCAAAAATGATTTCTGAAACAGAAGAAGTTGATTTTTTTAAGAAAGCAGAGGCGCAAATTCATAAAAATGAAAATGTAAAGCGCGCAATCGATGAAATTAAAGCACTGCAAAAACAAGCAGTAAACTTGCAACATTACGGGAAATGGGAAGCTTTAAAAAAGGTAGAAGCTGAAATTGATGCATTGCAAGATAAGTTAGACAGTATTCCAGTCGTACAACAATTTAAATCTTCACAAACATACGTAAATGACTTATTACAGTTAGTTGCTAGTACAATTTCTAACAACGTAACAGATGAAATATTAATTTCAACTGGTGGCGATGTACTAAAGGGTGAAACTGGCGCAGCAGTAGAAAGTAAAAAAGGAAATTGTGGTTGTTAAAGAGATGTCATATTGACATCTCTTTTTTTGTGGATTAAACGTAAGGTCTTCTCAAAAAAAAGAATGACACATTCCGCTATTGTCACGCATATGATTAAGTGAATAGTGATTGAGGAGGGTTACGAATGTCCGAATTTAGAGAGATTATTACAAAAGCAGTGGTTGGAAAAGGACGTAAGTATACAAAGTCAACGCATACATGTGAATCGAATAATGAGCCAACAAGTATTTTAGGGTGCTGGGTAATTAACCACTCGTACGAAGCAAGAAAGAATGGAAAACATGTGGAAATTGAAGGTTTCTATGATGTGAACACTTGGTATTCATTTGATGGAAATACAAAGACTGAAGTTGTAACAGAACGTGTGAACTACACGGACGAAGTAAGTATTGGTTATCGTGATAAAAACTTTTCTGGTGACGATTTAGAAATTATTGCTCGTGTTATTCAGCCGCCAAATTGTTTAGAAGCACTTGTATCACCAAATGGTAATAAAATTGTTGTAACTGTAGAACGTGAATTTGTAACAGAAGTAGTTGGAGAAACGAAAATTTGTGTAAGTGTAAATCCTGAAGGCTGCGTAGAATCAGATGATGATTTCCAAATTGCTGATGATGAATTTGAAGAATTAGATCCGAACTTTATCGTTGATGCAGAAGAAGAGTAATAGAAAGCTAGGGAGAAGTTCTTCCTAGCTTTTTACTTTACATAAGTGGCGCTGAATGAACATGATTCTTTATGAAATATGTTATAATGAAGAAAGACTCCTGAAATAGGAGATAAGAGTGTCCGTGAAATGCGACATATATGAAAATAGATTATCATGTAAGAATTATGGAGGAAAAGTATGACTCAATATACGCCTATGATACAGCAATATTTAAAGGTTAAGGCAGATTATCAAGATGCCTTTTTATTTTTTCGCTTAGGCGATTTTTATGAAATGTTCTTTGAGGATGCTGTTAAAGCAGCCCATGAACTTGAAATTACATTAACGAGCCGAGATGGTGGTAGTAGTGAACGTATACCAATGTGCGGTGTACCATATCATGCGGCTAAAAACTATATTGAACAACTTGTTGAAAAAGGATATAAAGTAGCTGTTTGTGAGCAAGTAGAAGATCCGAAAACAGCTAAAGGTGTAGTACGTCGTGAAGTAGTACAATTAATTACGCCAGGAACGATGATGGAAGGGCGTACAATTGATGAGAAAGAAAACAACTTCTTAGCCGCATTAACACATTTTGAAGATGGATCATATGCATTAGCTTGTAACGACTTAACGACTGGACAAAATACAGTAACGTTACTGACTGGTTCAGTAGAAGATATTTTATTAGAAGTGTATGCAACTGGTTCGAAAGAAATTGTTGTTGATTCTTCATTTTCTAAAGATGAACTAAACAAGTTAACTGAAACATTGAAAATGACGATTTCGTATGAAGATGCAACGGCAATTCCGGAAGGATTAGAACATCTTGTGAAAAATGTTTCACAAGCAAAATTAATTAAAGCAGTTGGACGTTTATTTAACTATGTAATAAGAACGCAAAAACGTTCTTTAGATCATTTGCAACCAGTAGAAATTTATTATACGAATCAATTTATGAAAATTGATGTACATTCAAAGCGAAACTTAGAACTGACAGAAACACTTCGGACGAAAGAAAAAACAGGATCACTATTATGGTTATTGGACAAGACGAAAACAGCTATGGGTGGTCGTATGTTAAAACAGTGGATGGAACGTCCACTTATACAGAAAGAAAGAATTGAAGAGCGTTTAGAAATGGTTGAAACGTTTGTAAATGATTACTTCTTACGTGAAGATTTAAAAGAAAAGTTAAAAGAAGTATATGATTTAGAACGCTTAGCAGGAAAAGTTGCATTTGGTAACGTAAATGCAAGAGACTTATTACAATTAAGACGTTCATTACTTCAAGTGCCAGCTATTTTAGAAGCAATTAGTTTGTTAGATAACGCTTATGCATCGAGATTAATTCAAGGTGCAGATCCATGTGAAAGCTTAACAGAATTACTAGGAAGAAGTATTCAAGAAAACCCACCGCTTTCAATTAAAGATGGAGATATTATTAAAGATGGTTATAATGACAAGCTTGATCAATATCGTTACGTGAGTAAAAACGGGAAAACGTGGATTGCTGAGCTTGAAAAAAGAGAACGTGATATTACTGGAATTAAATCGTTAAAAATCGGATACAACCGTATTTTCGGTTACTACATTGAAGTAACGAAAGCGAATCTTGCAGCACTTCCAGAAGGTCGCTATGAACGTAAACAGACGCTTGCTAATGCTGAACGTTTCATTACAGATGAACTGAAAGAAAAAGAAACGTTAATTTTAGAAGCAGAAGAAAAAATTGTACAACTAGAATACGATTTATTTACAGCGCTTCGTGAAGAAGTAAAAGTATTTATTCCGAAATTACAACATTTAGCAAAAGTAATTAGTGAATTAGACGTACTGCAAAGTTTTGCGACAGTTAGTGAAGAAGAACAGTTTGTAAAACCTGTACTAACAACGAAGCGTGAAATCTTTATTAAAGATGGTCGTCATCCTGTCGTTGAAAAAGTATTGAACGGGAAATTGTATGTACCGAATGATTGTATTATGCCAGAGAAGATGGATGTCTTTTTAATTACAGGACCGAACATGTCTGGTAAAAGTACGTATATGAGACAATTAGCACTTGTAACTGTTATGTCGCAAATCGGTTGTTTCGTACCAGCAACAGAAGCAGTATTACCTGTATTTGATCAAATCTTTACGAGAATTGGTGCAGCGGATGATTTAATATCAGGTCAAAGTACATTTATGGTCGAAATGTTAGAAGCGAAAAATGCAATTGCAAACGCATCAGAAAGAAGTTTAATTTTATTCGATGAAATTGGACGAGGTACATCTACCTATGATGGTATGGCACTTGCACAAGCAATCATTGAACATATTCATGACCAAATTGGTGCAAAAACGTTATTCTCTACGCATTATCATGAATTGACTGTGTTAGAAGAGAGTTTAGATCAACTGAAAAATGTACACGTTTCAGCAATTGAAGAGAATGGAAAAGTAGTATTCCTTCATAAAATTCAAGACGGGGCAGCTGATAAAAGTTACGGAATTCACGTTGCGCAACTTGCAGAGCTTCCAGATAGCTTAATCGCCCGCGCGAAAGAAGTGTTAGCACAGCTAGAAGGACAGGAAGAAATTATTATTCCAAAACGAGTAGAAGTGAAAGTACAAGAAGCTGCTCCAGAACCTGTAGTTGTAAAAGAGGAAATAGCAGAAATACAGGAAACGAAAGTAGAGACTGAAGAAGAATCGCAACTATCTTTCTTTGGAGGAGAACAGTCTTCGAAGAAACAAGACAAACCTCTGCTAGATCAAAAAGAAACAGCAGTATTGGCGCAAATTAAAAAAATCGATTTACTTGATATGACACCTTTAGAAGCGATGAACGAATTGTATCGCTTACAGAAAAAGTTAAAGAAAGGATGAGTAAGTAGATGGGGAAAATTCGCAAACTCGATGACCAACTCTCTAACTTAATTGCGGCAGGGGAAGTAGTAGAGCGCCCTGCTTCAGTCGTAAAAGAACTTGTGGAAAATTCTATCGATGCGAATAGTACATCTATTGAAATCCACTTAGAAGAAGCTGGGTTATCGAAAATTCGTATCATTGATAACGGTGATGGTATTGCAGAAGAAGACTGTATCGTCGCTTTTGAACGCCATGCGACGAGTAAAATTAAAGATGAAAACGATCTGTTTCGCATAAGAACACTCGGTTTCCGCGGTGAGGCATTGCCGAGTATTGCCTCTGTTAGTGAATTAGAATTAATTACTAGCACAGGTGATGCGCCTGGTACACACCTCATAATTAAAGGTGGAGACATTATAAAACAAGAGAAGACTGCGAGCCGAAAAGGAACAGATATTACAGTACAAAACTTATTCTTTAATACACCAGCGCGTCTTAAATATATGAAAACCATTCATACGGAGCTCGGGAATATTACAGATATCGTGTATCGTATTGCAATGTCACATCCAGAAGTATCGTTAAAACTGTTTCATAATGAAAAGAAATTGCTTCATACATCAGGTAACGGTGATGTAAGACAAGTACTTGCATCGATTTACAGTATTCAAGTTGCGAAGAAGCTTGTTCCAATTGAAGCTGAATCTTTAGACTTTACAATTAAAGGCTATGTAACATTACCAGAAGTAACGAGAGCATCTCGTAATTATATGTCAACGATCGTAAATGGTCGTTACGTTCGAAACTTTGTACTAATGAAAGCAATTCAGCAAGGCTACCATACATTACTGCCAGTTGGCCGGTATCCAATTGGCTTCTTATCGATTGAAATGGATCCAATGCTAGTTGACGTTAACGTACATCCAGCGAAGTTAGAGGTTCGTTTTAGTAAAGAACAAGAATTGCTAAAGCTGATCGAAGAAACATTGCAAGCTGCATTTAAAAAAATACAGCTCATTCCAGATGCAGGCGTAACAACGAAGAAAAAAGAAAAAGACGAAAGTGTGCAAGAACAGTTCCAGTTTGAGCATGCGAAGCCGAAAGAACCATCTATGCCGGACATTGTTTTACCAACTGGCATGGATGCAAAACAAGAAGAACCGCAGGCTGTGAAACAGCCACCACAACTGTGGCAACCGCCGAAACAAGAATGGCAACCACCACAGTCGCTCATAAGAGAAGAACAAAGTTGGCAACCATCCACTAAACCGATAATCGAAGAACCAATTCAAGAAGAGAAATCGTGGGACAGTAATGAAGAGGATTTTGAACTAGAGGAATTAGAAGAAGAAGTTCGGGAAATAAAAGAGATTGAAATGAACGGGAATGACTTACCACCGCTTTATCCAATTGGACAAATGCATGGAACATATATTTTCGCTCAAAATGATAAAGGCTTATATATGATTGACCAGCATGCCGCGCAGGAACGTATTAATTATGAATACTTCCGTGATAAAGTAGGAAGGGTAGCGCAAGAAGTACAAGAGTTACTTGTACCGTACCGTATTGATCTATCTCTTACTGAATTTTTACGTGTCGAAGAACAGTTAGAAGAACTAAAAAAAGTTGGGCTATTTTTAGAACAATTCGGCCATCAATCCTTTATCGTCCGCTCGCATCCAACATGGTTCCCGAAAGGACAAGAAACAGAAATTATCGATGAAATGATGGAGCAAGTTGTCAAACTAAAAAAAGTGGATATTAAAAAGTTACGTGAAGAAGCAGCCATCATGATGAGCTGTAAAGCATCCATTAAAGCGAATCAATATTTAACGAACGATCAAATATTTGCCTTACTGGAAGAATTACGTACAACAACAAACCCATACACATGCCCACACGGAAGACCGATTCTTGTGCATCATTCTACTTATGAGTTGGAGAAGATGTTTAAGAGGGTTATGTAGAGTGAATAAATTATATTTCAAAAGGGAGCAACATTTACTGTTGCTCCCTTTTCATATGTAGATTTAATAGTTAAACGAGAATATGGTGGAGTAATTTTACCGTTTATTTCTTGGTTGTGTTAGCTTAAATTTATCTATGTATAAAAAAGCGCTGTATACAGCACTTTTTAAAATGTGCATGAATTGTATCATTACTAACTAAATAACTATGCATGGTTGAATGTTGCTTCTTATTTAGCTAATTGTTATAAAGATCTATACAATTACTTATTTTTATTATTATTAATTTTTTCAGTGTATAGAACTTGCTCTTTATAGTGCTTCTTAATTGGGAAGTTATGTGTACCTGTGCCGTTCTTGAATTTTTTATCAATGGGGTTCTTTAGAGGAACTGTTGTAGTTTCAGTAAATTCATATGGGTAATTTATTTTAGATTTATCTTCAAACATGAAAATGCCTCCTTTTAGGATCTCCTAAATTCTTTACTATAACATGATATGCATATAGATATTTTTTGGACTAGTTATTTATATAGGTTAATGGAATTTAATTACATAACTACTGAAACATTTTAAAGGAAAACAATTTGAGAAAGAAATGGTATGAATAGCTGTTGGCTCCTATTGTTGTTTTTTTTGTTTGACAGCACAGTTAATTATGTATATAAATTCAATATAGATTGTTTTTATAATATGGTTTATATGGGGTTTTCTTGATAATATAATGTGGAATATTATAGTGTTATTAGGTTATTAGGAACATTTAATGCTGTTTCATAACTGAAAGGTAATTGAAAAAAAACTGAAACTTTTCTCATAAAAATTCAATCTAACTTGAAAAATGAAAGGAAAATGAAATTTTCCAAAAGATATTCTTTGTTAAGATAAAAAGCATACATACAAAAAGTATTGACATATCTTAAAAATGTATTTTCAAGATATAGTGGGGGAAAAGATGAGATTAGAAAAACAATTAATAAAAAAGATGTATTATGAAACATTCCTAATGGAGAATGAAACAAAACCAACTCTTGACGTACTTGGACAAGCTTATGTAAACGAAGAAAAAAATGAGATTTCTGATGGGTCTTATATTCGTTTTGCACAAGGTGAATTTTATTATCGTCATCAAGATTTTGAAGCAGCTATTTTTAAATGGGAGAAGGTTAGTAATGAATTAGCACCATGGGCACAAAAAAATATTGCGGATGCTTATTTCGAACTGAATCAGTTATCATTTGCTGAAAATATTTATACTTCTATTACTACTGATAATAAAATATTGATGACCGAAATTAGACTACAATTACTTTCTCTTTACATTGAGCAAAATAATTTTGACTCAGCTTTCGGTGTTATTAAAGAAGCAGTTTCTTTAAATCCTGATTATCCGAATGTCACAAAAATTGCCCGTTCCTTTTATGAGGAACAGCAAGATTTTGATAGTGCAGTAGAGCTTGCTGTGAATGAGTTAATTCGCATAGAATCGTATCCTTGGTTTGAGGTGTTAAAAGGATATATCGATAAAGGGTTTACTAAACATATTTCACCAGACTATTTTTATGATGCATTAGCTACATTAAATAATGTAGATCAAGTACAATTTACGCAAATGGTTTCATCACTCTGGAACAGTTATAAAAATGAAAAAAATTACTTATTGTGGCTTAACACAATAAATGAATTTTTCTTACATATTGAAATACATTCGTCCGATATATGGAACAAAGTTTCTGCTCTTTACGAAGAAACGTACTTTGCATTAATTCAAGGTCAATATACGCTTAGACAATTAAACGATATCATACCAAATCTGTTAGCAAATTGGTTAAAGGTAGTCAATCCATCTTATGCTGTATTTCCATCTGCAGCTGTATTGGCATGGGATGAGATTTTCCCTTCCAAAATAGATTCAGCAAATATAGAACATGCGGAAAACTTACTGTCACATTCTATTAATCATGTAAATGGCTTAGAGTACAGCTTACACCTTTTTGAATCTATTACACAGTGGGCACAAAAGCAGAATATAGAAATAGGTCACCGATTTAAATGGTTAGTTGACGAGCTCGCAGATTTAAGAACAAATCGTATTTTAGTAACGGGAACTTCAGGGAACGGAAAAACTACATTTATTAACTCTATATTAGGAGAAAATATATTAGAAAAATCAATTTCAAATGTAGTAGTTTTAAAAAATGATGCTCATATAGAAATAAACGCTATAACAGACTCAGCAATTACAACAACGGAAGATGTCTCTGATTACCATAATATGATGTCTCAGCACCATCAAACATATAGAGATAGAGCGTGTGTTGAATTTAAATTACCATGCAGATTTTTAAATGAAAATAAACTTACATTTGTAGTGACACCTGGCTTTAATAGGAATAACGACACTAGAGATGAGATATTCGAATATTTAAATTCTGTAGACGAATTACTGTTCGTATTGAATGCGGATTCACCTTTTACTGATAAAGAACGTGACATTCTATTAAGTATTCAAGAACATACGCCAAATTTACAAATTCATTTCTTATTAAATAAAATCGATAACATTTACAGTGAAGCAGAAGTGAAAAGGGTATTACATGATACGGCAACGAGAATAAACACATATTTCCCGTATGCGAGAATTTTCCCTTATTCCTCGTTATATACAAGTAGTCAACAATTAAATGATTTAACTGAGTTTATTCATTTTAACTTTAATCATAAAAATATCGATGCAGAACGTACTGAAAAGTTATTATTTTTCATTCGAAAAACAATTACATATCTTTTGGATAAACGTGTTGAGAAAGAAAATAATCTGGTGGATGCTATTAATTGGAATGAAGATATGCTAGTGAAACTAAACGGTAGCATTAATAACCTTACTACATTTGAGAGGGAAAAAATTCATTTCATTACACAATCATATCGTTCAATGAAGACTGAAATTACAAATGATCTTACTGAAAATATTCCGAAGATATTAAAGAGCTGTTCTAATTTAATTAGTGAAGAAAGTGATTTCGGGCACATGGATACGGAACTAAATAAAGCAATGAATGAAAGAGTGCATAAATATTTAGAACAAACTGTGTTACCTAATCTGGCTCTTTCTATGCAAAATTGGATTGCAACTTCTAATAATGAGCTTCTTCAAAGTCAAACGTATTTAGAAGAACTTAGTGAAGGGCTTAATTCACTATTTGGAGAAAATAGAATACAGTTAGAATGTGACTTTAAAGTGCTTGATGACTGGCGCAGAGATACTGACAGGATGACGACTAGAATACAAATGGATGAAGTAAATATTTTACGTCGATTTACGCCAGCACAATTCTTACTGAAAAGTGCCGGTAAATTATTTGGAGTTCTTCCTAAAAATAAATCTATGCTATATAACAAATACAAACAGTATGTAGAAAATGAAGATTATACTGAAGTAACGGCTTCTATTATGAAGAAATTTTTCTTGCAATTTGAGCTGTTTGAAAACACACAAGAGCGAGATATTAATATATTCTTTAGGAATCCATTTAACTCCTTAAAGCAAGCTGTAGAAAACACGCATTTAGAAATACAAGAAAAACAAGAGATATTACATAAGATGAAATCAAATCCTGAAATCTATCACGATTCTATCATGCTCTTTGAATTGAGATTGCGTCAATGTGAAGTGATTTTAAATATAGGTGATGATAATACTTTTGCGGATGTAGCTTTAGAAACAAGCGTAGAATAAAAGTAAAAGGGAGCAACTGTAATAAGTTGCTCCTTTTTCATATATAGATTATTTTTCTGTTTCTTTAATTTTAGTTTGTACTTCGCCAGTTTTAATTTTATTGCTTTCTGAGAAGCGTAATAAATCGCCTTCAATAATTTTGTCAGACATTCGTAATTCATTTTGGGCACGTTTAATGAGGGCTTGAGCTTCTTTTTTTGGTAAATCTACAATTTCACCTGTTATACGGTCGTAGAAAGTGTTGTTTTTGTATGCATACTTATCTGTAACGAAGCTACCATCACGTAAAACAACAAAGCCAGTATATTCATCTGAAAACATATCATGGCCAAAACGAATATCATTCGTAGAATCAACACCTAATAAATTTAGAATAGTAGGTTTCATATCGATTTGTCCAGTAGGCTTTGAAATAGTTTGACCTTCTGTTTGTCCAGGAATATGAATATAGAAAGGTGTACGTTGTAAATTTAAAGTATCAAATTCTGTTATTTGATCTTTTTCTAAAAACTGTGCCATTGCACGATTATGTTTTTCGGAAATACCATAATGATCACCGTATAACACAATAATAGAATCATCGTAAAGCCCCTCGGCCTTTAGACGTTCAATAAATTTTTTAATTGATTCGTCTAAGTAACGTGCTGTTACGATGTAACGATCAAATACGCCATTACCAGAGTTGTATGGTTCAATGAATTTTGTATCTTCATCATACGTAAATGGATAATGGTTTGTTAAAGTAAGGAAACGAGCATAGAATGGTTGATTAACAGTTTTTAATATATCTACTGATTGATCAAAGTATTCGATATCTTTTAATCCCCAATTTAAATTTGTTTCTGGTGTAATTTTGTAATCAAGCTCATTATAGTAACGATCATAACCAAGAGCAGAGTACATGATATTACGATTCCAAAATGTTGCGTTATTCGCATGAAATACAGAAGTGAAATAACCTTGCTGACGTAAAATTTCTGGAGTTGCAGTATAATCATTGTTACCGTGTGTAAAGAATACAGCTCCTCGATTTAATGGATACAACGACGTATCGATTAGAAATTCAGAATCAGATGTTTTCCCTTGACCAGTTTGATGGAAAAAGTTATCAAAGTAATAACTTTCATTTATGAATTCATTTAGGAATGGTGTAACTTCTTGCCCGTTCACTGATGCGCCTATTAAGAAGGTCTGCAAGGATTCAAGAGTGACGACAATTACGTTTTTTCCTTTCGCTGCACCAAACATATTAGGGTTTGGCTCGCTTTGATTTGCTTTTACGTAGTTTTCAGTTTCTTGTAATTTACTACTATCAGCAAGTGCTTTTTGTGACCCAGCTTTTACTTGCAGTGTTAAGTCATATACTTGGTGAGTATATAAGCCTAAATTTTTGACAAGCATGACTCGGTCGAATGATCTTGTTAATAATTCAGGGCGCTCTTTTTCTGCAAGATGTAGATTCGCAAAGAATACACCAATCGTTAAAAGAAAGTATAACAAGCGCGTAGAATGAGTTACACGTTCTGTTTTAAAGACCAATGATTTCTTTTTTAATAAAATAAAGAAGAAAACAATGTCTACGAATGCGAGTATAATTTTGTAGTTTAATATTTCTATAATACTGCCGCCTAATTGGCCGAAGTTTGAGGTTTGTCCAAGTACTGGTAATGTAACGAAATCACTATAAAAATCATAGAACATTACATTTCCAACAAGCACGATTGTTAATAAGAAATTAATACAGACCGCTATATAATTTCGCTTTTCACCAGTTGCAAATAATGCTAATCCAACAAATGCTAATGATGCGGCTAGAGGGCTAATAAACAAAATGAGCTCTTGCGTTGAAGACTCGATTTTTAAATCAAAACTGAATCGCGTAATAAGATATGTTTTTAACCATACTGCTAAAGCCATTATTATAACAAAACTTATATTTTGCATTTGTAAATTTATTTTGTTCTTCATTTTTACACCTTCTTTATATAATTTATTTAACTAAAGTTATATATTATGTTTTTATAACTATTAGAGTGTAATGAACCATTTAGACTTTGTTTTCTAAAGGGAATAATTTTAAGTATTCATATATATACAATGGGGATTTTTAAAGCGTAGTAGCATAAATATAACTCTTTTTGAGAAACGGGCAGAACAAGTCATAGTTGTAGTGAAATTGACTTATAGACATCCTACCATATTAAACACTATGATGATGTTACAAAATATCGAACAAATAGAAGTGAAAATGGATAGAGACTTTTAAAACTGTTGACATTCAATTTATTAGAATTGAATGTCAATCGTTTTAAATATACAGTTATATTACATATGTATTTTGTAAAATCCCGATTTTTTGTCGGTTAATTATTAGCAGGGAAGGATAGGGGGTTTATTAATATAATTTTACTATATGTAAGTAAAGTGTTTTGAAATTGAAAATATTTGACTGACATTTTAATGATAGAAATTAAATGTCAGATAAGTACTTTCCAACATACAGACCACTTGCAGCTGCTTGAGATAATGAATGCGTAACGCCTGAACAATCTCCAATTAAAAATAGCCCATGTATACTAGTTTCAAAATGATTATTAATTTTTATCGTAGGAGCATAGAACTTTCCATCAATTCCATATAGTAAAGTATGTTGATCAATAGGTTCTTGTATAAATTGTTCTAAACGTAATAAAAATTCTTTGAGTCCTTCAATATATAATTGAGGAATTTCTTGATTCAAATCTCCATAATCCCCCTGTAGTGTAGGCTGTATACGGCTATGTTCCATGCTGTTTTCCGCCGTAGGTTGTTTCTTTAGTAAGTCCTCTAAGCGCTGTATAACAATCCGATCTCGTCCTTGGTTAATGCCTTTAATAATTGAACTTGCGTATACATTTGCTTCTTTGAGAGTTGGAAAATAGTTAGGAATAAATAAAGTGAAATTTAAATTAGAAGTGCCAGTTCCTTGCTCTCGAAAATTTTGACCGTCAGGCATAACTAAACCTTCTTCGTACTTTCGAATGATGCGTCCTTTTGGATTCATACAGTAAGTAGTTGCTGTGAAATGCTCACCTTGATAAGAAAGTTTTGTTTCAAAAGTATCTTTTAATATAGAACGTAATTGATGTTCTTTCATTTCTACTCTAATTCCTAAATCTACACGTGTTTGCTCCTGAGAAATATTTAGGGAACTGCACATTTCTTTTAACCAATCGGCCCCAGAGCGCCCAGTTGCAAATACTAGTTGCTTAGTTTGAACTGTTCCTTGATTTGTATCTATTGTAAAATGATCTTCCTGTTTCAGAATATGTTGTACATCTATATGAAATTGGATCTTTATTTTCGTCAGTAAAAATTCATAGAGCTGCTGAAAAATGTTACTGGAAAGTGTAGTACCAAGATGTCTTACTTCTGTTGTTAGCATTTGTAAACCAGACGCTTCAGCTCTCTTAGTGAGACTTGAATTTTCAGTAGAATATTTTGAAACCGAACTTCCACCAAACTGACATAGAATTTCATCTACTTCAGCCATGAGTTGTAAAAAACCCTCTTTACCGACTTTTTTCTCAAGTTCTCCGCCAAATCCGTTTGTATAATTAAATTTCCCTTCAGATTTGCCTAAACCACCAAACCCGAAATATTTATCACATGTAGTACAATTACACACTTTTCCTTCGTCTAAAGGACAATGGCGATCTTCTAGCGCTTTACCTTTATCAAGAATTAAAACTTTTTTGTTACTTTTAGCTAGTGAATAAGCCATAAAAATGCTACTTACTCCAGCGCCGATAATCGTAACATCATACATATTCTTCCACCTGCTAACGAATAGTTTGTTTTTTATTTTTCTAGTGTATAACAATTTTATGAAGTTAAGAAATAGCTTTTATTAATAAAGTGGGAGTTTTTGAACTTGATGCTTTATTAATTTCTACGAGTGGTGGAGTAAATACAAAAATTTTTATTTGAAAGAAGAAACAGTTTAAAAAATAACTATGTCATATGATTAATAACATCTTACATAGAAAAAACAGACCTTTTAAGTGAAGAGGTCTGTTAATGATTTTAAATCTTATTTAGCAAACACATGATTACCAATTACTGCTACTGTTTGACGTGTCGTAATCCACTTGTCCGTTGATGTTTTTGGATTGTAGAAATAAATCCAGTCTGAATCTACTCCATTTGTGGAGATAGCCTCTTCTACAGCCATTTTTGCTTCTGCACTTGCAGGTTGATTAATTCTTCCATCTGTAACAGGAGTAAATGCATATCCGTATTTAATAGGTTCATAAATAACGCCTGTTATTGTATTTGGAAAACCTTTTGCATTTACACGATTTAGTATAACTTTGGCTACTGCTACTTTTCCTTTATAGGATTCGCCACCTGCTTCAGCGGTAACTAAGCGTGCCATTAAGTCTTTTTCTTTTTGTGAAATACTTGAGTTGATTTTTAAATGTTGTCCTGTATAAAGCTTGTTTCCGACTGTATTGTTCATTTGTTTTATAGATTGGACAGTGACATTGTAACGCTTTGCTATCGTTTCTAATGAATCTCCCGGTTGTACTTGATAAATAATTTGTTCAGAAATGTTCGCAGGCTTGGCATTTTGAGGAACAGTGATTTCATTTGATTTCACGGACCCTGGAATATGTAACTGTTCGCCAATAAAGGTTTTATCGTTTCCTTTATTATTAGCCTGTTTAATGGATTGTATTGAAACTCCGTATTGTTTACTAATGCTCCAAAGTGTATCGTTCTTTTTTACTGTATGAATGGTAGAAGCTTCAGCTGTACTTTGACTACATACGAATGTAATTGCGGCCGCAGATAAAGGAATTATATGTTTTATTTTTAGTAATTTCATTGTAAATCCTCCTAAGAAAAAATTAAGGTAAAACGATTAAGTAATGTAGTTTGAAATGTGTATATGCGTAATATATTAATGTAAGTATATTAGCACATATAAAATAAATAATCACTATAAGTTTCATATTCGTTTAGTGTAGAGTCAGAATATGAAATATTGCATATGAAAATACATTGAAGTTCATATTTCTGATTACTATAATCTATTTAGTAGAAAGGGAATACGTTATAGGATTAATGATTATAGATTAATATAATGATTAATAATTATTAATAGGAGGATTGATGTAATGAAAATATTTCAAAAAATGTGTGCGTCAACTGTAATCATTACAACACTTTTAGGAACAGGAGGCACTATCAATAGTGTATATGCTGATTCTATAGAACAGCAGAGTAAATTAGGGATAGAACAAGAAACAGATAAGCAAATCATTGTAAAATTTAAAGCGGATTTGGATTTGCCATATGAAGATGGTATTGAAAAACAAATACAATCTCAAACGAATGATAAAATAATAAAAGATCTTTTGACAGAATATCCAGATGTAACATTTACTCGTTTATTCACATCTGTAAGCCCGGAACAAATACAAAACCTTGAAGTGAAAGCACCTAATCATGTATCTACAAGTCTATTAAACTACTATATTCTTCAAAATCAAAATAGTGGGTATGAAGAAGAAATAGTAGATAAGTTAAAGGCATCTTCTTTAATAGAAGATGCGTATATGAAGAAACAAGAGAAAATAATGCCACCTGAAGTGCAATCATCAAGTGTAGCTCTTAATCCTAATAACAATCCTAGATTTAAAAAACAAGGTTATCTTGAAGCAGCCCCATACGGTATTAATGCGCCTTTCGCCTGGGGAATTCAAGGCGGTAATGGAAATGGTATTACTTTTGTTGATATGGAATACGGATGGCTATTAAATCATGAGGATTTATTACATCAAAATATTGAATTAATGTCTGGAAGAAATATAGATCAGCATGTCGGTCATGGGACGTCTGTACTAGGAATTGTATCCTCTGAGGACAATGAAGTCGGGAATATTGGGATTGCGCCAAAAGCGAAAGCAAAGGTTATCTCTCAAATAAGAGATAACGGACAGTATAATACGGCTGATGCAATATTAAGCGCTGTAAATCAGTTAGAAGCTGGGGATGTTTTATTATTAGAGGCGCAAGCATCCTTTGATGGATATGGTGATAAATATTTACCTGTTGAAGTACAACCAGATATTTTTGATGCAATTCGTGCTGGTACAGATAAAGGGATTGTAATTATAGAGGCTGGAGCAAATGGGTGGAATGATTTAGACCAGTTCAAAGATAGAAAAGGTAAGCAAGTCTTAAATCGTAATAGTAAAGATTTTAAAGATTCGGGTGCAATTATGGTAGGCGCTGGCTCTTCATCTTTCCCTCATGAACGTATGTGGTTTTCGAATTATGGAAGCCGTATTGATGTGTACGGATGGGGAGAAAATGTAGATACAACTACAGCTGAACAAAGTAGAAGTGCTGTAAATCTTTATACTTCAAGCTTTAGCGGAACATCTAGTGCCTCGCCAATTATTGCTGGGGCAGCGACTTTAGTACAAAGCATTGCTAAAGAAAATTTAGGACAACCATATAGACCTAGTGAACTAAGAGCAATATTAAGCAACCAGAGCACAGGAACAAAATCTAAAGATCCATATGCAGATAAAATTGGTGTTTTACCAGATTTGAAGTCTATACTAGTAAACTTAGGCTATGAACAAAGAAAACCAAACGGTGGGAATGAATTACAAGTAACAGAAAATGAACCAAATAATGAGCCTAGACAGGCAAATAAAGTTAACTTTCATACACCGGTGAAAGGAATGCTACATAATAGTGATAGAGTAGATGTATTTACTTTCCAAATTGACTCGCCGGAAAATATTAATATTTCTCTACTAAATGAACAAAATATCGGAATGACATGGGTACTTCATCATGAATCAGATTTAAATAACTATGTAGCATATGGTGAAAATGAAGGCAATGTAGTTAAAGGAACTTATAATGCAAAGCCAGGTAAATATTATTTATACGTCTATAAATATGAGAATAAAGATGGTTCATACGTATTGAACATAAAATAAGTAAAAGGAACTTCAGATGAAGTTCCTTTAAATTTTCTAATTTAGTATATGTGAATGATTTTTTAACTTTACTTCTATGCAATATTTCATATTGATGAAATGTTATTTATTTTTTCTGAACTAGCTTATATTATATTCAATAAGTTTGATATAAAAACAGAAAAAGAGAGGGATAATAATGAGCAATAAGAAGTTAATTTTGAAATTATTCATATGTAGTACAATATTTATCACATTTGTATTTGCTTTACATGATAAGAGAGTAGTTGCAGCTAGCTCTGTTAATGAGCTTGAAAATTGGTCGAAATGGATGCAACCTATACCTGATAATATCCCGTTAGCACGAATTTCAATTCCAGGAACACACGATAGTGGGACGTTCAAGTTGCAAAATCCGATTAAGCAAGTATGGGGAATGACGCAAGAATATGATTTTCGCTATCAAATGGACCATGGAGCTCGCATTTTTGATATAAGAGGACGTTTAACAGATGATAATACGATAGTTCTTCATCATGGGCCATTATATCTTTATGTAACACTGCATGAATTCATAAACGAAGCGAAACAATTTTTAAGAGATAACCCGAGTGAAACGATTATTATGTCTTTAAAAAAAGAGTATGAGGATATGAAAGGGGCAGAAGATTCATTTAGTAGTACGTTTGAAAAAAATTATTTTGTTGATCCTATCTTTTTAAAAACAGAAGGAAATATAAAACTTGGAGATGCTCGTGGGAAAATTGTACTACTAAAAAGATATAGTGGTAGTAATGAATCTGGAGGATATAATAATTTTTATTGGCCAGATAATGAGACGTTTACCATAACTGTAAATCAAAATGTAAATGTAACAGTACAAGATAAATATAAAGTGAGTTATGATGAGAAAGTAAAATCTATTAAAGATACAATGAATGAAACGATGAACAATAGCGAGGATTTAAATCATCTATATATAAATTTTACAAGCTTGTCTTCTGGTGGTACAGCATGGAATAGTCCATATTACTATGCCTCTTATATAAATCCTGAAATTGCAAACCATATAAAACAAAAGAATCCTGCGAGAGTAGGCTGGGTAATTCAAGACTACATAAATGAAAAGTGGTCACCATTATTGTATCAAGAAGTTATAAGAGCGAATAAGTCATTAATAAAAGAATAAAGATGATGAGAGTGAGAAGCGATAAAATATATCGCTTCTTATTTCTTTTCCAATAACCAACAATAGAAATACAGTGTATCTTGTAAATGGAACAATTTTTGAGTTATCTCAGTCGATGTTTCATTATGAAAAGGCGAAACTTTTAAATCGAATTAATTTTAAATGAAAAATTATCGTGTGAAAAAAGCAACTGGTCCTAAGTGATCAGTTGCTTTTTATTTTTTAAGTGGATGAGCAAAAAAACACGAAAGTGGTTGGTCCGCTTTTTGCAAACATCTATTATGATAAGAGAAGAAAGGTAGTATGTTATCAACGTTTTAAAGAGGAAGATTTTTATGTAAGTTCTTTAATTAAAATAGATGGGTCTTAGAGAGGTGAAAAGACAATGAGTTTTGCAATTTCACTAGTCGTTATTATTGTAATTGTATCGCTATTTGGGACTGTACTAGTTGCAAGAAACGTGGAGGAGAATTACGGTAAGTCTACAAAAAGAAATGTGAAAAACTTATCTGCAATCTATATTCTTCTTCTTTTTGTTCTACTGGCCGGGGTAACATGGTACGCGGTAATGATTTAATAGTTTGTAAAAGAACTGAAATGAGAGTATGAAGTTGGAATTTCAGAAGCTATTGAGTAATCAGAAAGAGAACCATTTTGGATATATCCATTTACGGATAAGAAAATGTGACTAATTAATACTATTTTTACGGTGAATACTGTTAGTAAAAAATGAGGATAGTTCGTTTTGAAAGGAGGAAACTAGATGGAATGGAAACCAAATCGTGCAGATAAGACACCTGTATATAAACAAATCGCGGATTATATTGAAAGAGGCATTTCTTCAGGTGAATTTCCTTCTGATAGTAAGTTACCTTCTGAGCGTATGTTAGCAAAGGAATTACAGGTGAACCGGAGTACAATAGTAGCTGCGTATGAAGAATTAAAATCACTTGGAGTAGTAGAACGGCAAAAGGGAAGCGGAACACGGGTCAATACAGACATATGGGGTGTCTCACATAAACGAATACCGAACTGGGGTAGGTACGTGGAGGATGGATCGTTCTTACCTAACGTACCACTCGTTCAACAAATTCGAACGGAAACACAAAAAGATGATTTAATTAATTTAGCAAGCGGTGAACTGTCACCAGAATTAATTCCAAGTGATAGATTTCGAACAATTTTGTCGGAGAAAACATTTATGGAAAACCTCGGTTATGATCATCCACTTGGAAATGAGATGTTGAGAAAAACAATTGCAGCACATGTTCAGCAATATAAACAAATTGAAGCAGATTCAAGCTCTATTCTTATTACGTCAGGAGCACAACAGGCGCTTAATCTTATCGTTCAATGTTTATTAAAACCTGGCGATGCGATAGCGATTGAAGATCCTTCGTATTGTTTTTCGCTTCCAATGTTTAAATCGGCCGGTTTAAACATATTTCATTTACCTGTTGATGAGCATGGAATGAATCCAGATGACTTAATCGATTTGCACAAAAAGCATCGCATTCGTATGGTGTTTTTGAATCCAGATTATCAGAATCCGACGGGGACTGTGCTTTCATTAGCGAGACGTAAAAAAATTTTAGAACTGTCTTCTGAGTTCGGTATACCAATTGTAGAAGATGATCCGTATAGTTTAATCTCTTTTAATGGAGAAGTGAACCCGACATTAAAATCAATGGACCAAAATGGAAATGTTCTTTATATAAGTTCATTATCAAAAATTGTTGCATCAGGATTACGTATTGGATGGATAATTGGTCCTACACGTGTAATTGAGCGTTTAGCAGATGCAAAGCAACAAGTTGATTTTGGCCATAGTGTATTTACGCAGTGGGTAGCAAATCAATTTTTAGAATCAAAGGATTTCCATAAACATATTACGATACTTCGTGGACAATTGAAGCAAAGAAGAGATGTATTAATTGCAGAGCTTGAAGGAACATTGGGAGACCGAGTTGAATGTTTCGTGCCAGAGGGTGGAATACATGTATGGTGTAAAGTGAAAGGAAAGTTTGATGAATATCACTTATTAGGTGAATCTATACAGAATGGTGTCGCATTTGTTCCGGGCAGTGTTTTAGGTTCGAAAAATGAATATATACGATTTACGTTTGGTAGAGCGAATATAGAACAAATTCAACTTGGAATTAAACGGTTTGCCGACACGCTAAATGAGATTTCATAATATGGATGTGTGATAGTGAAATGAGGGAAAGAAATGAAGTACGTGACGCTTTTACTTCAAGTAGGCGTGCTATATGTATTTAGCCTAGTGGGTACGTGGATTCAAGGAGTATTCCATCTATCAATGCCAGGAAGTTTAATAGGGATGTTAATACTGTTCCTGCTCCTTTCCACTCGCGTTTTACCGTTAAAATGGTTTGAGTTAGGTGCGGAAAAGTTAATCGTATTTTTACCGTTATTTTTAATCCCTTCGACAACAGGGCTCATGGAATACGGGTCTTTTCTTTTCAGTAAGGAGAGTATTATATTCCTTTTAGTAGTTGCAAGTACTGTAGTAACTTTGATTGTTTCAGGGTATATAAGTCAAATATTAATAACAACAAAAAAATAAAATCGACAAGGTGCACGATTCAAATGGTCTTAATTATTATTACTGTAGCAATTTATTTCTTGGCGACAAAGCTATATAAAAAATTTACGTTTGCATTTACGTTACCGGTGTTAACAGTTACGGCAATTATGATTTGTTTATTTTTCATTTTTGGTATTTCTCATCATGAGTATAGGGAAAATGGAGGAGACATTCTTTCAAGCTTATTGAGCCCTGCAATTGTAGCATTAGCCATACCTCTATTTAAAGAGCGAAAGATACTTATGAAAAATTTTTTATCGATACTTATTGGAGTAGTGATAGGTATAGTGGCTGTAACGAGTATGAATGTAGTGATTGGCGGAATTTTAAATATAGATAAGGAACTTATATTAACTACTTTACCACAGTTAGCAACGATGCCTATTGCCCTATCATTAGCGGATCAAATTGGTGGTATTCCATCTATGACTTCTAGTTTTGTAGTTGTTGCAGGAATAACAGGCGCTATGATCGGACCAACAGTACTTAAGTTTTTCAGTATAACAAGTACGATTGGAAAAGGAGTTGGAATGGGCTGTGCATCACATATTATCGGTGTGAGCCGTCTCGTGAAGGAAGGCGAGAAAGAGGCGACAATCGGTTCGGTAACGATGATTGTAACTGGAATACTCATTAGTATACTAATACCGTATGGAACGAAATTTATTTTTTAAATGTAATGGAGATGATAACAATGACAACATGGTTTATAGTTACATTATTTGTTTTTGGAGCTATTAAAGTATTAGTTTCTAGCATGCCCACTTCTGTTGTAGAATCAATTATTAGTAAATTTGAATTGCATCAAAAGCTTGAGGCGGAAAATACTTCTATATCGATAGATGGAAAAAATATAGAGGGAGAAATGAAACTACAAGTTATTCATGAATTTAATGAGGCTTTGTTTTTAGATAAACATTATTTCCCGCCGCACGGAGAAGGGACACCCATAGTCATTGATACGAAGAAAGGGAATAAAGAGATTAGATTTTCGCTATATAGCTATGAAGAACATGTTGATGTCATTAAGCAATATAAGAAGAAAGTCGTTGCCTATCGTTTACGCTCTAAAAGCCTTCAAACATTGGCACCATTAGCAATAACGGAAGAGTATGCTTAAGAAGGGACCTATAATGGTCTCTTTATTTTTTTATCCAATTATATACGTTCCAAATAAAAGAATGAAAAATCATATAACCAAATAAAGAATATGTATGGTTCCAATTCGCGCTATGTACAAATAAACCTAAACTTTCAGCAATCTGTTCAAAAAGGCTAGCACAAATACCGATTGAAATAATAAATAAAATTCTAGAAACGTTAGATAATTTTTTTGAAATGTGTATAAAGATAACTGTTAAAATCGGCAGTACGAACAATGTAAAAGCTATATTAACCGAAAATGTGGATGAGAAGGGCCTAGCCGGAAAGGAATATATTTGTTTATGAACAAAAAAGGCATCTAAGCAAGTTCCAATAATAGAAGAGAGAAAGATTGTAACTACTAATGCTAGAAACTCATTCTTCTTCTCGGAGGAGGACATTTTTCTTTGCGAGAATGGCGAGTTCAATTTTTTCGAGTGTTTTGCAGTAGTCTTCTGTAATTTGTCCATTTATATTTTCCTCCTTATCAACTAAGTAATTTACAACTTGCCAATCAGTAAACCAATCTTCACTGTCAACTTCTTCATGCTTCATATCTCGCCATGCATAGATGAGTGCAGGGCTGTATATGCGATAAGCGCCATTTCGTAACTGGCATTTCTTTATTCGGCGCTTATAAAACTCACGGGAAAAAGATTCATTTACACTTGAAAATAAATGGGGCCAGTAATCTTTCCTTGATCCTGTATGTGGATGGTGTTGAGCCCAGCGTATTATTTGAGATAAAACATGTGTATCTCGAAATAATAATGAGTACAATCTTTTTCCAATTAATATCCGTTCATGTAAGGAAGTGAAATGTTTCATTGTATCACCAAATAGTAACACTTTTTGTTTCTTATCATTTTCGTAGAATGGGAAAAGAATATGATTAAACTGAAAGAAATCAAAGAGTTTAAATCCAATACTATTTAGTACAGTCTTTTTAAATTGTACATTTTGAATCACTCTTTTTTCTAAGTAGTTTTGTTCATTAATAATAGTGGCAATCGCTAAAGTTTTTTTGTTACCTGTTTTCCAAAAATGGTTCCACATCGTTTCCATAAATGTAGAAACATTTAGGTGAGGGAGAAGGTGAAATAACTTTTGTGATCTTTTTACACTTTGTTCGTAAAGTAAAAATTGAGGGTATACATCTTGGAAAATAAGCCAATTCCCTCTTTCTAAAAAAGAAAAAAATATGAATTGATCTTTCTCTGATAAAATTCTCGTATATAAATCGCCCTTTAAATCAGTCATATTCCAACCGCCGTTACGTGATACCATATGCCCAAGCAGTGCCCAATGTATTTCTGGATATTGAATGTAAAATTGGTAGTATGCGCGTGTTCTTGTAACATTATTTTTATTTAGCTGTTCTGTTTGTATTTTTATTTTGTTGATGATGAGTTGCTCTTCTTTCGTTAATTTATACATGGTATCAGAAGGAATAAGTTTGCTTTTTTGTTTCAATTCATTTTTTACATCGAATAGGGAGAGAGGCAGTGCTTTGGAAGGTCCGTTATATGTATGATATGAATTGTTTCGGTCCATTCCGTTACCTCCCTTTTTCATAAATTTAAACATGATTATTGGCTATGAATCATTCTATTTATTTTATTACGAGTATAAGAAATAAATGAGCGGTGTTTTTTTACAAGGAATTTATTTATCATGCAAACAGTATGGAAAATCTTACTGTTGTGAGGTGAAATGAAAAACAGAAACTAAGTTTAATAGTTTCTGTTTTTTTATTTTGTCAATTAAATGTAACAAACGACGATTAGGATTTGAATCAATTGAAAATAATTCAATAAATATTATTTAAATTGAGATGTTTCGTAGGAGGAAAAGGAATGTTAAATAAAATAATTTTAATTACTGGTGGTACAGGTTCGTGGGGGCATGAACTTATAAAACAACTATTAGAAAAATCACCGAAAGAAATTAGAGTTTTTTCAAGAAATGAAACGGTTCAGTTTGAAATGCAGCAACAGTTTATAAATGATGATAGGCTAAAATTTATTATTGGAGATATTCGTGATAAAGATCAACTAGTCTATGCATGCCAAGGTGTACATTATGTATTCCATCTTGCAGCTTTAAAACACGTTCCAGTATGTGAGTATTATCCTTATGAAGCTATAAAAACTAACATACATGGTACGCAAAATGTAATTGAAGCCTCTACACAGATGCAAGTTGAAAAAGTTATATATGTTTCAACGGATAAAGCAGCTGATCCATCAAATACGTATGGGATGACAAAAGCAATTGGTGAAAAATTAATGGTTCATGCGAATATACAAACGAAGAAAACAAAATTCATTTGTGTTCGTGGTGGAAATGTTTTAGGAACGAGTGGAAGTGTAGTACCGCTTTTTAAACAACAAATTAAAAGATCTTCAGAAGTAGGGATTACCGATGCGAATATGACTAGATTTTTCTTAACAGTTGAAGATGCTGTTGGATTGTTATTTAAAGCCGTATATCAAGGTAGAGGCGGGGAAATCTTTGTTATGAAAATGCCGGCATGTAAAATAACAGATTTAGCGGAAATATTAATTGAAGATTCAAAAAAAGAAAATATTAAGGTGAAAGAGGTAGGGATAAGACCGGGTGAAAAATTAAGTGAAATGCTTCTATCTGAGGTAGAGAGTAAAACAAGTATAAGTTTTAATCAAAATTATTTTGTGGTACTACCGACGATTCCTATCGAAGGACTTCAAGAATATTATTCTAGCTATCCGCTAGTGGATGTGAAGAGTTTTAGTTCTCAACAAGATTTACTTGCAAAACATGAGGTGAAACAAATGCTATTAAAAGGAGGGTTTTTGCGATGAAAAAAAATGCGAGCCTTTTAATAACTGGTGCAAATGGTTTCACAGGCCGCCATGCTTGCCACTATTTTTTAGAGCAGGGCTTTCATGTAATTCCTATGTTTCAAAATCGTGCACATAGAGAAAAAATTAGAAATGGTATTACGTGTAATTTAACTAATAAGAGCGAAGTAATGAAGGTAATGAAACAAATAAAGCCAGACTACGTATTGCATTTAGCAGGAAGGAATTCGGTTATAGAATCTTGGACAGCTGCTCTTGAGTATATAGAGATTAATGTAATAGGAACGTTATATTTATTAGAAGCAATTAAGCAAGAAGCCTCGCATTGTAGAACATTAGTTATAGGATCTGCTTTGCAAGCAGATAGTATGAACGAAATGAAAATTTCAAATCCATATAGTTTAAGTAAAACGATGCAAGTCATTATTGCAGAGGCTTGGGGAGGATTAATGGATTCAAATATTATCATTGCAAAGCCCTCAAACTTAATTGGTCCAGGGGTATCGAATGGTATTTGTTCGATTCTCGCAAAGAAAATAATAGATATAGAATCAGGTAGAAGTAAGGCTATTATCGAAGTAAACAGTTTGAAAGATAGTAGAGATTTTCTAGATGTACGTGATGCGGTCAAAGCGTATCATGTGTTATTACGAGATGGAATAAATGGAAAACAATATAATATCGGATCAGGAGTAAAACGATCTTTATTAGATGTACTAGAACAATATAAAGAATTAACACAGCTAAATTTTTTTATAGAGGAAACAGAGAAAAGTGGGAGCGACTCAAATGAGAGTTTAGCAACAGAGGAAATAAAAAATTTAGGTTGGATCCCAGAAATTGAATTTCATCAATCATTAAAAGATGTACTTGAGTATGCGAAGTGTAGTGACATCTGCATGCAATGAAAAACAAAAAAGGGTGTAAGAAATATATGAATGGTTATGAAGTAATAGATAATCAAAATACGCTATTTCTTTCAATTGTTGATACGCTGGACTGGAGAGATGAAGAAGCGCATGTATTGCTTATTTATGAGGCAATACATAAATATCAAGCGTATGTAGAAGAAAAAAGGGTTAATCGAATAAAGTCAGCATTAGAGACGGAAACTAGATATGTGATTCAAATCTTTGCTCAATACGAGTGTAGTGAGTATGGAAATGATTTTTATGAACTCATTAACGATCTTTTACAAGATATAGAGGTGGAGTTAAAGATTTATATAAAAAATAATAAGTTTATTTACATTTAAAAGGTAAAGAGAAAGCTAGATTTTTAATAATAAAGGTGGGTATAAGTTATGAGCAAAACGATTCTTTTTACTGGGGGCGGTACAGCCGGACACGTTATGATTAATATTGTATTAATTCCTAAATTTATAGAGAAAGGCTGGAGAGTCGAGTATATTGGATCCAAAAATGGAATTGAAAAATCATTAGTGCAAAATGTTAAATACAATAGTGTTTCAACGGGAAAGCTTAGGAGATATTGGGATTGGGAGAATTTTAAAGATCCTTTTAAAATTATACGCGGTTGTTTACAAAGTTATAATTTAATTAAGAAAACAAAGCCTGACGTTATCTTTTCAGCAGGAGGATTTGTTTCAGTTCCTGTAGCTATAGGAGCATGGTTAAATCGTGTGCCTATAATTATACGTGAACCAGATAGCACATTAGGGCTTGCCAATAAAATAGCATTACCTTTTGCTACAAAGCTATGCACAACATTTCCTCAGGCAGGAGAAAATGTAAGTAATGAGAAGAAGGTTTATGTAGGACCAATTGTAAGGGAAGAAATTGAGAAGGGTAACGTATTACGAGGAAGAAGATATTGTGAATTTCAGCAAGATAAACCAGTATTATTAATTATGGGTGGGAGTCAAGGTGCTAAGTGGATAAATGATATGGTAAGGGAATGTTTAGATACAATACTATTAAACTTTAATATTATTCATATATGTGGTAAAGGGAAGGTAGACCCATCTATTGGCATGGAGGGATATATGCAATTTGAATATATAGGCGACGAGTTGCCGCATATACTAAATATGGCAAGTGTTGTAGTTTCTAGAGCGGGTTCTACTGCTATTTCTGAATTGTTATTTTTGAAGAAACCGATGTTGCTTATCCCGTTAACTAACAGTTCCAGTAGGGGAGATCAAGTTTTAAATGCTGAATATTTTTCACGGCAAGGATATGCGGAAGTTATACTCCAAGACAGAGTAAGTACGAATACATTTATACATGCAGTAAATAAGTTGTATACAAATAAGGAGAAATATATTCAAAACATGAATGGATATAAGAAAACAAATGATGAGGGAATTCATCAAATAATAGATATAATAAATGAAGTGGTGAAGTAATAGAAATGTAAATAGAAAAACAAAAGGAAAGAAGGTATCTTCTTTCCTTTTTGCTATATTTGTTCTAATTAGTTATGTACTATGGGTGAATGCCGTTTTCTAATAGCTCAGTAAATGCATGAATATGAATAGGTTTACTGTAATAATAACCTTGAATAAACTGACATTTATTTTTTTGAAGGAAATTTACGTGCTCTTTCGTTTCTACACCTTCAGCAATGACAGACATTCCTAATGTATTTGCTAATGTGATGATCGTTTTAATAATTTCCATTCCATCATCACATGTTTCAGACATTGTAATAAATTCTCTCGGGATTTTTAACGTATCAATTGGATACAAAGGTAAGTAGGCTAGCGAAGAATAACCTGTACCAAAATCGTCGATAGAAATGTGAATCCCTAAACTTTTTAGTGTACGCAGTTTTATCAATGTTTCTCGCTCATCCATCATTGCAATTCGCTCTGTTAATTCAAGATCAAGAGAGCTTGCTGGTAAACCTGTATTTGTTAAAGTAGAAGAAATAGATTTTACAAAATCCTCTTGTTCAAATTCCTTAGCAGATAAATTTACACCTATTTTTAAATGTGAATATCCGAGTGCGTGCCAACGTTTCATTTGTTTACAAGCCTGCTCTAATGTCCATTTACCTATTGAAATAATTTGTAGTGTTTCTTCTGCAATCGGAATAAACTCGTATGGAGAAATAATACCTAATTCAGGATGATTCCACCTAATTAAAGCTTCTGCACCGATAATTTTATTAGATTCACTATCAACTTGAGGTTGATACAAAAGGAACAATTCTTCATTTTGTAGTGCGTTTGGTAAATCTTTTTCTAATCGTAATCGTCTTTCAATTTTTTTAGCGATTACATCGTCATAAATAGAGACAGAATTAAGCTCTTTTGCTTTTGCATCATACATTGCAACATTAGCGTTTTTCAGAAGTGTAGCGGTATCGATTCCGGAATGTGGATAAATAGCGATGCCGATACTCAGTGATAAAGTTAATTTATGCTCATGTATGATAAATGACTTTTTCATGCATTTAAATAATTGGTTACATAATTGGAATAAGTAATCTTCGTCAGTATAGTTTTCAATTATGATTGTAAATTCATCGCCACCGATTCTTGAAAGATGAGTATGTGATGGAAGACATGATTGGAAGCGCTTTGCTACTTCTTCTAATATGTAGTCTCCTGATGAATGTCCAAGTGTATCGTTAATTGCTTTAAAGCGATCTAAATCTAAATATAATAATGCGAACTCGCTTTCTGTTATTTCAGCATTTTTTATAACTCTCTTTAATTTCTTATGGAAAAAGGCACGGTTACCAATTTTCGTTACAGTGTCATGGAATGCTAAATATTTTATTTCTTCTTGCTGTTTTTTTAGTGCAGTAATATCTTTCACCATAATATAGCTTCCTGAAATTTGTCCGTCTATTATAATAGGAATGATTGTAACGTATAAAAAATAAGTAAAGCCATCTTTATATTGAGAACTAAGTTGTAAGGATGCCGATTCTTGTTGTTTCACTTTCTCTAACGCCAATGCTAGCTTATGCTTATCTTCATCTAAAATAATCGAAAAACAAGTTTCACCGAGTAACTCATCTGTTGGTGCTCCAAGTAGTACACTCCCAGCCTTATTTACATTTAAGAATATTCCATTTAAATCAATGGTGAAAATAGGGTCAGGATGATATTCATATAATGATTTGAATTTTTGTTGTTTTTGAGAAAGAGCCTCTGATTTATGAACTAAATCAGAAGTCCGTAAAGTAACTTTTTCTTCTAGTTGGGCATTAAATGCCTGCAAACGTTTTGTTAAGGAATTGTTTTGCATACGTACGATAGAATGACGAATGAGTACGAAAATAAAAGTAATACAATTTCCTGTAATGAGAGTTGAAGATGATGTTTGTTCTTTTAATGTAAACCCGATTAGTATTGCAACAGCAAGATAGGGAAATACAACTAAAGCTTTTTTTCCTATTATAGGGTTTACAAGGAAATAATTTTTATGGCTATTATGATCTTCTGAAATAGAGCCAGCTATTGCAATAAGTAATATAGGTATTCTATATAAAAGACGTAATAATATTATCGTTTCAGTTGATAAGTGATTATTTAAGTAAAAATAAATATAGTTAAAAGTTGCAGAACTTATTAATACAAAAATAAAGATATAAATTTTCCGTTTGGAATTAAAAATTGTTGGACGGAAAAAGAGACTAACACCTAGCAGTAGAAATAATAAATCTGCAATTGGGTATAAAAATGAAAGGAAAACATCTCCTAGTGAAAGAGCGAATATATTTAAATTTGGTTGATTAAATAAATACCATTCTAATGTAAATATGGAAGTAAGCACTATGCATATATCACAAATAAAGAACGCTTTTTCCCATTTATTGCATTCCTTTAAGATTTTATAGCAGAAAGCGATAAGACAGAAAAATAGAAAAAACATGTAAAATACATCAGAAACCGTAAAACGATGTATTGGAATTTCGAAGAAGCTATCTTGATATGTATATACTATTTTCCCTAATAAAAAACTACCAATTGCTATTGTAATACATATCCAAAACGGATTTGAACTGACTTTTTTAGAATATATAGAGTAAATCAGTGATACAAATGTAATGGCTTCAACGACAAGTGAAGCGAAGCGTACATCTGAATTTGAAAAATGAGTAGGGAACAGATAGAAAAACATAAAATAGATTGAATAGCATATTAATGTTCCGATTAATATACATAATTGTAAATTTTTATTTAATTTCAATGAAATCACCTTCTTTAATTATGCACTATGTTCGTTATATCTATACATAATAATATTATTTAAGAATTGTATCAGATTTCCTTATAAAAATCATGTTTATAAGGAAAGTGTTAAAGAGTGTAAGTATTCTTAAGGTTGAAAAAATATTGCGGTTGATAGTATAGACTGTATCAAGACTTTAAATAGAAATTGTATATTTAGTCATCCTTTGAATTGTAAAGTTTTTTTAGTGATTTGTAAGTGGAGATGCAAAATTGCATATAAAATGATGAGTATCTTTTTTTGGTGAGCTTTTTATTTTTAATCTGAAGATTAATATTTGTGAAAATGTTGAGAAAAGATATAAAATAAGAACGTGTATTCTTACAGAGTGGAATAGTATTGCCACTAAATAGGGAGGCTTTTTTATGATATATCGAATTAAAGATGCAGAAATATACTATGAAATTGTGGGAGGGGGTAAACCGGTCATTATCATACATGGCTGCACCCCTGACCATAGGTTAATGATGAAATGTATGGAATCAGTATTTCAGAAATATGAAGGTTATAAGCGAATATATATTGATTTACCTGGAATGGGAAAATCGAATGCTCCAAATTGGATAAATAGTTCAGATCGTATAGTAGAAGTGCTTATCACATTTATTGAGGAAATCATTTCTACTGAAAAATTTTTATTGGTAGGAGAATCATATGGAGGCTATTTAGCCAAAGGTATACTTGCAAAGATGTTTGAGAGAGTTAGCGGATTACTATTAGTATGTCCTGTTGTTGTAGCGGAGCCAGAAAAAAGGATTCTTCCAGATAAACAGGTAATTGTACAAGATGAGGAATTTTTAAATACGCTCACTTCCACAGAAAGAGAGGAGTTTTGTGAGTTAGCTGTAATAGCAAATGAATATACATATAAGCGATTTAAAGAAGAAATTAAGCCTGGGTTAGATGTTGCTAATTATGAATTTATTGAAAGGTTGCAAAAGAATTACTCTCTTACTATGGATTTTCAGCATGAAAAATATGAAAATCCCGTTCTTTTACTGACTGGAAGACAAGATATATCAGTAGGTTATCAAAATATTATAGAAATTATTGAAGAATATCCAAGGGCAACATTAGCAGTGTTAGATATGGCAGGGCATAATTTGCAAATTGAGCAGCCTGAATTATTTGAGAGTTTAGTAGGAGAATGGATTAGACGAACAAATCAGCACAGTTTATAAAGTATTTTAGTATTACCCCTAAGTGTTGAAATGGGATAAATGAACGTGATTTATTAACTTATCTCGCTATTTGCCGGGCAGCCCGATTAGTGAGGGCTGATTAACGTTTCACTTTATAAAAAATTTTCAGGAGAAATTATGAGCACATATATTTATATGGTTAGACATGGTGAATCACCAAAACTAGAAGGAAATGAAAGAATGCGTGGATTAACTGAGAGGGGACATATGGATGCCCGTAGAGTAACTGACATATTAAAAGCGGAGAGGATTGATACTTTTATTTCCAGTCCTTATAATCGGGCTATGCTAACGATAGAGGAGTCAGCTAATTTCCATGAAAAAGAAATAGTAGTATATGAAAATCTTAAAGAGTGTATGTTTTCAAGTGAGGATCAGGTTATATCAGACAAAGAGGTGTATCCACTTGTACAGAAGATGTTCTCTAATCCTGACTTTGCACGAACGGAAGGAGAGTCATATGCAGATTGCCAGAGAAGAGTAGTGAAAGTATTAAAAGAAATCTTAATGGATTTTCGAGGATGCAAAATTGTAATTGGTACACATGGGCTTGTCATGACATTAATGATGAACTATTTTGATAAACAATATGGTTTTGAATTTTTAATGAATACGTCAAAACCGGATATATATAAGATGGAATTTAAAGAAGAACAATTAATGAATGTAGAGAGATTATGGAAAGCTGAATAAAATTAGTTGCATGGATTTTGTTGTAAAAGTTACTTTTATAGCAAAGTCTTTTTTTGAATAGAAAGCATCTTTATCAACTATTGTTAGAATGTTAAATAAATAAGTAATTATTCAGTCTTTGAATAAATTATGGAGAAATTGGTTTAGGGAAACAATTTTAAATGTGTCAAAATTCCAAACGTTGGATTTATATTCAATAGGAGAAAAAGATGTAGAATTTTGTCTTACAGTCCCCGTTTACTTTTCATTTCATTACATATAGGCTTTGTGGTGTAAGGGAGGACATTGCCTTTACGTAAAATCTATAAGGAGGTCATTGTAATGAAACAGATTAAAAAGTTTGCGGGAGTTGCTTTAGCGGGGACGATTGGATTAAGTGGATTACTGTTTTTAGAACCAAGTGTAAGCGTTGCGGAAGCACAGCAAGTGAAAGTAGAAAATTTCAATACAATTGATGTAACGATGAATCTAAATGAATTGTATGTATTAAGTGGCAGAAGCATTGATATTCTTTCTGGAGATAAAGAAGCAATTCAGTTAAATAAATACACAATTAGTTTTAATAAACCTGGGAAGTATGTGATTAAAGTAAATGGCTGTATTTATGATGATGTATATACTTTTATTGTAAATGAGTAGTATATATTCTTAAATTGCGAGATAAAAACAGAAACACCCTATTTGCGATGAGAGTCGTAAATAGGGTGAATTTATTTGTATTAAGCTGTACTTTAAATATGTTCACTAATTTTCTTTTTGTTATGTAAAAGTGTTAACAATGTAAATGAAATATACATCTTCACAGTCAAAAAAGTTAAAATATTTCGTTTTAAGGATTATAATGGAGGGAGGAACATAAAAGGGAGTGAATGAACTTGAAACAAGAACTTATTGAAAGATTTACGAGATATGTAAAAATTGATACGCAATCAAATGAAGAAAGTCATACAGTACCAACAACACCAGGACAAATTGAGTTTGGTAAGTTATTAGTGGAAGAGCTAAAAGAAATTGGTTTAACAGAAGTAACGATGGATGATAATGGCTATGTAATGGCAACACTTCCAGCTAATACGGACAAGGATGTTCCTGTAATCGGATTTTTAGCCCATTTAGATACGGCAACAGACTTTACAGGGAAAAACGTCAAACCACAAATTCATGAAAATTTTGATGGTAATGCAATTACGTTAAATGAAGAGCTAAATGTTGTGTTAACACCAGAGCAGTTTCCGGAATTACCATCATATAAAGGACATACCATTATTACAACTGATGGTACAACACTTCTAGGAGCAGATGATAAAGCTGGTCTTACAGAAATTATGGTTGCAATGAACCATTTAATACATAATCCGCAAATTAAGCACGGGAAAATAAGAGTAGCATTTACACCGGATGAAGAAATTGGTCGTGGGCCAGCGCATTTTGATGTAGAAGCGTTTGGTGCATCATTCGCTTATACGATGGATGGAGGTCCATTAGGTGGTTTAGAGTATGAAAGTTTTAATGCTGCAGGTGCTAAGTTAACGTTTAACGGAACGAATACACATCCTGGAACAGCAAAAAATAAAATGCGCAATGCTACTAAACTTGCTATGGAATTTAATGGGTATTTACCAGTAGAAGATGCGCCAGAATATACAGAAGGCTATGAAGGATTCTATCATTTACTTTCTTTAAATGGTGATGTTGAGCAAAGTAAAGCATATTATATTATTCGAGACTTTGATCGTGAAAATTTTGAGGCACGTAAAAATAACGTTAAAAATATTGTGAAGACTATGCAAGAAAAATATGGCGAAGATGCAGTCGTTTTAGAAATGAATGATCAATACTATAACATGCTTGAAAAAATTGAACCGGTAAGAGAAATTGTTGATATTGCATATGAAGCAATGAAAAGTTTAGACATTGAACCAAATATTCATCCGATTCGCGGAGGCACAGATGGATCACAATTATCATATATGGGATTACCGACGCCGAATATTTTCACTGGTGGTGAAAACTATCACGGTAAATTTGAGTATGTTTCGGTAGATACTATGGAAAAAGCCGTTCAAGTTATTGTGGAAATTGCAAGACGTTTTGAGGAGCAAGCTTAAAAAAGAACCAAGTAGTACGAATGTGCTACTTGGTTCTTTTAATATAGTACTCGCCACAAATAAAAAGTCGCATAAGACTCCCAATTAGCCCAGTTTGCCGCGAAATCTTTTATTTTATTTTTTGTCGGTTTATTTTCGGAACCTGTTAAAAATTTAATTGCATTATGCAGACCAACATCATCAATTGGAAAAGCCGAAGGAAATCTTAAACAACGCATTAAAACATAGTTGGCAGTCCATGGTCCTATACCATGGATAGCAGTTAATTGTTTCTCAGCAACCTTTACATCTTGTGTTTGCAGTAAATCCTCTTTTGATAATTTTCTCTCTGTAATAAGCTTCGCAATACCGATTAAATATTCACATTTTCTAGTCGTCATTTTTAATTGTTGAAGATTTTCTACATGTAGATTTGCAATTGTTTCAGGTGATGGGAATATCCAATGTTTTCTACCGTCCCATTCTACATAACTTCCAAATTGCTCAACTAATCTCCTTTTTAGTGTATAAGCATATGTTAGGTTAATTTGTTGACCGATAATTCCCCAGGAAAGTGCCTCAAATAAGTCTGGAATGCCTAAAGTACGAAGGCCATAATATTGTTCAATTGGTCCTTGAAGGAGTAAATCATGTTTAGCTAATGTATAAAATGGGGCTAAATCAGTAGTTAAATCAAACCATTCTTTTACATAGTTAACTACAGCTTCACGTATCGATTTTTCAGATGTATATGGTTCTTCTAAACAACGTATTTGAATATTCCCATCTGTATTCACACTAATTTCAACTAAAGGATTTACATCTTGAACAGGGATAACTTTATAAATTTTGTTATCTTCAATATGGAACATACATTCATTGTTAGAGCGTGATAGATAACGTAAATTTTCTTGGAAACAAAATTCTTTTGGAACTGCTATAGATAATGCGCTATTATATTCTGCTGTCATATGAATTCCACCTGCAACTTTTCTAATGTAAGCAATTTTTTCTTCATTTCTAATCCACCCCTAAATCCGGTTAGTTTCCCATTCTTCCCAATAACGCGGTGACAAGGAATGGTAATAAGAAGAGGGTTAGCAGCAATAGCAGAAGCAACGGCGCGCACAGCTTTAGGTTTTTGAATTCTTTCAGCAATTTCTGTATAAGAATATGTCTTTCCATAAGGAATTTCACGTACCGTATTCCAAACAGATAATTGAAAATTAGTTCCATAAGCATCGATAGGAAATGTAAAAGTTTCTCGCTTGTTTTCTAAATACTCGATAACTTCTTGCGTATATATTTGCAAGTAATCTGGACTATGAGTCAATATATGTTGGGGCAGTTTTTTTCTAGCCCATATATTTAATTCTTCAAAGTTTTCGTCTTGTGATCCAATGAAACATAGTCCATTTTCAGTTGCAGCAATATGAAATCGCCAATTTTCATGTGTAAGTAGCGTCCAATATATATAATTATTTTTGTAGGAATTCATTATCGTATCCCTCTTTCATTTCGTTCTTTTTTCGATATTCAGTAGGAGTAAATCCGGTTTTCTTTTTAAATAAAGTTGCGAAATACTCTGGGTTTTCTATCCCGACAGCAGTACTAATTTCTTTAATAGATTGATTTGTGTGTAAAAGGTATTCGGTTGCTTTAAGAACCCTGAATTGTTGTATATATTCTATAGGAGTTAACCCTATTATTCTTTTGAAAGTACGTTGTAAATGAAAAGGGCTACCGTGACACATTTCCGCAAGCATGTCGAGAGTTAAGGATTCGTCATAATGCTTTTCGATATAGTCTTTAATTTGTTCTACCCACTCTTCATTAGGTAAAGTGATCCCATTTGGCTTACAACGTTTGCACGGGCGAAAGTTCTCACTTAATGCTTGCTCTGCATGATGAAAAATTCGTACATTGTTTCTATTCGGTATTCTTGATTTGCATGATGGTCTGCAAAAGATTCCAGTTGATTTCACAGCATAAAAGAATTTGCTATCATAGGAAGAATCATTATGAATAATTGCTTGCCAATACTCATTTGTTAATGTAACTCCTTCATTGTGCATAGAACATCACCTCTGAAATTAGTATAACCTGAATAAAGTGCGTATGTATGTATTCATAAATGTAAGAGCAAGATTACAAAGGTGAAAATATGATTGTTTTCTATTTTGTGATAGCATGAAATTTGGAAATAAACATCAAGAGGAGGACTATAGATGAAGTTAATTTCATGGAATGTAAATGGTTTGCGAGCTGTTATCGCAAAAGGTGGATTTTTGGAATATCTTGAGGAATCAAGTGCTGACATATTTTGTCTACAAGAGATTAAATTACAAGAAGGGCAAATTGATTTAAATTTAGAGGGATATTATACATACTGGAATTATGCTGTGAAAAAAGGATATTCAGGAACTGCTATTTTTTCGAAAAAAGAACCGCTTTCAGTTACATATGGTTTAGGCATTGAAGAGCATGATCAAGAAGGGCGACTTATTACTTTAGAATTCGAAGATTTTCACATGATAACGTTATATACACCAAATTCAAAACGTGGATTAGAACGATTAGATTACAGAATGAAATGGGAAGATGATTTCAGGTCCTATATCAAACGATTAGATGAGAAGAAACCAGTTATTTTTTGTGGAGACTTAAATGTTGCTCATAAAGAAATCGATTTGAAAAATCCGAAAAGTAATCGTGAAAATCCTGGATTCTCTGATGAGGAACGAGAGAAATTTTCATGTATTTTAGAAGAAGGATTTATTGATACATATCGTTACCTTTATCCTAATCAAGAAGGTGCATACTCGTGGTGGTCGTATCGTATGGGCGCGAGAGCGAAAAATATCGGATGGCGTTTAGATTATTTTGTTATTTCGGAAAGAATGAAAGACCAAATAACAGAAGCGAAAATTAATAGTGAAGTAATGGGGTCAGACCATTGTCCAGTTGAATTACATATAAATTTCTAAAAAAAAGAAGTATCTCCCTAATATTAGGGAGATACTTCTTTTTTTAATTCAGTTTGTTAAAATTTTTCAAATCATTCTTGAAATAATTTCATATTAAATATATACTTAGTAACGATAATCATTATCAGTGAAAATGATTATCAAGTGATGAAGGCGTAAAAGAATTATAGTCTAGGGGAAGTGAACGGGAATGAGTTCTGGATAAAATTATTAATCTAATGAAATATATATATGGGACAAGGTTCATATAGTTAAATTTTATTGAGAATATAGTTTGAAAATTCGAGAGGAGACATATAAAGATGAACAAGAAATTATTTACTTTAGGGATGGTTACAGTTTTAAGTGTAGGTTTAGCGGCATGTAATAGTGCGGATAAAACTTCAGGCGAGCAAAAACAACAGACAAAAGCTACGGAAACGAAAAAAGATGAAAAACGAAAAATCACATATTTAGGTAAAGAGTATACAGTGCCAGCAAAAGTAGATAAAATTGCGACAGCTAGTTTAGAGTCAATGGAAGATGCGGCAGTACTTGGAATTAAACCAGTTGGTGCCATTACTGTAGGTGGTAAATTACCAAAATATCTTGAAAAAGAGTTAGAAGGTGCTAAATCTGTTGGTGAGAAAATGCAACCCAATTTCGAAACATTACTACAATTAAAACCAGATGTTATTACATCGAGTACGAAATTCCCAGCAGAAACAGCTGAAAAGTTTACGAAAGTAGCTCCTACATTCCCGGTATCACACGTTTCAACAAATTGGGAAGATAACTTAAAGTTAATGGGAGAATTAACTGGTAAAAAAGATAAAGCCGAAAAAATTATTAAGGATTACAATTCGGACGCTGAAAAAGCAAAAGCAAAACTAGGAGATAAGTTAAAAGATAAAAAAGTACTTGTCATAAGACTAAGAGCAAACGAATTATTCCTATATCCAGAAGGAGTATACTTCAATCCTGTAATTTATAAAGATCTTGGACTAACTGCTCCAGAACAATTGAAAACTGTAAAAGCACAAGAGAAAATTTCATTTGAAAAACTTGCTGAACTTAACCCAGATTATATTTTCTTACAATATGAGGCAAGTGAAAATAAAAACCCGAAAGTGTTAGAAGAAATTGAAAGTAATCCAATTTGGCAAAGTATGAATGCTGCGAAGGAAAAGAAAGTATTTGTAAATGTTGTAGATCCAATGGCACAAGGTGGTACAGCTTGGAGTAAAACAGCATTCTTAAAAGAAGCCGTGAAAAATTTATCTAAATAATACAATAAGTAAGGTGCGTTGAATGATATGCAGAAAACAAATGCAGTACCAGTAACTATATTATGTATAGCACCCATACTCATCTTATTTACAATTATACTTTCGATTTTGTATGGGGCAAAAAGTATTGACGCTGAAACAGTGTGGAACGCATTATTTCATTTTGATTCAAGCGATGTAAATCATAATATTATTATTACTTCACGTTTACCAAGGGTAGTTGCAGCTCTTTTAGTCGGAGCATTTCTAGCCATATCAGGAGCACTTATGCAGGGGATGACAAGAAACTATCTTGCATCCCCTTCTATTATGGGTGTGACGGATGGCGCTGCCTTTGTTATTACACTTAGCATGATTTTTCTTCCGGGAATGTCATCAATTGGTATGGTTGTATGTTCAATGATTGGTTCTGCACTAGGAGCCGGTATCGTGTTTGGTTTTGGTTCGCTCCTTCAAAATGGCTTATCACCAGTTAGGTTAGCGATTATAGGAACAGTTATTGGAACATTTTTAAGTAGTGTATCGGCTGCAATGGCTTCGTATTTCCAAATTTCTCAAAATGTTAGTTTTTGGTTTAATGCAAAGTTAGATCAAGTAGATCCTAATATCATTAAAATCACGATACCGTTTGGGATAATTGGAATAATTTTAGCATTGTTAATATCAAAATCTATTACCATTCTTTCATTAGGCGAAGAGGTTTCTATTAATTTAGGGCAACGTACAAAACTAGTTAAAGCGATGGCAATTTTATCGGTAATTTTCTTAACAGGAACAGCAGTTGCTTTAGTGGGGAAAGTTGGTTTTGTAGGTTTAATTATTCCGCACATTACGCGCTTTATAATTGGGGTAGATTATAAGTGGATTTTGCCATGTGCAGGTGTTATTGGTGGCGTTTTCTTAGCGTTATGTGACGTTTTGAGTAGATTTGTAAACTATCCATTTGAAACACCTATTGGAGTCGTTACCTCTTTAATTGGAATTCCTTTCTTCCTTTATTTAATCCGTACTAGAGGAGGAGAGAGACATGCTTAAAAGTTCAAGTCAACGTTTCGGAATGACGATGGGGATTATTATATTTTTAATACTATGTGCTATTTATATTAGTTTAACAAATGGTACGTTCGACATTACGATTACAGATGTATTTAAAACACTGTTTAGAATTGATCCAGTACCAGAACATGATTTAGTTATTTTTGAGTTTCGCCTTCCGCGCATCGTAATTGCTGGATTAGTAGGATTAGGCCTTGGTGTTGCGGGTGCCGTTATTCAAGGGATTACGAGAAATGGGTTGGCGGACCCAGGTATTTTAGGCGTAAATGCCGGAGCAGGAACAGCGATTGTCATTTTTATGTTTTTCTTTCAAGGGCAATTAAAAAGCACAGACTGGGTTTCTATTATGATGATGCCAATGTTTGGTTTAGTAGGCGGATTAGGTGCAGCTATCATCATTTATCTGTTTTCTTGGAAAAACGGTAAATTAGATTCGCAGCGACTTTTATTAACAGGGATTGCAATTGGATCAGGATTTGGAGCCTTTTCTATGTACTTATCACTCAAAATGAAGTCAACTGATTTTGAAATGGCCGCAGTGTGGGTGTCTGGAAGCATATATAGTGCAAACTGGAAGTATATTGTGGCTATGTTACCATGGCTTATTATCTTAATTCCGCTTATACAAAAGAAAGCTTATTTATTAGATTTATTTCAATTGGAAGAAACGAGTATTACAAGTTTAGGTGTTTCAGTAGAAAGAGAGAAATCGATTTTACTATTAAGTAGTATCGGGCTTGTGAGCGCATGTGTTGCTGTTTCAGGGAGTATCGGTTTTATTGGCTTAATGGCACCGCATATAGCGAAAAGGCTTGTCGGTATTCAACATAAGTATATAATTCCTACGTGCGGCGTAATCGGAATGTTTCTTGTAATTGCTTCAGACTTTATTGCGAAAACAGTTTTTACACCTGTAGAGCTACCAGTGGGAATCGTTATTTCTATTGTCGGTGTACCGTATTTCTTATATTTACTTTATAAGGCGAAAGCGTAAGAGGAGGAATAAAAGTGAGTATTTTAAGTGCAAAAAATTTAGAAACAAGTTATGAAAAGCTTACAGTGTTTCGCGATTTAAATGTGGAAATACAAGAAGGAAAAGTAACGACAATTATAGGTCCAAACGGTTGCGGTAAATCGACATTGTTAAAAACAATGGGAAGAATTTTAAAACAAAAAAGCGGTAAAGTATATTTGCAAGGACAGGATTTACATACAATTCCAACGAAAGAAATTGCGAAGCAGTTAGCTTTACTCCCGCAAACTCCAATTGCACCAGGTGAGCTTAAAGTGGAAGAATTAATTTCTTATGGACGCTATCCACATCGAAATAACGTAAATAAGTTAACGACAAAAGATAAAGAAATGATTGATTGGGCATTAGATATAACGAAAACTTCTGAATTTCGAACGAGACAAATTGCAAATTTATCAGGTGGTCAAAGACAAAAGGTATGGCTAGCGATGGCATTAGCACAAGAGACAGAAGTGTTGCTATTAGATGAGCCAACTACATACCTTGATATGTCTCATCAATTAGATGTATTACAAATTGTGGAGAAGTTAAATAAAGAACATAATTGTACGGTTGTTATGGTATTACATGATATTAACCATGCATCAAGGTTTTCAGATGAAATTATTGCAATGAAGGAAGGCGAAATTGTTACAATTGGTAGCCCAGAAGAAATCATTACAAATGAAGTGTTAAAAGAAGTATTTCATATTGATGCGCGTGTCATGATTGATCCGTATAACGGGGCTCCTGTTTGTTTCGGTTATGATAGCGTTGTATCTCAAGAAGAAAAAATCGAAATATATGTAACAAGTTAAAAAGGGGGGGATAGGGTGAATACTACAGTTGAAAAACAGCAGATTATAACATCTAATACAGAGCAGTGGAAAATGTATTCAAAATTAGAAGGTAAGGAATATCAAATTCATATTTCAAAGCCGAGGCAACCAGCACCGGATTCAGGATATCCCGTTATTTACGTATTAGATGGCAATGCCTTTTTTCAAACATTTCATGAAGCAGTTAAAATACAATCAGTAAGAGCGGAAAAAACTGGTGTTTCACCAGCTGTTATAGTTGGAGTGGGTTATCCGATTGAAGGCGCATTTTCAGGGGAAGAAAGGTGCTATGATTTTACGCCTAGCGTAATTTCAAAAGATGCCCCTTTAAAACCAGACGGTAAACCGTGGCCTAAAACAGGAGGAGCACATAATTTCTTTACTTTTATTGAAGAAGAACTGAAACCACAAATTGAAAAGAATTTTGAGATTGATAAAAGTAAGCAAACGTTATTTGGACATTCTTTAGGTGGACTATTTGCTTTGCATATACTATTTACAAACTTAAACGCTTTTCAAAATTATTTTATTAGTAGTCCATCTATATGGTGGAATAATAAATCCGTTCTTGAAAAAGAAGAGAACCTTATACATGAATTAAACAATGCTAAGTTTGAAACAGGAGTGTTCCTTACAGTTGGATCACTTGAACGAGAGCATATGGTTGTAGGTGCAAATGAATTATCAGAGCGCCTTCTCCAAGTAAACCACGATAAACTTAAATTTAAGTTTTATGAAGCTGAAGGGGAGAATCATGCATCTGTTGTGCCGACGTCTTTAAGTAAAGGATTGAGGTTTATTAGTTACGTATAGGAAAAAAGGTTATGGATGAAACATTCCATAACCTTTTTTAATGTGTAGAATTGTCCTTTTCGAAAGTTTTGTTTCAACTTTTCGTCTAAAGAGACAAAAAGTTGTCACAAAACGGTCACAATTAGCATAAACATAAAATAGACGAAATGAACTTATTTCCAAAAAGGCTTGGTTTATTCCGATCATGATTTGTAGAGCTGAAAAAGTATGGATGAAAAGTTCACTATATTCCCAAGGAGGTAGATCGTATGAAAACTATTCTTGCTATCGCTGGACTTATTTGGGTTCTATCACATGGCATTCCAATTTATGAAGGAGAACAAATTCGCAGTGCTCTAAATAAAAATTTTAATGAATATCATATCATTGATCGGCAAGATAATGTTGTGACAGTTCGAGTAAATGACTGTTTTCATACGGTAACCGTTGAAGGAACTTCAGTAGTGAATGATACAAAAGTATGTGATCAGCAATAATTATATATGGAAAGAAAAAATTCTCGGGTTAAATATCTGAAAATTTAAATTAAAATATTATAGACGAAGAATAAGCGGGGGCGGGTAATCCCCGCTTATTCTTGTTTCACTTTATTGAATTTTGATGAGAGATATAATGATTTTTTGACAAAAAGGAAAGGGTATACTGAAAATTGAGATTAAGAAGCTAATGCGTTGTTAAGAATAATCATAAAGTGTAAATATACTCTTATGGGGTATCATGCGTAGATATTTAATGCTATAATTGGTATACTCATAAAAAACAATTGTTTTATTGGATGAAGAGAAACTTTAAGAAGGTGATAATATGGATCATAAAGAGCATGAAGCAGTAACACATAGATCAGAAAAAGAAAAAGAACAGATTATAAATAGATTAAAGAGAATTGAAGGACAGGTCCGCGGTATTCAAAACATGATTGAAAATGATCGTTATTGCGTAGATATTTTAGTGCAAATTTCAGCGATTAATGCAGCGATGAAAAAAGTAGGAATGGGCGTTCTCAAAAATCATACGAGTCATTGTGTTTCAGGAGCTATTAAAAATGGAAATGGTGACGAAGCAATTGAAGAATTAATGACAGTATTTGAACGTTTTTCAAAAGCGTAAAAACAAGCTAGTATTTAACTGGCTTGTTTTTTTGTTTACCCTCATATTGGATTTGGGTGTATTGTAGTGAAAAAGTGTGTGTAAAATAAACTTTTAGAAAATAATTGAAAAATCATGATACAAAACCATTGATTACCTTAGGGGGGTATGGTAAGATGTAATTGTGATTAACAAACAATGAATAAACAAGAGGAGGATTTTAAATGGAACAGTTAACATTACAGGTTGAAGGTATGTCTTGTGGACATTGTGTAAATGCTATCGAAAGCAGTGTGAAAGAGCTAAACGGTGTTGAACAAGTGAAGGTTCAATTAGCAGAAGGAACTGTTGAAGTTACTATCGACTCGTCTGCTGTAACATTAAAAGATATCGTTGCTGTAATCGAAGATCAAGGATACGATGTTCAATAATTATTTTTAGATATGGAAATAAATCGTACTTTAAATGAAGTACGATTTATTTTGCTAATCATTATACCTCATAAGGGTATATAGAGGTGAGAGACATGAATGAAAAAAAAGAGGCCAATCTTCAAATATCAGGAATGACATGTGCGGCATGTGCAAATAGAATTGAAAAAGGTCTAAAAAAAGTAGAAGGTGTTCATGAGGCAAATGTAAATTTTGCGCTTGAAAAAACAAAAATAATGTACGATCCAACTAAAACAAATCCGCAACAATTTAAAGAAAAAGTTGAATCATTAGGATATGGAATTGTAAGTGATAAAGCTGAATTTACTGTTTCAGGAATGACATGTGCAGCATGTGCAAATAGAGTTGAAAAGCGTTTAAATAAGTTAGATGGTGTGAACAAGGCGACAGTAAATTTTGCTTTAGAATCAGCCACAGTAGACTTTAACCCTGATGAAGTTAATGTAAATGAAATGAAGAGCGCGATTACGAAGCTAGGATATAAATTAGAAGTGAAACCAGATGATCAAGATGCATCAACTGATCATCGATTACAAGAAATTGAAAGACAAAAGAAGAAGTTTATTATTTCGTTTATTTTATCTTTCCCATTATTGTGGGCAATGGTTAGTCATTTCTCATTTACGTCATTTATTTATTTACCGGATATGTTAATGAACCCTTGGGTGCAACTAGCACTTGCAACTCCTGTTCAATTTATCATTGGTGGACAGTTTTATGTTGGGGCTTATAAAGCGTTACGCAATAAAAGTGCTAATATGGATGTTCTCGTGGCGCTTGGAACGTCGGCCGCGTACTTCTATAGTGTATATTTAAGTATTCAATCTATTGGTTCTTCGGAACATATGACAGATTTATATTTTGAAACGAGTGCGGTACTTATTACATTAATTATTTTAGGTAAATTATTTGAAGCGAAAGCAAAAGGGCGCTCATCAGAAGCAATTAAAAAATTGATGGGTTTACAAGCGAAGACAGCTACAGTTGTGCGAGATGGAACAGAAATAAAAATTTTGATTGAAGAAGTAGTAGCTGGTGATATCGTCTATGTAAAGCCTGGTGAAAAAATACCAGTAGATGGTGAGATTGTAGAAGGAAAGTCAGCAATTGATGAATCGATGTTAACGGGTGAAAGTATTCCTGTTGATAAGTCAATTGGGGATGTAGTAATAGGTTCGACAATAAATAAAAATGGATTTTTAAAAGTGAAAGCAACTAAGGTAGGAAGAGATACTGCATTAGCTCAAATTATTAAAGTAGTAGAAGAGGCACAAGGTTCAAAAGCTCCTATTCAAAGGGTAGCAGATCAAATTTCAGGTATTTTCGTACCGGTTGTAGTTGTGATTGCGATTATCACATTTGCAGTATGGATGATATTTGTTACACCTGGTGATTTTGGCGGAGCACTTGAGAAAATGATAGCAGTACTTGTTATTGCTTGTCCATGTGCATTAGGTCTTGCAACGCCTACATCTATTATGGCAGGATCAGGAAGATCGGCTGAGTATGGTATTTTATTTAAAGGTGGAGAGCATTTAGAAGCAACGCACCGATTAGATACGGTTATTCTAGATAAAACGGGTACAGTGACAAATGGGAAGCCAGTATTAACAGATGTAATTGTAGCAGATGGATTCAATGAAAATGAACTGCTTAGATTAGTAGGGGCAGCAGAAAGAAATTCTGAACATCCGCTTGCAGAAGCGATTGTAGAAGGAATTAAAGAAAAGAAAATTGATATCCAAAGTTCAGAAACGTTTGAAGCGATTCCGGGATTTGGTATCGAATCAGTTGTAGAAGGAAAACACTTATTAATTGGTACACGTCGATTAATGAAGAAATTCAATATTGATATTGAAGAAGTTTCTAAATCAATGGAAGCGCTAGAACGAGAAGGAAAAACAGCAATGCTTATTGCAATCGATAAAGAATATGCTGGTATAGTTGCCGTTGCAGATACTGTGAAAGATACTTCAAAAGCAGCTATCGCAAGACTGAAAAAAATGGGTCTAGACGTTGTGATGATTACAGGAGATAATACACAAACTGCTCAGGCAATTGCAAAGCAAGTTGGTATTGATCACGTAATTGCAGAAGTATTGCCAGAAGGAAAAGCAGAAGAAGTGAAAAAACTGCAAGCAAATGGTAAGAAAGTAGCGATGGTTGGAGACGGGATAAATGATGCTCCTGCTCTTGCTACAGCGAACATTGGTATGGCAATTGGAACGGGAACGGATGTAGCGATGGAAGCAGCGGATATAACGTTAATCCGCGGTGACTTAAATAGTATTGCTGATGCGATATTTATGAGTAAAATGACGATAAGAAATATTAAACAAAATTTATTCTGGGCATTAGCTTATAACGCGTTAGGAATTCCAATTGCGGCATTAGGTTTCTTAGCCCCTTGGGTTGCTGGAGCAGCGATGGCATTTAGTTCTGTATCCGTTGTATTAAATGCATTACGATTACAAAGAGTTAAATTAAAACCTTAAAAAGCTACATTAAGTAATTGAATAGAATTAAAAAACAATACTTGAATAAGTATTGTTTTTTTGTTCGTATAGAAATTAAAACGATATAATAAAGCAGAAATATAGAATCGTATGTAGTAGAAAAGTTAAGAGGTAGTTTGGTAAGGAGACTTATATATGTTAAAAGATATTATAATTAGAACATTCCAGAAAAAAGATTTAGATCAAGTATTACAATTGTTCTATGAAACAGTTCATACGGTTAATGCAAAAGATTATAATGAGTTACAGCTACAGGCGTGGGCACCGGAGCGACTAGATAGAGAAAATTGGTTACAGTCTTTAGAAAAGAATATTAGCTATGTAGCGGATCATAAAGGTATGATTGTGGGGTTTGGGGATTATAACAATGATCGTTACGTAGATCGTTTATTTACGCATAAAGATTATCAAGGGAAAAGAGTCGCTTCATACATACTACAGAAGTTAGAAAAAGAAGCAGTGAACTTGGGACATAGGGAGATATATACAGAGGCGAGCATTACCGCAAAACCTTTTTTTGAAAGTAAAGATTTTATTTGCATAAAAGAACAAAAGAAACAGCATAATGGTCAGATTTTTATTAATTATGTTATGAAAAAATATCCTTCTCATAAATGAGAAGGATATTTTTTCATTATTTTACAGCTTCTTTTAGTTCTTTACCAGCTTTGAAAGCAGGTACTTTAGAAGCTGCGATTTGCATTTCTTCACCAGTTTGTGGGTTACGGCCTGTACGAGCAGCTCTTTCGCGAACTTCGAATGTACCGAATCCGATAAGTTGTACTTTTTCACCAGCAGCTAAAGTGTTAGTGATTGATTCTACTACAGTTTGTACAACTACAGTAGCTTCTTTTTGAGAAATCTCAGCATTTTGTGCTACGTTTTTAATTAATTCTGTTTTGTTCATGTTTTTCACCTCATATGTAAATAATGCTATTTAAGTTGTTATTATAACGTATAAAACATTCGAGAACAAGTGTACGTACATATATTCGCAAAAAAAATGAAATTTGTAATATTTTTAGGGTTCTTTATAGACATTCTATTTAAGCCGACAGAGATTTGTTCTTCATTTCAGTCTTCTCTTGATAAGAAGATAGTTTCTTATTATAAGATATGAAGTAAGGTAGTGCTACAAATAACATACCTCCTACTAAATTTCCAAAGAAAACAAAAATAAAGTTTGGAAAATATTCAGCCCAAGTGAAATGACCGGCAAAAATTGCGGCTGGGATGACAAACATATTTGCTACAACGTGTTGAAATCCAATTGCAACAAAAGTCATAACTGGGAACCAAATACCGATAATCTTTCCGATAAATTCTTTACTTCCCATACTGAGCCAAACAGCTAAACAAACGAGCCAATTACATCCGATTGCAGAAATAAATGCTTGCAATGGTGTATCTTGTAGTTTCGCTTGAGCGATAGAAATAGTTTTCGCTAAAAAAGCTCCTTCAGTTAAGCCAACGATATGGCCGAAAAAGTAGGCTACAAATACAGCCCCTATGAAATTGCTAAACGTAACAATAACTAAATTTCGTATGAAATGAAATAAAGTAATTTTCTTTTGAAGCCAAGCCATAGAAACTGTCATCATGTTACCAGTTACTAGTTCACCGCCTGCAAGAATAACGAGAATAAGACCGATAGGGAATACAGCAGCGCCTAGAAAACTAGTAAATGATCCCCAATATTTTGGCATTGTTCCAATAACATGAATATCGAGTAAATACCCTAATGCGATAAAAGCACCGCCAAAAAAACCGAGAATTAGCATAGGGAGTAATGATAAATGAGCTTTTTTCCTTCCGGAATTCGCAGCAAGTTCCGTAATTTCTTCTGGTGTAAATACAGACATGAATAACCCCTCCGTAATAAAATGATGGAATGAATAGAAAAAGATTCGAAAATATATGTATTATAAAAATATGGTATGACTTCTGTATAAAATTGTCAAAGTGAATAGGGAGGAAATTACATATTAATAACATTGTTCATGTTGTCACATTAATGTAACAATAAGGATTTAAAGTGTTTCTAGAGGTGAAAACATGAATACGAATCATGTAAAAAAAGAACGAAAAAAATCAATCGTAAAGATATTTATTATTAGTTTTATAAGTATATTAATGATACTAGTAAGTTTGTATTATTATGCGACAGAAATAGAACGAAAACTAGTAACAGTTACATGGAATGAAATAGAAGCTTCTGCAATTCCTAAAGAATTTAATAATAAAAAAATATTACAGTTTTCAGATGTACATTTAGGGCCAGAGTTTACATTGAAGCAACTTGAACATTTGGTGGAGAAGATGAATGAATTACATCCAGATATAGTAGTTTTTACCGGAGATTTAATAGATAAATTTGGTTCTTATAGTGCAGAAAGAGAGGGAGCGAAGGCTATTTTGCAGAAAATTTATGCTCCCTTAGGGAAATATGCTGTGTTTGGGAATCATGATAGGGGCGGGGGCGGTAGTTTATTTTACAAAAAATATATGGAGGAAGCTGGTTTTTCTGTATTAGTAAATGAAGTGCAGAAAATTAAAGTGGAAAACGGCAAATATATTACAATATCAGGTTTGGATGATTTTCTATTAGGGAAGCCGAAAATAGATTCAACTTTAAAAAACTTGAAACAAAATGATTTCAACATGTTATTAGTACATGAGCCGGATGTTGTAACCAAAATAAATCGTTACCCAGTTGATCTTCAACTGTCAGGACATAGTCACGGAGGACAAGTCCAAATCCCTTTTGTAGGTCCGTTAATTACTACCAAACTAGCTGAGAGTTATGTTGAAGGCATGTATGAAGTGGAGGGGAAGAGTAAGCAGTTATATTTATATGTAAATCGTGGTATTGGGACTACTAGGATGCCTGTTAGATTTTGTAGTGTACCTGAACTTTCAGTTTTTGTGTTGAAGCAAAAGAGTGACTAGAATATTTAACAATATGATTCGGAGGAACGTGCGATGTTGGGCGATGGAAAACAGTTTCTTAAAACTTTAGATGTGACAAAGTAATTTTCATAAATAAAAAACAACAATAGGACCTATAAAGGGTCCTATTGTTGTTTTTATCCTGCATTGATTGCCCATAAATGTCCGGTTGATGGGGGCTAATTATAGTTTTACTTTGTTATTTTTGCAAGGAAAGACCATCAAAATATGTTCTATAGTTATTTGAGAATTCGAAGTTGTTTTTTGCATCCCAATTAATAGACCAAGACATTAGGCCGCGGAATGCAGGATAGCCACTCTGGTTAGAAAGTTTATACTTTCCTCCGAACGGAACTCCTTTAATGATATAATTTAAAGCTTTTTTCATTTCAGTTGGCGAAATGTATCCACCACTTGGAGCTGCCGCTGGTGCTGCTGGAAGCCCAATCATGACTTGATCTGAACGAAGAGCTGGGAAAATGTTATTTGCATTACCACCTACAGGAAAACCATGTAAGAGCATATCTGCCATAGCGACCTCGTAGTCTGCAGTACCTTGATTGTAGTTATTACCGTCCATTCCAATCCCGCTACCAGCGTTGTAGTGTTGAACATGAATGTATGTTAGTTTATCTTTCACTCCGTAAATAATTGGTAAATATGCACCCCATATGCTTCCATATGCGCTATAACCGCCTTGAACATAAGCTGTTTCAGGAGCCATGCTTAATAGAAAATCTGGACCATAATGATCTGAGATTGTTCGAATAGCTGATATAAGATTTACGATTTGGGGAGTAGTTGGATTTTTGAAATTAGTATCATTTCCGTTTAAGTAAATACCTGATTCAAGGTCAATATCTATTCCATCAAAACCGTATTTATCGATTAGAGACTGTATGGAATTAATAAAACGATCCTTAGCGGCATTGTCAGGAAGTAAAACGACTCCATTTTGTCCACCTATTGAAAGAACTACTTTCTTTCCTTTACTTTTTAAATAAGAAATATCTGATTTGAAGTCTGCATCTGTACCATACACAGGAGAAAATTCAACAGTGGAACGATCACCACCAGTTTCACCAAAAGATACATTGATTACATCCCATTTTGGTGAAACGTCTTTTAATTTAATAATGCCAGTACCGTTATCAAAGTTATGCCAATATCCAACGAGTAATTTTGAACCTAAATTGTTTGCTGCTTGTGCTTGGAAAGGGGATAGCGGTAGAAGTAAGAACATTACTAAAATGCAACAAAAAAATTTGAACTTGTTTAACATATCAACACTCCTATACAAAAAGTTGTCTAGATGTATAATCTTGTTTATTTAATAATATCTGAAAATTCTTTCTTTTGTAAGGGGACTATAATTTTCTCAACAATTGTGTATGGGAAAGTATTAAACCTAATGTAATAATTTTTGAAGAAGGTTGAATTGTAATCGTTAAATTCAGAATATTTTGATATATTTTAACGTATAGAACAAAATCTTTCGCACAGTACTCTTACATAAGTTTCAAAATTTAGTTTGGAAGGGGATGTACAAGATTTGGATAAAAATCTAAAGAAAGACCTCAAAATACGCCACATTACAATGATTTCAATTGGCGGCGTAATAGGGGCTGGTTTGTTTGTTGGAAGTGGTGCAGTTGTACATTCGGCAGGACCAGGTTCTATCGTTTCATATGCATTAGCAGGACTTCTAGTCATTTTCGTCATGAGAATGCTAGGAGAAATGGCAGCTGTTAATCCGACAAGTGGTTCATTTGCAACGTATGCAAGAGAAGCGATTGGTCCTTGGGCGGGTTATACAATAGGCTGGTTATACTGGTTTTTTTGGGTAATTGTTATTGCAATAGAAGCCACAGCAGGTGCTGGTATTATCCAATATTGGATTCCACAAATACCGCTTTGGTTATTAAGTTTAATATTAACAATTTTATTAACGCTGACGAACGTTTTTTCGGTGAAATCATTTGGAGAGTTTGAATATTGGTTTTCTTTTATTAAAGTAATAAGTATTGTTTTGTTCCTTTGTCTAGGTCTTGCTGTTATTTTAGGATTTGTTCCAGGAACAGAAGCACCCGGCACTTCGAATTTAATTGGACAAGGTGGATTTATGCCAAACGGTATAAGTTCGGTCCTGCTTGGAATTACTGTTGTTATATTTTCATTTATGGGATCAGAGATTGTAGCAGTAGCCGCAGGTGAATCTGCAGAACCTGTAAAAGCAGTAAAAACAGCAACAAACAGTGTGATTTGGCGTATTCTTGTATTTTTTATTGGGTCTATAGCGGTAGTTGTTACGCTACTGCCATGGAATTCAGCAAACATATTAAAAAGTCCATTTGTAGCTGTACTTGAACATATAGGAATACCAGCGGCAGCACAAATTATGAATTTTATCGTTTTAACAGCTGTACTTTCTTGCTTAAATTCAGGCTTATATACAAATTCAAGAATGCTTTTTTCAATGGCAGAAAGAGGAGATGCTCCAAAGTCATTTTTAAAATTGAACAGTAGTGGTGTTCCCGTTCGAGCGGTTTTATTTGGAACTTTCTTCGCTTATATTGGAGTTGTGTTTAGTTACATTTCTCCAGATAAAGTCTTTTTGTTTTTAGTGAATGCATCTGGCGGGATTGCGTTACTAGTTTATCTCGTTATTGCAGTTTCGCATTTAAAGATGCGTAAAAAAATGGGGAAAGTAGAACAACAAAATTTGAAAGTGAAAATGTGGGTTTTTCCGTATGTAACGTATGTTACAATTGCTGCTATTATAGCAGTTTTAGTTGCGATGTTCGCAATTGATACTTTACGTTCACAAGCATTTTTAACAATGTTTGTTACTGTTCTTATCATACTTTCTTATTTTATTTTTAATAGAAATAAAAATATCACAGTTTTGCATCCTAAAAGTAAGAATGGGGAATCTGTTCGATTCTAATTTTCTTATTTTCGAAGAGAGTTACACCCAATCATTGCTATAAAAGAATCATATATAATCATAGAAACAGGTAATTACTATTGTCATAGTGGATATAAACTTTTTTCTTGACTTTTTATACGAAGGCGAGCAAAATGGTAAAAAAGGAAGGGGGGATGATGATGGAAGAGTACGTATTAGAGCTGTATAACCTGTTATATACGACAGAATGGCAAGATATTGTTTCGTTTCTAGGAATCGTATTTTGCATGAAAATTGTAATTGTATATATGGAAGAGCAAGGTATGTTCTATTCCTTCTCATCTCCGTTCGATGTGCAGCGCGAGCCGTTGCTAAACTATGCCAATGTGAATTACGAACAATTTCCTTTTGTAGTTTTCTTTATGATTCGATTTATTACAGCAATTGTAAGGAAAAAGGAAAGTGATGATGAAGAGTGCCATTCAACTTGTAAGGTAGCTAACGTTTTTTAAGCTAAATACAAGGAGGAGATTTATATGTGGTTTCGATTTCTTATGATTGGTTTCTTTTCATTAACAGCAATTTCATTAATGGGATATCAAGTGTCTGAAATTTTTCAAGCATATAGCGATACATTTTTTAACAAAAACTAATCGCATTGCTATTTGAATAATAAAGCGATAAAATCCTTCTTAAGAAGTTTTATTAAGAAGGATTTTTTTCTTTGTCTGGTCTTGCTGTGTCAAACTATTGTCACATTTACACTGTGAATAATATGTTAAAATAGTGAGGTTATGTATACATACTTGAAGGAAGAGGGAGTGACCATTTTGGTGGATCAATCAACAAATCAGAAAAGCTATGCTCCTATTGTGATAACGCTTTCTGTAATTGTAAATGCGATTATTTTATTTTTGTTCTTTGGACCTGTTGGCTATGAAGGAGAAGTACATTTTGATGTAACGATTTTACCAATGTTAAACGCGATTTTTAATAGCTTTACGTTCGTATTTTTATTAGCAGCGTTATTCTCTATTATTAAAAAGAATGTGAAAATGCATCGTGGTTTTATCCTTGCAGCATTTACGACAACTTTACTATTTTGTGTGTCGTATTTATCGTATCATTACTTAGCACCGGCAACACATTTTGGCGGAGAAGGATTCATTAAATATGTGTATTTCATCATTTTAATTACACATATTATCCTAGCAGCAATTATCGTACCACTTGCATTGTTTGCGCTTGTATTTGGTTTTACAAATCAATTAACACGTCACCGTAAAATTGTACGTTGGACGATGCCGATTTGGTTATATGTAAGTTTATCTGGTGTTATTGTTTACTTAATGATCTCACCTTATTACCAATAAAAAAATCTCAGCCTGTAGGCTGGGATTTTTTTATTAGGCAAATATTTTTGTGAAATGAAAAAAATATGGTATACAAAAGTATAGTTGCTTTTCATATAGAAGGGATGGTAAAGAAATATGCAAAATTTTGTATTTCGTAATCCAACGAAACTTATTTTCGGTAAAGGTCAATTAGAACAGTTAAAAACTGAAATTCCACAGTTCGGTAAAAAAGTTCTTCTCGTATACGGGGGAGGCAGCATTAAAAGAAACGGTATTTATGATAATGTAATTTCTATTTTAAAGGATATTAATGCAGAAGTATTTGAATTAACAGGTGTTGAACCGAATCCACGTGTATCAACTGTAAAGAAAGGGATTCAAATTTGTAAAGAGAATGGTGTTGAATTTATTTTAGCAGTTGGTGGAGGAAGTGTAATCGACTGTACGAAGGCAATTGCAGCTGGTAGTAAGTACGATGGAGATGTATGGGATATTGTAACGAAAAAAACATTTGCTAATGAGGCATTACCATTTGGTACTGTACTTACTCTTGCAGCAACAGGATCTGAAATGAATGCAGGCTCGGTAATTACAAACTGGGAAACGAATGAAAAGTATGGATGGGGTAGCCCGGTTACTTTCCCGCAGTTTTCGATTTTAGATCCAGTTCATACTACTTCTGTACCGAAAGATCAAACAATTTACGGTATGGTAGATATTATGTCGCACGTATTAGAACAATATTTCCATCATGGAACGAATACAGAACTACAAGATCGTTATTGTGAAGCTGTTTTAAAAACAGTAATTGAGACAGCTCCTAAGCTTTTAAGTGATTTAGAAAATTATGAGCATAGAGAAACTATTTTATATTGTGGTACTATGGCGTTAAACGGCATTTTAGCAATGGGAGTAAAAGGAGATTGGGCGACTCATAATATTGAGCATGCAGTTTCTGCTGTTCATGATATACCACACGGGGGTGGCCTTGCGATTTTATTCCCGAACTGGATGAAGCATGTTGTAGAGGGAAATGTAAGTCGTTTTAAACAGTTTGCTATTCGAGTATTCAATGTAGAAACAGATGGAAAGACTAATCGAGAAATTGCGTTAGAAGGAATTCAGGCGTTACGTCAATTTTGGACTTCAATTGAGGCGCCAGTAACATTATCTGATTACGCTATTGGAGAAAATGAAATTGATTTAATGGCGGATAAAGCGATGGCGTATGGTGAATTTGGTAACTTTAAAAAATTAAATAAAGATGATGTTTTAAGTATATATAAAGCTTCTTTATAAGTGAATTTAGAAAAGAAATCTATTTGATTGTTTGATCGAATAGGTTTCTTTTTTTGCTGTTTATAAATGTTTGTGGATGTTTTTGATTATTTTTGATTGTTTATGGTTGATTTTTGTGACCGTTTTCATTATACTGTAATCAAAGAAGAGGTGAATAAAATGTTAACTCCTGAACGTCATCAAATGATATTGCAACTTGTAAAAGAACAGAAAGTTGTAAAATTACAGCAATTAGTTGAAAGAACAGAAAGCTCTGAGTCGACAATTCGCCGTGATTTAGCACAATTGGAAAAGCAAAGGTTATTAAAAAGAGTTCATGGTGGTGCCGCTGTTTTAACAGGAAAAGGGCAAGAACCAACGATGGTCGAAAAATCATCCAAAAACATTCAAATAAAACAACAAATTGCTAAGTATGCGGCTAGCGTTATTGAACAAGCTGATTGTATTTATTTAGATGCAGGAAGTACAACATTTGAAATGATTCCATTTTTAATAAATAAAGATGTTACTGTCGTTACGAATGGACTTATGCATATTGAAGCTTTAGTTGAAAATAATATTCGTGCGTATTTACTAGGCGGAATGATGAAGAGTAGGACGAAAGCTTTAATCGGTGCTATGGCACAGGAAAGTATGCAGAAGTATCGTTTTGATAAATGTTTTTTAGGTGCAAATGGTGTACATGAACAGCTTGGCTTTACAACGCCAGATCCAGAAGAAGCGCTCTTAAAACAAATGGCATTAACATTAGCAAACGAAGGATATTTCTTAATTGATGAAAGTAAGTTTTCAGAAGTTGCGTTTGCGAAAATTGCAAATGTTGAAGATGCAAATATTATTACAAACCATTTAGAAATTGATTTAGAAAAATATAAACAACAAACCAATGTAATTGAGGCTGATAAACAATGATCTATACAGTTACTTTAAACCCATCTATTGATTATGTAGTGCAAGTTTCTTCCTTTGATTTAGGAACAATAAATCGAGCGGAAAAAGATATGAAGTTTCCTGGAGGAAAAGGAATTAATGTTTCTCGTGTTCTTCAGCGTTTAGGTGTTAAAAATATAGCACTTGGATTTACTGGTGGATTTACTGGTCAATTTATTAAAGAGGTATTACAGACGGAAGGTGTAACAACAAACTTCGTCCAAGTAGATGAAGATACTCGCATTAATGTGAAAATAAAAGGGGAAGAAGAAACAGAATTAAATGGCCAAGGTCCTATTGTAACAAAAGAGCAGTTCGAACAGTTAATGAAAAAAATTGAGAGTATGCAACCTGGAGATTGTGTTGTACTTGCTGGGAGTGTACCAGTTTCTATTCCAAGTACCTTTTACGAATCAATTGCTGCGTTTGGAGCTGAAAAAGGTATTCGTGTAGTAGTAGATGCAAGTGGAAGTGCACTGCAACATGTAATTAAAAATAAGCCATTTTTAATTAAGCCAAACCACCATGAACTTGGTGAGTTGTTTGGAGTGGAGCTTTCAACAGTAGAGGACGTTTTACCTTATGGAAGAAAATTAATTGAACAAGGTGTAAAACACGTTATCGTATCGATGGCTGGAGAGGGAGCTTTATTATTTACGGCAGAAGGTATATATGAAGCGACTGTTCCAAAAGGTGTTGTAATTAATTCAGTTGGGGCCGGGGATTCTCTTGTTGCAGGGTTTGTAGGCAAATATGAACAGACAAAAGATATTGAAAAGGCATTTCAATACGGCGTTGCAACAGGGAGTGCAACAGCATTTTCAGCTGATTTATGTAAGAAGGAAAAAGTAGAAGAATTATTGTCGCAAGTAATTGTAGCTAAGCGATAGGGGGAAGCAACATATGAAAATTACAGAACTATTAAAAAGGGATACAGTCATTATGGATTTGACAGCTTCAAATAAAGAAGCTGTCATAGATGAATTAGTTGAGAAATTAAACGGGGCAAATCGTTTAAATAGTAAAACGGAATTTAAAGAAGCTATTTTAAAGCGGGAGGCCCAAAGTACGACTGGAATAGGGGAAGGTATTGCAATACCTCATGCGAAGACAAAGGCTGTTAAACAACCATCGATTTGTTTTGGTAGAAGTGTAAGCGGTATCAATTATGAGTCGCTTGACGGACAGCCAGCACACTTATTCTTTATGATTGCTGCAAGTGAAGGAGCGAATAATACTCATTTAGAAACGTTGTCTCGTTTATCGACATTATTAATGGATGAAGGATTTCGCAAGCAACTATTAGAAGCAAAGGATGAAAGTGAGCTTCTTCAACTATTTGATGAAAAAGAGAATGAAAAAGAAGAAGAGATTGAAGTCGCAAAACCAGAAGGAAATGAACCGTACGTACTTGCTGTTACAGCTTGTCCAACTGGAATCGCTCACACATATATGGCAGCGGATAGCTTAAAAGCAAAAGCGACAGAGTTAGGAATAGCGATTAAAGTTGAAACAAACGGATCAACAGGTATTAAAAACGGTTTAACGAAAGAGGATATTGAACGTGCAACAGCTATTATTGTTGCGGCGGATAAACAAGTAGAAATGAATCGTTTTGCTGGTAAACATGTCATTCAAGTGCCAGTTGCTGATGGGATTCGAAAAACGGAAAATCTGCTTAAGCGAGCTGTCAAACAAGATGCACCAATCTTTAAAGGTGTAAAAGAGGACGGGAAATCAGAAAGTATTGAGGGAGAAAAAGGATTAGGAATTTATAAGCATTTAATGAGCGGTGTAAGTAATATGCTTCCATTCGTTGTTGGTGGCGGGATTTTAATAGCGTTAGCGTTTTCGTTTGGTGGTATAAAGGCGGAAGGTCCTTTAGCTGAATTGTTCATGTCAATTGGTGGAGGAAAAACAGGTGCGTTTTTATTCCTTGTACCAATTTTAGCTGGATTTATTGCAAGTTCTATTGCTGATCGTCCTGGTTTTATGCCTGGTGTTGTAGGTGGATTTTTAGCAGCGAATGCGAATGCTGGATTTTTAGGTGGGTTAATTGCTGGTTTCTTAGCTGGATATGTTGTTTTAGGGTTGAAAAGATTATTTTCAGGACTACCAGTACAATTAGAAGGAATTAAACCTGTATTGTTATATCCAGTCTTTGGATTATTGATTACAGGAGTTGTAATGCAAAAAGTAGTAATTCCGCCTGTAGTAGCATTAAATGAAATGTTGACAGGGTGGTTAAATGGTTTAAACGGTACGAATGCTATATTACTAGGTCTTATTTTAGGTGGTATGATGGCAATTGATATGGGGGGGCCAATTAATAAAGCGGCATTTACGTTTGGTATTGCTGCAATAGAAGCGCAGAATTTTGGAGTGCACTCAGCAGTTATGGCTGGTGGGATGGTACCACCACTTGCGATTGCATTCGCAACTACATTCTTTAAATCAAAGTTTACAGAAGCGGAACGTAAATCTGGTTTAACAAATTATATTATGGGAGCGTCGTTCATTACAGAAGGTGCGATTCCGTTTGCAGCTGCAGATCCGGTTCGAGTAATCGTAAGTTGTGTTGTTGGTTCAAGTATTGCAGGTGCGTTATCTATGTTATTCCAAATTACATTACCGGCACCGCATGGTGGATTATTTGTAATAGCGTTAGTAAATAAACCGTTACTATATATTTTCTCTATATTAATTGGAACAATTGTCTCGGCTGTTATGCTAGGTGTTTGGAAAAAGAAAGTTCAATAACAAATAAAAAGAGAGCAGTTTTTAGTAGCTGCTCTCTTTTTATTACAAAAAAATAGGTTAACAATTGAATATTGATGTTTTTTGGTAAAAGATGTAACGAATTGTGAATTTTTTGTAACAAAAAAGTAACACTGTAATTTTTTCTGGAAAAAAGTTCTTGTGCTCGTATATGAAAAATATATGAAAACCACTGGAGATTGTATGAGAAATACATTTTATTAATATGGAAATTTATGTTACAACTCGTTAATCGTATATTACGAATGCTTTGTAATTGTGTGATTTCTAAAAATTCTAAAAATCTGTTGCTATAATGAAAATACGAAAACAAAGCAAATGGAGGCTATTCATGAAAAAATTATTAGGTATAGCAACAGCAGCAGTTTTTGGTCTTGGGATTTTTGCGGGTTCTGCTAAAGCGGAAACAATTGTAACAACAGACGTATTAAATGTTAGAGAAAACCCAAATGTAGAGTCAAAGCTTGTAGGTAAAGTGTTCAGTGGGAATACACTAGATGTTATAAATACAGAAAATGGATGGACAAAAATTAAGTTGAACGGTAAGGAAGCGTTTGTAAGTGCCGATTTTACAAAGAGCACATATTATGTAACGGCGGGCGTATTAAATGTTCGTGCTGGAGCGAATACTGATTCTGAAATTTTAGGTAAACTTAATAAAAATGATGTGATTGAAACGACGAATCAAGTTCAAAATGAATGGTTACAATTCGACTACAATGGAAAAGTTGGATATGTTCACGTGCCATTTTTAACAGGAACAGCACCTGTAATCGAAAAGAAAGAGGTTGTAGCTCAAGAAGAAGCGCCAGCTAGAACAAATACGCCAGTTAAAAATAATACAGTAGTTAAGAATAAAGAGTCTGTTAAGAGTAACGATTCTATTAAGAATGTAGAATCAAGTAAACCTGTGGTAAAAGAAAAACCGGCTGCAAAACCAGTTGCAAAATCTACTGAAACAAGTGCGCCTACTGGTGGTCGTGAAATTACAGTAGAAGCGACGGCATATACAGCAGATCCGAGTGAGAATGGTTCGTATGGTGGTCGTGTATTAACTGCAATGGGGCATGATTTAACAGCAAATCCAAATATGAAAGTAATTGCTGTTGATCCGAAAGTAATTCCGCTTGGATCAAAAGTATGGGTAGAAGGATATGGAGAAGCGATTGCTGGAGACACCGGTGGTGCGATTAAAGGAAATCGTATTGATGTATTAGTCGGTTCAGATGGTAGTGCTAATAGCTGGGGGCGCAAATCTGTAAAAGTGAAAGTTATACAATAGGTTATCGATATTAATATAAAAAGCGGTTGCTTGAAACTATGTAAGCAGCCGCTTTTTATGGATTATTGAAATGGATAAATAGTTTTACCTGTAATAATTTTATATGCACTGCAAAATTGCGTTTGTATATATTCTGTATTTTTATTTTCTGGATGTAATGTTGTTTCATGGAGAGTAGAATGAAAAGCCCGTAGTAAACAATTTAGGGCGAAGTATAATTCCTCTTGTGAACAATTTTGTTCTTTTGTAGAAGTGGCTAAAATGAGGTCTTTTGTCAAAGATGAAAAATTGATGGTGGATTGTTTCATAGTTAACTCATCCTCTCGAAACTATTTTTATCATGTATATGCAGAATTGGACAAACTATGTTCTTTTTTCTGTATAATTTCATGTACCGAAATGAAAGAACTTGCAATCATGCCGTTAAAATTGGTAAGATTGGGTATAATCAATAGATGGAGTATATTACATAAAGAGAGTTGAATGATATGGGAGAAGTGCAACGTGAAAAAGTTGCTGTCATCATTGGACCAACTGCTGTTGGAAAGACGAAGTTAAGTATCGATCTTGCCAAAGCGTTGAACGGTGAAATTATTAGTGGTGATTCCATGCAGATCTATCGAACGATGGATATTGGAACCGCAAAGGTAACAAAAGCAGAGATGGACGGAATTCCACATTATATGATCGATATAAAAAATCCGGAAGATTCATTTTCTGTCGCGGAATTTCAAGAACGTGTTCGCAAGCATATTCGAGAAATTACAGAACGTGGTAAATTACCAATTATAGTTGGTGGGACCGGTCTTTATATACAATCTGTTTTATTCGATTATCAGTTTACAGATGATGCTGGTGATGTGATATACCGAGAGCAAATGGAAAAGTTAGCTTTAGAACGCGGTGTGGAATATGTACATAAAAAATTGCAAGAAGTAGATCCAGAAAGTGCGGAGCGTATTCATGCAAATAATGTACGACGTGTCATTCGGGCGTTAGAAATTTTCCACACGACGGGTGAAAAAATGAGTGAACAAATTGAGAAACAAGAAAAAGAGTTACTCTATGATGTTTCATTAATTGGCTTGACAATGGATCGAGAAATGCTATACGATCGCATTAACTTACGAGTGGATTTAATGATGGAACAAGGCCTATTAGAGGAAGTAGAAGGGCTGTATAATAGAGGGATACGAGATTGTCAATCTATTCAAGCGATTGGATATAAAGAAATCTATGATTATTTTGAGAATCGAGCCTCTTTAGAAGATGCGGTATCACAATTAAAGACGAATTCGCGTCGTTATGCAAAGCGTCAATTAACGTGGTTCCGTAATAAAATGGATGTCACGTGGTTTGATGTTACAGACGGTGAAAAAACGTCAGAAATTTTACGATACATAGAAGGAAAGTTACAAGTAAAGTCGAATAATAGTAAGTAGAGAAAAAGAGGAGGATTCGACATGAAGCAATCAATCAATATTCAAGATCAGTTTTTAAATCAACTCCGTAAAGAAAATACGTTTGTTACGCTGTACTTATTAAATGGTTTCCAGCTTCGTGGACTAATTAAAGGATTTGATAATTTTACAGTCCTGCTGGAAACAGAAGGTAAGCAACAGCTTATTTATAAACATGCAATTTCTACATTTGTACCACAAAAAAATGTTTCAATTGAATTAGAATAGTAATGAATTATTGTACATAACAAAAAAGAGCGAGTTTCTGAAGTGACCCCTAAAAGTTAGACACGGTTATTTCATTAGGCAGCTTGATAAAAGTGAGTCCGGTATTGTACCGGGCTCATTTTTAATTTTGCCTTAATCCGTTTCGTATTATAATAATCTATATATTTTTCTAATTCTATTTTAAAGTGCTCTACATTTTCAAATTCTTTTATGTAGAGGAACTCCGACTTCATAATCCCAAAGAAATTTTCTATTACTGCGTTGTCGTAACAGTTGCCTTTTCGAGACATACTCTGGACGATAGCTCTTGATTCAAGTGTCCGGACGTACTGTCTCATTTGATAATGCCATCCTTGATCCGAATGCATCAGTAGCTGGTGGGTTTCAGGTAAAGGTTCCAATGCTTTCTCTAACATGTCTGAAACAAGCGAATACGTCGGTCTAGAACCAATTGTATAGGTAATAATTTCACCATTATACAAATCTAATACAGGTGATACATACAGTTTTTCTCCAAACAATTTAAACTCTGTGATGTCCGTTACCCACTTTTGATTCGGTGCATCTGTATGAAAATTACGCTCTAAAATATTAGGTGCAATTCTACCGACTTTTCCTTTATAGGATTTATATTTCTTCATACGCACAAGACACTTTAATCCAAGCTCTTTCATAATGCGCTGAACCTTCTTGTGGTTCACTTTCTGGCCACGATTCGTTAATTCATCACGAATGCGACGGTAACCATAACGACCTTCATTTTCCTCATAAATCGCTTTAATCTCAGCTTTCAAATCAGCATCTACATCTGGACGATTTATTTTCTTTACTAAATCATAATACGTGCTTCGAGGAATAGTAGCTAGCTTCACGAGTGCCTTCACCGAATATTTATGCCTTAATTCATAGACTACTTGCGCTTTGTCTTGTTTTGTGATTTTTCCTTGTTTTGAACTAAGGCATTTAACTTTTTTAAGTACTCATTTTCCATCTCAAGCTGTTTAATGCGTGCTTCAAGTGCTTCGACTGACCCTTCAGCTAAAGGTTGTTTTACTTGTTTATTTGAATCTTTTTTCATGGATGGACGCCCCTTTTTCTTAGATTGAAGGGCATCAATTCCTTGTGTTTCGAGCTGTTTTTTCCAAACAGAAATCGTTGAAGGGGCAGGAATATTAAAGATAGCTGCCGTCTCAAATAAGGACATACCGTTTTCAATCATAAAGTTTAGTACGTCTAGTTTAAATTGTTGTGTGTAATTTGTACATCGTTTTAGAAAAGCTTCCAGACCATTCTGTTTATATTGGTTTACCCAATTCAAAATGATTGTGTCACTTATACCGAGCGATCTACCCACTTCTCGATAACTTTCATTTCCGTTCAAATAACGTAGAACGATTTGTATTTTTTCACCAGCTGTAAATTTAGCCATAGAAAAACTGCACCTCCAATTGTTAGATTGTGTCTAACAATTGGGGTGCAGTTCAGTTTCTCGCTCTTTTTTTATTTGTCATAAACAATATATAGTGAAATTTAAGCGATTCTAAATACAGTAAGGCGGATGTTAATATTTCCTGTTGCAGGGATCGTAATCTCATTAAGAGTAGATTGGACAGAGATTCTTGCACCAGCTGCTAATGTTTCGATTGTAGTAAATGAAAGTGAGTCGCCTATTAAATTTGAAGAGAAATTATCAGTTGCGACTGCCCCATTAATTGAAATGCCTACTCCAAGAGGAGCGCATCCTGGCGCAGTTGTAGAAATGGATACGCTAATTACATAAATACCACCGTTAATAACAGTAACTGTATCTGTGCCGTTGAAGATAATATTGTTTACGTTAATTGCAGTACTAAAAATAAAGTTATTAAATTGCAGTACTGTTTGCTGAATATTGTTTGTTACAACAATTGTTGCTATAGGGAAGCTAGGTCCAGTTGGCCCAGTAGGTCCGGTAGGTCCACCAGAAGGTCCAGTAGGTCCAGTAACTCCTATGCCAGTAGCGCCGGTAGCACCCGTTGGTCCTTGAATGCCTTGAGGTCCGGTAGCGCCCGTGTTACCTTGAGGTCCCTGAGGTCCAGTAGCGCCGGTAGCGCCCGTGTTACCTTGAACACCTTGAGGTCCAGTGGCACCAGTAGCACCCGTGTTACCTTGAACGCCTTGAGGTCCAGTAGCGCCAGTAGCACCAGCAGGTCCTTGAGCGCCTGTATTGCCGGTAGCGCCTGTGTTACCTTGAGGCCCTTGAGGTCCAGTAGCGCCAGTAGCACCCGTGTTACCTTGAACACCTTGAGGTCCAGTAGCGCCAGTAGCACCAGCAGGTCCTTGAGCACCTTGAGGTCCAGTGGCACCGGTAGCACCCGTGTTACCTTGAACACCTTGAGGTCCAGTGGCACCGGTAGCACCCGTGTTACCTTGAACACCTTGAGGTCCAGTGGCACCAGTAGCACCTGTGTTACCTTGAGCACCTTGAGGTCCAGTGGCACCAGTAGCACCTGTGTTACCTTGAGCACCCTGAGGTCCAGTAGGTCCGGGAGGCCCGCCAGAAGGTCCGGTAGGTCCGGTAACTCCTATACCAGTAGCGCCAGTGGCACCCGTGTTACCTTGAATACCTTGAGGTCCAGTAGCACCAGTAGCGCCGGTAGCCCCCGCAGGTCCTTGAGCGCCTGTATTGCCGGTAGCGCCTGTGTTACCTTGAGGTCCCTGAGGTCCAGTAGCGCCGGTAGCCCCTGCAGGTCCTTGAGCGCCCGTATTGCCGGTAGCGCCTGTGTTACCTTGAGGTCCCTGAGGTCCAGTAGCGCCAGTAGCACCAGTAGGTCCTTGAGCGCCCGTATTGCCGGTAGCGCCTGTGTTACCTTGAGGTCCCTGAGGTCCAGTAGCACCGGTAGCACCCGTGTTACCTCGAGGTCCAGTGGCACCAGTGGCGCCTGCTGGTCCAGTAGGTCCGGTAGGTCCTTGGATGAACGAAGCAGAATTAACTAGAGCAGTTTGTAATGCTGCTATTAATTTAAGGAGCTCTTGAAGTGTGCAAGGGTCTATTCGGAATAATTTTGTAATGTATAGTAAATAGTTAATGAGATTTTGAAGCTCAATAAATACAGCGCTTGCTACAAAGGTTGGATTTCTTAATATAGTTATTAAGTTTTTAATAATAGCTAACCCTTGTGCTTTCAGGGAGGAAGTAGCGTCTAGTGAACAAATAAATTTACTTAGTAGGTTCAATGTATCGATTAGATCTTCAATATTTTGGGGAGATGGATTTGCGAAAAGTTTTGGGATTATTTTTGTTAAATCAATAATAATCGCACGAAATGTTCTAAGTTGAGCTTTAGTAATTGGGATTGATGGAGTATTTGGGATTCGTCCAGCGCTACTTGGAAAGCATGGTTTGGAGAATTTGTTTTGATTGTCGTTATAACGAGACATTAAATCTCTCCTTTCTCACGAAAATGTGAACGAAACTCATCATAGTAGATGCAGAAATTAGTTAAATGGTCATAGTAAAATCGTTTGTTTAAAGAAAAAAATAGAAAAAACGCCTTACAATAAGGCGTTTTTTCTATTTTCTGCGTATTGATAATATCGCTTTAATGAAATTTTTGATTTGAATCCAGCGAGTTTTATAATTTCTGATTCAGGAGTTTCTTTTTTTATTAAGTTTAAAATATAGGTGTTACGAAAATGTTGTCCTGAAATTCCTTTACGTAAATTGGCTCTAGCCACTTCGAGGCGAATCATTTTTTGTATAGCAATTTCCGTTAATGCCTTTGGTGCATCATTTTCATATACCCACCTGTATGTTCCACGGTTAAAATCGAATGCGACAAATAATGGATCATCACTATGGTATTTGGGGCGAACTGGTTCTGGGATGCTTTTGTAATAATTATATAGTTGTTTTTTGTCTTCTTTTGCTAATGTAATTGTTCTTTCTACACCTGCGGTTGCTGGGATTGACAATGTGTTAGTTTCAAAGTGAACGTGATGCATTGTTAATGCTGTAAGTTCCTGTAAGGATAAACCGTAGTCAATCAATAGATTTAAAATAGCGATATTGCGATCCATTAATAAGGGGCGCACAGGAAGTTGTTTTTCTGAAAGTCCTTCTAATGAAGTGACTATATACTTTAACCTTTTTTCTTCATCAGGTGAAATGAAATCTTCGTTACGAAGTGTACGGTCTGGTTGAATAGATATTTCCATATTTTTTAATGGATTAGGAATGTTTAGAAAATGATGCATTCTATTTAGTACAATAAATACACGATGCATCGTTTTTTCTGAGTAATGTCGATTCGTTTTTAAATCGGAAAAGTAATCTTCGTAGTCTTTTGTACAAAGTGTAGCCCATATATTACTGGAAGGGAGCTTTTTGTTTTTTTCTAACCAATGTCCGAAGTCTTCAACGTCATAAACATAACGTTTAATAGTTGAGGGTTTTCGGCCTTTATTCAATAAAAAAATAGAAAAGGCTTGTATTGTATCATGGAATTCCGTTGTCTCCATAGTCCCACCACCTTAATTATTTCTTATATTATAGCAAACTTTTCTGAAAATAGGCATTTACAAGGGGGACAGGAATAATAATATTTGGTGAGTGGATAAAATGAGGTGATTGTATGGAACAATCGATGCGAAAGAAAAACAACAATCAAATTAATATTGTGTTAAACCATCGAAAGAAAATTTCTTTGCCAGCCGCAGAAAATAAAACGGTAATTTCAAATGAAACTGCAATTAAACATGAAATGCTGCAGAGAATTGAAGAAGAGATGGGGAAGCTTGTTGGGATGGATGATATAAAAAAGATAATAAAAGAAATATATGCTTGGATTTATGTGAATAAAAAAAGACAAGAGAAGGGATTGAAGTCTGAGAAGCAAGTACTTCATATGCTGTTTAAAGGGAATCCGGGTACAGGGAAGACAACTGTTGCTAGAATGATAGGAAAATTGCTGTTTGAGATGAATATTCTATCAAAAGGGCACTTGGTTGAAGCTGAACGTGCTGATCTTGTAGGAGAGTACATCGGCCATACAGCTCAAAAAACAAGAGACTTAATAAAAAAAGCAATGGGAGGTATTTTGTTTATTGATGAGGCGTATTCTTTAGCTCGAGGAGGAGAGAAGGACTTTGGAAAAGAAGCAATTGATACGCTTGTAAAACATATGGAAGATAAACAACATGGTTTTGTATTGATTTTAGCTGGATATTCAAGAGAGATGAATCACTTTCTTTCATTAAATCCAGGGCTGCAATCTCGTTTTCCATTTATTATTGAATTTGCGGATTACTCGGTAAATCAGTTGTTGGAAATTGGGAAAAGAATGTATGAAGAGCGTGAATATCAGTTATCGAAAGAGGCTGAATGGAAATTTAGGGATCATTTACATGCTGTAAAGTATTCGTCGCAAATTACATCGTTTAGTAATGGGCGGTATGTACGGAATATTGTTGAAAAATCAATTCGTACACAGGCGATGCGGTTGTTGCAAGAAGATGCCTATGATAAAAATGATTTAATTGGAATATCGAGTATGGATTTGATGCTCGAAGAGGAGACGCACAGTACATAAACTGTGCGTCGATTTTTGTGTATAAGTTCGTTTACTCTTTTTTTTCTTTTTCTTGGTGTACTTTATGGAAGTGTTCCATTTTAGCGCTCTTTTCGTGTGCTGAATTAGGATCGTGTCCAAATTGATTTACTGAGCTTTTTTGAGCTCCTTTATTAACGTGGTTTGTCATTTGTATTCACCTCACTTTAAAAATTAGTATAAACATTATATAAAGAAAAAATCGTTAGAAAAGAAAAACCTCTTTACGATATGTAAAGAGGTTAGATTGCTATTTATGGATTGAACGTTCTTTCGTTTCGATACGTCTGTGTGGTAAATGCCATTTGTAATGAATAGAAACCATGCGGAAGCAAACAATTAAAATGAATAAAATGTAAAGAGCCCAATCGCTAACAATAATTTGAGCGCCAATTAAAAAACCTGCTAAAATTGTCCAAAAGGCATATACTTCAGCTCGAAGAACGAGAGGTTTCCTGCGGGCTAAAAGATCGCGAATGATACCGCCGCCGATACCAGTTAAAACAGCTGCTACAATTGTGGCGCTAATTGGTAAATTTAATTTTTGGGCATATAATGCTCCTTGTACAGCAAATGCTGATAAGCCGATAGCGTCAGTGATATTTTCCCACTTTTTCCAATGTCTAATTAACTTATTTGGAAAAAGAAAAATAATAGTCATTGATAAAAGTGCGATTTGGAATAACATGTCTTGTTGCCAAAACGCGACAATCGGATAACCGATTAATAAATTACGAAGGGCACCTCCCCCAAATGCGGTTGCCATTCCTAAAATATACACCCCGAAAATATCATAATCCTCTTCCATTGCAACAATGGCTCCGCTTAGTGCGAAAGCGATTGTGCCTATGATGCTAAAAATCTCCCATGCCATGAATTTTCTCCCCCGCTAACTAGATGAAATGTGCTTCCTCTGCTATTATATTAGAAGGTTTAAATTTCGAAAAGGATGAGTGAACATATTTGATGGAAGAAAAAGAAAAAGTCATATTAGTAGGCTGTCAATTGCCACAAGATGATGATGAAAAATTTATGCATTCCATGAAAGAGCTTGCATCACTAGCGAAGACTGCACGAGCAGAATTGTTAGTGTCAACAACGCAAAAACGACCAAAGTTTCATCCGGCAACTTACATAGGTAAAGGGAAATTAGAAGAGCTTACAATGTTAACTGAAGAGTTAGAGCCGGATGTTATTGTATTTAATAATGAATTAACGCCGAGTCAAATTCGGAATTTATCCTCAGTATTAGATGCGAGAGTAATTGATCGAACGCAACTAATACTGGATATTTTTGCGCAACGTGCGAAGTCGAGGGAAGGTAAGCTTCAAGTAGAATTAGCTCAGTTGCAATATACAATGCCGCGTCTTATGGGGCAAGGATTGTCCTTATCGCGTCTTGGTGGTGGTATTGGAACAAGAGGACCGGGTGAGACGAAATTAGAGACGGATCGTCGTCATATTCGATCGCGTATTGATGAAATAAAGAAACAACTTGCAGTTGTTGTGGAACATCGAAAAAGATATCGTGAGAGAAGAAAAGATAATAAAGTATTTCAAGTGTCATTAATAGGGTATACAAATGCAGGGAAATCGACACTGTTTAATAGATTAACGGAAGCTGATACGTTTGAAGAAAACCTTCTGTTTGCAACATTAGACCCAACGACAAGGAAGATGCCGTTACCTTCTGGTTATACAGTATTACTAACTGATACTGTTGGTTTTATACAAGATTTACCTACTTCATTAATCGCTGCTTTTCGTTCAACACTGGAAGAAGCGGGGGAAGCGGATGTCATTTTACATGTAGTTGATTCCGCGGATCCTAACTACATAGGGCATGAAAAAACAGTAAAAAGATTATTATCAGAACTTGAAATTAACCATATTCCTGTTATTACGTTATATAATAAAAAAGATGAATTACATCAAAACTTTATTCCGTTTCCGAAAAGTGATTTCTTAATGACTAGTGCTTTTGAAGAAAGTGATTTATTGCGTATAAAAGAAGCGATAGAAACGAAGATGAAGAAAGAAATGGATCGTTATCGAGTGGAAATCCCTCCGAGTGAAGGTAAGTTGTTAACGCTTTTAAAGACGGAAACTCTATTAGCAAAGATGGAGTTTCTAGAAGATAAATTTGTATATGATTGTGCAGGGTATATTTTTACTCATTCATCGCTTAATGTGCAATTAAAGAGATTTTTAGTGGAAGAAGGAGAAAATAAAAATGTTTGATCGTTTGAAAAATGGAGAAAAAATTGCTCCAATCGTAAAAGAAGTAGAGAGTCAGATTACAGAAGTACATAAACGTGCGGATGAAGTAATTGAAAGCAATCAGTTTCGTGTATTAGAAAGTTTTCGTAAACATAAAATTAGTGACTCGCATTTTATCCCGACAACAGGTTATGGTTATGATGATATTGGCCGTGATACGTTAGAAAAAGTGTATGCTGATGTATTTGGGGCGGAAGCTGGACTTGTTCGTCCGCAAATTATTTCAGGTACTCACGCTATCTCTACAGCGTTATTTGGTATTTTACGCCCGGGAGATGAGTTATTGTATATCACTGGGAAACCGTATGATACGTTAGAGGAAATTGTTGGTGTACGTGGGAAAGGTGTAGGTTCATTTAAAGAATATAATATCGGTTACAATGCAGTTCCGCTAACTGAAGCTGGGCTTGTTGATTTTGAGGCTGTTGCAGCAGCGATTCATAATAATACGAAAATGATCGGTATTCAGCGCTCGAAAGGTTATGCTACTCGTCCATCGTTTACTATTTCTCAAATTAAAGAGATGATCGCGTTTGTTAAAGAAATTAAACCTGATGTTGTTGTGTTTGTAGATAACTGTTATGGTGAGTTTATTGAAGAGCAAGAGCCATGTCATGTTGGTGCAGATTTAATGGCGGGTTCGCTTATTAAAAACCCGGGCGGCGGAATTGTTAAAACTGGTGGTTATATTGTCGGGAAAGAACAGTATGTTGAAGCGTGTGCATATCGTTTAACGTCTCCGGGAATTGGTGCGGAAGCTGGAGCGTCTTTATACAGTCTGCAAGAAATGTATCAAGGGTTCTTCTTAGCGCCACATGTTGCAGGACAAGCGCTGAAAGGTGCAATTTTTACAGCTGCGTTTTTAGAAAAGTTAGGAATGAACACGTCACCAGCGTGGAATGCGCCAAGAACAGACTTAATTCAATCTGTTCAATTTGATGATAAAGACCGTATGATTGCCTTCTGCCAAGCGATTCAATATGCATCTCCAATTAATTCGCATTTTACTCCGTATGCAAACTATATGCCAGGTTATGAAGATGATGTAATTATGGCGGCGGGAACATTTATTCAAGGTGCAAGTATTGAATTGTCTGCTGATGGTCCGATTAGACCACCGTATGTTGCATATGTGCAAGGTGGATTAACGTATTCGCATGTTAAAATTGCGATTTGTTCTGCAATTGATGAATTGATTGAAAAGAATTTATTAACAATTTCTTAAAGGGGAGCTGTCGATATCGGCAGCTTTTTTCGTATAAAAGTAACGATTTATGCGATTAGAAAAAAGAATGAAAAAATTTATAAAAAAATCATGTAAGAAAAGCTAACATCTATTGACACTAAACATAACATGTTATAAAATGAGAAGTAGTTAAGGCGAAGGAGGAACTGAAAAATGAAAGAAGATAGACGTTCTGCCCCGCTGTTTCCAATTGGTATTGTTATGGATTTAACACAATTGTCTGCACGTCAAATTCGCTACTATGAAGAGCATAATCTTGTTTCTCCAACCCGTACAAAGGGGAATCGTAGATTGTTTTCATTTAACGATGTAGATAAGTTGTTAGAAATTAAAGATTTGTTAGATCAAGGCCTGAATATGGCTGGTATTAAACAAGTGTTACTAATGAAAGAAAATCAAACAGAAGCAGTGAAAGTAAAAGAAGAAACGAAAGAAATTTCAAAAACTGAGCTTCGCAAAATACTTCGAGATGAACTACAACATACAGGTAGATTCAATCGAACTTCATTGCGACAAGGTGACATTTCAAGATTTTTTCACTAAAGATAACTGATTCTGAAGGCGATTAGAGGGACTAAGGAGGAATTTATAATGTCTAGATACACAAAAGAAGATATTTTCCGTTTGGCGAAAGAAGAGAATGTAAAGTATATCCGTTTACAATTTACGGACCTTTTAGGGGTAATTAAAAACGTAGAGATTCCAGTGAGACAATTAACGAAAGCTCTTGATAACAAAATGATGTTTGATGGATCTTCGATTGAAGGTTTCGTACGTATTGAAGAGTCTGATATGTATTTATATCCTGATTTAGACACTTGGGTAATTTTCCCTTGGACAGCTGAAAAAGGTAAAGTAGCTCGACTAATCTGTGATATTTACAATGCAGATGGCACTCCATTTGATGGAGACCCACGTAACAACTTAAAACGTGTGTTAAAAGAAATGGAAGCTTTAGGATTTTCAGACTTCAATCTTGGACCAGAGCCAGAATTCTTCCTATTTAAGGTTGATGAAAAAGGAAATCCAACATTAGAACTAAACGATAACGGTGGATACTTCGACCTTGCGCCGATGGATCTAGGGGAAAACTGTCGTCGTGATATCGTTCTTGAACTTGAAGAAATGGGATTTGAAATTGAAGCATCTCACCATGAGGTTGCTCCAGGACAGCACGAAATTGACTTTAAATATGCAAATGCAATTCGCTCATGTGATGACATTCAAACATTCAAACTTGTTGTAAAAACAATTGCTCGTAAACATGGTTTACACGCAACGTTTATGCCAAAACCACTATACGGTGTGAACGGTTCAGGTATGCACTGTAACTTATCATTATTTAAAAATGGTGAGAACGTATTCTTTGATGCAAACGGTGACTTACAATTAAGTGATGATGCTCGTCACTTCATCGCAGGTATTTTAAAACATGCACCAGCATTTACAGCGATAGCAAACCCAACTGTAAACTCATATAAACGTCTAGTACCTGGATATGAAGCGCCTTGTTACGTAGCATGGTCTGCACAAAACCGTAGCCCGTTAGTACGTATCCCTGCATCTCGTGGTATTAGTACACGCGTAGAAGTACGTAGTGTTGACCCAGCTGCAAACCCATATTTAGTAATGGCTACATTATTAGCTGCAGGTCTTGATGGAATTAAAAACAAATTAACTCCACCAGCTGCAGTAGACCGTAACATCTATGTAATGACAAAAGAAGAGCGCGAAGAAGCAGGTATCGTTGACTTACCAGCAACATTAGCGCAAGCATTAGTTACATTACAATCTAATGAAGTAGTATGCGGTGCACTAGGAGAACACTTACTTGAGCACTTCATCGAAGCGAAAGAGATTGAGTGGGATATCTTTAGAACACAAGTTCACCAATGGGAACGCGATCAATATATGTCTCTATACTAAGAGGCTCAAACCCTTGACACACAACGTGTTGAGGGTTTTTTTATTTTGTGGGTAAAA